>JAPLEH010000033.1 GCA_026391455.1 Bacteroidota bacterium
CTGGTGGTAGAGCATCCCGATACCTTGTATCGGGAAGGTCGTGAGTCCGATTCTCACTAACGGCTCCATCGTTCTTTGTGAGTTGAGACCGTTGAAGCTGGTGGTAGAGCATCCCGATACCTTGTATCGGGAAGGTCGTGAGTCCGATTCTCACTAACGGCTCCATCGTTCTTTGTGAGTTGAGACCGTTGAAGCTAGTGGTAGAGCATCCCGATACCTTGTATCGGGATGGTCGTGAGTCCGATTCTCACTAACGGCTCTGTATTAAACATCCGGGTTGCACCGGGTCGTGAAATGAATTGGCTCAGCCGGAACAGCAATGAACCGCGATGAGCCTGTAGTTATATAGTTAAACAATAATTTAAAGTACAACACAATTTAAAAACCGATAACAATGTCAAAAGAGACCTTTAAGAGGGACAAACCCCACGTAAACATTGGTACGATTGGTCACGTTGACCATGGTAAGACCACCCTGACTGCCGCAATCACCGAAGTTCTTTCTAAAAAAGGTCTTGCGACAGCAAAAAAATATGATGATATCGATGGAGCTCCTGAAGAAAAAGAAAGGGGTATCACGATCAATACCGCACACGTAGAGTATCAAACCGATACCCGTCACTATGCGCACGTTGACTGTCCTGGTCACGCCGACTACGTTAAAAACATGATTACCGGTGCTGCCCAGATGGATGGCGCTATCCTCGTGGTGGCTGCTACCGATGGTCCTATGCCCCAAACAAAAGAACACATCCTGCTGGCTCGCCAGGTTGGTGTACCTACCATGGTTGTGTTTATGAATAAAGTTGACCTTGTGGAAGATCCTGAACTGCTTGAACTGGTAGAAATGGAAATCCGCGAAGAACTGACCCGTCGTGGATTCGATGGCGACAATACACCTATCATCAAAGGTTCTGCTACAGGTGCACTCGCCGGCGACCCCAAATGGATCGGTGCTATCGACGAACTGATGCAGGCGGTGGATACTTATATTCCCCTGCCTCCCCGCCCCGTTGATCTGCCCTTCCTGATGTCTGTGGAAGATGTATTCTCTATTACAGGTCGTGGTACTGTTGCTACCGGTCGTATCGAAAGAGGTCGTGTAAAAGTTGGTGAAGCTGTTGAAATCGTAGGTCTGCAGGAAAGCCCACTGAACTCTACTTGTACAGGTGTTGAAATGTTCCGCAAACTGCTCGATGAAGGTGAAGCTGGTGACAACGCAGGTCTGCTGCTCCGTGGTATTGAGAAAACCCAGATCCGTCGTGGTATGGTAATCTGTAAGCCCGGTTCTATCACTCCGCACACTGAATTCAAAGGCGAAGTTTACGTACTGAGCAAAGACGAAGGTGGACGTCACACTCCGTTCTTCAACAAATACCGTCCTCAGTTCTATTTCCGTACTACAGACGTAACCGGTGAAGTTGAACTGGCTGCTGGTACTGAAATGGTAATGCCTGGCGATAACACCTCTATCACTGTGAAGCTGATCCAGCCTATCGCGATGGAAAAAGGTCTGAAATTCGCTATCCGTGAAGGTGGCCGTACCGTAGGTGCTGGTCAGGTAACTGAGATCCTTAAATAAGCAAGGAGATAGTCCTGAGCTTTTAGCCAAAAGGCTTTTTCAAAAAATAGACTATCTTTGAAGAATAACGCTAAAAGCTATTGGCTGACCGCTGATAGCTTTTAGCTTTCATACGGGCATGGTGCAACGGTAGCATACGGGTCTCCAAAACCTTTGATCTGGGTTCGAATCCTAGTGCCCGTGCTGATTAAAGCATGAATTTCTTCCGGAAACGGAGGTAAGTAAAACGCAAACAATGAACAAGATTGCAAATTATTTCAGGGAGTCTATCAAAGAACTTACTGAGAAAGTGACCTGGCCTACATGGCCCCAGCTCCAGCAGTCCACCATGATCGTCCTGGCTGCGACTCTGGTAATCACCTTTATCGTACTGGGGATGGATTTTGTGAACGGGACCGTATTCAAGCAGGCTTACAAAATGCTGTTTAAATAATAAGCATTAGATCTGTCAACAATGGAAGCAACAACAAATACAGAAAACGTACAACAGGATACCAAGTGGTTCGTGCTGCGCGTGGTAAGCGGAAAGGAAAAGAAGGTTAAAGAGTACCTCGACAAAGAAGTATCCCGCGGCGGTTGGACACAGGTAAAACAGGTGTTCCTTCCCGTTGAAAAAGTGTACAAAGTAGCCAATGGTAAAAAAGTAATGCGTGAGCGTAACTATTACCCGGGTTATGTAATGATCGAAATTGCCAATGGCAAACTCACCGACGACCTCCGCGATATCATCAAAAACACTAACAGCGTTATCCATTTCCTCGGAAAGGAAAATCCCATTGCCCTCCGCAAAGCAGAGGTGAATAAAATGCTGGGTAAAATGGATGAAATGGCCGAAGTGGGTGGTATCAGTATGAGCGAACCATTCATCGTTGGCGAAACCATCAAGATCATCGAAGGACCTTTCAACGACTTCAATGGCGTGATCGAAGAGGTGAACGACGAGAAGAAAAAACTAAAAGTAACCGTAAAAATATTCGGACGCTCTACACCGGTAGAACTGAACTATATGCAAGTGGAAAAGATCAGTTGATCTGCCCAAAGCAATATTTTTGAAACATCCTCCAATCCGGAGGATGTTTTTTTTATTTATTTGTCCGGTATTGATTTCCGGTAATAACTGAAAAACCATTACTTCCCTTTTATCAACTTCCAACTGAATTCCACGGAGAATACGGAACCTTTGTTTCTGGTATTACGCAACTGAGCATAATGCTCAGCAGTTAAATACAACCTGAATGCAGAACCATTGATGCCTAACGTAGGAAATTTTAAACCCAGCAGATCACGATTGCCCAGGCCTTTCCAATAGAATAGTTCAATACCTGCAGAAAAAACAGAACGCGTGCTTAGCCCAATGGAAACTGGTAAGTAGGTAGGATTTTTTGTTCTGAAAAGGAGCGGATCCAACGGTTGTGCTTTACAAAATAGAAACCCCGATTGAAAAGTAAGCGAAATGTACCTTGGCTTATTTCCCCGTTTGGACAATTTCAGCGGATGGTCGTACCGGATACCTGGCTGAAGATAAACAGAATGGGGCTCTGTGATAAAATCCTTACTGGTACCGTATATGATCTTTCCGGAAACAGCTTTTAACATCAGGGCAAGTTCGTTAACAGGTTCCGTAGCGTAATGTTGCGCGCCACACTGCAGAAACACCCCTAAACCGAAAATCAAAACCAGGGGACGGGGATTTAACCGGAATGCCATACGCTGAATACTTGAATGATGTTTAAAACCAAGAGGCTCTGAATTCATTAACGATAAAAGCGGAAGCGTTGGTATCGAAATTGCCGGTAATCCGAAAAAGATTCCTGACTTAGTACATGAATTCTAACACCATCCAATCCGAAAGATGTGTTTTTGGGTATATAGGTAAGCCGGGCGACAATTTTCCCATTTCCAATATACTAGTTTTAACAGGGAATACCCTTGCACAACGAAATCAATACCTGTTTATGAAATATATTACGCTAATCGCTGCCGTTGTTCTGGTACTAAGTGCCTGTAAAAAAGAAGATCCCATTGTAGCGAATTCTTTTTCAGAAGCACGTTATACCCTTACGATCTCCGGGCAATGGCAATCACCCGATTTTTCCGTTCCAGCTGGAGCTCATTTCACCACTTTTATAGGTATGGTACATAATAATGCGGCCACTTTATGGAAGGAAAATGAACTTGCAAGCCCTGGTATGGAAGTATTAGCAGAAACAGGCGGCGGGGCACCTATACTCGCAGAAATAGATTCAACGATCAGATCCGGGAATGGATTATCATTGCTTTTATTTGTTGCCCCTCCGGTCAACGCAAACATCAATACTAATTTTTACTGCAACAGCAATTTTTCCCATATCAGTTTTGCGTCTATGCTCGGCCCCACGCCAGATTGGTTTACCGGGCTGAGCAGCGTACGGTTGTATCAAAATGACCGATGGATACAGGATACCACGATTCAACTCTACACTTTCGATGCCGGTACTGAACAGGGGAATATATTTGGCTATAATAACCCGCCAAGCGCTCCATTGGAACCCATTCACCTGCTCACCCCGGCCACCGGATCTGTACTCGCAAACGGCAACCCCACGTTAAAACCAATAGCAAAGGCCCGTTTTATAAAACAATAGAAAAATGCCAATTAGGTAAGCGTCGGATTTTTAGCCATAACTAATTGTAATTTAATTAGTTATATTTTTAACTTGCGCAACTTTTTCCCTGTTTGGATTTTCTTGCTTTCGCCGTAAAATATCCGGAAAATGCATGTATATTTGCACCCCCAATTAGTTCTTTAGGGTCCCTCATTTTGATGGACAGGAATTTGGGAGATCTGAATGTTAAGCAGGTAACTGCACACAGGAAGGTCGTTAAAACCAAAAAAAATTATAACATGGCAAAAGAAATCAGCGGCTTTGTAAAGCTGCAGTGCAAGGGTGGCCAGGCCAACCCCGCACCTCCGATCGGTCCTGCTCTCGGTTCCAAGGGTATCAACATCATGGAATTCTGTAAGCAGTTCAATGCAAGAACGCAGGACAAGCAAGGGAAAGTAATTCCCGTATTAATCACCGTTTATACCGACAAGAGTTTTGACTTCGTTTTAAAAACTCCTCCCGCAGCTGTACAGCTGATGGAAGCAGCCAAAATTCAGAAAGGTTCAAAAGAAAGTAACCGCGCCAAAGTAGGTAAAGTAAACTGGGAACAGATCAAGGCTATCGCAGAAGACAAAATGCCTGACCTGAACTGTTTCACCGTAGAAAGCGCCATGAAAATGGTAGCCGGTACTGCCCGCAGCATGGGCCTCAATGTGGAAGGTAAAGCTCCCTGGGAAAACTAATCCCTGAAAGGGACACTTCTTCGTGCATACGGAGACTTTTGACAACCTAAAAAAATTATTACAATGGCATTCATCAGTAAAAAAAGAAAAACTGTAAACTCAAAAGTTGACAGTAATAAAGCATACTCTTTAAAAGAAGCTTCTGCACTGGTAAAACAAATCACCACCTGCAAATTCGACGCTTCTGTTGATCTGCACATCCGTCTGGGTGTGGATCCCAAAAAAGCAGATCAGGCAATCCGTGGTACTGTTTCCCTTCCCCATGGTACCGGTAAAACCAAACGTGTACTCGTACTCTGCACACCTGATAAAGAAGCTGAAGCAAAAGCAGCAGGCGCAGACCATGTAGGACTGGACGAATTTGTAACAAAGATCGAAGGCGGTTGGGTAGATGTGGATGTGATTATCGCCACACCTTCCGTGATGCCTAAAATTGGTAAACTGGGTAAAGTGCTCGGTCCCCGTAACCTGATGCCCAATCCTAAAACAGGTACTGTTACCAACGATGTAGCGAATGCAATCAACGATGTAAAAGGCGGTAAAATCGCTTTCAAAGTGGATAAAGTAGGTATCGTTCACGCTTCTATCGGTCGCGTAAGCTTTACTCCTGAAAAAATCGCCGAAAACAGCCAGGAATTGCTCAATGCGATCATTAAAGCCAAGCCCTCTTCCTCAAAAGGTACTTACCTGAAAGGAATCAGCATGGCCAGCACCATGAGCCCCGGTATCGCCATCGACACCAAAGCATTCGTACACTAAGCATCCTGATTCCGCTACTGCGGAATACGGATTAAACCCAATTACCGAAGAGTCAAAAATTATATACAATGACTAAAGATCAAAAAAACGAAGTGATAGAACTGCTGAAAGGCAAGTTCTCCCAGTATAATAACTTCTATGTTACCGACACTGAATCGCTGTCAGTAGCACAGGTAGGTAAATTGCGCCGCGCCTGTTACAACAAAGACGTTGAAATGAAAGTGGCCAAAAACACACTGATCCGTAAAGCACTGGAATCACTGGATAGTGAAAAGTATGCAGGAGTATTCGATTCACTGCATAAAGTAACCGCCCTGCTGTTTTCTGAAAACCCCAAAGAACCCGCGCTGATCATCAGCTCTTTCCGCAAAGAAAGCAATGGTGAAAAGCCCGAGCTGAAAGCAGCATTCATCAACGGTGATATCTACACTGGCGATAACAACCTGAAAGCACTTACACAGATCAAAACCAAAAACGAGCTTATCGGCGAAGTTATTGGTCTGCTCCAATCACCTGCTAAGCGTGTACTGGCTGCATTACTGCACCACCACGAACAAAAAGCAGGCGGTGGCGAAGCAGTGGCAGAACCTGTGGCAGCGGAATAAGGGTAAAAAAAGGAATGATGGGAAGATCCGGAAACGGGCTTCCGTTATTAATAAAACAATTTTTTTAAAACCGCCGTCGGACCTTTATCAACCATAAAGGAGTGAAGACGGTAAAAATTCAAACAAATGGCAGACGTAAAAGCATTAGCAGAAAGCCTCGTAGGCTTAACAGTAAAAGAAGTACAGGAACTCGCTGATTTCCTGAAATCTGAGTACGGTATCGAACCCGCAGCAGCAGCAGTTGTAGTAGCAGCCGGCGACGGTGGTGGTGCAGCAGCAGTAGAAGAGAAAACTGCATTCAACGTAGTACTGAAAAGCGGTGGTGCTTCTAAACTGAACGTGGTTAAGATCGTTAAAGATCTGACTGGACTCGGTCTGAAAGAAGCAAAAGACCTGGTTGACGGCGCTCCGAAAAATGTGAAAGAAGGTGTTAGCAAAGCAGAAGCTGAAGATATCGCAGCTAAACTGAAAGAAGCTGGCGCAGATGTAGAGATCGCTTAATTTCTTTTAAGTATAAACACAGTGAACCCTCCGCTTGCGGAGGGTTTTTTTGTAAATCTCCGGTATCAATGCTTTGCCAAAGGAGAAAGTAAAGTTACTGGCTGTTTCTGCTACCAGATTCCCTTACTGGCGGGAGCAGCGAAAAACGTCAAGAATCTCGTTATGGAAAAGGATGATATTCCCTGGAGAAATTTATAGCCTCCGAAAACCATTTACAAAAAGCAACTGGCAATAATTAAAAACTATTGAGAAAGAGAAGTGATAACTAAAATAACTTAAAAAGTACATGTTTTGGGTATTGCGGGGAAAGAAGTTTTTTTTTACATTGTACATTTAATAACCACTTTCACTATGGCCATCCACCTGACACGCAAACAACGGCTCGAATGGCTGCAAATGCGCAGCCCCAGTATGGTTCATAGCACTGTACTTATGTGGTTGCCAAACGCATTCGGAATGGTACTTGGTATCATATTAATGATCATAGCAATATTTCTGGCGCTTAATGCATCCGTCGGGAAGAAACTGTTGCTGTGGGTGATAAGGCCAAAAGCGCCGATGCTGGAATTCTGCCCACAGCCGGATACATCACGAATCAATTGGGTGTTGCAGGTGTGGCCGCGGCATTAGGAATCCTTTTTTTCGTAATTGCCAAACTATCCAGAAAGGTGAACCGCAGGAACTGGCATATTGCAGAATTGGAAGAACTGGCGGGAGAGGAGGATGAAAAAAAGAAGAGTAGAACTTTGACCGTTGGGTATGCTGCATAGCACCATCCTGTATAATTTTCCAATCCGGCAAGAAAGGGTGTTGCAGTGATGGAGTAGGTGATGCTGATGAGTATTAAGATTATCCATTAAATTCAAGTCATGTCAAAATGGTTTATTATATATAAGGAGTTTTCGGATTTGCTTCTTAAGTATTATAAAGCAGACCCGGCCAAGGCAGGCAGTTCGCTGTTTGAGGCCTGTAGTAAGGATTCTGTTTTTCTGAAATATAATTCTTGGTTGGCTAAAACTCTTGAAATATCAAAAACCCGGAGCCTGGACCCTGTGCATGTGTTTACCTCCTTCAACCGAAGCCGGCAGCCGGAAACAGACCGAATTGCGATCATTAAGCGGTGGTTTTATATTTTGGATACTGGAAAGGATATTAATGAAATTGATTTTGCAGGCTGTCCTACTCCTTTTTCTCTTAAACTATTATCAGCCCGTCCAGCAGATGCCCAACAGGAAATCTGGCGCACATTTGCTGAGGTGAAGAAAGAGGGACAAAATGGTATAACTGAAATGGTGTTTCGGAATATTAAGTTATGGTATGGGATTGAAGTACCATCCTTAACTATTTTCCTTTTCTGGATAGACCCTGACAATTTTCTTCCTCTGGATAAGAACTCAGAAAAATTATTGTATAAGGCCGGTATTATTAAATCGCCGCCAAAATCCTCCTACCAGTATGTCGGACTACTGCCGGTGAAAGATAGCCAGTTGTACCGGGATATTGCAAGGTTTGGATATGAGCTAAATGCAGACGATCAGACAAAATCAAAGCGTGAGGGAATCGATGAATTCATCAATGCGCTCAGGAGAATATATCAAAAGGCCAGACGAAAAGTAACTGCTGGGGGTGATCTTCCTTTCAAGATTGTGGCTATCCGGCCTATAAAGGGAACTAATAAAGAAAAGTACAGTAAGATAATTAAGTTAGATACACTTTATTGTTTCTATAAAGAATATGAGTTTCGGAAAGACGGGCGCATACGAATAAAGCCCCTACTACAAACCAACTTGTATAATATTAATTCCCTTTCTGTAAGCATCTCTGCAGTTGCAGGAAAGAACGGTTCGGGAAAAAGCACCCTTACGGAACTTTTTTATCTCGCTATTAATAATATGGCGGCAAAACTTCTTAATCAGCCGGAATCAGAGCTAATCTTTGTGAGGGGATTAAACATGGATATTTTCTACACTGCTGGTACATTTAACAGGTTGCGGCTCTGGGGCCGTAAAATCAGTATAACAGAGTACAAGCAGAAAGGTGACATACTTAAGGAGTCTGTCAGCCGTATTGCCACAAGAGGTGATCTTGACGAATTCTTTTATACAATAGCGGTTAATTATTCTCATTATGGATTAAATGCGCTGGATTTAGGGGAATGGATAAGTAAGTTGTTTCACAAGAATGATGGTTATCAGACTCCGCTTGTCATTAATCCATTTCGCAAGGAGGGAAACATTGATATTAATAATGAAAACGAGTTGGTGAAGAACCGTCTGTTTGCAAATATTGTTCAACCTGTTGAGAAAGGGGATCTGAATAACCTGCGGGTTTTAACGGATAATGGAAAAGAAGTAGTAAAAGTAAGGCTTACCAAACACGTTGTTAAGATAAAAAAATTACGGGAAGAGAATTTGCTGGGGGTAGACGGAGTATTTCAAATCTTTCTAGATTATTTCAAGTTATCAATAGCTGGTGTATCGCAGGAGTATATAGAACTGTCAAAACTGTATATTACATCCAAGCTTAAAAAGATTTGTGAAACTTATCAGTCTTATTCTCCTTTTTTAGACAAAGACGGTGATTATTTCAGTTTTCGGGATTTGCCTGGATTACTTAACAAAATCCAATCCGACTCAAGTCATATAACGTACAAGATAAAACAGGTAATCAACTTCTTCAGGTTTAAAACATACAAATGGTATATTTTAAATAAAGATATCTCGATTGATAAAATTTCAGCTCTTATTGAAGAAACCATATCCGAAGCATCACGTACAAGTCAAATACGTTCTGTAGAGTTACTTCCACCGGCATTTTATAACACCTCTTTTTTATTAAACAAGGGAGGCAGCTTTCAAAAGTTAAGCTCAGGGGAAAAGCAAAGGATTTACACTGTCAGTTCTATAGTTTATCATTTGAATAACCTGGATTCAGTAGTTGGAGATTATGCCCTGTCTTCATACCAATATGTGAATATTCTTTTCGATGAAATTGAACTTTATTTTCATCCCGAAATGCAGCGGCAGTTTATCAATTATTTTGTAGAGTACCTGAAAAGAGTACCACTTGACAATATTAAAAGCCTGAATTTTTGTTTCATTACCCACTCTCCATTTATTCTTTCGGATATTCCCTGCCAGAATATCTTATTTCTGAATGATGATGGTAAACCGGATGAGACATTGAATAGTTACAAAACTTTTGGTGGTAATATACACGATCTGCTAGCAAATAATTTTTTCCTGAATAAAGGTTATATGGGTGTATATGCTGATAGAGTAATCACATCATTAATCAATTTTTTATTGCCAGAAAAAAGAAAAAAGAAAATTAGCGATCTTCCAATAAAATGGACACAAGAATTGGCGAGAAACGTTATAGATTGTATAGGCGAACCGCTTATAAAAAATGGTTTAGATGAATTGTATCTGGTGAAATTTAGAGTTGTTGATATAGACAGGGAGATAAAAAGGCTTCAAAAACTGAAAAAAGACCTGCGATGAGAACAATACCTTTTTCAAAAGTTGATAGGGAGATTAAAAAGCACGATCAGGCAATACAAAAATACAAAGCTGATCTTAAGCAAAAGCTACAGCTACTCGTAAATAAAGGTTCATTGAAGGGGCCTGATATTATGTATGTAAAGGAATTGCTAAAGGTTGCTAATAACATAATTACCGCAAAACCAGCAACACTTGCAACATATGAAAAAAAATTTCGACGAATTATTTCTCCGGAAACTATGAAAACTAAAGCAAAGCAAAAGTTTCGGACCTTATTGATTAATACTCTCGGTTATAGTGAAAGAAGAAAGGATTTTTACCCGCACTATTTTAAAGACATTGGAATTGGAGCCTGCATTTATTGCAATTCAATGTTGACGGTGACTGTTGAAAAGATTATTAGGAAAAAGAGAAAAACTGGAGCCCAGGCCAGGTTCCAGGTTGACCATTATCTTCCGAAATCTGAATATCCATGTTTCAGTATATCATTATACAATCTTTATCCCACCTGTGCCAGCTGCAACAATAGTAAGGGCAGTCATAAAGTACAGTTTCAGCTATACGCAGAAGATGCGAGAATTAAGAATTCTGGATTTTATTTTGAACTGAATATGGTTTCGGTGGGTGTTTACCTACTGTACAGGGACAGTGGTTTAATCGATTTCGAATTTATAGAGCCTAAAATAGCTGGTAAAAATGTGAAAAGCTTTAATGAAGTCTTTGCTGTTGAAGGTATATATAAGACCCAAAAGGGAATTGCAGAGGAATTGATACTGAAGGCGGAAGTTTACACCCCGGCGTATAAAAAACTGTTAGCCGGGAGTTTTCCAAAAATTTTTACTTCAGCTAGTATTACTGACAGGCTTATCATTGGGAACTATACTTCTGAAAGTGATTTACATAAAAGACCAATGGCGAAATTTATGATAGATATCGCTATACAGCTTGGGCTGATATAATCTCTTGCTATCTTATAGGACCGTCTAATAAAACATAAATGTTGTATACTTTACTTTACAAGTCCTCGTCTTATAACAAAATCATCGGAGACCTAAGCTGGTGATTTCTCGATTCAGCATACACCCTGCTACTCCATCACATAGCTATTTTTTCTGATACTGGCATGGCTTAAATTCGCAATGAATTTATACATAGAAAGAGTCCCTTTACAAATTTATTGATAACGTTTCGGAAACCATAACCGTTAAATATTCTTTTTGATATAAGAGAACATTTCATTAACCTTTTCCATCTCCTTTTTGATATCCAAGTTCATTTTGTCAATCTTCTCCATATTTCCTTTGATAAACGAGTTCATTCTATCAGCTTTATCTTTGTCTCCTCTCTTCTCTGGAGGGAAAAGGTTTGCAAATAGCGGCAAAAAGTTTTTCATATCATATTCCTCATACAACTCTTTATCTGTCATAATAAGATTATACAGGTTAGCATCAAAGAAACTGGAATAGAAAGGACGCTCCGATCTTGCATCTGCTGCATCATAAATAAAATCGAAGAGTAGCAGGTCGTCCTGAGAGTCATCTCTGTAATAGTAACTAGCCACCCATATATATTTAGGCAAACTCTTGAATAAAGCGCTATAACCGATGGTGGTTTTATTCCCTTTTGGCAGACTATTTAACTTTTCCCTGAGATCGCTTTTGTAATCTTCGCTCGGCACCAGGTATATATCCCAGAAGAAATTTGAGGTGCCCATGTATTGTTTTATAATCCCGGTAAGATCCACTACCCGTACATAAATCTCGTCGAAGGTTACTTTCACCCCCTTGATAAGAGGTACCACTACGCTATGTGCATCTGCTTCAATAAAGCTCCCATCGCTGATTTTCCAGGAAGTTGTAAACTGGCAGGAATCGCTGGCATTTTTAGTTTTGTCTTTATTAAACTCTATTTTAGCAAATGGGCCTACTTGGTCGTCGTGTGCAAAAAGTTTTTTTATAAAATCGCTTCGAAGATTAAGTATTTTTTTGGGTTGTCTTTTTGATTCATTTTGGCCAATGCGGTAACCGTTTACCGTTACCAGATGATAGCCCTGATCTATGTAAGAAGGCCCTTTGCTTGTTTTCTTTTTGCTCAAAAGGCGCAACCCGAGTAATACAGGTATACCCATCCTATTATAGGCATAAATATAAGCTTTGAGTCGGTCATCATTAAATAACTTGAGATTATTGCTGTCTTTATCTAAGGCATTGGCACTTCTGTATTCTCCGCTGACAAGCTCTTTTTGTTTGATTTCTGCCACCAATCCAATTGAGCGTATCACATTTGCTACTTGTTCTAATGATAATCCTTTATTGGGGAAAACCTTTCCTGTATTATTATTATCTAGTCCGGCATGTATAGTTACACTACTTGGAGATAGTATAGGGGTACCCCAAAGTTCATTTGTTTTGTGAAGGGCAAACCACAACGCCTGGCTGGCACAAATGGACGTAATGCCATCCTGTTGCATAAAGGGCAGCGTATGTAGCTCGTAGTTGATTCCAAAAACAGTAACACGCTGTTTGGAAATAGCTGTATAATTCCTGGATTCAGCAGCATTGGACACAGGTTGTTCCTGATAGGTCCTCAGCATGGTTGTACCTATGTTGCCGTTTGGAATGGGTTTGATGACAACATAACCTAGGTAAATGGAAGTATCTCTTTTTTTGAAATTATTTCTTGATTTGATCAGGTCATCAAATTCTTTCACAGAAAATTCGCGGCTGAAAAAATGTACCCGGGAACATTTACGAGCATAATCCTTATGCAGGAAAGCATAATAATTCAAGTAATCATCGAGATATGATTGACTAATGTAACCATATTCCACAATGATGCATTTAGCATTCAATCCTTCTTTATCAGCTTTCAGATAGTTGTGGAGATAGTCTATATGACGTGTATTACTTTCAATGGATTTTACTAGGTCTTCATCTTCAATAAACTCAGTAAATGCCTTTATTAGGCTGGCTCGGTCGTTATAAGGAATGAGGCTGCGTGATATTTCCTGCTGTAGTTTTGGCATAACAAAAAAGACCCTCAAATATATTGAGGGTCTTTAATATTTCAACAATTATAAATTTAATGGTAAACACTTAGACGTTAAACTCCCGGTTCAACTCACTTTTTTCCACACCCTGTCCCATTTTGATGTACCTACGATTGGTACGGATAAAGTTCAGTACTTCATCAGAAACAAGTTTTTCACCCACTCCCCTTTTTTTCAGGCCAAAACGATGGATGATACTGCTCTTTTTTGAAAATAAGTTTTTTCCAGATGTTACCAGCAACTGCCCTGTAGTTTTTTTTCTATTTTTTGACCTGCGCATATTCAAAAAAATTAAACTTAAATAAAAAGAAGGTTTCCTTTTGGACGAAATTTTTTAAGGGGGGGCAAAGATAAGCCGTAGTAAGTATTCGTTAAAAATCATTTTTAATCTCCTCCCGAAGCAACACCTTTCTTAACAAATTAAGAATTTCAGCCTCTTGTAGCCCTAATCCTTTAAGAAAAACGGAAAATTGGTCATAATATTTCTCGTTTTCCAAGATGATATACCGAATATCAGTAATGCTAAAACCAAGCCGGTATTTATCAAGTTTCTTTTGTTCTACCTCAGTTAGGGAAGCTAGCCCTTCTCCACCTTTCCCAATCAAGAACAGCTCTTTATCATCCATAGGAAGGTAACGCCATTCCCTTTCATTATAAAATATTTTTGATTTGCCCGCTTGCACCCCGCTGTAAGGTTTCAGGTATCTCAGTATCCTGGCAAGTTCATTGCCCATTTCCGGACGAATATTTTTATACTTAGTACCTGGGTCTGCTTTCCGGATGATTTCACGGAGAAACTTTATAATGGCTGATTCCTCTGATGAAATGTACAAAATAGGGTTCAGACCATTCAATTTTCCCCATTCCTTTGTTAGTCCGATAGCAAAACTCCCATAATGCTCAAGGTGATCTTTCAATTGGGCTATAGGGATATCACAAAAACAAACCATGGGAAAATACATCTGAAGTGAATCCCTAGGCTGCTTGGTTGAAAGAAAGCTAATGTCTTCCAAGCTCCACCTTGGAATAAACGCTTTGCGGCGGATTATTTCGGTTAGATATTCAAATCGTGGCATACACTTAATCAATACCGTAGAGCTGATTGTAACATTTACAGAAAATTCATCCTTCCTAGATTTCGGCATTAGAAATATTTTGTCAATACGAATTTGACAAATAGTTTCAAACTAGCAAATACCAAAAACAGGGTATTTTTAACGAAATATTCCGAAAAGAAGACATTTGTCAACTATATTTATTAGACTGTCTTCTATGGAGCAAATATCAAATTTGAGATAGATGTCTGGGTTTATTTTGGGGCTTTAGTACTAAAACGTACTTTTATTTAAAATAATGGCTATTTACTCATATCCCTCATTTAAAAACTCCTTTGTCGGCATATGCATCTCCCTTTAATCTCTAACAATAGAATGGGCATGCATAAAACCAGCATTAAATTACAATTCTAAGTAAGGAATCATCTTAATATATATAGCATCCGTGAACACCAACACTTTCTTTAAATCCTCCAGTTTACCAAACGGACCGTGTTCATTCCGGTACGACACGATCGCATTCGCAATAGCCCACCGGATATAAGGATGCGTCTTCAGTTCGTCTGCAGAGGCGGTATTGATATTAATCTTCTTAACCCTGCCCGCGTCCGCCCTCAGGTATGGTTTTATTTTCTGAAAAGTAGAATCCGGAAGCCCAAATGTTTCTCCCACCTGGTTTACATGGTAAAAACCACCCAGTTTATCCCGGAAGTTGAGGATGCGCGCTGCCAGTTTAGCCCCAATACCCGGCAGGGGTACGAGGCCATTTGAGTCAGTGCTGTTGATATCTACTATCGAGTAGGCATGACCGCTGGTATGACCCGGATATTGTTTTGCTAACGGCGGGGATTCCGTATACGTTTTGCCGGATGGGGCCTCATTTCCAGAAGCAATAGTTATATACGGTGCTATTCGTGCATACTCATCCGGGAAAAGGCCATAAATACGTTGCACATCCTCCGGTTTGCGAAAACGACCCCCATGTTCCCGGTAATTGAGGATCGTATGGATAGTCTTATCACGAAGGCCCAGTTTCTTCCATCCTTCCTCTGTAAGGGTATTAGGATCAAAACTGAATAGTTCACCCCTGACGCTGTACGGGGAATGCCGGTATTTATCAGCCGGCACCCCGTTGCCGTTATCTGCATAAGATGGTTTATCGAAACCATTATTGGCTGACTGTTCTTCCTTCTCAACGAGCTGTTGCAAAGCAACAGACCAGGTACTGTCTTCCGAAGGGCGGGGGGCAGTACTATTTCCCGTAATGACCGGGAACAACAGAACAAGGAAAATGAGGACGAAAAGGGCCAGTACGGCCATGCTTTCTTTACGGCTGAACCGAAAATAGTCGGTCAACCAATGGCTAAGTTTCATGTACGGAATTTCAGCAATATTAGTAAATTATTGTATGCGTTTAGTAGCTGGAAAAGAGAATTTTGGCCGGGTTATTGTGAGCAAACTTTTCTTGGTTGAGAAATATAAATCCGTACCTTTGCCATCCTTTATTTTGGCCAAATATATTTTGACATCCCAAATCATGCGCAATTAATTGAAATTCAATGGCTTTCGTTTTATCTAAAATGAGAGCCTGCATGTGATTTGTGTGTCCTCAACGTTGTAAAACCGGTTTTACGCATATGTCTTCAACTAAAGTGAACTCAAGAGTGGATTTCGGTAAAATTAAGCACCTGGCTGAAACTCCGGACCTGCTCGAAGTACAAATCCAATCGTTTAAAGAATTTTTCCAGTTGGAAACGACTCCGGACAAACGGAACATCGAAGGATTGTTCCGCGTGTTCAAAGAGAATTTCCCGATCACCGACACCCGGAATATTTTCGTATTGGAATTTCTGGACTATTTTATTGATCCGCCCCGTTACACCATCGAAGAGTGTATGGAACGCGGACTGACCTATGCCGTACCGCTCAAAGCCAAACTGCGCCTGAGCTGTAACGACGAAGAGCACGTTGACTTCCAGACTATCGTTCAGGACGTGTTTCTCGGCAACATTCCTTACATGACGCCCCGTGGTACATTCGTGATCAACGGCGCTGAAAGGGTGGTGGTTTCCCAGTTGCACCGTTCACCCGGTGTATTCTTCGGACAGTCCGTTCACCCGAACGGAACCAAAATTTATTCTGCCCGTGTGATTCCTTTCAAAGGGGCATGGATGGAATTTGCCACCGATATCAACAACGTGATGTACGCTTACATCGACCGTAAGAAGAAATTCCCCGTAACAACCCTGCTGCGCTCTATCGGCTATGAAACCGATAAAGACATCCTGGAATTGTTCGGAATGGCCGATGAAGTAAAAACAGATAAGAAAACGCTCTCCAAATATGTAGGCAAACGCCTTGCCGCCCGCGTACTCAGAACATGGGTGGAAGATTTCGTAGATGAAGATACCGGTGAAGTAGTATCCATTGAGCGTAACGAGATCGTAATGGAAAGGGATACCGTGCTCGACGAAGAAGCAATCGACACGATATCTGAAATGGAAGTGAACAGCGTGTTCATTCAGCGTGAAGATGTGGGTGGCGATTATGCGATCATCTATAATACCCTGAATAAAGATACTTCCAACAGCGAACTGGAAGCGGTTCAGTTCATCTACCGCCAGTTGCGCGGTGCTGACGCTCCGGATAATGAAACTGCCCGCGGTATCATCGACAAATTGTTCTTCAGCGATAAACGTTATGATCTCGGCGAAGTAGGCCGTTATAAGATCAATCGCAAGCTGAATGTGGACCTTCCGCTGCAAAAGAAAACACTGACCAAAGAAGATATCATTCTCATCATCAAATACCTCGTGCGCCTTACCAATGGTAAAGCCGAGATCGATGATATTGATCACCTGAGCAACCGTCGTGTACGTACGGTAGGCGAACAATTATATGCTCAGTTCGGTGTGGGTCTTGCCCGTATGGCCCGTACCATCCGCGAAAGAATGAACGTGCGCGATAATGAAGTGTTCACCCCCGTTGACCTGATCAACGCCCGTACACTTTCTTCCGTAATCAACTCTTTCTTTGGAACATCCCAATTGTCCCAGTTCCTCGATCAGACCAATCCCCTGTCAGAGATCACGCACAAACGTCGTATCTCCGCACTCGGGCCAGGTGGTTTGAGCCGTGAAAGGGCCGGCTTCGAGGTACGTGACGTACACTACTCTCACTATGGCCGTCTTTGTACCATTGAAACGCCGGAAGGACCAAATATCGGTCTGATCTCCACGCTTTGCGTACACGCGAAGATCAATGACATGGGCTTTATCGAAACACCTTACCGTAAAGTAAATGAAGGTAAAGTGAACATGAAGGAACTCACCTTCCTGAGTGCAGAAGAAGAAGATCTCGCGAAAATCGCCCAGGCCAATACGCCTCTGGATGAAAAAGGAAATTTCAGGGAAGAAAAGATCGTAAGCCGCGAAACCGGTGACTTCCCGATCCTCGATAGAAATGAAGTGGAATTTATGGACGTGGCACCCAACCAGATCGTGGGATTGAGCGCCTCCCTGATTCCCTTCCTGGAGCATGATGATGCCAACCGTGCACTGATGGGATCAAACATGCAACGTCAGGCCGTTCCCCTTCTTCGCCCCGATGTACCCATTGTTGGTACCGGTCTCGAAGGAAAAGCTGCCCGCGATGCAAGGATCCAGATACACGCAGAAGGCGAAGGTGTGGTTGAATTTGTAGATGCGAATGAAATTCACGTTCGCTATGAGCGCGATGCAGAAGAGAAACTGGTCAGCTTTGAAGATGACCTGCGTATCTATCGCCTCACCAAATTCATTAAGACCAACCAGGAAACCTGTATCAACCTGAATCCGGCCGTGAAGAAAGGACAGAAGGTAAAAAGAGGCGACTTCCTTACAGAAGGTTATGCTACGCAGAACGGTGAACTCGCCCTCGGTAAAAACCTTAAAGTGGCATTCATGCCCTGGAAAGGTTACAACTTCGAGGATGCGATCGTGATCAGCGAAAGAGTGGTAAAAGAAGATATGTTCACGTCTGTTCACATTTCTGAATATGAATTGGAAGTACGGGATACCAAACTGGGTGAAGAAGAACTGACCCCGGATATTCCCAACGTATCAGAAGAGGCTACCAAAGACCTCGATGAAAACGGTATCATCCGCATCGGCGCACAGGTAAAAGAAGGAGACATACTCATTGGTAAGATCACTCCCAAAGGTGAATCTGATCCTACTCCGGAAGAGAAACTGCTGCGTGCCATCTTCGGTGATAAAGCCGGTGATGCTAAAGATGCTTCACTCAAAGCACCCAATGGTGTGGAAGGTGTGGTGATCGGTAAAAAATTATTCCAGCGCGCGAAGAAAGATAAGACAGCGAAAGTGCGTGAGAAAGCAATGATGGAAAAGCTGGAAAAAACACACGAGAAGAATGAGACTGACCTGATGGAGGTCTTACTGGAAAAGCTGACTTCCCTGCTGGCATCTCATGTTTCTGCAGGTGTGTCAAACAATTTCGGTGAAATACAAATCGGGAAAGGTGCCAAATTCACCGAGAAAAACCTGCGCGGATTGGATTATGCCAATATCAACCCGCTCGGTTGGACCGGTGATGCAAAAGTGGACGATCAGATCAACACCCTGTTACACAATTATAACATCAAGTTCAACGAAGAGTTGGGCCGATATAAGAGAGAGAAATTCAACATCAGCATTGGTGATGAATTACCTGCAGGTGTATTGAAACTGGCGAAAGTATATCTCGCGGTAAAACGTAAACTGAAAGTAGGGGATAAGATGGCGGGCCGTCACGGTAACAAAGGTATCGTGGCCAAGATCGTTCGTCAGGAAGATATGCCCTTCCTCGAAGACGGAACACCGGTGGATGTGGTGCTGAACCCGCTGGGGGTACCAAGCCGTATGAACCTGGGACAGATCTACGAAACCATCCTCGGATGGACCGGTGCTAAACTGGGACTTCGTTTCTCTACCCCCATCTTCGATGGTGCATCTGTAGAAGAGATCGCTGAATATTGCAAACAGGCAGAAATACCAATGTACGGTCACACCTACCTCTATGATGGTGAAACCGGAGAGCGTTTCCACCAGAAAGCAACAGTGGGTATCATCTATGTGATCAAACTGCACCACATGGTGGATGATAAAATGCACGCACGTTCTATCGGGCCATACAGCCTCATTACGCAACAGCCTCTGGGTGGTAAAGCCCAGTTCGGTGGTCAGCGTTTCGGTGAGATGGAGGTATGGGCACTCGAAGCCTATGGTGCATCCAGCATACTGCAGGAATTGCTTACCCTCAAATCAGATGATATCATCGGAAGGGCGAAGACATATGAAGCGATCGTAAAAGGTGAGAATGTACCAAGAGCTGGTGTACCCGAGTCCTTCAATGTGTTACTGCATGAGCTGAGAGGTTTGGGACTTGACCTGAAATTTGAGTAATCGGCAAACCGGGGCGTGTGAATTGTGAATCGTTTACTCAGCCCGTTCAAAGTAAATGAACGGGAGTTGAAAGGAATCAAAAATTAAAAATCTAAAATCGGCAATACGATTATGGCTATTAAAAAAGAAAATCGTCCTAAAGCGACTTTTTCAAAGATTACCATCGGCTTAGCCTCACCGGATACCATCCTGGAGAGAAGTTATGGTGAGATTCTTAAACCTGAAACGATCAACTACCGTACCTACAAACCGGAAAGAGATGGTTTGTTTTGCGAAAGGATCTTCGGTCCTGTAAAGGATTACGAATGTGCCTGCGGTAAATACAAACGTATCCGTTATAAAGGGATCGTGTGTGACCGTTGCGGCGTGGAAGTAACCGAGAAGAAAGTTCGCCGGGAAAGAATGGGCCATATCAAACTGGTAGTACCGGTTGTTCATATCTGGTACTTCAAATCGTTGCCAAATAAGATTGGTTACTTGCTGGGTGTAAGTTCCAAAAAACTGGAAACCATTGTTTACTATGAGCGTTTTGTAGTGATTCAATCGGGTATACGTGCAGATAAAGGACAGAACCCCGGTGACTTGCTGACAGAAGAAGAATACCTCGATATACTCGAAACATTACCGAAGGATAACCAGTATCTGCCGGATGATGATCCCAATAAGTTCATCGCCAAAATGGGTGCGGAAGCCGTGCATGATATGCTGGCCCGTATCGATCTCGACCAGTTATCTTTCGACCTTCGTAATGCTGCAGCCACTGAAACATCTCAGCAACGTAAAGCCGATGCGCTGAAAAGGCTGAGCGTGGTGGAAGCATTCCGCGATGCAAATTCCCGTATCGTTAACCGTCCTGAGTGGATGGTGATGCAGTACATACCGGTTATTCCGCCGGAACTTCGCCCGCTCGTTCCTCTGGATGGAGGCCGTTTCGCATCTTCCGATTTGAATGATCTGTATCGTCGTGTTATTATCCGTAATAACCGTCTGAAGCGTTTGCTGGAGATCAAAGCTCCTGAAGTAATCCTTCGTAACGAAAAAAGGATGCTGCAGGAAGCCGTGGATTCACTCTTCGACAACAGCCGTAAATCCAATGCTGTAAAAGCAGAGGGCGGACGCGCACTGAAATCATTGAGTGATGTATTAAAAGGTAAACAAGGACGTTTCCGTCAGAACCTGCTCGGTAAAAGGGTGGACTACTCAGGCCGTTCTGTTATCGTGGTAGGACCTGAACTGAAACTGCACGAATGTGGTCTTCCCAAAGACATGGCTGCCGAATTGTTCAAGCCATTTATCATTCGCAAACTAATAGAAAGAGGTATCGTTAAAACCGTAAAATCTGCCCGTAAACTGGTAGATAAGAAGGAAGCGGTGGTTTGGGATATCCTCGAAAATATATTGAAAGGTCACCCGGTAATGCTGAACCGTGCCCCAACCCTGCACCGTTTGTCTATTCAGGCCTTCCAACCAAAATTGATTGAAGGTAAAGCGATACAATTGCACCCGCTGGTAACCACGGCCTTCAACGCCGACTTCGACGGTGACCAGATGGCGGTACACGTACCCCTGAGCCACCAGTCTATCCTGGAAGCACAGTTGCTGATGCTTGCCTCTCACAACATCCTCAACCCACAGAATGGTACACCCATTACCCTGCCATCACAGGACATGGTACTCGGTCTGTACTATATCACCAAGGGTAAAAGGACTACACCTACTGAAACTGTACGCGGGGAAGGAAAGATTTTCTATTCTACCGAAGAAGTATTGATAGCCTATAACGAAGGTGTGGTGGATATGCACGCCTGGATCAAAGTAAAGGCCAATATCCGCAATGCAGATGGTTTGCTCGAGCATAAACTCATCGAAACTACTGTTGGCCGTGTGATCTTCAATCAGCACGTACCTGCGGAAGTAGGTTTTGTAAATGCTCTCCTCACCAAAAAGAACCTGCGTGAGATCATTGGTGATATCATCAAGATCACGAATGTGCCAAAGACGGCGAAATTCCTGGATGATATCAAAACGCTCGGATTCCGTACGGCCTTCCAGGGTGGTCTGTCATTCAGTATTAATGACCTGATCATTCCGGATACGAAGCAGGAATTGCTGGAGAATGCGAAAGTAGAAGTAGATGAGGTATGGGACAGCTATAATATGGGTCTTATTACCAATAACGAACGATACAATCAGATCGTGGATATCTGGAGCCGTGTGGATACACGTATCACTGAAACGCTGATCCGCGAACTGGCCAATGACAAGCAGGGATTCAACTCTGTATACATGATGCTTGACTCTGGTGCGAGGGGTTCCAAACAACAGATCAAACAGCTCGCCGGTATAAGGGGATTGATGGCCAAGCCGCGTAAATCCGGTTCTACTGGTTCAGAGATCATCGAAAACCCAATCCTCTCCAACTTTAAAGGCGGATTGAACGTATTGGATTACTTCATCTCTACCCACGGTGCCCGTAAAGGTCTGGCCGATACCGCCCTTAAAACAGCGGATGCCGGTTACCTTACCCGTCGTCTCGTGGACGTAGCCCAGGATGTGGTGATCACCGAAGAAGATTGCGGTACCCTCCGCGGTATTGCTACTTCCGCATTAAAAGATAATGAAGATATCATTGAGCCATTGAGCGACAGGCTTACCGGACGTACCTCACTCCATGATGTGTACGACCCTGTAAGTGATACCCTGATCGTTGGAGCCGGTGAAGAAATAACAGTTGACCTCGCCCGTAAGATCGAAGAAGTGGGTATTGATGTGGTGGAGATACGCTCCGTACTTACCTGCGAAAGCAAGCGTGGCGTATGTGTGAAATGCTATGGTAAAAACCTTGCCAGTGGTAATATCGCACAGAAAGGTGATGCAGTGGGAATCATTGCAGCACAGTCCATTGGTGAGCCGGGTACACAGCTTACCCTGCGTACCTTCCACGTGGGTGGTGTAGCCGGATCTGCTTCTGTAGAATCTACATTGATAGCGAAATTTGAAGGTACCATCCAGTTCGACGGTCTGCGTACCGTAACCATCGAGAACAACGAAGGCGTGAAAACACAGGTGGTAATCGGTCGTACCGGTGAGGTGCGAATCATTGATACCAAGAACGATCGCCTGCTGATCACCAATAACATACCCTATGGTGCCACACTGAACGTGAAGGATGGCCAGAAGGTGAATAAAGGTGATGTGCTCTGTACCTGGGATCCGTTCAACAACGTAATCATGGCCGAGATCAACGGTACCGTGAAGTTTGAAAACGTGATCGATGGTGTTACCTACCGCGAAGAAGCTGATGAACAAACTGGTCACCGCGAGAAAGTGGTAATTGAAACAAGAGATAAGACCAAAATACCTTCTATCCTGGTGGAAGGAAAAGAAAAGAAATCATATAACCTGCCCACCGGAAGCCATATCATTATGGAAGAAGGTGATGATGTAAGGGCCGGTCAGGTAATTGTGAAGATCCCACGTATCCTCGGTAAACTGAGGGATATCACCGGAGGTCTTCCCCGTGTAACAGAACTGTTCGAAGCACGTAACCCGAGCAATCCTGCCGTGGTTTCTGAGATCGACGGTGTAGTGACCATGGGTGCCATCAAGCGTGGTAACAGGGAGATTATCATCGAAGCAAAAGATGGTGTACAGAAAAAATACCTGGTACCCCTTACCCGCCAGATCCTCGCACAGGATGGTGACTTTGTAAAAGCAGGCGCTTCATTGAGTGATGGTCAGATTGCACCATTCGATATTCTTGCTATCAAAGGGCCCTTCGCTGTACAGGAATATGTGGTGAATGAAATTCAGGAAGTTTACCGTTTGCAGGGTGTGAAGATCAATGATAAGCATATCGAAGTGATCGTGCGCCAGATGATGCGTAAGGTAAATATCGTGGATCCGGGAGATACCCGCTTCCTCGAAGATGATCTCGTAGATAAGTTTGAATTCGTGGATGAGAACGATTATATCTACGATAAGAAAGTGGTAACCGAGATCGGTGACAGTGCAAAACTGCGAGCCGGTCAGATCGTAAGCCTGAGAGAAGTGCGGGAAGAGAATTCGATCCTCCGCCGAAATGATAAGAAGCTGGTGGAATACCGCGATGCGAAGCCTGCCACTTCATCTCCCACACTGTTGGGTATCACAAAGGCATCTTTGGGCGTACCGAGCTGGATATCTGCCGCATCCTTCCAGGAAACGACCAAAGTACTGTCATCTGCCGCTATCAACGGTAAGACCGATGACATGCTGGGTCTCAAGGAGAACGTTATCACCGGACACCCGATACCTGCAGGTACCGGTCTGAGAGAGTTTGAAAGCATGATCGTGGGCAGCAAGGAAGAATATGAGTTGTTGCAAACCACCCGCGAAGCCATGTCTTTCGATGAGGAAGAATAAGCCGATAAATTAGCTGATATAAAGGAGCAGGTCAACACCTGCTCCTTTTTACGTAAAAGAGGGCTGTTAAGTCTTTCATAAAGTGACCTGATTGCCTATATTTGCCACCCGATATGGGATTAATTTTGTTTAAAATACTCGAATGAAAAATGGATTGCTGATTTGGAATGTGGTGCTTACCCTGCTCACCGGCTATTTACTGATTAGCCACTTTGGTGGTAAATCTGGTAAAGGTGGTACAGGTAAAAATGGTAAGGTGGATACAGCCGCACATAGCGGACAGTTCCGTATTGCCTACTTCGAAATGGATTCAGTGGCCAATAATTTTGACATGGTGAAACAGGTGAAGAATGAACTGGCCAAAAAGGAAAGTGAAAATACAGCCGAGATAGAACGCATGGCGAAAGAACTGCAGCAGCGCTATAATTATTACCAGAAAAAACAACAGGACGGTACGCTTACCCAACAGGAGTCTGAAACGGCCAGCGCTGAGATCAAGAAAATGGATGACGATATTAAAATGCGTAAACAGACCCTTGATCAGGACTATTTTGATGTGAAGACCCGCCGCGAAAATGAAGTAAAGAAAAATATCGAGGCCTTCATAAAGAAGTACAACGAGTCAAGGAACTATACGTATATCATGTCTTACGAACCTGGTCTGTTTTATTACCGGGATACCGCCCTTAATATCACCTCCGATGTGGTGAAAGGATTGAATCAGGAGTATGGTCCTGCAAAGAAGAAAGACGATAAATAATGTCAATCGGCATCCTCCCTTTGGGAGGATTTTTTTTGCCCTTATTTTACTGCCCGGAAAATAATACCGTATTTTGGGGTATGGAAGATTTCAAGAAACTGTTCACCACGTTCACCACCATCAAAGCAGGCGTAATCGGCGATATCATGCTGGATACATATATGTGGGGTAAGGTGGAACGGATCTCTCCTGAAGCTCCGGTACCTATTGTATCGGTTAGTAAAAAAGATCATCGTATCGGAGGTGCCGGCAATGTGGCGTTGAATTGCCGTTCGCTGGGCGCACAGGTCGCCCAATTTTCAGTAACCGGAAACGATGAAGATGGCAAAATGCTGGTCGCCATGCTCAACGAAAAAGGGATAAAGACAAACGGTATCATATCCAGTGATAGCCGCATTACCACCAATAAGACCAGAGTAATCAGCCGCAACCAGCAAATGATGCGCCTTGATACGGAAATCACTGCGCCACTTACTACAATGGAAGAGGACAGTTTGCTAGCGCAACTGAGCCATTATATAACTAATGAAAAACCTGCAATCATCATTTTTGAAGATTACAATAAAGGCGTACTCACAGAACGCGTGATCAGTGAAGCCATCCGGATGTGCCGCGCCAATCAGGTGCTTACCGCTGTGGATCCGAAGCGGATGCATTTCTTTACGTATCGCGGTGTAAATATATTTAAGCCCAATCTCAAGGAAGTAAAAGAGGCATTGAACCTGTTGCTGGCAGATGCTGAGTTAACACAATTACAAACCATACATTCAGAGTTGCTACGGCTGCTAGATCACCAGGTATCATTCATCACCTTGTCTGAGAAGGGAGTGTTTTACCAGGATGGTACGGATGCCAGGATCATCTCTTCGCATATCCGTGATATCGCCGATGTATCCGGGGCCGGCGATACGGTTATTGCGGTGGCTGCGTTGGTATATGCTGCAACAAAAAACACCCGGCTGATGGCAGAAATGGCCAATATTGCCGGAGGGCTGGTATGTGAAGAAGTGGGCACTGTTGCTATTTCACGCGATAAGTTACTCCATGAATGCGAAGCCCTGCTTCAGTAACAAGTATTGATTTCATCATTATACCTAAAGATTTTTCATTGTTCTGCTATGAATACATTCACGCTTGCGATACACGGAGGGGCCGGTACCATTCTGAGAGCTGATATGACCGCGGAAAAAGAAGCTGGTTATCGCCATGCGCTTGATACCGCCCTGCTGGCGGGCTATACTATTTTGGAGAAAGGCGGATCTTCCATTCAGGCTGTACAAGCAGCGGTGATGGCACTCGAAGACGATATTCATTTCAATGCGGGAAAAGGATCTGTATTCGGTAAAGACGGCAGACACGAAATGGATGCCTCTATCATGGATGGAAGCAACCTAATGGCAGGAGCCGTGGCCGCTGTACGCAATATCAGGAACCCCGTTGAACTGGCTTATACGATCATGACAAAGAGCCCGCATGTAATGCTGATCGGACAAGGCGCAAAGGAATTCGCCCTGCAGCAGGGATTAGCCACAGAGCCGGATGAATACTTTTTCTCTGCGTTCCGCTATGAACAATGGAAACAAATGCAGGGTTCTGATGCAATAGCCCTCGATCATAATGTAAAAGTTACAACTCCTGAAACCTCCGGTGATGGCAAAAAATATGGAACCGTGGGCGCAGTCGCCCTCGACATTCACGGAAATATCGCCGCTGCCACCAGTACCGGGGGCATGACGAATAAACAATTTGGCAGGGTGGGAGACAGTCCCATCATCGGAGCGGGTACCTATGCCAACAATAAAACCTGTGCGATCTCTTGCACCGGCCATGGGGAGCCCTTTATCCGCGCCGTAACCGCCTACGATGTAAGTTGCCTGATGGAATACAAAGGGCTTTCCCTGGAAAAAGCCATGCAGGTGGTGGTGCATGATAAACTGATGAAGATAGAAGGAGAAGGCGGCATGATCGGTGTGGATGCATCGGGAAATGTGGCCCTGGTCTTTAACAGCGATGGAATGTACCGCGGTATGAAGACCAGTGATGGCAGGTATGCAGTAGCTATTTATAAATGATAGAATACTAATCTTTCCAGCCTTTCGTTTTTATTTAAACGAATGATCATGCACAAACTGTTGCTGGCAATTTTTTTGTGGTTTGCCTCATTTGCCAACGGTCAAACAAATTCCGAAAAAGACTGCAAAACAACGGTGGAGTTAGATGTGGTGATTGATACACTTTATAAAAAACCCAGTTCACCCGATACGCTTAACGAAAAAATGCCTTCCGGAATAGTGGATAGGGTGGGTTATTGCAATCCCTGTTATGTATTACGTCCGCTCAATTCGAATTACCGGGTTGTAAGCTATGTTATCGAAGCAGAAGATAATGATAACAATATTAACGAAGCCAGGGTTTTAGGAAACGGTATTAACTATACGAGTGGGAGTTACGTTATCAGACAGGCAAAGAAAGGAGAAGCTATTTGGTTCAGTTGTATTCGCGCTATTCATACCAATGGGAAAACATATACACTTCGTCCTTTTTCCATCAGAATGAATTAATGTTTTACAAAACACTAATCCGTTTAAACCCCGCACTCCTTAAAAAATTCTCCAGTATCATACGGGCTTTGGTATCTGCTTTTTGAAGTAGACCCTGCTTCGCTTCAGGGAACGTTCCACCAATTAATTTACTCATCTGCATAAGAATAAATTTACCACACACGCATTAACAGATTGGGGAAATTAGAATCCTGAAAAAGGGTGAAGGTAAAAAATATCAGTAAGTTCATTCACCTTCATTAACTTTTTGGGCAAAATGTAATGAATTTTGTGACTCAGTAACCTTGAGCGACATATATCTGTGTTGCTCAACAGTTCTGACGGCAATTCCGAGTTTTTTTGCAATTTCTTTAGAGCGATATCCTTTTATTACCATTAACATTACTTGCTTCTGCCTTGAAGTTAACTTGTCTAATAGCATAATAGAGTCGGTAGGATTTTTTGTTTCTTTTTCACTCATTTTCATATCGTAATTAATTTCGTAAAAATATTTTATTAATAAAAGGGGCTTTTCTTGAATTAGTAATGATAAATAAATGAATTCCTGTCGAATGGTTAAATAATTTGATATTGTTTAGACCAGAATTTAACTTTTGTCTGGCAATAATGCGACCTCCTATATCTGTAACTGTCAATTCTGATGCTTCGCTGAAACGCACATATATCTGTGATCCGGACATAATCACTTCTGGCATTGTTGAACCAGTTTTTTGTGTAGCAGCTACAATATTTGAATACTTAATAGTAAGATCAGAAAATTGTACTCCAACCCTGAATTCAATAAGTTTATCACTAGCTAAAAAGTAGTACTCATAAGATCCGTTTGCAGGAATATTTTCGTTGTTTTTTACAAACTGTGTACCATTTACTTTAAGTTCCAACCATTGACGAGTAACTTCAAGGTCAGTTTCAGTGATCCATGCCAGTACAACTTTGGCACTTGTATTAAAATTGGTAAGTCGGATATTCTTTACTGGCAAAGCACTTCCTGCTAATAAAGTCCCATGTAATGAATATGTACCTACACTGCCATAAAGTGCTGCATAATTATTTGCTCCGGCTGAAACTGAAAGGAAATAGTCGCCTGGTGATAACATAGTGTCAATAGTAACGTTTAGTTTTTGTGGATCATTAAATGTGCTAACTAGCTCTTTATTTGAATTATAAAGGCTAACAATTAAATCTATATTACCCCCGGCATTATTTACACCTGAACTTCCAGGGTTAATATTAATGATCACATTCCTATTTGTGCCAACATTAAAACGGTACAGGTCAACATCTCCATTACTTTCCAGTTTAGCGATTCGCAGGTTTGAGGGATTTGAAAAATTCAGGAATGGGGCATTTAAGAAACTTGAATCACAATCATCAGTTATAGTCGAAATTCCATTAGAAGTACTTGTGATTATAGCAATATCATCTTGCAGATTCGTACACCCATAAGGATTTGGGCCGTTATGCCAGCGTGTCATATTTTGATAATACCCTATGCCCATAATTGGCGCCCATCCAATCTCGCCGCTACCCATTCCGTAATTATAATCAGATAGTTTAGTACACATAGTGTCATAAACAGCCTGATGATATAATCCTAGCGTATGGCCGGATTCATGCGAAACAGCTTCTGCTATATATTTAGTATTATAATTCAATAATTGCGAAAAGACAAAACAAGGAGTATTATCGCCCCACGTAAATGACCCTGTAAATGCTACCCCGCCTGCCGAACCATACCAGGAGGAACTAACTGAAATAATAACGCGGATGCGTTGAGTAGGAGGAGCTGACCAATACCGGTTAGAGTCAGTCGTAACATTAATTGTAAAAGGAGAATAATCTTCAGCAACCCTGTTGTAAATTTCCAAACCCTGTACATCTGTTAGTCCGGAAGATCCGCATATGATCGGACCATTATAATTCCAGGCAGTGTTTTCAATTACAGCGCCATCGAAATCCAGATATATAACCGGTTGATAATCCGGATTACTGTTTCTGATTGGTATACCTGCCATTGCCGTATTAAACGACAAAGTAAAGTATAGCATAATAAAACAGAATACAATTGCCATTTTTTTACATTTAATTATTCTGAAATAAAAAAGTCTGTGCTCTTGCGTACTAGCATAAAGCTTTCGTTATCGCCTGACATCAGTTCAAACCCATCTCTGCAAGCTGTACTGATAATCCTTCCGCTATATTTATACATACCAGATCCGGCATTTGTCCTGTGAATTAGAAAAAGAGTTTTTGTAAAAGCATCACTTTTTATTATAATAGTAGTAACGTCAGTATTATGGACTACCGAATTAACTGTTCCGGAGAAATGAAATAAGTGATCAGTGGTTATATTTACTTTAGCATCTTTCTGCCTTGTAAAAATACTTTCTAGTTCAGTCCTGATTATTCGAAGTGTGTCAGTAATATTCTGGAAGCATGGCGCTTTATCAGAAAAGGTTTTAGGAAGAGGTAGCTTCTGGCCAAATGAAGAATCAGAAATGGCAAATTCAAAAATGGAAAGAAAAATCAGGTATTTTTTCAACCATAAGTACTTTTTCATAATATCAACTATTTACTTTATGAAAAGGATAGTCAACTTAAATCTGCGAATTCTTGTATTATATTGTTTACCTATTCCTTTTATTAATTATTTAATATCTAGCAGCGTATTGAATACAGTTACACAATTTTCTCTTCTATAGATGAATAATTCTTACAAATCAAAAGATCGAAATTTAAGTATGAATGGTAGTCTAAAGTAGTGGCTATTATCTGTATAATTACTTAATCATGGAGCCTTTTAGCAGGCGCAAAAAGGAATATATGAGCAGCAAAATGAAACAGTAAATATTGATATACCGTATTAGGAAGGCTTGAAAAAATATAAAGCAATTCAATATTTATTAGAAATATCGGTTCTTGAAAGTTGATTTTGAATTTTCGAAATTCTACGTTTTATTCTGTAAATCGAGAAAGATCACTGTAAAAATTAATTGATTGTACTATTGATTGTTTTTCTGATTTTATAGGAAGCAAGATGAAGGTATAAGTACTGTAGCTTCTATATTTTATATCGGCTTTCTGGGTTATTTTATTTAGGTAGATTTTTTAAAGTAGACAATAAATATGTAACTATATTTTTATTATATCCAGACTTTTTAAAATAAGAATTTTTCAAAAACCTGAAGTTGGCTCAACTAATTACCTGATTAAAAGAATAGCTTCATTTTGATATTTATTTAGTCAAATTAATCATTCAACGTTCAAATAATACTATTCAGCTATTTATCCATTTAATATAAATCTATTTGTTTAATATTAATCCAATTTTACAGATGATTGCAGGATTTTGGATTCCAAAACCCAGCCTTTCAAGGCTGGGTTTATTTGAATTTTCATAAACGAAATTAAATTACTGGAAAACCATAGTTATACACTAATCACATCAAAAGGGGCTGTTAGCCCTTTTTTTATATATCGTTTACGCTGTACACTCGTGCAGGAGAAAATTTACAAATACCAGGTTGTTTTTTTGTGTGGGTCACTATATTAATAATAGCGTGGGCATTTTTGCGATTTATATTTCCTTCTTGATTGCCTGTCAAAAACAAACCCGAAATGCACAGCTGTACTAAAAAAGCTGTCATTATCAGTTGGATCACCTCGTTGTCCGCCAATATTTGTAGCGTTAGCAGCGTTGTTGTAAAGTGGTTCCCTGTAGTTTAATTGCCTCGCTATTGGTAACATTGATGGGTCAAGATAGTTGTTAAATAGCTGAGGATCAATATAGCTGGTACTCACGTCATCCAGGTAGTCGGTAAAAGATTTTCTATATTTTATTTCAATCGATAAATACTTATTTGCACTAAAGTAATACTTTATGCCACCGCCAGCAATTAGTGCGGGTTGTATTAACTTATAATTCTTTCGGTCCGGATATTCTAAAGTTCCTTGTCCCTCGAGCCGTAGCGGTTTCAAGTATTCCCAGCTAGTTGTGCCATCCGGCCTGTAGTATTCTCCCTGAGGGTTAAAATAGAATAAACTGAAGCCGGATAGAAGATAATATTTTAATCTCCCGGTGTTTGTACGGCTGAACAATGAACCAGGATATATTTCTGCTGAAACTGATGATTCTACGAGTATTGACCTGAATTTTAAATTTCTATTCCTTCTGTCAATTTCTGCTCCTCCTGTTGGGGTAATTGCCGCATCATCACCACGCAGTTTACTCTGGCATAGCGTAGTTCGGATACCTAGCCAATATGCAGGAAAAAAGGTAAAATGAAGACCTTTATAGAAAGTCGTTTGAGTCATATTGAGATCCTTAATAAAATATGTTCCGATTCCTTTATTGCCTCCCAAATCACCCAAAAAGAAAGCTGAACCCAATTCAATACCAATTTCAGGCTTTTTTTCGGCTTTGTTAACAACGGTTTGTGAATATGTTAGTTGAGGATATCCAATCATAATACCATTAGTAAGTAGTATTGTGATTATGTATTTCCAGTACATATATTGATCTAACTTAATGAGTAATTAATGGTTGGTACACTATAGTATTAATTCAGCGATGAACCTATTGTTGATTTTTACAAATAAGGATAAAAAACTAAGTTGAACTTTCTATCCAAATTTCCGCTGATTTTAATGGTTTTAATGGCTATTATTTTGCCGCTAGCCGTTTTAGTTTTAGTAAAATTCTAAGTAACCGATTTTTGTTTACATTATGAATGATCTTTTTATAGGATAGCAGGTCCGACGGGCAGGCGCTAAACTTCACATTGAAAAGCTGCAGATTAATTAAGGTGATAAATTCATCGAATTCTTTATATTTTTTATTTGAAAGGATATAGTTATATAAAGAAAGCGACACCGAGTTTGTATAAATCCTGGTTATCTTACTTATAACAGTCTCTGATTCTTTATTTTTTAGAGCAAGTTCTCTTATAATATATTTACTCTTTTGTCCCAGCAGTAAGTATAATGGAGCGTCTGAAGCTGAAATATCAGATTGCTTTTTGTCTTTTTCAATATGTTTAAAAAGATTGTCAATTCGCTTTTTGGAATTCGTCAATTTGTATAAGTAGTGCCAATATATCAACCTATATACATTGATGATAGGGTTTATGTTGATATTAACCTCTGCCTTTTCTCTTATGATATTATTTAAATTTATTTCGTAAACAAATTCCATTTGATAATATAATCATCTGAAAGTACTCGATTTTGCAGATATCAATGATATGTTTTCAATTATTTATACAGAACAGAATTTGAATAAACATATGACCGATTTGGATGTATAAGCTTTCTGACATCCTTTTCATTTAGTAGAATAATTATTCAATAATTCATTTTCGTTTTCATTTGAAACGGGTGTTTCCTGTTTTGAAAATTAAAATATTTAGAACTATTTTGTTCATCCTATTAGTATCATTTTAAATTGTCTTCAGTTTTAACTGATACCCTATAGTTTACAAGCCGTATTTTACCTACAAATTTTAATACAAATTTTATGAAAACAACACCACTTCGTTCCAGGCATTTATTATTTTCAGTTTTATTTACTTTTTTTGGTTTTACTGCATTTTCGCAGCAGAGATATGATGCTTTTATAAATATGAATGAAAAGACGGTTCCTGGTTTTACTATTGTTCTGCCAACAGAGGAAAAGTTAGTGCAGCAGCTTTTGGATAAAAGACTTTCTGCAATTGAAAATTTTAAGATTAAGCAGGATAAAAACGATTTTTCGAAGATCAGCAAAATACAGTTTTTACAAATTTCAAGGGATTTTATTGACTTGTACTTCAAGATTGAACCAGTTATTGCCAATGATAAAAAAGCTATAAAATTAACCATGCTGATTTCAAAAGGCTATGACAATTTTGTAAACAATACTGTTGATACAACTATTTCTGACAACATGAACCAATTTTTGGAAAGCTTTTTTTCTGAAATAAGGTATTTGAATTTACTTGCAGAAATAGAAAATCAACAGTTAATTCTACAGCAAGGTCAGAATACTACAATTAGTATTAAATCCGGTATTCAAAAAATGGAGCAGGAAGTAGCGGCTCTTGGTAATAAAATCTCGAAGGCTTATTCTGAATTAAACAATCAATTAGCTATTGAATCGTTAGAGTCGGATAAGCTTAATCGCTTAAAAATAGAACTTCAGCAATTGAAAGAGAAGTTTAACTTAAAGACCAATAATGGGATTGTATCGCAATAATAATGCAGTTCATTTTTCGTTTACACATACATTTATGGAAATTTATATAAAATCGATTGTATAAGCATTTGGAAAGCTTGCCATAGTTTCTAAGGAGCATTTAGCTCTGTTTTTACTGTAGATTATATAGTTGCCTTATTTGAATTATACTTGGTCTGTCATATCGAAATTGACAATTTGAAGATACACTGTGGAGTTGAGCTTTGAAATTATGCTTACAATATATTGAGTAGTTATCACCGCTTATTTATTTGGATTATTACTTTTTCTATCTGTTTAGTAAAATGTATGCTTTGTAAATTTAATTTTCGATTTAAAGATTTTACTGTATTGCATTATCAATATTTTATTTAGTTTTTATAATATTGTTATATAAAGATGGATAAGCAAGAAGTAAACATTTTTATGCTCAAAGGTTAGGGGGTGTGTTTCTACATACTCCCTCTTTTAATTTTATACAAGTGTATTTGGGTAATTTTTGCAGTAAATAGTGGTTTTTTAATTGAATGCCATTTGAACTTAAAAATGTTTGTTGAATCCGTCATTTACTTCAATTACTATTTCTGATTCTAAAGTGTACAGAAAATTGAAAGATTTAGTCGTCTCATTATATTAGTATTTTATTTTTATGTTTTTCTTTTATTTTTTTTAAATATTTATACCTTATGAAAACTACTTTAAACATCCTTATTGTTTCTGATGATGAATTTTGTCCGCTGTTTCTTTATGTTTTAATTGCGGGGAGATTTGAGCAAAATGAATTATCTGGATATACGATTTTGGTTCGGAGATCCTATCTCAATGAATTGTCAAAATTAAAGATAGATCGTAATAATACGATTGTCATTTATCAGCCCCAAAAAAACCATCCTTCCAGTGAGGTGAATAAGGACATACTTTTATTAAACAGTTTGTTTTTATCAACGTCAATTATATTTTGTGTCACGGCATATAGCCATTATTTATTAAACAAACTTAAGGCTGGTAATTTTGCAGGTTATATCTTATCTAATGATTTGCCTCAGGAAAAAGTCAGAGTAGTGGACGAAATTCTTAAAGGGAATATAGCTTTGTCTATAAAAGTGATGGCTCAATACCTCCGTCATCAGCAGCGAAAGAAAGCCAGAAGCTACCAGGAGGTAAAATAGAATTTAATAATCAGTTAATTATTAGTTATTTCTTTTGATAAAATACTTTTTTGTACTGTTTATTTTTATTCCATTAGCAAGTATTGCACAAATTAAACCTGTTACAAAACCATCACAAGGCAAAGCGGATTCACAATCGCCTGTTGTCGGAGATACTACTGGAATTAATTCTCCACAATTTCTTGATAGTGATTCAGGATCTGTTGGTATTGGAACAACCACCCCTAGCCCGAATGCTGTTTTAGATATTAAGGGTACTAACAAAGGACTGCTTCTGCCCAGAATCGGGTTGATCAATACAACACTGCCTGGTCCTTTACAAAGCCATGAAGCTGGTATAATACTGTACAACCAAAATACCATTAATGATTTAAAACCTGGCTTCTATGGAAATGATGGTGTGAAATGGAAACGTTTAGCGGAGCAAAGTGCCACCATTTTTTTTAATGTTAAAGATTTTGGTGCAAAAGGCGACAACATTACAAATGATGCGACTAGTATCCAAAAGGCAATTGATTCTGCAAAATCTGTTGGTGGTGGAATTGTTTTTTTTCCTGCTGGTAATTATTTAATTGATACCACTTTATATATCCGGAATTCTTTGGGAATATACCTCATGGGCGTTGGTTCTTTTGGAGGCAGTACTATTAAATATACTAAAACCAATGGAGATTTTATTAAAATCCAGGGTTCTCTGACTACAATAGTTTTGGCCAATTAAACCCACATTTATTTTTTTGGGTTTTCAGAGATTTGCTTTTCAGTATAGTTTTAACGAATTCAAGGCTTGATTTTCATAGTATAGTAAACTTGTTATTTTAGTACTACCATTATTATCCCTGATTTGTTATTTTGATTCCGTAAATAAAATTTGATTGGTCTTGCTACGCACTGTTCTAGTACTTAAATTGTAGAAAATTCAATTGTATAATATCGCCAAATGTTATACAGATTTACTTTCTTTTTTCTCCTGCTCGTTCGGTTTAAGATATTCTATTTTTTTATTCATTTGTTTTTTATTTCTATTCATTTACTCAAATTGTTTTTCGTTATATACGGGGTATTCTTTGTTGCTAATTTTAATTGGAAAGTAGATCTTTACTTATTATTTCGACACATTAACCCTTTTGCTTTACCTGGATTATTACTATGGGTTTTGTTGCCATATATAATTGTCTAGTAGAAACATATATCTGATCTTAAGTATAGTACAATTTTGAAAATTCATGTATTTTGATTGATAGCGCTATGAAACTAGTTTAACAATAGGCAAAGAATAATATTAATCGAAGGCACTACATTAATCGGGCATTGGTGTCCTCTGAAAAAAATTAAATTTAAATTTACGAAACATGAAAAGAATTATTTTTACTTGGTTAACTTTTACTGTTATTTTAAATGTTACTGCGCAGGTTAAAGTTGGTAGCCAACCTACAGTAATTACTTCTGACACAAACTTAGAGGTAGAGGCAACAGATGGAACTAAAATGGTGGTTAAAAAAGCTAATGGTTTTGTAGGTATCATCACCACCACGCCAAATTACCCCCTATCTTTAGGAGCAGGTATAGGCAATACGAAACTTGCCATATGGGATGGTGGTGCTGTACCCTTTAACTTTGGTTTTGGCGTACAGCCCAATGAGTTTCTGTTTAACATTAGAAACTTTGCAGATAAATTTACATTTAACATTCTGGAGCCATCCAAATCAACGTTAATGACACTTAATGGACGTGGGAATTTAGGTATAGGTGTCAATACACCAACGGTAAAATTAGATGTAAATGGTTACATCAAAGTAGGTAGTTCCGATACATTTGGAGACGCTGCACCACAAAATGGTATGATTCGTTATAATTCAGGAACTGGCAAATTTCAAGGTTATGCAAGTGGTGCCTGGGTTAATTTACATTAAAAATTAATAAGTAGGCTTATAAAAATATCGATCAGCGTATCTGATATATGTTTTTTGATTTGGACTGGGTGTTTTTGGTGGGAGCAAAGGATGGGTTTATTAGGTAGTAGGCTGGATACAATGTTGTTGGTGGTTGCTAGGCTGCGGGAACCACCGGCACAAACACTAACAACGGCATAGAAAGATATAAACGAAAACCAACAATAATCTAACGGTACCTAATTAAAAAAATTAGGTACCGATTGATAAAAAATATAAAACAAAAAAAACACTAAGAATGAAAAAAATAATTTTTGTTTCATTAACATCAATAGTAATTTTCAACGCTTCTGCACAGGTCAAAGTTGGCAGCCAACCTACAGTAATTACTTCTGACACAAACTTAGAGGTAGAGGCAACAGATGGAATTAAAATGGTGGTAAAAAAAGGTAATGGTTACGTAGGTATCAGCACCACCACACCAAATTACCCTCTATCTTTAGGGTTAGCTTACAGCGATACGAAACTTGCCATATGGGATGCTGCTGCTCCAACCTCCAACTTTGGTTTTGGTGTACAGGCAAATGATTTTCTATCTAACATCAGAACTAATGCGGATAAATTTACATTTAACATTCTGGACCCATCCAAATCAGCGTTAATGACACTTACTGGAAATGGTAACTTAGGTGTAAGTACCAATTCACCAACGTTAAAATTAGATGTAAATGGTTACATCAAAGTAAGTAATTCTGATACAGCTGGAGATGCTTCACCACAAAATGGTATGATTCGTTATAATTCAGGAACTGGCAAATTTCAAGGTTATGCAAGTGGTGCCTGGGTTGATTTAAATTAAAAAATTAATAAGCAGGCTTATAAAAATATCTATCAGATACTCTGATAGATTTTTTTATACATATGTGAAATTATTCCGACATAAAATATTGTAACTAGTTGCAATTTAACTTGTAATACTATTTTAATCATGATCACTAATTAAAACTTTTTTTACTTTCAATTGGAAACTACTTTGCCGTTGCAAGTACGCTAACGCACTCTTTGCCTTGCTTTGATATCTCCCTTTAGATTTGGAATGGGTGTTTTTGTTGGGAACAAAGGATGGGTTTATTAGGTAGTAGGCTGGATACAATGTTGTTGGTGGTTGCTAGGCTGCGGAAGCCATCGGCGCAAACACCAACAACGGCAGAGAATGCAATAATCGAAAACCAACAATAATCTAATGGTGCCTAATTAAAACAATTAGATACCCATAGAAAAGAAGTTAAAACAAAAAAACACTAAAAATGAAATTAAAAGTCTATCCTTTGGTAGCTATAATGTTGGCGGCTTTTACCACACATGCACAGCTAAAAGTAGGCGATAACCCTGCATCAATCAATGCAAACTCAGTGTTGGAAATTGAAAGCACCAACAAGGGCTTACTGCTGCCTAGGGTAGCACTTACCGGTACTGCCAACACGGCACCGCTTGCTGCACATGTAGCGGGTATGACAGTGTATAATACTGCCACAGCTGGTACATTGCCCAATAATGTAACACCAGGGTATTATTACAATAACGGTACACAGTGGATACGACTAGATGGAATTAACATCTATAATAGCGACGGTACGCTTACCGGAGCTAGAACAGTAACACAAGGTGCCAACACGTTAGCATTTACATCAACAGCCATAAATGGTTTTTCTGTTGATGGACCAACCTTATCAGTAGATGCACTAAATAATAGAATAGGTATTGGCGTTAATAATCCTACAAATCCCTTGGTAGTTTCTAATTTACAAGGTAGCCTTGCAGGATCTGTTTATACACCATCTGGTAATTTTACTGGTAGGTTTATTAATGATGGTTCTAGTGGTGGTGGTGGTGGTTATTTAAGTTTAGAGAATTACTCGAATAATCAAGCTAATGGTATATTTGGCTTTAGAGCCAGGGGAACATTTGCTGCACCTACGCCACTGCTGAATGGAGACGTTATTTCTGACTATAGTACGAGATCTTATGATGGTACGTCAATACTTACTCGCCTTGCAGGTATGGAATTTTATATTGATGGGGCTGATGTTACACCAGGATCAGCTCCAACATCAATTAGATTTTCTACTGTACCTATTTCATCGACAACAGCAATAGAAAGAGCAGTAATACATGCATCGGGTAACGTAGGTATTGGTACACCAACGCCAAATCCTTCGGCTATTTTAGATCTTAGTACAACAAACAGAGGGCTTTTATTGCCAAGAATAGCCCTGGTTAACACTACTTCTTTTGCGCCTTTAGCCGCTCATGTAGCGGGTATGACGGTGTACAACACGGCTACCTCAGCCGATGTAACACCAGGCAACTATTACAACAATGGATCGGCATGGATACGTATTGTAGATGCAACTAACGATATATCAATTTATAGTAATAATGGAGATATATCTCCAAATTCTGCTGTAAACAGAACGGTTAGTTTCTCAAACGGTGGAAGTTTAAATTTTGATGCGAATACGCTTTTTGTTGATGCAACTAACAATAGTGTAGGTATTGGTACAACAACACCTACCGCAAAGCTGGATGTGTTCGGCGGTCAGATCAATATCGATGGACTCAACGGTATAAGGGTTGATGCGGCGCAGGGAAGCCTGTATGTAGGGCCATTTGCAGGCTTAAGTAGCACAGGCGGTCAAAATACTTTTGTAGGAGGCCGAAGCGGTACAGGCAACACCACAGGCATCGAAAACACTTTTACAGGATGGCGTTCAGGTAATGCTAATACCTCTGGAATCCGAAACACGTATATTGGTTCTTACGCCGGGCGATATAGCACCACAGGCAACGAAAATGTGTACTTGGGCTATACAGCCGGGGAGCAGACAACAATAGGATCGAACAACACATTTATGGGCAGTAGCTCCGGTAGAAACAATACCACGGGCACAGACAACGTTTTTACAGGTCAAGGTGCTGGATTTAACAATACCACCGGTATTAAAAATACCTTTATTGGTACCAGTGCAGACGCAACCTCTGGCAATCTGACCAATGCTGCTGCTATCGGCTACAACGCAAAAGTAGCTGCTTCGAATGCTTTGGTGCTCGGCGGTACAGGTGCGGATGCGGTAAACGTAGGTATTGGTACCACCACACCAAATTACCTTACATCTTTAGGAGCAGGTACAAGCGATACGAAACTTGCGATATGGGATGGAGGTGCTGCAACAGCCAACTTTGGTTTTGGCGTACAGCCCAATGAATTTCTTTCAAACATCAGAACCTTTGCCGATAAATTTACATTTAACTTGCTGGAGCCTTCCAAAACAACGTTAATGACACTTACTGGAACTGGTAACTTAGGCGTAGGTACAACTACTCCTGGTGAAAGAGTTGAGATTAGTTCTGGAACTGCTGGAAGTTCTGGATTGAAATTTTCCAATTTAACTAGTTCATCTGCTATAACATCGCCAACAACATTTTTGCCCCTTGCTGTTGATCAATCTGGAAATGTACGTGCTTATAATCCTTCTTCAAATCCTTCTTCAAATGCTGTTAAAGCGTCCGCTCAAACATTTACAGCAGGAGCGGCAGCTTCAACAATATCTGATCTTTCCCTAACGCTTCCTAGTGCAGGTCGATATTTAATATCTTTTTCAGTAAGGGCACAAACCAATATTTCTGGAGTAGCTAATTCTTATTTTGTTACCTATTTGTATAATACCACCACCTCAACATCAGTTCCTGGCTCGGAAACTATGGTATTTGTTGGTGGACCAGGTATTGTAGGAGCAACAGGAGCTAGGTCATTTGTTATAGATGTAACAGGGCCTACCAATGTTGAAATGAGAGGTTTGTGTGTGAACAGTAATGTTTTTGTTTTGTCAGATAACAATGGAACATCAACCTTGAGTTATGCAAAGTTGTAAAAAAAATCATGACTTTATATTGAACTAGCTTATTACCCAACATTTATTTTTTAAGAAGAGAACTAGTTGCACTTGCAAATGATTGTCTTTAATTAATCAAAACAAAAGTTTAAACTTATATTTTATAGACAATCATTTATTCTTTTTACATACTAAGTGAATATTAAAATCTAATAAATTCCCAATGTGTAATATTTAAAAAATAGATAATTTTAAATTATTTCTTATGATAAAACTTTTTCTTGTTTTCTTATTAATTGTACCCATTGCAGGTATAGCACAAATTAAAAGTGCTGCAAAGCCATTGGAATCAAATGTTGCTGCAAAATTGCACACTGACCGAGATAGCACCGGTATGAATTCTCCTCAATTGACTGAAAGTGATTCAGGTTCTGTTGGTATCGGAACATCCAACCCAAGTCAAAATTCTAAATTAGAAATTAAGAGCACAAATAAAGGTCTTTTACTACCCAGAATTGGATTGACAAATACAGCACAACCTAATCCATTACAAAGTCATGAAGCTGGTATTCTTTTATACAACAACAACTCCATTAGTGGTTTAAAACCCGGTTTTTATGGAAATGACGGTGAGAAATGGAAGCGTTTAGCTGAGGAAGCTGCCACCATTTTTTTTAATGTAAAAGACTTTGGAGCAAAAGGTGATAATATCACGAATGATGCTGTCAGTATTCAGAAAGCAATTGATTCTGCAAAATCAGTTGGCGGTGGAATTGTTTTTTTTCCGGCAGGAAATTATATAATTGATACAACATTATATATCAAAAATGCCGCTGGAATAATCCTTATGGGTGTTGGCCCTTTTGCAGGCAGTACCATAAAATATAGAAAAAGCAGTGGAGATTTTCTTAAAGTACAGGGATCACAGCATTGCAGTATCAAGCAAATAGGATTTGCAAGTGCGGATAACATTGTTTCGAGTTCGGGCAATGCCATTGTTTTAGAACAAGACTGTTATGTAATTGAATTGCAAGACCTTCGGTTAAATTATTGTTATAACGGTATTTGGATCAAAAAGGCTACAGAAGCCCGGTTAATAAAAATCCATATGCTTTATTTACTGGGTGACTATGGCGTTCAATTTGGGGGCGGGGGAGTGAACTCAAATTGTTACCGGGCCGTAATTTCGGATATCATTTGTAATAACCCTTATTTACTAGATTACCCGGATATAAATCTGAATTCAAATCCATCTGGCCTAGGGGATTGGGTTGCGTCCAGAAACTATTCAACAAGGGATATTGTTTTATCCAATGGAAATATTTATCAATGCGTAGCGGCGGGTACTTCGGGGGGGGGCGGCCCAAGTGGCAACGGTAATGGTTTCATCAATCCACAAGCAATTAACGACGGAACAGTGCAGTGGAGATTTATATCAAAAAAATTGATATGGATCCTTTACGAAAGTAATGCCTACTCACTTGTGTTAGAAAAGGCAGCTTTAATAAATGGTTACACAGGGGTTTCTATGCAAAATACAGTTAATCCTTCTGCACCACCGCTATGGCTTTTTGGAGTGGATATTGAATGTGATCATAGCTATCAAAGTCAGGTTGATTTTTTAGGTGGGGAAGGGGCATATATTACCACGAGTTGGTTGGGCTCTTGTATGAATGGCAATGCTATTAACATTGTCCCTCCATTTAAAGGGCAGGTAAGTTTGACAAATTCAAGGGTTTCTTTTGCGGGAAAGCATGGCATTCTTATTGGTGCATTCGGTAATCCATCATTGCCAGCTGACATTCTTATCCAGGGAAATTTTATTGGTGGGACTTCGCAAAACAGTTACAATACTTATCATGGTATAGTAATGGTAGGAAAGGAGTCAATTATTAGTGGAAATATCATAGGCAATGATGTTTCTTCTTTAGCTAATTCTCAAAACACGGGTGTGTATATATTGCCGGGTTCTTCAAAAATAATGGTAACTAATAATAGATTTAGAGGAAATATAGCTAATTCAGTAGTAAATGCTATTGGTAGCGAAGCCTTGATTTCTACAAACTTTGAGTGAAATTATTCAAATATGCATACATACTCCCATTTGATGAATACATATTGAACCTAATTTCTTGTTTTATTTTTTTAATAAATATAAACTGGTGATTGATGAAAAGTCAAAACATTTTTTAAAATAGGTTTTTAAAGTTTTTTCAGCCAAAATACATGTAGCAATGAAAAAAAATATTGTAATTGTAGTTTTTCTAATAGCATTACCAACCATAAACTGTGTAGCTCAAGGTGGTTTATCACAATACAACTTATCAATCCAAAAGACCATATTTGCTAATGCCATCAGCATACAAGATGCTGCTACCGCACTGCAAGCCTGCCACAACATCGTAGCAATTCAAGGTGAAAGTAGTCCTTATAAAGATACTATGGCTATATTGTATTATCGATTAGGCAGCTATAATCAATGTATACTGCTTGGTTTGAAGTTGTTGAAAGCTAAGCCCAGCAACACCAGCTTATTAGCAATAGTTGCCAATAGTTACAGTAAATTGGATGTTATACAAGAAGCTATTTATTATCAGGAAAAACTTTATCAACAACAACCCGTAGCTGCTAATGGATTTAATTTAATGGAAATGCAATTCCAGCTAGAACGCTATGCTGAATTGCTGTCTACGGCTAAAAAAGTGATGGCTAATAAGATAGATAGTAATTTAGTGTATTACTATAAGGATAGTGCTAACCGTCAATTGCAAACACCGCTAAAAGCTGCCATTTACAATATGGTAGGTATGGCATATTATAATATGGGCAAAAAAGGCGATGCTGCTAATTTTTTTAAAGAGGCATTACTATTAGATGATAAATTTTTGTTTGCAATTACAAATGCAGCAATAGTAGTAAAAGAAGATCAAAAATAATAATAATTAGCCGTGTCATCAAAGAGTGATAAGATTTTTAGCCTTTATTCGTGTCATATCTTTTTTTCAGATGTATTCCATACATCTTCAGCTTTACAGTCTACATTAATTTGAATGTCATATTTATTTCTCTACTTGCAGGTACCTGGTTTTTCCCGCATTTAGAGTATTTAGAAATTCTGGTTTTCAGAAAATAATAAACTCCGAAACAATGATTTTCGTTAATTCGAAAGTGGGGAGTTTACTATATTGTTATTCTTATCCTCACTGTTTTTATCTTATATATTTCTATATTCTGTTTGTTTGTTATTATTCCCTTTTCGTTTATTCAATTTGTTTTTCGTTCGTTATTCGTAATTATGAGTTGCTTATGTCATTTGTATAAATGAATTTTGCATGGTATTGGAGAACAACTTAGTGTCCTGATTTAGATTAGAACCATTAACCACTCATCATATTCGCTATCAAATTTTATTTATGTATAAATTCACTAATCAGCTTTTTCAGCTCATTTTATTTACTTTTTTTGCCTCCCAGTTATCGGCACAGGGGAACCATGTGTTTTCTGCTTCGGAAGCAGTCATTTTTTCTCCTGTTAGTTTATCCACGCCCGGTGGACAAACATGGTCCACACAACGTTCGGCTACGCCCGGATATTTTAGCCTTTATGGCGCTGCTACGCTGTTTGGAGCTGCAGATGGCAGTACGGCATTGGTAGATGGTTATGTTAAACATTATGCTACAGTTGCTAATCAGGGGGCTTTTTTTCCCGTAGGAGTAGGTAACGACCTTCGAAGCCTTACTACGAGTGGTACCATCCCATCAGGGTTACAGGTTGGTGCTTCCTGGATTTTGGGTAATCCCACGACCACCATAGATCCTACTGATGGGGGCACCCACAATATTGCCAATAAAGCCACTGATGTATTAGAAGTAAACACTACGGGGCAGTGGGATTGGGTTAATGTGAGTGGAAGTGCTGCCGGAGTAACCCTGACCGCCAGCATACCCAACTTATCCGGGTTCGGTGCTGCCTCTCAATTACGGTTGGTTGGCTGGAATGGTGCCGAATGGGTAAATTTAAGCGCTACTCAGGGTGTTGCAGCGGCCAGTGGCAATACTGAAAATAGTACCCTTTCGGGGACGATGCAAAATGGTATTACTGCTCTTGGAATAGGAAAAGCATACAATATTGCTTACGTAAAAGTGTTTTTGCAGGGTGCAATGTCCGGAGCCACCACTATGACCAATTATCTTACCACAGCTGGTTTTGTGCCTGCTACCCAACCATTCAACAATTTATATTTTAATTACAATGGAACTGAAACAAATAATGTGTTGCGAAGCAGTGCTTCCATTACAGATTGGGTAATGATTGAACTGCGTAATACTGTAACCGGGGCTATTGCCGACAGGGTACCTGCTTTTGTACGTACTGACGGAGTAGTTGTTGATGTGGTGACCGGCCAGCCCGGTGTTCAATTTTCAAATGCAATACCTGGTAACTATTATTTAATTGTACATCACCGTAATCATTTATCGGTGGTTAGCCCGACCACCATTAGTTTACCAAATACAGCACCAACAACCCATGATTTTACTACGGGTCTGGCACAGGCTTTAGCGAATGGATCAGGTAACTCTATGAAAGAAACATCTGCGGGAGTATGGGCGATGTGGTATGGCGATTATAACCATGACCAGATTATAGATGGTATTGATAGAAATTTCGTATTAAATGATTTCAGACTGGGGTTGTTTGATGGCTATTTTCTTGGCGATTTAAATTTTGATGGTTTTGCCGATGGGCTCGATGATAGCTTTATTCTGGTCAATTTTTCTTTGGGATTAGAATCACCGTTGTTTTAATTGATTTTTAGTATAAATAAATTAATATATGCAAAACTTTTATTTCAGTCGAAAGAACAAATTTTCATTAATTGTTACTTTTGTTTGTATCCTCTTTAGCACTTCCGGGTTTGCACAAAATGGTGCCCGGTTAGACATGACATTTGCAAGTGCCGGAAATGATGCCAACTATTGGTATGTACATGTACGGATGGCGGCGGGCACTAATTATATAACCAATAATTCGGATTACGGTACTATCAATCCAATGGGTTCCTTTACGGCTGTTAACCTGCGTTATACCACAGTGGGTGTTACAGCCAGTGCTGCACTGGCACCCACAATAGGTACCAATTTTACTGCTGTGCCTGGTATTACAAGTGGGTTTACTACTTTTTTATCGGCAGGTGGATGTTATCCTTCAGAGCCGGTATATAATATTTCCATATCAAGAGCAGCACCAGCGCCGGATGCAGGTGCCACCCCGCTAATAATTGGAACGCTAAGCTTCCCAAAAGCCAGCTTTCCGGCCGGTGTAGTAGTTACGTTACGCCCTAATACTTCACAACCCTGTGCTTCCCGTGAAAGTTTTTGGAGCAGCCCCGCTAATCTGCCTGCCAGACAATTGTTGGGAGGTAATGCCATTGCTCTGCCCCTCAAGCTTCTTTCGTTCACGGCTACCGAAAAGGATTGTGCTGCCAAACTGCAATGGGAAACAGACGATGAGCAAAATGCCAGCTATTTTGAAATTGAACAAAGTACTGACGCTGTGCAGTATAAATCAATTGGCAAAGTTTCAGCACTAGGCAATGGCGGTGGTAAAAAATATCAGACTTCAGTACCACAATTTAGCACTTCTGCTTTCTACCGTCTTAAAATGGTGGATATCGACGGGGCTTATAAATATAGCAATGTGCTTAATTTGAAACAAAACTGCCTCTCAAAGGCCGGAGTAACTATTCGTGTTTATCCAAACCCTGCTAGCAGAAATGAACCTGTAACAGTAGATATTACGACACCTCAAACAGGAGCAGGGCTTTTACAATTTTTTGCTGCCGATGGGCGCATCGTATTATCCCGCCCAATAAACTTTACCAGTGAATTTAACCGGATTTTGCTACCAACAGGTTCGTTGGTAAAAGGTACATATCTCTTAAAGCTAACAGGCACTAACGGTGAAAAAATCGCTAATGTACAAAAGGTAGTTATTTATTAAGAAGTTATCTAAGTTTTAATTACATAGTTATTTAATATATTATAATACAAAAATTAAATCAAGAATTTATTTGTCATTTATAATTTTGCAGAGTGCTTTTGCCGCAAAAGCCCAGTTAAAAATAGGAGATAATCCCACTGCAATTAATGCCAACAGCATTATAGAAATGGAAACTACCAATAAGGTGATGCTGTTACCAAGAGTTGCCCTTACTGCTACAAACAATTTTGCACGATTAAGTGCCCATTTAGCAGGTATGACAGTGTATAATACTGCCATAGTTGGTACATTGCCCAATAATGTAACTCCAGGGAATTACTACAATGATGGCACACAGTGGGTACGTGTACTTGATAGGAATATTTACAACGCTGATGGTACAATTCACGCTGCCACCAACTGACAAGTAACCTTAGGCGACAGATTTACAAGTAAGCTAAACATTTCCCCAGCCGGCGAAGCAGCTAATTTGTCAACTTTAAATATTATTGGCGGCGTTCTTGGTGGTGGGTTTACAAGTGGCATTACGGTTAGTGATAATTTTATAAATAATACATAAAAATATGGATATCATAAGACGCCACAATAAGTGAATTCCTCAACACCAGTAATGGCTTTTGCAGTTGAAAATAATGTTGCAGAAAATATATTATCTTTTGGAGGAAATGGTTCTGGTTCTCATGCAAATCCATCAACTATAGAGTTTAGAGTTGATGGTGATAATGATTTGACTACTGGTGCTGGCCTTAATGGTATAATCGCAATGCATATTGCAAGTGGAAAGGGAAACGTAGGTATTGGAACAACAGTACCCACACAAAACTTAGATATTAATGGCAGTATAAGACTTAGAGATCAGCTATTTGATGCTGCTAATAACAGCGGTGTTAATGGACAAGTTTTAATAAAAACGGGTGGTGTTGCATTATGGGAATCAATTCCATCAGTTAGTCCATCAATTACTGGTACCATTTGTAGTAGCAGTTACAATTTTCCTATTGCAACTGCAGTGACACTGGGCGCTTCAAATAATTTTAACTATACGGGTACTTCCATTACAGTGCCAACCGGTAAATGGGTTATTACGGATAGTTTTCTGCTTGGTTTCGGGGCAACACTACCAGCTGAAACCTCTTGTTGGGAACATTTTACAATTTCGCATTTGCCCCCTGTGGCGGCACCAGGCGTTTTTCAAACATTTCCGGGTATAACCACCGATGTTATTGGTAGTCCTTTAATTTCCGGCGTAGTTGTTTCACCATCTACTTTTGGATTAGCAAATGGTCAAATTATAGTTAATAGTACTTCTGGTGGTACCAGAACCTATTATCTGCGGACCTCACTTCCTACACTTGGAGGTACAATTGGTAATCTTAGTATGATATCTCCGGCTACAAGTAATTGGGGGGGAACCACAATTTTATGCATCTCCCATATTATAAGTCATGAAATTGGAGTGATGATCTTAGTTTAAATTTAATTTTCTGCAATACGCTCACAGTGTAAATTCAATATACGAATAACGGTTATTGTCAGGTCATTCCTTAGTTAAGGCTTTAGTTATTTCTAAAACTGCTTTTTTATTAAAAAGCAGTTTTTTTTGTATATTACATTAGTGTAAACACCTAAGAATTTTTCAGCTAAATCAGTATCGGGAATGCCTGTAAATGTGTTACATGTGTAGAATTAATTTAATGTGAATATGTTGTATATAGCCAGATTTTTTATTTGTTTCCAGTTGCTTGTGGTGAATGTTAAGCCTTTATTGGCTCAAAGGCAATCATATACATTAATTAAAAGGTACACAGTAGGTGATTTTTTGCCGCAAAATATTATAACCGGCATGGCAGAAGATTCTTCGGGTAATTTAATATTAATTAATGGCTTTAAACTGGTTCTCTTTGACGGGTTTCGTTCCTTCATATGGAAACCTCCGGAAAACGCTGACAAAAAATATCAGGCATTTGTCGGTTTGGGCAAAACAAAGGCCGGAATTACTTATGCATTATGCGAGGCAGCGCAATTGTCCAATATATACCAGCTAAAAAATGGTATTGATGAACTTGAACCACTTTCTTCCGGAGTTATTCCCATTTGTGCATCAATACAGTCGCCAAGAAGCCTGCTTACCTCCCCGGCGTTTTTTACCAGGATTACAACAACGCTATTCCGGGGGAAACTTCCAGTGAATACCAATGGATATATTAATCCGGAGATATTAAGAAACATCTTTTTTGTGGTAAATGAGGATTTTGCTTTTGCCCTGCAGCAAAGAATTGTGTACAGGATCAACAGCAAGACGGAAACAATAGAAGCTATTCAGCTTCCAGCAGGTAACTGGCAGGCTTTTCTTTTATCAAACTCACTTATACTGATAAATGATAAGCGCCAGTGCTATCTGCTGGATAACCTTACTAAAGGCATCGGCATGATAACTGCAACTCACCTGCCTGTTGCGGCACTGCTGCAATCTGCCAAAAGAGCGTATTCTTTCAGCGATGAGAATAATGATTTCATAGTAATAGAAAATGCCGTTTACCGTGTTAATGAATACAACGGTAAAGCTATATTTGAATTATTGCTGCAGTTGCCTCCGGATGTGTTTATAACTTCCGTTCGGTTTAATAAAGATGCAAGTATTCTTTTTGTTGCTACATTAAACGCAGGCTTATTTATTGCAACAAAAAGTGTTTTTAGTACCTATTCCTTTCCACATAACAATATATCAACTAATATTTTCTATTCTCACCTGCGTTTGAAAAATGGAAATATATTAACCACAGATGGTTTATTTATACCGGAGGGAAATTCTTTTCAAAATAAGAGGTTCACAACCTTTGTTACTGCAAATTCTTTTTACAAAAATGAGAGTGGTTTTGTGTTTACTTTACAGGATGATACCCTTTCCAAGTGGACGGCCGATGTATCAGCCAGGTTAAAAGTCATAGAATTCAAAGGAGGAGGTGGTTATTCTTTTGTTCGGTACAAAAACGATTGCCTTGCATTTATTGCCAGAGATACTTCAATCATGATATTAGATGATAAAGATTCGCTGTTTCAATTCAGTGCTTTAACCCGGTATGGAGCTTTCATTAGTTTGTCTGTAAGTAATGAAAAAATATGGATAGGAACAGATAGTGGATTAGTATCGGCTCAACTTGTTGGCGGTGGATTGCATTATAAGTTAGTTCATAGTATAAGGAAGATTAAAACAATCTATGCTGATAAAAATAATGTTGTGTGGATTGGTGTAAGAGGGCAGGGCATTGTACGGTATGATCCATCCGGCAAGGTTACTGCAATACCGGTTGATAAACGTAAATCTCTTTATGATGTTCATAATTTTTATGAAGATAATTTTGGTTTTTTTTGGTTGCCTACTAACAATGGGTTGATTCAGGTTTTGAAAAAAGACCTGGATGAATATGTTCCTGGTAATGTAGTATTTTATTACCGGCATAGCATTTCTACTGGTTTACCAGAGAGTGAATTTAACAGTAGCAGCAACCCGTATATTAATTTATCCGCCGAGGGTGAACTTACTTTTCCTTCTATGCGGGGTTTAATAAGTTTTTACCCGGGCAAGATAAAAGCACCATCACCCTTATATCCACTCCGCGTAAAGGAGTGTACTGTTGATGGTAATGCAGTTGATGTAAATCATTTAATATTGCCATATAATTTCAGCAAACTAAGCTTTGCTTTTACTTCTCCTTATTTTGGTGCACCCGAGAACCTTTTAGTAGATTACAGAATACCTGAATTGGATACAAGCTGGCAATCATTGGATTTAAGTTCAAATCTTGATATAAACCGATTGCCTTTCGGTACTTATACTATAGAGCTAAGAAAATACAACGGTTTTAATGATAGTAAGTATGATTTGCTTAGTATAAGGGTAGTAGTACGAAAGCCATGGTATTTGCAATCCTGGTTTTTACTTATACTTATTTTTTTGGTGTCTTTAATTATTTACTTAGTCACTTTGTGGTGGTATAATCAAAAATTAGAAAAATCAAAATTGAATAATCTGATCATCGAAAGTGAATTGAAAAGAATCAGGACGCAGATAAACCCGCATTTCATACAGAATACATTTAATACATTGGCTTTCCAGTTAAGACTGAATGGAGTTGAAAAAGCTGTGGATTCAATCAGGCACGTGTCTGCTTATATTCTTAATGTACTGGAAAATTCTGATCAAACCATTTCATCGCTTGAAGATGTACTCATTGATACAGAGAATTATCTTCAAATGCAGCAATTTGTTCATCCGGATCACTTTACATATCTGATTCATGTGGATGATAATGTAGATACGATTGGTGTTTTTTTACCAGCCATGTTGTTGCAGCCTATAGTAGAAAATAGTATCAAGCATGGGTTTAAAAATATAACATACAGTGGTTTTATATTAGTAAAAGTTAGTCAACAAGAAGCTAAGTTAGAAATTGAAGTGCTGGATAATGGTTCAGGGATTTTGAATGATAAGGTAAATCGATCATTTGGCCTGGAATTAACCCAAAAAATGTTATATTTTTATAAAATTAAGAGTAAGGCTTCTTCAGTAAAAATATCTTTGGAGAACAGGAAAGATGGCATTTCCGGCGTCAGTTGTAAAATTATACTTCCCTTATTCGTTAAGTCATAAATTATGATAACTGTAATACTTGTAGACGATGACCCCAGACAACATAAAGTTGTTAAGAATATCTTATCTGGTTTCGATACTTTGAAACTCTCAGCGGCTTTTTTCAATGCAGAAGAAGCATATGATTATCTTCAAACTCATCCTGTTGATATTGCGCTTCTTGATATTGAGATGCCCGGAAAGGATGGGCTTTGGTTAGCGGAAAAGATCAGTAAAACTGATACGGCCATATTTTTTTTGACAGCTCATTCACAATATGCAATCAAAGCTTTTGAGGTTTTTGCCATGCATTATATTCTAAAGCCTATAACAACAGAGCTTATGCGTGGACTAATTGACAGATATGTGCAGTTAAAAAATAGTAATAGTCTTTCTACACATTTACAAAGTCAGCAGATTGACCAGTTTGTAAATAATTTCGTTAAAAAGCAATCCTATCTTACAAGAATCTTTGTTAGTAATGTTAAAGTAACAACGATAATTAATCTTGATGACGTTTTGTTTTTTACCGCATCCGGACCCTATACTGAGATTATGACTATTGGCGGAAAGAAACTGACGGCTTCTAAGATATTGAAAGCTTATGCTGACATTTTGGAAGATCACCCTGATTTTATTCGTGTGCACCGGGCTAATATTGTAAATAGAAAACATGTAAAGGCTATTTTAAAAGACCGTCATATCATTGAATTATTAATGAAGGACGGTTCGAAATTGCCCGTTTCGCCACAAAAAAGAGATGAAATTCTAAATATGATTGTTTTTTGAGGTTTTAGAAAAACTTACGCCGTTTACTTGCTTTTGTTCTGCATAGTGAAGGTAATACTGGCAAATTACCCCCCCCTCCCCGAAAATCTGGCTATCAAAACAGAGGTATATTTAATGTAAATAGTTTTTTCAAGTATTTATTGCAACTCCCCCAATATCACAAAATACTAATTCGTTTAAACCCCGCACTCCGCAAAAAATTCTCCAGTATCATCTTTGCTTTTGAGTCTGCTTTTTGAAGAAGCCCCTGTTTCAGTGAGCGTTCCACCATTTTATCGCGTGCCCTCACTTTAAGGGCATTTACTTCGGCAGGCTCCCAACCTTTCTCTTCAATGAAGATCTCGTACTGGCTGGGGTTTACAATCGCATCCAGGATCTTCGCAGGGGGTAATATGAGTGAAACAGAATCTCCTGCAATAAATATCTTTGATTCATCCAGTTGCTGCAGGTCCAGGCCCGCCACGATCTGTCCATGTGCAATGATCACCAGTTGCGATTTATCCACCAGTGAATTGGTATTTGTAAATCCGGGTATGTCTGCACTGAACGATTTGGAAGAATCCACCACCACTTCATCATAACTGCTCATCGTCATCAGTTGTGCAATGCTTTTCATTTCCTTGATCAATACCGGGGTGGTATCGATCACTACCGGCTTCGACCGGAACAGATTTTTGAGTGATGGGAGTATATCCAATCTTACCAATACCAGGTAAATGATGGCGATACCGGCGGCATACCAGAAGAAACGGGGAATATGTAATTTTTTTGCCAGTTTATTTCTTTTTTTCAGGTAAAGTAAAATTGATCTGTACATTCTGGTAGCCCAGCCTTTTCAGAAAGCCCGTGATAAAGATCTTTGCATTTTTTTCTGCATTTTGAATAATGCCAATGGAATCTGCGGCCTGCCTTATTTGCTTTTCGGCCTGTATCATCAGTTCGTTTTGTTCTGCATTACTAAACTTATCCCTCCAGAAACCAACCTGCTGATACTCGAGCTGAATTTGCTCTGGAGGAATATTTAAACTGATCACTTTGGCAGGAGGAATAGTAAGGGAAATATTTTTCTTCTCTATGAGTATATCTGTCTCTTTAAGTAGTGAAAGATCAATGCCCGCTTTGATCGTGCCGCTGCAGGAAAGTAATATCTTCCGGTCGCCGACCTTAAACCAGGTTTTGTCATCGCTGGCCTTCACCACTTTCGTGATATTGTATTCTGCGGTGGCCAGATCACTCATTTCCTTGAGCGCAAGAATTTCCTGCTTCTGTTCCGGTACGGATTTTTGCCCGCAGGAAAGAAATATGAACAGGATTAAAAAGGCAGCCGGAAATTTGTTCATATTTGCAAAATACTATTTTACCGATTACAGATGAGAAAATATGCCATAATAGTTGCAGGGGGTACCGGCACCAGGATGGGAAGTCAGCTTCCAAAGCAGTTCATGTTGCTGAAAGGCCGCCCTGTGCTCTACTATACCCTGAAGACATTCCTCGAAACCTGGCCCGACCTGCAGGTGATACTCGTATTGCCCGTAGAATACACGGATATGGGACAGGAGATCATTGATGCCTTTTTTGATAAGAACCGTATTCGCATCACCGCAGGCGGCGACAGCCGCTTCCAGTCGGTGAAAAATGGCCTTGCGCTGGTGGACGAAGAAGGGATCATCTTTGTGCAGGATGGCGTGCGTTGCCTGCTTACGCCGGCCCTGATCGAACGGTGCCTGGCCCAGGCCGTGGAAACCGGTACGGCCATTCCGGCCATTCCATCTAATGACAGTATCCGGTTGGTGAATGAAGAGGGGAATACGGCTTATGACCGCAGCAAAGTAATGATCATACAAACGCCGCAAACCTTTCATAGTAAAATACTATTGCCGGCTTTTCAGATCGATTATAAAGACAAATTCACTGATGAAGCCACCGTAGTGGAAGCCTATGGTATGAAGGTGTCATTAGTGGAAGGAGAATCCACCAATATCAAACTCACGACCCCGGTGGACCTGCTGATCGCCGAACGGATTTTGGAAGAACGGGAGGCAAGCCAGCCAGTTGCTTCTCAAGCATGACGGCTCGCAGCTATCCCTTCAGCCACCGCAAATAAAACGGAAGCCGGTTGATCCGCAGGGCAGGATAGGGCTCGTTTACAGCCCCAAAGCTGCTGTAGAATTGTGCCAGCGATGGAATATCCGATCCTTCAAAATCGAGCAGGAGTTTACGTCCTGCATGCTCTCTGATAAACGAATCGATCAGTGCATGTGACGCCCCTGTATTGCGGGCTTCGGGACTATTGCCTACCAGTATATAACAGGCACGGTTATGCGAAGTAAAAAATGCGGCCGATGCGAGTAATTCATTTTGCGGGGAGAAAAGGCCATAGGTGGTTGCCTGATCCTTTTCGTGCAAGAAAGCATAGAGTGTTCTGAACCGGGAAAGGTTTTCACCGGGATCATGCCCCTGCATTTTCATCTGCTTTACGGCCAATGCGATCAGCTGCTCCACATCAATATCGGTTTGTACGGAGCAACCTGCCTGCTGCGCTTTTTTAATATTGCGTCGGGTATTTTCATTATACTGCCCATACAGGTACTCATAGGGATGTGATAAGGAGAGTACATAGTTTTTTCGTTCCGTGAATGCCGGACCCGCTGCACCTGCATTATTCCCGTAATTCAGATTGATCTCGATGAATTTGAATTTTTCACTGACTTTTTCAACGAAAGCAGATAACAGATCTCCGCTGATTTGCTGGCCGAATACACCCAGTTGCGCGGTCAGGAAAGGCTGGTACAGGTAGGAGATACCCCATTTCTTATTCTTCGTTAAAGGCATCACCGTTTCATAATCGCCCGCTACAAGGGCATCCCAACCGGGGCACATGGCATCCAGGTAATACGATTGCGCATATATAAGACCGTTAGTAGCTTTTTTTATACAGGCATCCCACCGGGTACGGTCTATTTCGCGGTTGTTTACATACTGTATCGGAAACAATTCGCTCATCAGAAATCCTGGTTACCGGTGAACTTGCGCAAACGGAAATGGGAAATATCAATCGAAAATGAAATAGTTTTCCAGATACGTCCCTGTTTTTCGATAGTAGACTGGAAATAATTTTTATAGACTTTACTATATATCAGGGGGATATAAATATTCACTGTTTCTTTGAGCAGGGGTATATGTAATCCCATATCGAAGAGGAACCGATCGCCGTCTGCATTGGGTTTCCAGGCATCGGCATACGTGCCAATGTCGAAGAATATCTTCAGCGGAATCTTTACCGGTAATAAACTAAGCGGGTTGATCGAAGCCGGAATGGTGGTGCTGAAATTAGCTGCCGCGAGCCAATCATCGGTTTTGCCCACTTTATCCGCCAGCAGATCGGTACGAACTTTAAATGCGCCATCGCGTTCCATGATTTGCTGACTGGATAATCCCTGGAATCGATTACGCCCGATAAAATAATCGCTGTAGGTATAATCCTCATATCCGTTGGCACCGGTCATATTCAGATGATACCGGTCAGTGGCAAATTGTTTGGGAATGGTCTTGCCACCGGTATAGAAAAACTTACCGGCGAACAAACGGACAGTCAAACCACCGCTTTTGGGATAATTGAAAAAGTAATTGCCGGTAAAAGCAGCGCGAACAAAATCATCACCCTGATCAATATTCAATTCGCCCCGGTAGGGATAAAGGGTCCGGTTATTTTCCAATACAAAGCGAAGCTGGTTAAGTGTACGGTTTGTGGAATTGATTTGAAACCGGGTCACCAGTGTGGTGTCGGTAGGGGTGATCACTGAATCGCGGAAGAACCGTAGCCCTTCCTCCTGAATCAGGAAAGATTTAAACTGCACATAGCGGAGTATCGTACTGCGCGGATTTTTTTGCCGCAACGTAAGGCGAATGCCCGGCACCAGCTTGTGGAATTGGAGGGATGCCTTGCTTCCACTATCGGGTTTAAACTCATCCACCGTAAACCTTGAGCCACTTATACCAATATCAATTTTACGGATGAAACGATCAGGATACAGCGACACATTCATAAACCCAATCCCAGTGATTTCTTTGGATCCGGTGGCATACATCGGTGTAAAAAGAAACTGGAAGCGGTTGGGCGGAAGCCTTAGGTTGGTGATCAGTAATCCGGCCATCAATTTATCATAGCTGTTGGCGCCAATGATCGGGCTCACGGTGATGGCAGTGTTCTTAGCAAAATTTTTATTGCTCACAATCGCAGCGGGGCCCTGCAGGGCGATTCCTTTCTTTGCGGTAAGGGGAAGGGGTCCTTTTTTATCCAGCAGGGCAAAAGCGGCATCAAGATTCCGTTCACTCTCGGATTCCAGTACTACTTTCAGGTCTTCGGGTTGCGGATGTTTGAACTGCCATTTTCTAAAATAGGCCTGCATGGCTTTATTAAAAGTGGCGGTACCCATCAGATTTTCGAGCCAGCTCAGCCATTCGCCCGTTTTGAAATAGGCTATGAGCGCGTAGTTCATCAGGGAAAAATCTGCTGATGCGGTAGATATTGGCTGGTCTTTCTTTTCAACGATCGCAGTTTCGAGCAGGGCCTGTTCCAGGTGATCTGCTTTTTTAGGGTTCTTAAGCTGTTTATATTTTTTCTCGTAATAGGAATTGATGCCCTCATCCATCCAGGGGTATTTCCGTTCGTTGGTGCCGAGGATACCATAAAACCAGTTATGCCCGATCTCATGGGCGATCACATAGTCCAGTGATTCGCTGTCATCGGTGGGAGAGATCACCGTAATGGTGGGGTATTCCATGCCTCCGCCAAAGCTTTCAGGTCCCTGCACAGCCTGTACAATGGAGTAAGGATATTCGCCTACGAGGTCAGAATAATGCCGTACTGCATCTTTACTGAAGCCATTGCTTTTTTCCCAAAGTTTTTTTTCTGCGGGAGTATAAAAGGTCATCACGTCAATGATCTTACCGCTGCTCAGCCTGCAGGTGTCATAGTTTACAATAAATCGTTTGTCGGCAAACCAGGCGAAGTCGTGAATATTGTTTTGAATATATCGCAGGGTTTTGGTTGCTGATGCAGATGCCGGGAATTGCTGATAGGTGGTTTTGTATTGCCCCGTGGCGTTTTTTTCTTTTTGTTTGATGGGTTCCCAGGAATAACCGGCACGAGATTTCAGCCAATCTTTTTCCGTTGCATTTTGTAATTCCCCGGTAGCGGCCACCACATAATTTTCCGGAAGGGTAATGCTGATGTCGAACTGACCGAATTCGCTGTAAAATTCGCCCTGATCCAGATAGGGCATAGGATGCCATCCGTTGCGGTCATATACGACCGGTTTGGGGTACCATTGTGTTACCTGGTAGCTCTGCCCGTCGTGCCCGCCCCGTGAGAAATTAAAGGGAAGTTTTACGTGAAAGGGAGTGGTGATGGTGATCTTTTTCCCTGGCGCCAATGGTTCAGGTAATAACAGCTTGATGATATCGGAGTGTTGCGGATGATCTTCGATCCTTACGGTTTTATTATTGACTTTAAAATCGAGGCGGTTGATATACCCTTTTTCTTCTTTGTTGGAAAAATAGAATGCGGTGCTGCCGTTTTCCAGTTGCTGGTCGGTAAAGGCGGTCTTATCATTTTTATAAGCGTTGGGCCAGAGGTGAAACCATATAAAGCGGAGGGTGTCGGGGGAATTGTTGGTATAGTCGATCTTTTCAAAACCGGTTAAGCTGTGTGCGGTATCATTGAGGGCTACATCAATGCGGTAGTTTACTTCCTGTTGCCAGTATTGGGCAGATGCGCTGCCTGCGAAAATATACATAAGTAATATTACATATATAATTTTTTTTTGTTTTGTTTTTGTGGTAAAGTAACTTGCCATGTTTTTCAAATCTAAACCTTTTGCCATGAAAAAAATCCGCACTTTATTTGCTTTAGTATTGATCTCAGGTCTGTATAGTTCTTGCCATAAGTCAAATGAACCAATTAAAATATCCGGAGAGAAAGATACAATAACTTCCAATAATATTTCCGGGAGAGCCGGAGAATTTGTTTATCCGTTATCCAATGATGTATTGTTGAAATTGGTGTTATCCGGGTCTGGTGGTAAGGTGGCCGTGAATTCAACTTGTACGGCATGCCCCAAAGATTCTTTATTGATTATCGATTTTCCTGTTTATGTACCTCCGGTCAACAACCGGGGTATTTTATCGTTTAATTCCATGAACGATTATGAGTTGTTTCTGCAGGCTGCGAATCTGATGGAAGATTATTGGGAGTATCCCAGGGAAGATTATGAAGACTCTCCGTTTGAAATAGATCATTTGGGTGAAGAGTCACTTAATGCATTTGACGCAGCGATGGGCTTTCAATCCTTGCGTGCGGATTATGAATTAAAGGAGTTTTACCATCATGATTGGGCAGATACTACTGCAGTCTTTGTAGACGATGAGGATTATCAATGGGTGTTAAATCAGCAGCGGGAGGTGAAAATAGGCGATAAGTATTATAAGTACTTGTCCAATAATATTATTGCTGTAATCAGTAATAATAATGTGTATGCATTGCAACTGGTTAGGGATTTTGACATGCTCGCGTTAAATCCGGATATCCAGTATTTCAATGAGAATACTTACCGGTTCGAAAACCCGGATATTGTTCAGGGGCCTTCCGGAACCAACGGATGTGCTGATTTTGTAATGGTTGGTATGGTGAACAATCTTACTCCACTTAACTCCACAGCCAATGAATGGGATGTGGAATTGAAAACCTCCCTGAATTATTCACGACTACCATTATTGACCGGCTATAATTTTTCTTCTATTATTGCCGCCTATACCGTGGACTGGGGAGATGGTACATCAGAATCTTTTACAGGCAGTTATCTTTATGTCAACAGAAAAGTACACAGGTATTCGCAGCCCCTGCTCCCGGGTCAGTCAGTAGGAAAGGATATTACAATTACCTGTCAGTTGATTTATCCGCAAGCTTCTTCAGGGGGACTTACTGTAATTTTAAACGATTGTCCGCAACTTATTGGAAAACAATTTGAATATAAAGGAAGTGTAAAATTATCAACACCTGCTACGGAAGATTGTATGGGAGGAGTAATTAAGAGGCAATTTAACGGAGCACAGTTTTCATACGGTGGAAATTCTTATAGATTATTTTGTAAGTTGAAACAAAAGTCTGGGCCAGCTATTGGTTTTAGCAACGTGGTGGCTACAGCAGTTTTTGAGAAAAAAAAGGGAAGTAATTGGAAAAAAACAAAGCCAATCTATAATTTCAGTATTGAACTCAGGGGGAAAGTATTTTCAGAATATACTTGTTCTGATGTATTTAAAACTTTGAGTAAGTATATAGTCACTACATCAAAAAAGAAGTTAAAAATCAGAGATAACAACGTTCCCCGTGAATACAGGTCAAGAAGATCTCTGCCTTTTGCAATTCAGGCTGACTTTATTTGGAGATACGATAATGCACATCCTGTAGGGGCATATAATCAAGTATTAAAACCATAATTTTGTCAGAATGAAAAAATGCGTTCTTAGCTTTGCTACCTTCCTTCTTGGTATTTGTTTATACTGCCAGCATAATAGCATTTCAGTGTTGTATGGCCGTTTTTGGTCGCCTTACAGATATATTGACAATGGATCTGGTTTTAGAAATACACCGTCATCAAATTATAATTTTCTGCCCTCAGTTAGTTTCAACAGGCAGATTTCTTCTCGTTATTCTCTTGAATTAGGTCTTTTTTTTACGTTGTATAAACAATACTATGGTACAAGAAAGTACGACCTTGCTTTTGAATCATCTTATGGTGCCGGGCACCTGATTTTGAATGCGGCGTATTCTCCGGTCTGTCAAAATAAATTTGAATGGCGGATAAAGGGAGGCGCTGGTATAGGGATAGCGCCTAATATGTACGAAGGTGATTACGTGGAATCATATGTATTCCCTAATTTAGATTCAATAACCAGAGGCTCAATAAAACGAAATTTCACACCCATTTTTCCTACTATCAACTTAGGCTCTGATCTTACCTATTATATTAAAAGCGATTTAGGGATTTGCTTATCGCTGCAGTACACCAAGGGATTTGTTAAAATATCCCAATACGATATCTACTACAATGATGGCAGCGGTTTCAACGATCAACGTGCAAAGCAATGGGGTACAGGTGATTTTATGGGGGTACAGTTGGGAGTGAGGTATAAGTTTAAGAAAAGAAAAAAAGAATAAGTTTTCGATAGGCTTCCCCTTTTTATAATTAATTATAAGCATTTAGGTCGCTTTATTGATTCAAATTATTAGCCCATCGTTGTCCGAAGACACGATGCTATCGGGAAATTTTTTTTCTCAGAAGTGTTTAAGAATTGATAAATACAAACAGCAATTGCTGAAATGATAAAGAGATAGAACAAGTAATTAAAGCCTTCTATTTTTTCTTATGATAAAAAGGGTCCTGATTATAGCGGCAAGCATATTTTGTGCAGTGTTTTCATATTCTCAAGAATCAGATTTCTCTGCTATGTATGGGCGTTTCTGGTCTTTTTATAAATCCACGGATTATGGCACTGGCTTTAAAAAAGCCCCGGAATCAAATTATAACTTTTACCCTGCCCTGAATTTGAATAAATATGTTAGTCATAATTTCTCAATTGAATTTGCATTGCAGTTTACGGATTATCAGCAATATTATTCAACTAAAAGGATGAAAGCCGCCTACAATTCAAATCAACTTGTTGGGCATGCAGGTGCCCGGTTTTGTTATTCCTATATCAAACAAAAGAGAATGGAGGGCAGAATTAAACTTGGATTTAGCCTGGGTATCACCGGGTCAGATAAATGGGAATATTTTGTAGTATCATATAATCCAGTACGTGATTCCATTACACGTGGAGTAGAGTACAGAAATTATACACCCGTATTTCCCATGCTTACGACGGGTACGGATTTAACCTTTTGGGTCTCAGGTGTACTGGGTATGTCATTGGGGCTTAATTATCAAAAGGGATTTATTAAAATAATTGAGCAGGATATCTACTACAATGATGGCAGCGGTTTCAACGATCAGCGTGCAAAGCAATGGGGTACAGGTGATTTTATTGGCCTTCAGTTTGGTGTCAGGTATAAACTTAAAAAAAGAAAGACGGAATAAGTATCCGTTGAATCGCTACTTCCCCTTTCCCTTGAATATAATCCGCAACGTGTGCAGCATGATCTTAAAGTCCAGGGCTAACGAGATATTTTCTATGTACAGCAGGTCGAATTTGCTCCGCTCCACCATTTGTTCCACATTTTCGGCATAACCAAATTGCACCATGCCCCAACTGGTGAGTCCGGGTTTTACCTTTAGCAGGTATTTGTAGTAGGGGTTGCGGGGAATGATCTGATCGATATAGAATTTGCGTTCCGGGCGGGGGCCTACCAGGCTCATGTCACCGGTGAGGATATTCCATAGCTGAGGTAATTCATCAATGCGCCATTTACGCATCAGTTTACCCCAGCGGGTAATGCGGGGATCGTTTTCAGATGACAGCGCCGGCCCTTCTTTTTCTGCATCATGGATCATGGAGCGGAATTTATACATCCGGAAAGGTATACCCTTATAGCCAATCCTTTCCTGCGAATAGAATATCGGGCCGTTGGATGATAATTTGACCCGAATGGCAGCAAAGAGCATGAGCGGCGATAACAAAATTAGTCCGATAAAAGCGGCCGTAAGATCGATCAGGCGTTTGATGTTTTGCTGCCAGTCCTGCATCAACCCGGTATGAAGGTCGATCAGCGCTGCGCCCATTACACTACGGGTCTTTACCGAGCCGGCGAGGATATCCAGTGTATTGGGTTGTATCTTCACCTCCACATCTTTTTCGCTGAGGCGGTTGATCATTTCTTCCAGGAGTGATTGCGACGATTTATCAATGGCGAGTACTACCAGTTTTATCTGGTATGTATCGATGATTTTTTCCAGTTCGTCAAAATGACCCAGCTTCGGTAATTGTTTTTGAATGCCGTTCTTACCATTGGGTTCGGGGCAAACATAACCTACATAACGATAACCCCCGTCATGCAGGTTTTTTTCCGTCTCCCGTAATATGCGCAGGGCATTGTCATGACTTCCGGCCATCAGGGTATTGAAATAGACCTTGCCACTGAGTAATTGGCGCTTTACGATATTCAAAATACACCACCTTCCCACAAAGGTGAGGCTCAGGTGGATGAGTAACAAAGACAGGAAGGCGGTATAGAAATAGCTGCTTTTACCGCCCGGATCATTGAACACAAAAACGAGAAACAGAATGATGCTGCCAAACAAAGTGGAAACAAACGTTAGCGTAAACTCTTCGAAGCGTGATTTTTTGTACAAGTGATTATAGGTACCCGCCAGGGTATACAACACCAGCCATCCCAGCGGTACTACCATGAAAATATACAGCAGGGATTGATAGCTGAGGGGGTACGCGCCCGTATCCTGCTGGAGGCTGGCCCGCAGGGCATAAAAACAAAACCAGGCCATTGATGCGGTAAAAAAATCAACGACTGCATAGAGTGCTATGGGTATTTTTTTACCGGCTTGCATCAGCGGGAAATAATATTATTGCCGATCTTTTCCAATATCTGATGGGCCACATCCATGGCCATCAGCCCATCCATTTCGGATACGATCGTTTTGGTATTATTGACAATAGCATTCCTGAATTCTTCGAGTTCCATGCGTATCGCATTCACTTCGGGAACGATCGGGTTCGACATGGCGATCGTCTTTTTGCCCGTGGGCGTTTCAATGTCAAACGCAAACACATTCGAATCCTGCGGCTCTTTCAGTTTGATGATCTCGGTTTTCTTATTCAGGAAGTCGATGCCTATATAGGAGTCTTTCTGGAATAAACGGATCTTGCGCATTTTTTTCATGGAAATGCGGCTGCTGGTAAGGTTGGCCACACAGCCATTATGAAATTCGATGCGTACGTTGGCAATATCCGGGGTCTCGGTCATTACGCCCACACCACTGGCTGAAATGGATTTTACATCACTTTTTACGATGCTGAGAATGATATCAATATCATGGATCATCAGATCCAGGATCACACTTACTTCGGTACCACGGGGATTGAATTGTGCAAGACGATGCACTTCGATGAACATGGGGTTCAGTGACAGGTCTTTAATGGCGAGAAATGCGGGATTGAACCGTTCCACATGACCCACCTGGAATTTGATGCCCGATTCTTTTGCCAGCTTTACCAGTTGGCGGGCTTCCGTCATATCATTGGCGAGAGGTTTTTCTACAAATACGTGTTTGCCTTTTTTGATCGCTTTTTCGCACCATTCATAATGAAAGTTGGTGGGTGCCACCACATCAATGGCATCACAGGCATCGATCAGGCTGTCGGCGTCGAGAAAACGGGGTAATTGGTATTTTTCAGATACCTGTATGGCAGTATCATCGTGCGGGTCATAAAACCCCACGATCTCCACATCCTGGATCTCTTTCCAATTGTTCAGATGAAATTTTCCTAAATGGCCTACTCCAAAAACGCCAACCTTGAGCATACGATTGAATTAATCCTCAAAGATAAAGATTGGCAGGCGGAGTCTCTGGTTTGACTGAAAAAACTTAGTTCAGCACCTTCGACTGACGCACATAGGCAGGGTGATAGATAAAGAGGCAGGTGCCGTTTTTGATGGTATTGATCAATGGCCGGCTTACCTGTACCGGCACTGCGGGACAACCCTGGCTGCGGCCGATATATCCCTGAGCATTGGCCAGCTCCTGCGATACATATGCTGCCCCGTGTACTACGATGCCTCGGTCGAAAGCCTGATCGTTGATACCTTTCTCTATGCCGGCAAGTTTGAGCGAATAGCCATTTTTTCCTTCGTAGGTCTCGCGGGTGATATAGAATCCCGGGCTGCTTTTATACGATTCGCCCTGGTTGGAAAAAGCAACAGCCCATTCACGACCGGTATTGCGGCCATGTGCCACAAGTGTATTGAAAAGCACTTTGTATCTTTTCAGGTCCAGAACAAAAAGGCGTTTCTCTGTACTGGGCAGGCTGAAATCAATGATGGAAATGATCGAGTCGTTGAGGAGTTTGCCTTCTTCCAGCAGTTTATGCAGGCCTGCTTTCGCAAATGCATAGGCTTCGGCACTGAGCCCCCGGAGGTTCAACTGAAGGCTGTCATAAACTGATTTCACATCTGGCGCAGCAGATAGGGGAGTGGGGTTAGCTTTTTCTATGGAATCGGCCGGAACTTTTGTGTGAAATAATTTAGTTCCATTAGCAGACTTTGCAAATGCAAACGGGAGATGAAGGAGCCCTATGACCACTGAGGATACCAGCAGGTAAAATCCCCTGATTCTTTTTTTCATGTTTTACGTTTTTCACGCCCCTGTATATTGGATCAGCAACAATGCTTCACACGACCGGGAGCCATTAACCATTATTTATTAGTAACGCAGGGTTCGGGAATTTCCTATCTCATAAGCGGGTTAGGATTGTTAAAATCTCTTAACATTTTGAATCCAATCTCGATTCAAACTATGTTGAGAGGTATAACAGCTTGTATTGGTAGGCACACAGGCACGAAATGTAACTGTATGGGCTGCAAATTTAAGCAATTTTGACGGGTAAGGGCTTTACATATGTCCTCAGTTATCCACTTTCTTGATCCGGGTCATCATGGTCTGTACTAGTGAAGAACGGAGCGTGTTATGTGTGATTATTTTCCACAAAGCAAGCAATCTCAAATTGGCTCTTATATAATCCAATCAGATGTATGAATGAATTGGAAGAAATGGCGGATAGTCCAAAAGTTATTTTAGGTATTTGGAAGTTTATTTCCGCTTTTTACAAATTGGATTATTGAAGCCATTTCTGGTCGTTTTGTGAAGCGAATAAAAAGGTTAGTAATAGCAGACGAGTTGATAATGAATGATATGGGATAAGAAAGATGGCAGTAATTACTATATATAAAAGGAAATATGCCCTGAATAATGTCGATTAAAAGCTTCTACATTACTTAGTCGTGTTTCTACATGCACTCCCTTTTTTGTAAATTTGTATCTCAAAGCACATGAAAATTAAATACCAGCCTGCTCTGCCAAGATCTAAGAGATGTCTGGTATGATATAATAGCCCACACTTCCCCGACAAATAACAGCTCTATAATGGCTTGCAAGAGTACGCCATTATGTGAATGATACAAACAGGTAGTACGTATTGCTTAGAAATAATGTATTGGCATTATAGCAAGTATAGGAGAAAGAATGCCCTATCGTTGATTCCCCATCCTGTCCGGAAAGGGATATCAAAGCAAACAGGGCGGACAAAGGAACAGAATCCAATGATATTTAAACACAATACTATGAAAAGCCCTGAACAGACAGTTAGCATGAAAAAAGATACGGTAACCCGAATAGCTAAAGACCACATAACAGAGCCATCGTTTGACGACACACTGATCGCCATGACGCTGCATGACGTTCGTTCCCCTTTATTTTATCTGAGCCGGATTACCCAAAGCGTTTGTGAAACAGCCGGCGATCATTTGCCAGCAGAACTGCGGGAGCAATTAGCGGACCTCCATCATTCTGTAAAGCAGGTATCGGGCTATGTGCAATATCTTTTTGAATGGATACATGCATCTGGTGACACAAACACTTTGCAGGTGAATACCGTACGCATGGAGGATTTGTTACGCAATGTTCAGCAAAATTATAGCTGGCTGGCTGCTGAGCGATCAAATACAATTCAGCACGACTGCCTCCCGGAATTATATATAAGAACGCGAACGGGTTTGCTCGAAATACTGCTTCGCAATTTGATGGATAATGCCATCAAGCATACGAATAGCGGAGCCATTACTGTAAAGGCATGGAAGGAAGGGGAGACTTTATTTGTACGTGTGTCAGATACCGGCGATGGAATGAGTACAGTAAAAAAGGAACAATTGTTGAAAGGGGTATTTAACAGCAATACCCCGGGCATGGGCTTCAGGTATATAAAGGAAATACTGCGTATGCTGAATGGCTCATTGCAGATTGACAGCGAACCAGGGCAGGGGACTTCGATCACCATCCAACTGCCTGATATGAAAGCGGCAGACGAAGTGGTACTGCCAAACCGGCTCAGCAGGGCCTGACAATTGTTTCAGCTTTGAATAAAGGAACGTGTAAAACTCAGATGATCCTGTTCTCTTTGGCCATTTCCATCAGTTCATGTACGGTTTTGATATTGAGTTTATCGAAGATCCTGGTCTTGTAGGTCGAAATAGTAGGAGGTTTGAGATCCATGATTACACAGATCTCACTGGAGGTAAGCCCATTGGCCAGGTGCATGGCAACATCAAATTCTCTTTTAGCCAGTTGCCCGAAGGGATTACTGGTATTTCCGTTTTTGATGTATTCCGTCATGAGTTCAATGACATCTTCGCTCATGTATTTTTTCCCTTCTGCTACTTTGTGTATCGCAGCGCGGATGAGCGTATCGTCTTCGCTTTTTTCTACATACCCATAAGCACCGGCTTTCAGGTAGCGAATGGCAAAGATCCGTTCGGGGTTGAGCGAGATGATGAGTATTTTAATATGTGGATCAAGCAGCAACACCTGTTCAAGCATTTGTAAACTATCGGTGTCCGGCATTTTGAGGTCCATAAGCATCAGGTCAAATTTTTCATCGCGCATTCGTGTATAAACGTCTGCTGCATTGCCTGCTTGAAAGATTGAAGCCTGTGGAAATTCTTCTTTGATAATAAGGGATAGGCCGAGGCGAACTATTTTGTGATCATCTGCAATTAAAACTTTCATAAGAATGGATTGGTGCAAAGAAATTTTATACGGTGTTTTTTACGGGTAAAAAATGGATTGCTTTAATTTTTTACCCATGCAAAATTAGTTTATTTATTCGGCTTGATGATGATAAAAGTGAAACTTAATTGCGTAGAAATTTTTCTACAAAAATTGGGATGGCATTTCTACAAGATATATTTCAAACATTAGGTAATCTTGCGTATTAAACGGCACGATTCGATTTGCCGCACCTATTAATACCGTCTGCACTCCCACGCTGAAAGAATCAGCACCAATCATTTTTTAACAAGGCAATACATGTATTGAATCACTATATAGTGTTGCATTTATTTATAATTTAAAATATCCTTTTATGACAACTGAGATTAAGTTTGCAAAGCTTACAAAGCGCCAGATGCAGATCGTAAAAATGATCGCCCGTGGTATGAGTTCCAGAGAAATTGCCGAACAACTGGGCTTGAGTAACCGTACCGTTGAAGTACATCGTTACAATATTCTACGGAAAACGAATTCAAAGAATTCTATCATGGCAATTAAGAAAGTAATGATCGATAATACGATCAGGGCTGCAGCCATGTCCTGATAGGGCAGTATTCGCCAAATCAATTCGGTCACCTGTATTGATTAAACGGTGCCAACTGTTTTCAATCAGTATGAAAACATGTTGACGTTTTTTCTGTGAAGACGGATCATAGCCCCGGCAATAGAACCGGGTGATAGTAATGGATTACTATGTATTTCCAAACATGGTTGAAAATACAGGAGCGTTCTTTTATCGCAACACATTCATTTAGTTTCCAACGATCCGTTCCCCTTTATTCATTAAGGCAAAATACCGGTTCAGAGAATCAGGTAGTTTGCCTTTTTTCTTTTATTCAGTATGTATGAAAAGGGTGGCTGCATCATTTTCCGAACAGGTATGAATGATATGCGGGGTACTATTTTTTTTTTTTTGCTGAACAGGTATATCAGCAGTACAAGGATTAGTAATCCTCCGGAACCATATATCATATAACTTACAGGCATACTTTTACAGCATCAAATATATGTTTCTTATTTTCAATTGTTATTTTCGGTTTTGAAACAACTCATTCCGAATACTTTTGGGATAAACTCATAAATTATACCACTTTTCTGATGCGCAGAATACGACCTGATGTGGACATTATACTCGACCTGCTGAATGCGGTGCTGGCAGCCCATCCGGATTCCGCATTTACCCAAAGCCTGCTGGTTCAATACCAGGAAAGGGGTGGACTCAGTAAAAAGCAACTGGAAGGATTGTATGGAAAGGCCTCCAGGCTGAAGGATATCCCTCCCGGAAAGCTAGCCACGCTGGAGGCTATCATTCTGAAGAAAAAGGGCAAACAACGTTCCGCCTTACCCCCCAATACCCCATTGTATAAGGCTGATAATGAAGCTCTCTTTCAGGTAAACCAGATTCTGGAGAAGTTTCCTGCACATAAAAGGGTGTTGTTTTTCCGCTCCAAACTGGAGAATAATGAGCCCCTTTCGGGCCCGGAAAAGACCGAATTGAAGCGCTTTATGGGTCTCCTGAAATAATTGAATTAACTTTATTCGGGGCAACCCTAACTGGTCACCCACCGATTACATACCGAAATCTGTGCATACGTGCTAACAGCAGAGGAATTAACCTATCATGTAGAGGGCTGTTCCCTCAACCGGAGAGAGAGCCAAAAAATTATTTACAGCTCTTTTTACGGGTATGCTATGGCCATATGCGACCGCTATGCGGGAAAACAGGACGATGCCATTGAAATATTAAACGATGGCTTCCTCAAAATTTTCCGCGAAATACACCATTACCAACCCGCTTATTCTGATGTGGTCAGTTCATTTAAAGGATGGCTCCGGAAAATAATGGTATATACCGCCATCGATCATTTCCGAAAAAATCAGAAACATAAAATGGTGACCCAACTGGATCCGGTCGAATACCAGATGGCTTCAACCAGCGCCAGTGCCATTGATAAATTATCATATGACGAGATCATCCGGGCTATTCAGGACCTATCTCCCGGATACCGGACCGTCTTCAACCTGTTTGTAATAGACGGGCTTAGTCATGATGAAATTGCAGCGAAACTGGATATCTCAACCGGTACTTCCAAATCGAACCTGTCGAAAGCACGTAAACAATTACAAAAAATCTTATATAAGCTGAATGAAATACATGAGACGAGAAATGCCGTATAAATCATAAACCCATAGAAAACTAAATAAACAAGTTAATACCGATACAATGCAGTTGGAGGACATGGATAACAGAATCAGGGAAGCAGCAGATAACCACCACCCGGCGTATAATGAAAAAGCCTGGCCGGCAATGGAAAAACTGCTGAATAAACACCTGCCGGTGGAAAAGAAACGCCGGAGGCGCTTCCTCATTTGGTGGCTGCTGCCCCTGCTGGCAGGCGGATCCTACCTGCTATTTACACAGCTTCAGCAGAAGGGTAAGGGAACCGAAGCCATTAGCAGTACACAACAGCCCGGAATTCAACCCAACCAGCCGGCCAGCCAATCCGGTTCGGACCAACCCGTAATACCGGTAGGCCGGGATAACCAGCCATTACCATCTTCTGGCAGCAATAACCCCGGTTCCGTAACGGAGAACCCCAATGCAACTGCCACCAATACCCCCGACCCCGGAAAGAATAACCCCAATGCTACTTCAAACAATATGACCAGTCCCGTAAGGGCAAACCCCGGGGCCTCTGTAACCGGCACCAGAACTGTACCTGCCCAACCTTCATCCCCTGCAGGTACCACGGACCAGCAAGGAGCGACCGTCAAAACTAAAAACCCCGAAATCGCCATCGCGGTACAAAATGGCACCATCGGAAGAAGAAAAAGAAAGGCAGATGCACCCACGAGTGAAAAGAAACCGGTAACCCTTCCGGTAACCGGGGTTGCACCGGATAATACTATTCAACCTGCTGAACCGGTCACGGCCAGCGCACAGCCCACTGCAGAAAAGAAAAAGGATCCTGCCAATCCCGGAGTAGCAGATCCCCAGAATAGCGAAACAACAAAAGTCAATCCCGCAGCAGGAGATACCCGGGCTAGCGAAACAACAAAAGTTAATCCCGAAATTGTCAATACCCCGGAGGGAAAGCAAACGGCTAATAACAAGCCCGATGTAAACACAGATTCTGTAAAGACCGTAGAAAAAAATACAACGGCAATAAAAGCACCGCAGAAAAAAGCAAAGAGTTCCTTCTTCCTGTCCATTTCTGCCGGGCCGGACCTGAGTTATGTTAGTGCTGAACGGCCTGGTACTACGAAACTGGTTACCGGGCTGGGACTTGGCTATCAGTACAAAGACAGGTTTACCATCCGAACCGGGTTCTATTCTGCACGTAAAATTTATACTGCCGGACCCACCTCTTACAACACCCCGCCTGAATTCAATCAATACTATCCTTACCTCGAAAAAGTGGATGCCAACTGTAAAGTATATGAAATTCCCTTGTTGGTATCCTATTATTTCGGAAGAAAACAGGCACGCAGCTTCTTTGTGTCCGGCGGCCTTTCCACCCTGCTGATGAAGGAGGAGACCTATAAATATTATTATAAATACACCCCTCAGGGTCAGATCTATACCAATCAATGGACCATCAACAATGAGAATAAACATTTTTTCTCTGTAATGACCTTATCGGGCGGTTACCAGCGGAATTTGGGGAAACGAGTCAGCCTGATGGCCGAGCCTTATCTCAAATTACCCTTGGGTGGTGTTGGCTATGGAAGAGTAAAATTGAACAGTGGTGGTGTGTTGTTTACGGCCGGCATCAAATTATTTTAATACATCAGAGATGCGGCTTCATTATTTCGGATAAAGGTCCTGCTTATGAAAGTTACGGCATTTTTTTTCTTCGCGGGTTGCTTATTGGTTGCTCAGCTCTCCTGTAGCAAGTTTGGCAACACCCTGCCGCCTCCGCCACCGGATCCCTGTTTCAATCTTAACATGGGGCTCAGCGGCAATGTTACCAATCCCAGTACATCCGGTGCTGCTGATGGCAGCATCGCGGTAACAGCAGCCATTGCAAACGGCTATTCCTATTCAATCAACAATAGCCCTTTCCAGGCCTCGGGCAATTTTAATAACCTGTCCGCGGGCAACTATACTATCAAAGTTCGCAATACAGATGGGTGCAGCGAAACCATTTCTTTTGTACTTACCAACCCAGTTCCTTCCTGTTCAGGAGTAACCATTGTAGTAAGTGCCAGTGCTACCGGAAATGATCCTTGCGGAAGCGGGGATGGAACTGTTTCTGCCACTGCAACGGGTGGCGCAGCGCCTTATGCTTTTAGTCTCAATGGCGGTGTATACCAAACTAACCCGGTATTCACCAACCTGACCTCTGGCAGTTATACCATACTGGCCCGTGATGCCAATGGTTGTATCGGCAGCAGTGCCATCGTTGTCGGCAATCAGCCAGCAGGTCCTTTGTTTACACAGGTTAGAACATTGATCCGGAGTAATTGCCTGTATTGCCATGGGCCCGTACTTTCCAATGGAATAAACCTGAACATCGATTGCAATATTGTAACAGGCAAAGACAGAATCAAAGCCCGGGCAGTAGATGGATTGCCGACCCCTATGCCACAAAGTGGATTATTACCAGCAGCAGACCGGCAAAAAATAATAGACTGGATCAATGCCGGAGGCCGTTTTACCAATTAAGGGATGACAATTGTTTGTCGAAGAATGTTTCCGGTTTATTTCCCCCAACGAAATGATTCGATTGAAAATCCTGCGAGATCGAGTACCCGATCCGTAACTGTGGCTGCTATTGCCTCGGGCGTGGTGGGTTTACTGTAAAAGGAAGGTGTGGCCGGGCAAATGATTCCCCCCGCGAGTGTCACAGTTTCCATATTACGTATATGCACAAGGTTATAGGGGGTTTCTCTCACCACGCAGATTAGCTTTCTGCGTTCTTTCAAAATTACATCAGCGGCTCTTGTAATAAGATCATTTGATACACCGGTTGCAATACGACCCAGCGTTCCCATCGAGCAGGGGATCACGATGAATGTATCATACCGCCCCGAACCGGAAGCAAAGGGAGCAGTAAAGTCATTCGTATGATAATATTTAAGCGGGAAACTTTTCCAGGAGTCATTATCCAGTTCAGTCTTCCATACTTCTTTCGCATTTTCTGTGAGCACCACAGACAGTTCATCCCATTGTTCTGGAATGGACAGTAATCTTTTCAGCAGACCTTCCGCATATATGGAGCCGCTGGCACCGGTGATAGCAATGGCAATTTTTCTCATGTGCATTTAACGTGTAAAGCTGATGAAAGTTGAGGAAAGTTAGTGTAATTCACGCAATCGTTTGCGAATCTGTGCTTTGCAAAAAAATTGTTGTTGTACCATTGAGTTCAATCAATAAATCGTGTATTCAGGACATAATTTCGCGGAAAGCACAAAAAAGGGCGGCCAAAAACTTTGTATTATCCTTTTATTAACGATATTAGCGATGAATTTTCATAGGATAAGGTTTAATGGTTAATGGTTTTTGATTAGGGCCCCCCGATTTTACATCGGGGGTTCTTTTTTTTGGGCCTTTTTGTTCATTTTTTACCGCCCCCCTGAACTTTGATTGGCACCCTTTTCCCAGCGCTAAATAAAAAAACCGGGAACGAATCCCCGGTTTTGAATACTATATTTTGATGGATCCCTGATGGGCTTCCTTAAAAGGCTTTGGGTTGTTTGGCCGGTTGATTGGGTTTTTGTGTTTGGTCGTTCCCCAAATTTTCAAGTATCCAGTTGGTCATTTTACTCCAGAGATGAAAACTGGTATTGTCGAGATTCCCATTAATGCCATGGTTTTTATTGGGATAATAAGCACTTTCAAAATCAATATTACTTTTCACGAGTGCGGATATCATCTGTGCTGCATTCTGGAAATGCACGTTATCATCGGCGGTTCCATGTATGATCAGGTATTTGCCCTTAATGCGGTCGGTGAAGTTGATCGGTGAGTTGTCATCGTATCCAGAAGCATTTTCAGCAGGCGTGCGCATATATCGCTCTGTATAGATATTGTCGTAGAAACGCCAGTTGGTAACGGGTGCCACAGATACAGCCGCGCTGAATACCTCACTGCCTTTGGTAATGGCGAGGGCACTCATAAAGCCACCGTAGCTCCATCCCCAATGCCCGATATTGTTCTTATCTACAAATGACATATTGCCCATGAATTTGGCCGCATCAATTTGATCTTCTATTTCAAATTTGCCAAGCTGTAGATATGTTTTTTTCTTGAACTCTTCACCTCTGTAACCGGTACCGGTATTGTCCACACTTACTACAATAAATCCTTTTTGTGCCAGCAACTGGTGCCAGGAACTGACTGCGCCAAAACGGTTGGCTACCTGCTGTGACCCGGGCCCTCCATAATTGCAGAATAAAACCGGATATTTTTTGGAAGGATCAAAGTCTGCCGGTTTCAGCATCCAGCCATTCAGGGTGTCACCTTTGCTGTTGGGTACTTTGATGAACTCTGCTTTTCCATATCCATATTCATCCATTTTGCCTTTAAGTTTGGCACTTTCATTCACGGTCTTCTCCATTACCGCATAAACTCCTTTTTTCTTATCTGCAACGATCTTGTTGATGGTCACCGTTTGCGGGTTATTGATATCAGAGCGGTAATTATAGAAACGGGTAAAGCTGTCGTTCAGTTCAACCCTGTTCCAGGCTTCACCTACCGTAAGAGGATAGGTCTTTTTACCTTCGAAATCAGTTACGAAAAGATTGCGGTCCATCGGACGGGGATAGGCCATGGTAAAGTAGATGCGTTTATTGGTTTCATCCACTCCATTCACATCGGTTACTTCGTAGTTGCCTTTCGTGATCTGTGTTTTGGTTTTACCATCGAGACTGTACAGGAAGAGATGACGGAATCCGTTCATTTCGCTGGTGAACATATAGTTCTTTCCGTCTTTCAGCCACCACCAGTCGTCGTTGACCTCCACATAGTATTTATTTTTTTCTTCGTAGAGCAGGTTGCTGGTTCCGGAAGCAGCGTCGGTGAGCAGCAGTTTCAGGTCATTCTGGTGCCGGTTCATCCAATATACCACCAGTTTGCTGTCATTTTGCGACCATTTGATACGTGGGATATAGATATCGCCCTGTTCGTATTGTGCTTTTACTTTATTGCCGGTTGCCATATCATAGATATAGATATCCACGGCAGAATTTTCATCGCCTGCTTTCGGGTATTTATAGCGGTAATCTTTGTTGCGTACATTATCATAGATCGTCATATTGAATTCCTTCACCTTGCTTTCATCAAAGCGGTAGAAGGCCAGGTAATTTCCTTTGGGACTCCATTCAAAGGCACGGGTGAATTCAAATTCCTCTTCGTATACCCAATCGCAGTTTCCATTGATCACAAAATTCCATTTGCCATCGGTGGTTACAGCTTTCGCTTTTTTCGAAGGAATATTGTAGATATAGAGATTGTTGTCTTTAACATAGGCAATGTTTTTGCCATCAGGCGAAAGGGTGGGGTGCAGCAACTTGCCGGTATCCAGTTTGATCAGCTCTTTACTGCCGGCATCATAGAGATACACATACGACTTGAAAGAACGACGGTATATCTGCTCCATCCCTTTTTTCAGCAATACGGTATTGGGGTAAGCGGAGTTGAAAATAACATCTTCGGGCTGGCCAAATGTTTTTCCGGTCTCATCCTTCAATGCATCAAATTTGATATCGGGATCTTTGGAGGCACCGGAAAAATCGGCTCTTACCGGTTCACCTCTGAACGTTCCCTTCTTATAAATATCCTCTAATGTGATGGGTTTTTTCTGAGCTATCGACAGCACCGGAACGAGAAATAATAACAAAAAAAGCGTACGCATAATGAATATGGTTTTTAAAGCATAAATGTAACTGAAAGCGTTGAAAAGGGGCTGCCGTATAAATAAAAAAGCCTCTTGATGGAGGCTTTTGGGTGTTATTCTGTGATTTTTTTAGCAAGTTATTTTAAATCACCAAACAAGCGGGCATGCCTGTCAGCGTTTGGAAGATGCTTCCGCCATATCGGGGATCGCTTTTACGCGGTATTCGCCGGCATCCAGTTTTTTCTTGGTGGCCGAGAATGCCTCAAGGGTAAGCTGAATATCCTCATCGGTATGTATCGCAGAGGGAATCAGGCGATAGATGATATGGCCTTTCGGAATAACCGGGTATACTACGATGGATGCGAAGATGCCATAATTTTCACGCAGGTCCATTACCATGGCGGTCGCTTCGGGCACATCTCCTTTCATATATACGGGCGTAACCACCGAATCCGTTTTGCCTATGTCAAATCCTCTTTCTTTAAGTCCATTCTGCAATTTCATAGCATTGCTCCACAATGTATCCTTGTATTCCGGATGGTTGCGCAGCAGTTCGAGCCTTTTCAGGTTGCCCACCACCAAGGGCATGGGTAGACTTTTTGCAAATATCTGTGAGCGGATATTGTAACGGATATAATCCACGATCTTCTGATCACCGGCCACGAATGCTCCGATGCTGGCCATGGATTTTGCGAACGTGGAGAAGTACAGATCAATGGCATCCTGACATCCCTGTTCTTCACCGGCACCGGCGCCGGTTTTGCCCAACGTACCAAAGCCATGCGCATCATCCACCAGCAGGCGGAAATCATATTTATCTTTCAGCGCAGCGATCTCTTTTAATCGGCCCTGATCACCGGCCATTCCAAATACGCCTTCGGTAATAACCAATATACCACCAGCGCCCTGTTTATTAATTAATGCTGTGGCTCGTTGTAATTGTTTTTCACAATCTTCCACATCATTATGTTTGAATACATAACGGTGGCCGGGGTGCAGACGGAGACCGTCGATGATACAGGCATGGCTTTCGGCATCGTAAACGATCACATCATGGCGGCTGCAAAGCAAATCGATGATGCTGACCATACCCTGATAACCAAAGTTGAGCAATGCGGCATCTTCTTTCATTACAAAGGCAGCTAGTTCGCTTTCCAATTGCTCATGAAGATTACTGTTGCCACTCATCATACGGGCACCCATGGGATAAGCCAGACCATATTCTTTTGCTCCATCGGCATCAGCTTTTCTTACTTCGGGGTGGTTGGCCAGACCGAGGTAATTGTTCAAACTCCATACAATCATTTCCTTACCACGAAATTTCATGCGGCTGCTGATTTCTCCTTCTAATTTCGGGAATGCGAAATATCCGTGTGCTCTTTCGCGGTGTTGTCCGATCGGACCATAATGTTTCAGTAAACGTTCAAAAATATCTGCCATAACTATCGGTGCTTTGATGAAAGAATCGGCTTTTGTGAATTGAATAATGCTGTTCAGTCAGCTTTGTTTTATTCAAGAATAACTGCCTGAATAAGCGCTGCAAAGGTAAGGGTTTAACCCTTTTTTTACAAGGACTTCCCGCTATGCTAATTGGCTGATTGTTTTGCTTTTAGCGCTTTCCATTTTGTTAAAAGTTTTTCGAGTTGAGTCTGTGCTGCCTTTACAGCCGAAATAGTTTGCGTGGTGGGAGGCCAGTCACTGTCCTGCAGATTATTGAAAAGGGTGGCAAACTGTGCCTGGAGCCGCTCGAAACCGGGGCCTTCACTTCCCGGTAAGCTTTGTACAAGTGTGCCGGCTTCTTTTTCCAGCGGACCCAGTTTATCGGCCACCGACTGTTCGGCATTGGTAAGTTGGGATTGCAATCCGGATCGGAATCGTTGAATTTCTTCCATCGTTTCCATACAAATTTTCCGGCTATTATAACATTGATAGGAAAGATCAAATTGTTGTTGTAATGCAATAACAGGTGTTTTAACCCGCGGATCCATTTTTATTTTCAGCTCTTGTTGGAATGTTTTTCCATCCACGATCAACAGTATTTTATACTTACCCGGCATTACCCAGGGGGCAGAAGGCTCCGGGGTAGTGTTGAGATAGGTGGCACTAATGGGAAATGAAGCCGGCACAGGCAGCGGTGTATAGTGCATGTCCCAGATAAAACGATGTGATCCTTCGGCTATTGACAAAACCTGTTGCGGTCGTACCCAGTAGGGCGGGGTATTATCTGCCGGTAATGCACTGGCTGTATCATTACTGGTGTATCGGCGGATCAATGTACTTCTGCCGGTGCCATCACCGGCACGAGGTGACTGATGTATTTCCAGTATTACATGATTTGCGGGCTGATTCAGGTAATAATCTATGATCGCCCCATCGGGTGGGTTTTGCCCCGCTGGTTCTTCCTGTGGCAATGGAGTGTCGGTATTCATATTCCATCGTACGCGAAAGGCAGTTTGCGGTGCATACAGAATATTTTTTGATAAGAGGGTTTCACTGTCCCGTATCATTTCAAGTACGAGCATGGATTCTAAGTCTCGCAGCGGAGAGATATTATCCAATATCCAGAAACTTCTGCCATGGGTGCCCACTACAATATCGTCCTGCTTGATCACGAGATCACGGATGGATGTGGCCGGCATATTCAGCCGCAGGCTTTGCCAATGGTTACCGTCATCGAAGGATACATAAACCGCCTTTTCACTGCCGGCAAACAATAGTCCCTTTGTATAGGGGTCTTCCCTCACTACATTGATAGGAGCATCCGGTAAACCGTTCGTGATTTTTGTCCAGGTCTTTCCACCATCATGGGTTTTATAAATATGGGCGCCCATATCATCGCATCGTATCCGGTTCACGGCCACATAAGCGGTATTCTCATCAAAATGGCCTGCATCGATCAATGATATCTTACTCCAGGCGGTAATGGATGGTGGTGTTATATTTTTCCAGGTCTTTCCGCCATCGCGGGTAATATGAATGAGTCCGTCATCCGTGCCACACCAAATCGTGTTTTTATTTTTGAAAGAAGGGGCTACGGTATAAATTACCCCCCGGCGCGGCATTTTTCTCAGTTCATCACTGGTGTAGATGCCCACACTGGCTGGTATATCCCATGTTTCGCGGGAAAGATCGGGGCTGATCACCTCCCAACTATTACCTCCATCCGATGTTTTGAATAGTACATTTCCCGCGAGGTATAATGTTTTATTATCTATTGGGTTGAAGAGTACCGGGGCGGTGCGAAGAAACCGGTATTTACCGCTTCTAACCGTTTCGGGTGCTATGTTTTGTGTTTGACCGGTTCGTTTATCATACCGGGTGATCTTTCCGCCATATATAATATTCGGGTCGAGCGGATCTGCAGCCACATAACCATATTCTTCCACGCCCACGGGATGCCATTCACGAAAAGTGATGGCGCCGTCATTACCACGGGAAGCAATACCAACGGATCCGCTTTCCTGCTGTCCGCCATATACATTATAGGGAAATGCATTGTCGGTACTTACATGATAAAATTGTGCTGTGGGCTGATTGTACCAGCTTGAAAAAGTTTGTCCGCCATTCACGGTAATAATGGCTCCCTGATCGCTGGCGATCAGTATGATTTCCGGGTTGTCGGGATTGATCCAGATGCGATGGTAATCATCACCACCAGGTGCTCCGCGAAAAGCTGTCCAGTTATGGCCACCATCCATACTTTTCCAGGTTACCACATTCGCCGAATAAACGATATCGGGATTTTTTGGATCGGTTTTTATTTCGGCAAAATCGGCCCCTCTTCCCCAGAGCCGGTTGTCATTACTGAGCAGGTACCAGCTTTCTCCGGCATCATCACTCCGGTAAACTCCTCCATATTTTCCCGCATCCACGGTGGCATACATTCGCTGGTTGTTGGATGGTGCGATACAAAATCCGATCCTGCCTAAACCCTGCTCAGTAGTGGGCAATCCTTTTGTGATTTTTTTCCAGGTATTTCCGCCATCTGTTGATTTGAAGAGTCCGCTTTCTTTTCCATTCCAGGCCCCATTTTCCCAGGGGCCCTGTCTCCCGGCCCACATGTCCGCAAATATTATTTTCGGATCACGGGGATCAATCGTAACCTGTATGGCTCCGGTATTTTCATCGATGTATAATACCTTCTTCCAGGTGCGGCCACCATCGAGCGTGCGGTACACACCCCGTTCTTTATTGGGGCCATAGGGGTGACCCAGTGCAGCAACAAACAAAATATTTGCATCGTTGGGATCAATGGTCAGGCCGCCGATCTGTTGGGCTTCTTTTAGTTCCTGACCCACGGCATTTGCATTCAATGCGATATTGGACCAGGTGGCACCTGCATCCGTTGACTTATATAGTCCGTCGCCGGTGGAAAGATCTGGTCGTTGTATGCCTTCACCACTTCCGGCATAGAGTATATTGGGATCGGAGGGGGCAACTGCAATATCACCAATGGAACCGGTAGGCTGATCATCGAAGATGGGTTTCCAGGTGCGGCCAAAGTCGGTGGTTTTCCAAATACCGCCATTGTTCACGCCGATGTAAAAAACATTGGGTTGCTGAGGGACTCCCACAGCGCCAACGGTACGGCCACCGCGGTGAGGGCCGATCATCCGCCATTGCATGGCATTGAAATAGCTGTCGGGTATTGGTTGTGCGATGAGATGCTGACTGATGAATAAGATTGCTGCAATGAAGAAAGCAGTTGTTCGCATAGTTCTTGGTTGTATGACAAGATATGAATTTACTGCAGAACAGCCCCGGTTTTACGGAGGGTTTTCATTCACATCTTTTACATGGGTATGGATTTAATGAGATGATGTAATATCCTTATAAGTAAACAAAGGGCATGACGAATTTATTTAATAAATGTATTTAGCTGGAATGTGGGTTTTTGCAATATGGGCTAATTCAAAAAAAGTTTAGTTACTGGCATTGACGGAAAAGGGTCTTGAAAAAAAATGTAAATTGCATACATTCTGTGATCATAAAAACGAACTCTCTGATGAAATCTGAACATAAGATCTTTACCCAAATAGCTGCACAATTAGAAAAATTAAAGTTTACAATTGAGAAGCAGGACCTCTCACGTCCCTGGGGTGGATTTTATGTGATCGATGAGTCCGAGTCCGAAAAATTTGCAGCCCATTTTTTTCCTGAAGAGCAAATGGATAATCTGCGCATCGCTGGTAAGCTGAGCCCTAAAATATTGATGGTTGCTCCCGGGAAAAGGCTAAGCTGGCAATATCATAAGCGAAGGGCTGAAATATGGAAATGCCTGGAAGGTGATATCGCTGTAGCCACCAGTGATGATGACCAGGAAACGCAACGGCATGTACTGAAATCCGGCGAGATCATTAAACTAAAAAAAGGAAAACGGCACCGCCTTATAGGTTTGGAAAACTGGGGCGTGGTTGCTGAAATATGGCAGCATACAGATAAAGATCATCCCTCAGATGAGGACGACATAATTCGTCTTCAGGATGACTTTGGCAGATAAACTTTATCCTGCGTGTTTAATTTGGTTCAGTACTTTTTATTCCACGTTTGCGGATAAAACTATTCTCTGTACTGCCGCAACTCGTCCTTATTTATGTTATAGATAGACTCCGGGAAACCCTTTCCTCAACCTTTTTTCCTCAATTATTTACATAAACAGCCAATCATTCACCCATATTCCCACCTGCTTTTTGTTCCAGATTTGGGAATGTTGCTCCATTTGCTGGAGGGATAGCTACTGTGCCAATTAAAAGATTGTTGATAATCAGCATATTATTTATTGGCATATAAGTAGCCAATACTGTTTCCAAAATAATAAAATGGAAAACAGTACCTCTTTTAAAATCTTTTTGGTAGATGACGACCCATTCAGTCTTTGCCTGTATGAACAACACCTCCGGAACAGTGGAGTAACGAATATATCCACTTTCGAGAATGGTACCCTATGCCTTAACCACCTGGGCCAGCAACCTGATGTGATCTTCCTGGATCACAATATGGAGATATTGGACGGGGTGGAGATTCTCCGTAAGATAAAACGTTTCAATCCTGATATTCAAGTGGTGTTTGTATCCGGTCAGGAAGATGTGTCTGTGGCTGTTAACTCACTCAAATATGGAGCCTTCGATTATATCATAAAGGGTAATGATGATCTCAATAAGATTGATCAGGTGTTGGAGAAGATCGCAGCGATACGGAACATGTTGCAGCAAAAGAACAAAAGTATACTCCGGAAATTTTTACCAGTATAGTAAATTTTATTATGAAAGCATTTTTCAGCATAGCACTCAGCACGTTTATAGCAGTGGGATTATTTTCCTGTAAGACGCAGAACCTGCTGGTGCAGGATAAGAAACAAACCATATTTCAACACCTGCAGCCCGACAGTACTTTTTTACTGGATACTGCCTACGAATACCGTATACGAAAGGATGATAAAGTTAGTGTGAGCTTTTGGGGTAATGATGATCTGAGTGTGGGGTCGGTATATGGTATTTACAATAGTAATGAAGTATATGGTAAATGGCTGCTGGTGGACATCCGGGGGAATATTACGCTGCCCCGGGTGGGCAATTACCGCGTGGAAGGTAAAACGGTGGCTGAACTGGAAGACTCGCTGGTTACGGTGTACAAAAAATGGCTGGTGAACCCGGTCATTGAAGTGAAAGTGCTCAATAAAGAGATTACCATTTTGGGCGAATTGCGTAATCCGGGAAAGTATACTGTTGAAAAAGATAACAACACCCTGCTCGATCTGGTGTCTTTGGCCGGTGGATATGAATTTTATGCGAACCTGACTTCCGTAAAAATTATCCGGCAACAAGGCAGTACGGTGCGCATGGTGAATGTGGATATGACGAAAGCAGCCGACCTGTTTAAACGGAATATTCAGTTGCACCCCGGCGACCTGGTAGTGGTGCCCTCAAAAAAGAACAAAGAATTTGATAAACGAATCTCTACCATTATACCGCTCGCATCCAGTACTACCGCAGCAGCGATATTGGTGGGTACATTCCTGTAAATAACCCTGTATGAAACCCGTAAACGAAAATCTCAGACTCATAAAACCCTTCCTGCGGGGGTTGCCGATCATTGCAGCGGTAATGATCGTGTCCGTAACAGTGGCAAGGCGATACCTGAAGTATGCCACTCCCATGTATGAGAGTACGGCGCGGATACGGCTGGCCGATTCTAAAGACGGGTCTCCAAGTTCCAACCTGTTCAAGGATTTTGATTTGTTTGCCAACGTAAATAAGATCGGTGCCGAGATGGAAGTGATCAAATCAAAGGTACTCATCAATCAGGCATTGGATAGTGCAGGCATTGATATTACCACCTACCGGGTGGGCAAGCTTCGTAAAATAGAATTGTACCATGAATGTCCTTTTGTAGTAACGGCCAATTTCAACAACCAACCGTTATTTGATAAGTTATTCCGATTATCTGTTTATACGCCCGATCTGTTTCGTGTCACAGTACCCGGTCAGGCCCAGCCAGTAAAAGGAAGATTTGGTGTGCCGCTTGTGTTTGGTAAGGATACCTTACTGATACAAAAGAACAATGCCCTGCTGGCGCAAAAGCCAGCACTGCAAATCACGGACGAGTATGCGTTTATCGTACACAGCCGCCAGAAGCTGATCGACCAGGTGCTCTCCTCGTTGTCAGTAAGTTCTATCGATAAAGAAATACCGGTGTTGAGGCTTACCTATAAAAGTCCGGTGGCACAGAAAGCGGCCGATATGGTCAATATTATTTCACAGGCGTATATTGATGATTATATTGAAACAAAATACAAATCTGCCAATACCACTCGTGAGTTTCTGGATAAACAATTATCTGTAGTGGGTAAAGACCTTTCTTCTTCGGAGAATGCAATAGAAAGTTACCGCAATAAAAAACGGATCATCAATATCCGCCAGGAAACAGAGACCGATCTCCGGAAGATCGCGGATATGAAAGTGCAGCAAACGAATGTGCGGATGAACCTGGAAGCGATTACGGACCTCTCGAATTACATGCAGGCGGGTAAAGATATTACCGAACTGGCCCCCAACTTTGAAGCCTATACAGACCTGCTTGCTACAGAACTGGTAAAAAAGATGAAAACATTGCAGGCAGAAAAGAAAGACCTGCTGGTAAAATATACACCCGAGCATGAGCAGGTAAAACTCGTGGACAATAAGATCGAAGACATCAGCCGCTATCTCCGCGAGGGTATCAACAATACCCGTAAAAATCTGGAAGTAAAGTATCAGCGGCTGAGCAATGATATTGATATGGCCGAGCAGGTATTCAATGGACTTCCGGAAAAGGAGAAGACCATGGGAGTACTGAACCGCAATTTTATGCTCAATGAACAGACCTATAATTTTTTGCATGCCAAGCGTACAGAGGCAGAGATTGCTACAGCAGCCACCATCTCTTTCCACCGCATTATTTCACATGGAGACGTTCCGGGCTCACCGGTTTCTCCCAATGCAGGTTTGCTGAAGATACTCGCCGGTTTTTTAGGGTTCCTGGGTTCACTCACGCTTATATACCTCGTTCATGCCATTAAAGGAAAGGTGAATGATAGTATCACCATCGAAAAGAAATCATCCATACCACTTGCTGCTTCCACACCTATGCTGAAAAAGCCGGAAGCTATACGGCATCATTTTCATAAACTGGCGATCCAACTGGAAGTAAAAGCATTACTCAAGCCTCACCAGTTAATCACCATCTCCTCTTTTTCGAAGAATGAAGGCAAGTGTTTCAATGCGCTATTCCTGGCGCGTGAACTTGCCATGCAGCAAAAGAAAGTATTGCTGGCAGATACCGACGGACAACTCATAATCAAAGGAGTACTCCATAGTCAGGAACCTTTTCGCTACGTGAATCTGACGGCTGCTGATACGAAATGTGCCAACAGCGAAGAATGGTCCCGCCTGATGGAGCTGTGGAAAAAGGAATATGATTTTGTGATCATCAAGAATGAGAATATTGAACAAGCATCCACCGGTTTATTACTGATGAATATGGCGGAAGCTAATCTTTTTCTGTTCGACTCAAGGATAACCCCCGCCCGTATGGTTACGGAAGCGCAATTATTAAATGAAGAGTATTCATTTTCTAATATGCAATATCTTCTTAACCGGGCAGGCTATAATCCGAATGTATTGGTGCAGGCAATGGATATGTTGAAAGCGCTGATAAAACGCATCAGGAGGGCGAAGCGTGCATGAAAAACCGGATCACATATCTGCTGATTTTTTTTCATACCGAAAAAGGATATGTCATTGCAGACCAGTTAGTCTTTAGTGCCACCAGCTTTTTCACCACGATACTGCTGGCCCGGCAACTGGGTATTCATTCTTTCGGGATTTACAGCGGCATCATGCTTTTTTTGTACCTCCTGCTCAGTTTGATTTCCAGTATGGTGATACTTCCCTTTCAGGTATTGCTGGCGCGGGACGAAAACAAAACCGGATATATGGTTGCGGTGATCCGCATGCAGCTATTGCTTACATTCATCTTGCTGTTGCTGGCGGGTGTATTGCTATACAGCCCCATTGGGATTGTACAACCACTAAAATCGTATACGCCGGAATTATTGCTGTTAACTGGTGGTTTCTTATTGCAGGATTTTTTCAGGCGAATGTTTATTGCCTGCCAGCGTGCTTCACTGGCACTGTATATGGACATTGTAAGCGGCGGTCTTCAACTGCTTTTGTTGTTAGTTGCCGCATATCGGCATTCGCTGGATCTTTCCTATGGATTGCTCATTATTGGTATCACCTATCTTCCATCGCTGCTGATTGCTGTTAAATGGGCTGCGGGTTTGAAGGCCAATAGCATTTCATTTCGTAAAACGGTGGCCGGTCACTGGCAGCAGGGGCGCTGGCTATTGCTTACTTCGGTGCTGCAATGGTGGTCGGGTAATTTTCTGATTGCGGTGGCCGGCGTTTTTTTAGGCGTTGCGGCGTTGGGCGCTTTGCGACTGGCCCAAACACTGATGGGCGTATTGAATGCCATGTTTCAGGTAATTGAAAATTATGCAATGCCGAGGGCTTCGGTATTACTTCAGCAGTCGGTACAATCCATGAAACATTTTCTGCAGCAACTATCCCTGAAAGGATTGTGTTTATTGGTGCCGGTACTGTTGTTGCTTTTCCTGTTTCCCGTTACGGTATTCCGGATTTGCGGGGGCGAAGCTTATACCGGTTATGCCTATGCGCTGCAGGGAATGGCTGTATTGTATATTATCGTTTTCGCAGGATACCCCTTTCGTATTGCATTGCGGGCCATGCTCATGAACCGTGTGTTTTTTACCGGTTACCTGCTTACGTTTTTGTTTACGGTGCTTGCGGCCCGCTTCATTGTATTGCAATGGCAACTGGCGGGAGTTATCACTTCACTGATCGTTAATCAGCTATTAATGCTCGGGTACTGGCAGTATATGCTGGCCCGTAAAAAATTCAAACTATGGAAATAATACATGTTGTGCTGGGTAAAGCAAATCCTAACCGGATGAACGGCGTAAATAAAGTAGTACACCAACTGGCCACCCGCCAGGTAATGGCCGGGCATCAGGCTGCGGTTTGGGGTATTACGCATGATCCTACACATAATTATCCGGAACGAAATTTCGAGACAAAACTGTTCAAAGCATATCCCGGTATGTTTCGGCTGGACGAACAATTTGTACAGTCCGTAAAGGATAAAAAAGGAAAAGCCGTGTTTCATCTTCATGGCGGATTCAATCCGGTGTTTTATGCCGTATCCCGGCAACTGATCGCTACAGGCATCCCCTATGTATTTACGCCGCACGGTGCATATAATGTTATTGCTATGCGGAAGAGCAGGTTGCGAAAGAAGATCTATTTATCGCTGTTTGAGAAAAAGATCATTCAAGGAGCGGCATATATGCATTGCCTCGGAAAATCCGAATTGGAGGGATTGAAACGATTGAACATACCGGGAAAAGTAAAGTTGTTGCCTTATGGTTTTGACAATAAAGTAACACAGGGGGGCATACCCGATTACCACCGGTTCATTATTGGCTTTTGCGGGCGCATTGATATTTATACAAAAGGCCTTGATCTGCTGTTACAGGCCTTTGCTATCGTAAAAAGGAAAACTCCGCATGCAGCTTTGTGGATCATTGGTGATGGAGAGGAAAAAGCAGCATTGGAAAAAATGGTAGAGGACAAACAACTGAAGGATGTCTGGATGGCCGGCGGCCGCTTCGGAGAAGAAAAGGATGCCCTGTTAAAGCAAATGCATGTATTTGCCCATCCGTCGCGCAATGAAGGATTGCCCTCTGCGGTACTGGAAGCGGCATCGCTTGGTATTCCGGCAGTAATATCGGAAGCCACCAACCTGGGGGAAGTGGTGCGTCATTATCAGGCAGGTGTGGTATTGCAGCATCCCGGGGCGGAAGAACTGGCGGAAGGCATTCTCGAATTATATGATCGTATCCGGAGCGAGGGATGGAAACATATCAGCACGGCTGCCCGTACTATGGTAGCTGAAGCCTTTGATTGGGAGATGCTGGTAACTGAATTTCATAAAATGTATAAAGAAGCATGCTGACAGCGTTGAACGATAACATGCATAAACCTTTTTTGCGAAAGGTAAATATCCTGATGCTGATCATGCTCTTTGTGATGACTGCAGGTTATTTTACCTGGAGCGAAAGCCTGCTGGTGACCCGCCTGCTGAAAGTAGTGGGCCGTTTATCTGTAACTGTGGGTATCTGGTATATATTCAGGATGCTGGTGAAAAAAGGAGCTGCCACATCTTTTCGATGGCAAAATAATTATTCTCCACTTTTATATGCAGGATACCTGGGGTTGGGGATGATCTCCATACTCTGGAGTACAGACAAAGGGTACAGCCTGCTCCAGTGGTTTATGGATTTTGAAAGTCTTGTTTTTGCCTTTTATTTCATGCGATGTTTTATGGTGCTCGATGAATATTATGCAGGCCACAGTATCCGTTTTTATAATCTGCTTGGAAATACGGCCTACCTGCTCCTGCTCATTTTTGTGATTGGCATGTATGTGGCGCCTGATACATTTTTCCGTATGACCCATGGGGGAGAAGAGGCCCGGTTAGGCGGTTTTATTATGAACCCGAATGAACTGGGTATGTTATGCGGAGTGGGTGTATCCTGCCTGCTGTTTGATATCTACCGGAAGCACTATCGGGTGATGACTATTATCAAAATAGCCGTAATGGCCTATGCACTGTTGATGACAGGAAGCCGTTCGTCGCTGGTTGGGTTATTGCTAATCGCCTTTTTCCATATCCGCCAATCGAAAAATATAAAGTTGAAACTGATGATGTATGCAGTGGCCCTGGCTGCCATACCCATTGCCGTTACAAAACTGATGATCAAAGAGAATGGGGGAGGAGTGGAAGAAGTAATGAGTATGACCGGACGCCTCCCTTTCTGGACCGCTCTACTAAATGAGGCTTTTCCCAAAGAACCTCTGCTGGGTTTTGGCTTTATGCGTATTTATTATACCGATACCTTTCAGGGAGCAAATACCTATGCCGGCCATATGACGCACAATACATTTATGCAGGTATTGATGAATCTTGGTATCATCGGTTTTTCCATTGCCCTTTTTCAACTCATCTTCACTATAAAAGGATTCTTATCCACTACCGACCAGGAAAAGAAACTGGTACTGATGGGAATACTGATACCCGTTATTATCAACTCCTTTACTGAGTTTGGCATTTTCGGTGAAACCAATTATGGTATCCTCTTTTATCAGCTTCTCATTTTTTCTGTATCCATGCAGAAAGCTGCGTTTATTACCCGACGGGAAAAATTATATCTCCGTAAAACAAGACCTGAATTACTGATACACTGATTCGGGTCCCCGTTTCTGTTCCAGTTTTTGTAATGCGCCCTCCAATACGTATGCTAACGTGCAGGTGTAGCCGCTTTTTTTTCAATAACCCTAGTAGCTTTTTCCCAAATCTGGAATGTATTCCGGAAAATAGAGTTTTATTAAAGTTACTTATTTGTAAAGGGTTCGTTATCAGTAGCATTGAAAGGTTTTTTTTCTGGCACTATACTGGAAAAGCGGGAAGTATGAAAATGGAAAATATCCAACTGATACAAGAAGTATTCACTACACTTGGTTATCCGTTGCTGTCGGAAGAAGACAATCATAAGGCCGTGCCTATAAATGTTTATTATAGAAACAATCCCGACGGGTCTGTACGGTGGGTGTGGCCCGTAAGCCAGCACAGGCCTCAGGTACTGCGTTTTTATAACACGGCTTCCCGCAGGGCAAGGATACTGGCTGCTATTATCCGGTTATTATTTTTCCTGCGCTTATCTGGTTTGTTTGCTTCCGGAAAAGCAACCCTTTACCTGCGTAGTGGCCACTTAGCGCAATTGGAGGAACGTTATGGCAGAAACTGGGCGCTGTTCACCGGCACCGCAGGATTGAACCGCTCTGCGTTGCTGTATGCAAGCGATTTATTTCATAAGATTCCATTGGGTGAGTATGCGTTGCCGCTGCTGATCAATGAATACCGGCAACACCGGCATTGGAAAAATTTTCGTTTTGCACATACGGAGATTGCCGCAGCCTCGCTCCGGGGAATTGTGCTTACCCAGAAGGATATTTCAGGAAATGGGAAACGCAGTGAATACCTGACCAGTTTGCATTGGAATACAATCCGCGAATTAAGTGAGACCAATCTCTGCACACTTCCATTGAAAGTAATACCGCAATGGAAAGAATTGGATGAAAAACTGGACAGTATCGAAAATAAAAGGCATCCGATGGTGCCACCCGGACTTGTAAAAAAATTGCGGATGCTTAAAGCGTCGCTCGATCCGGATGCCATGGTGACTGCCGGGTATGCACATGGTGATTTTACCCCCTGGAATATTTATGTGAAAAAGGATAAACTCGCTCTGATAGACTGGGAGATGGCCGATACCAGTACACCATTACTTTTTGATGCACTGCATTTTATTTACCAGCAGGGTGTATTGGTGGAACATTGCACGTACCGTACATTGAAAGCGAAAATCATAAAGCAGTTGGAGCATCCCGAAGCTACACAGTTTATCCGGGAACATGGGATTGATACCGGATTACATCATTGTTTATATATACTCTTTACTGCTGTATATTATTGCAGCAGGTACAGTGAGCAGGATGAATGGCAACCGCAGTTGCAATGGAGTGTACAGGCCTGGTCGCATGCAGTCGATGATTTTTTAGTACAGCGTTCTGTGCTGCGTCCTCGCCAGGCCTTGATAACGGGGATCATTGATTTTCTGCATACAAAACCCTACGCGGCGCTGAAATGGATGGCGGCAGACCCGGCTTCACTTTCTGAAGAATCCGATATGGATATCTGTATCGCACCAGCAATGCGAAAGCCGGTGCAACGATTTCTCAAAAACCATTTTTTGGTGGTCAAACAGCGGCGTTCACGCAAATCTTATATGGACAATTACGGTATCTGGCTGGCTGATCATTCATTTCTGAGTGTGGATATGATCTTCCAATTGAAAAGAAGGCATACCGTGATGATGGATACGGCACCCCTTATTGCTTCTGCAACAATGGATGGTGCCGGTGTAAAAGTGCCGGCACCGGAGTATGATTTTACTTATACCTGGTTGTTTTATCTTCTTAATCACGCCTCCATGCCAGTAAAATACCGGCAGCATTTCAGTTTCCGCAGTATTACACAGGCCCGTATGCTGAATGAAGGATTTGCCTGGAAAGAACAGTTGCATATCCGTAATTACCGGGAATTATTTTATTATGATGCAGGAATACGAAGTAAAGTAATGGCTTCTCTTTCCGCATTACCTGTGAACAAAAGCTGGAGACAATGGAGAAACCGCATCCTCTTTATTCTGGATTCTATGCGGGGGTGGATTTCCCGCAGGGGTTTTATCATCACATTCAGTGGTGTGGATGGTGCAGGTAAATCAACAGTTATTGAGAAAGTGCGCCAGCAGATAGAAAAAAGATACCGGCGAAAGACCGTGGTATTGCGTCATCGCCCTGCTGTGCTTCCTATGCTCAGTGCTTGGAAAGAAGGAAAGCAGGCCGCTGAGCAACGCGCCGCCACTCGTTTGCCCCGGCAGGGTAACAACAATAATCTATTCTCCTCCTTACTCCGGTTCGGCTATTATTATGCGGATTATCTGGCCGGTCAGTTTGTAGTGCAGGTGAAATATGTATGGAGGGGCTATGTGGTATTGTATGACCGCTATTATTTTGATTTTATACAAGATGGTAAACGGAGCAATATCGTATTGCCGTACTGGCTTACCCGATCCTGGTATGCATTGCTGCTGAAACCTTCCTATAATTTTTTCCTCTATGCAGAAGCCGAAACGATACTGCAACGGAAAAAGGAACTGGATAAGCGAACCATCCTGGAACTTACCCGAAACTATCTTCGCCTGTTTGGACGCCTTGGCAAAACGTATCGCCACTCTAAATACATCGCTATCCGGAATGAACAACTTCCGGAAACATTGCAAACCATTTTTGAACATATTAAGGCAAAGACCGTATGAAAACGATATTGATCACCGCTTATGCAGTAAATCCGTATAAAGGCTCGGAAGAAGGTACGGGCTGGAATTTAATTTGCCAGGCCGCTTCCATATCCCGGGTCATCGCTGTAACCCGAAAAAACAACCGGCAGGATATCGAAAGATATATCTCAGAACAGGGAAGCCATTCTTCTCTTTGGGAGCAAATTGATTTTCGCTACTTCGATCTTCCAAAGTGGATGATTCGTTGGAAAAAAGGGCCACTGCTTTCTGCATTGTATTTCTATATGTGGCAATTTTTTGTAGCCTGCTGGTTAAAGCGGAAAAAACTCTCTTTTGATATTGCACATAGTTTGAATTTTCACAGTAACTGGACACCATCTTTTCTGTGGATGCTCGGCAAACCTTTTGTGTGGGGGCCCGTGGGCAACCATCCGCTCATCTCTTCTCAATACATAAAGGGTGTATATGGATGGGGGGCCTGGTGTAAAGACCGTTGCTTATGGATACTCAAATGCATGTTTTGGTACACAGATCCTTTTCTCTATATCTGCCGCAAAAAAGCAAAGAAGGTGTTTTGTGTGAATACACAATCCATCGCTAAGTTGCGGCTGCCCGCACATAAAGCCGTATTCATGCCGGCGGTTGCTTCGGAGTTGCCGGACCTCACTACGCCTAAGGGTACGGATTCATTTACTATTTTATCTGCAGCCCGTTTTGTGCCATTGAAAGGCTTTGATTTAACCATTCGCGCCTTCGCAAAATTTTATCACGCATTGGATCCGGCAGGAAAGTCAAGGGCCAGATTGTTGCTCATCGGTACCGGACCCTGTAAAGCATTATTGCACCGGATTATTAAGGAAGAGAATATTGCCATAGCTGCTTCGATAGTAGCATGGAAGCCGCGCAAGGAAGTCATTGCCCTATTTCGTCAATCATCGGCCTTTTTGTTTCCTTCGCACGAAGGGGCAGGGATGGTTGTGGCGGAAGCATTGAGTTATCAATTGCCGGTGCTTTGTCTCGATAATTATGGGCCCGGAGAATATGTGCATCCCGAAAGCCAGCTTCGGGTCAGGCAGGGCAATTACCAGGATACGGTAGATGAACTGGCAGCGAAATTATCCCGGCTATATCATGATCAGGCTTTTTATCAACAGGAGCAAACATTGGCCGGTATACGCTATCAGGAACTTTTCCGCTGGGATATTAAGGGAGAATTGATGGAACAGGTGTATAATGAAATTGCGCCCGCTGCAACGAAATCAAACATTCAATCAGTTATTACCGTGTCAACCTATGAAGAAAAAACGCATACTGGCATTACACCTGCTCAATGATTACAGCGGAAGCCCGTTCGTATTGCGCCAATCGCTGGAAGCATTATTAAAGGACGGATATAGTATTGACCTGTTTACGGCCACACCAACCGGCGAGGGGTTTCTCAGTAATCTGTATGGCGTGAAACAACATCATCTTTTTTATAAATGGAGCCGCAATAAACTGGTTACCCTGTTTTATTTTTTATGCAGTCAGTTCCTGTTGTTTTTCCGGATACTATGGTATGCAAGAAAACAGGATATGGTATATATCAATTCATTGCTGCCTTTCGGCGGCGCATTAGCAGGCCGGTGTCGTGGATGCAAAGTGGTCTATCACATACATGAAGTGTCGATAAAACCATTATTATTGAAACGTTGGTTATTGTTTGTAGCAAACAACACTGCCCATACCGGCATTTTTGTATCAAAGGACCTGTGGCAACGTACCGCTTTCCGGAAACCATTCCAGGTCATCTACAATGCATTGCCAGTTCCTTTTACACAGAAGGCGATTGCCCATCATGCTGTTACCACCGGTTTGCCTTTCACCGTATTAATGGCCTGCTCGCTAAAGAAATACAAAGGAGTGGATGAACTGATAAAATGTGCTATTCGTATGCCAGTATTGCGGTTTATTCTGGTGCTCAACGCAAATACGGCAGCTATCCGTTCTTATTTCGGGGAAACCATTTTGCCTGAGAACATAGAAATAGTTCCTGCCTGTAAAGACCTGCATCCGTATTATCAGGAGGCCGATCTGGTGATGAACCTGTCTTTACCGGAAGCATGGATCGAAACTTTTGGGATGACTATTCTGGAAGCTATGTATTATAAAATACCGGTCATTATTCCTCCGGTTGGCGGCATCACTGAACTGGTTACAGATGGGGTAGAGGGTTTTCATGTACATGCGGCGGATACCGACACGCTATGTATGCGGTTAGAACAGTTATCAAGCAGGGGTAAACGATATCAGGAGTTCTCGGCAAATGCATTTGCAAAAGCACAAAATTTTTCTCAGGAACAGTTCAGTCAGGCTATCATTGGATTGTTTGCTTCCATCGGGATAACTGATATCAATAGCGGCCAACGCAAATATTACCGGTTGCCATTATTCGGAAAGCGTGTCCCAAATATGGAAAAATAAAAAGCATAGTAATTACTAAGTACTTCTTTTACAATGCCATTGATAACGGCACGTAAATAGCGATAAAGAAAAAAACGAAAATAATAAACATGTCACGCAAAAAAAGAATTGCTATAATAGGTACGGCGGGTATACCGGCCAGGTATGGAGGATTTGAAACATTGGCTGAGCAACTGGTTCGGCAACTTGGCGACAAGTATGCGATCACCGTTTATTGCCCCGGGCCAAAATATACAAAGGAAGAACGTAAAACATCTTTTCAATCGGCCCGTTTGAAATACCTGCCTCTCCAGGCCAACGGCTTACAAAGTATTCCCTATGACAGCCTCTCCATTTTACATGCGCTATTTTCTGCTGATGTACTGCTGGTGCTGGGAGTAGCCGGTGCATGGCTGCTCCCCTTTGTTAAATTGTTTACCCGCAAAAAGATCATCGTGTCGATCGATGGTATCGAATGGAAACGGGCTAAATGGAATCGCCTCGCCAAATGTTATCTGTGGTGGGCCGAAAAGATGGCTGTAAAATATTCACATGCGGATATTTCAGATAATGAATCCATACAGGATTATACGGCTGTCCGGTACACCAGTCTCAGTCATATTATTGAATACGGAGCAGATCATACTGTACAGGTAACTCCAACAGCTAAAGACAAGGAAGAATATCCATTTTTACACAAACCGTATGCATTTAAGGTATGCCGTATAGAGCCGGAGAATAATATTCATCTCGTGCTGGAAGCATTTGCTACAATGCCCGGCTATACGCTGGTGATGATCGGCAACTGGAAGAACAGTGAGTATGGTTCTTCTCTTTATTTACAATACAGTGGGTATAACAATATTATTTTGATGGATCCGGTGTATGATCAGCGAAAACTGGATGTTATCCGGGGCAATGCCTATCTCTATGTGCATGGCCATAGCGCCGGTGGTACCAATCCTTCATTGGTGGAAGCCATGTACCTGGGGCTCCCGGTGCTGGCATTCGATGTCTCCTATAACCGCACCACCACGGAAGGGAAAGCCTGTTATTTCAAAACGGCGGCAGATATCGCTGCCATTATTGGAAATACTAGACTGGCCGTATTACGGGAAAATGGGTTTCGTATGAAAGAAATTGCACACCGCCGTTATACCTGGGAAGTGGTGGCACGCAAATATGATGAACTGGTACAAAGGGTATTGAACAATAAAGGAAAGATTCCGGTTACACCGTCGGTTGCAACTATACCTGCGGAGCAATTGATCTCGTATGAATTGGCACACCTGCAGGCTCCTACACCCTTTTATGAAAAAAGATAAATAGTTAATTTGATTTATTATGAATAGTATGATCTATACAATTCTTCAGGCAATGTTCGCTTCCATGATCGCTGGTGGCCTTGCCATTGCGTTGCTGCGTAAATACAGCAGGTACATCGGATTGATTGATAAGCCGGGCAAACGGAAAGTACACCAACAACCGGTACCGGTGGTGGGAGGAATCGCCATCATTACCGGCACAATAGCCGGCCTGCTTACCACTCATCACGCCAATCTTTTACTACAGACGTTGCCTGCACTCGCAGGGGGATGCCTGTTGTTGTTTGTTACGGGTGTCTCCGATGACCGCTTCAATATTAAACCCCGCTATCGTTTACTGCTGCAACTTGGTTGTGCTGCTTTAGTAGCTGCAAGTGGCATTCGTATCACCTCATTATTTGGAGTATTGGGAATAGACGAAATGAATACCATAGGACAATACATCCTGACCATAGTAGTGATTACGGGTGTTACCAATGCCTTCAATTTAATTGATGGCATAGACGGGCTTGCGGGAGGGTTGGCCATCATCAACCTGTCTTTGCTTGCCGTGTTGAGTTATTGGCTCCAGCAATATGTACTTTTTGTATTACTCATCACCACTTGCGGCGCAGTATTCATTTTTTTACGGAGCAATGTTCATCCTGCACGGATCTTTATGGGCGACGGAGGTTCGCTGGTACTCGGTTTCCTCATGGCTGTCGCAGGGATATTATTGGTAAAGGAAGAACAATTGTATGTGAGAAGAGAAGATGCGAGGGCATTGGTACTGGTGCCAGCCATGCTGGCCCTGCCGGTATTTGATTCCCTTCGGGTTTATGCCGGCCGGCTACTACGGGGAGGTTCACCGTTTCAGGCAGATAAAACCCATTTACACCATTTGTTTCTGGGATTGGGTTTTACTCACCGAAAAGCAACTATGACGATTTGTGGTATTCAGGTACTGTTGATCCTGATCGCCATGCTGGTTTTCCGGATGATGGATTTTCAATGGACAATGGTTCTGATGGCAAGTGCCTATTTACTGATATGCAGCTTTTTGAAGGGCTATATCAGCCTCCAAAAATGGACCCAAACGATCCGGAAAATGGAAGGCGTAAATTGAACTAATTAGTTTTGTTTATGTGTTTATACTAGTTTTTCAAATGAACTTGAATAAGGGTTCCATTTTTTGGAATATCTGACTATATTGAGGCTGAAAAACCACCAGCCATGGACATGTATAAAATATTTATTGTAGAGGACGACCCCTGGTATGGCGAAATACTCGAATATCATCTCTCGCTCAATCCGGACTACCATATCACCCGATTTACAAAAGGGAAAGACCTTATGGCATCCCTTCATCAGAAGCCAGATCTGATCACGATTGATTTTTCATTGCCTGATTTTACGGGTGATAAATTATATCAGCAAATACGTCAGTATAATGAGCAGTTGCCGGTGATTGTCATCAGCGGTCAGGAGGAGATCAATGTGGCAGTGAATATGCTCAAAATGGGCGTATCCGATTATCTGATCAAGGATGAAAACACCAAAGATCTGTTGTGGAATGCCGTCATCCGTATTCGCGAAAATGGCCAGTTGAAAAAAGAGGTGGAGCAACTGAAAGAAGAACTGGGGCAAAAATATTCCTTTGATAAAAGCATAAAAGGCCAGAGCCCGGCGCTGAAGAAGATATTTTCGCTCATGGAAAAAGCCTCGCGCACCAGTATCAATGTATCGGTCACCGGCGAAACAGGTACGGGCAAGGAACTGGTGGCAAAAGCTATTCATTACAACAGTGAACGGAAGAAAAAACCCTTCGTAGCAGTAAATATGGCTGCTATTCCCCGCGAGTTGACAGAGAGCGAATTGTTCGGGCATGAGAAAGGAGCTTTCACCGGGGCCATTGCACGTAAGATTGGTAAGTTTGAAGAAGCGCATGGTGGTACTTTGTTTCTCGATGAGATCGCCGAACTGGATCTGTCGGTACAAAGTAAACTGCTCCGGGTATTGCAGGAGCGTGAGCTCATACGCGTAGGCGGGCAGGATAAAGTAAAACTCGACATACGACTAATTGCCGCCACGCATAAAGACCTGGCCGCAGAAGTAAAAAAAGGTACATTCCGGGAAGACCTGTATTACCGGATCATCGGTTTGCCGATCGACTTGCCCCCATTGCGGGAAAGAGATCACGATGTGCTGATACTGGCCCGGTTCTTTGCAGATGAGTTTACCCGGGAGAATAAAATGCCGGTACTTTCCATTAGTCAGGAAGCAAAAGAAAAATTAATGCAATACAATTACCCGGGCAATGTCCGGGAGTTGAAAGCCATGATCGACCTGGCCGCTGTGATGTGTGATGGCAACGAGATACAGGCAGATGATATCAGTTTTCCTGCTTCGGCCAGTAGTGAATCCTTTACCACCATGGAAAAAACATTGCGTCAGTACAATTGCGATATCATCAGTTACTATCTGAAAAAGTATAATAATGATGTGATACTCGTTGCAGATAAACTGGACATTGGCAAGAGTACCATTTATAAAATGATGCAGACTGGTGAATTGAACCGTACAACAGGCTGATTGTTTCCATAAGGAGGACAAAATTTCCGGATTTTGGAAAGCGAAATGGTGTTTTTACGTAGTGCAAGTACTGGCAATCATTCAATTAGCTATCGAAAAATTGCTGGCACCAATATGGTACTTCCTGTGTAAATACTTGTTATGAATGCCGCCTTTACACAAACCGTTTTTATTGCCGACGATGAGCCCTTTTGCAACAGCCTGTATGAACAGCACCTGCTGCAAAACGGATTTTCCAATATCATCACATTTTCTACAGGTGGAGAGCTGATTAAACACATACATCTGAAACCGGCATTGATACTGCTGGACTATCATTTGGGCGATATTAGTGGTAAAGAATTATTGCAGATCATCCGTACTAACCTGCCGGGTACTTGTGTGGTGGTCATCAGCGGACAGCAAGACATGGAAGTGGCGGTGGAAATGCTCAACCGGGGTGCCTTTGATTATATTGTAAAAAACGGGCAGGAACTGAGCCGGCTTACCACCATTACCGGCAAATGGCTGGCGGTGCTGGAATACCGGGAAAAATTTAAAGCCACGTTTGGTGATCAATACTCAGAGAAATGCCTTGGATTTGTGGCAGAAGCGCAGGAGAAAGTTCGCCAGGAAATAGCCGGGGAACTGCATGATAATGTGAATCAATTGCTGGGTACTTCCATGTTGTTTCTCCGCACTGCCGGTACAAGCAAGCATGTAGCGAAGGAAATGATAGACGAATCGGTTAAAGTGATCGATATGGCTATCAATGAAATTCGTAAAATGAGCCATAGCCTGCGGTTTGTTTATGTGAAGGAAAATGAAGTGTGGAGCGAATTCAGTAAAATGCTGGAGGCGTTGCGGTTGCAGCAGCAATTCAATTTGCACACGAATATAATTTTGCCCGATGGTGGTGCTGCCATTCCGGAATTCCTGAAGCATCAGATCGTGCGCATTACACAGGAACAAATACAAAATATCATTAAATATGCAAACGCATCCAGGGTCGACATATCTGTAAAATATGTTAAGGATCATCTGGTGCTGACTACGGCTGACAATGGATCCGGTTTTTCGTGGAAAGAAAAAAAGAATGGCATGGGCCTTCAGCAGATCCGGAACCGGGTGGATGCAATGAATGGAAGTTGCCAGTTGATCACGGCACCCGGGAAAGGATGCACCTGGAATATCCGCTTTCCACTGGTGCAAAAACAACCGAATACGTTCGCAACGGCAGTATAAATAACCATGTATGAAAACAACGATACATCAATTCAGTACCAACGGTCAGCAATACCCTACCGGATCCGCTATGGAAGCAGATCATGGAGCAAAACTGGTTCTCTGTTTTGCCGATAAAGCATTGCTGGCCGATTCCGGGTTTTATCCAATGTTATTAGCTGCTTATCCTGCAGCGGAAATTGCCATGTGCAGTACTTCCGGTGAAATTTTTCAGAACCGGGTTCAGGATCATACGGCCGTGGTGGCTGCACTTCAGTTTGAGCATACCCACCTGCAAACTGCAACGGTTAATATCAGTGAATTTTCCGGTAGTTATGATGCAGGTCTTGCATTGATCAGCAAATTGCCTGCTTCAGACCTCAGTTATGTTTTGGTGTTGTCGGATGGTAGTGTGGTAAATGGGAGTGAATTGGTAAAAGGATTCAGAAGTGCAGCGCCAGACATTCTTATCACCGGAGGACTAGCCGGTGATGCCGATAAATTCAGTTCTACGCTGGTTGGGCTAAATGAAACACCGGCGCAGGGAAATATCATTGCCATTGGCTTTTATGGCGAGAAACTGAAAGTGGCACACGGCTCACAGGGAGGCTGGGATATGTTTGGGCTCGAAAAAGAAATTACCAGGGCCGAAGGGAATATATTGTATGAAATAGATGGAGAAAATGCCCTGTCTAAATACAAAAAATACCTGGGCCCCGATGCTGAGCAATTACCAGCCTCTGCATTATTATTTCCCATCGCCATTGTAATGCCGGGAGAAACCAGACCCGTGGTTCGCACCATTCTTTCTATAGACGAAATGAACATGACCATGACCTTTGCCGGTGATGTACCCATAGGTTCGAAGGTCCGGTTTATGCGGGCCAACTTCGATACACTAACGATGGCGGCGGCTACTGCGGCTGCTCATACCGTAAGCGATCATCCCAAGCCGGATTTTTCCCTGCTCGTAAGTTGTGTGGGACGCAAGCTCATTCTGGGCCAGCGCATCGAAGAAGAAGTGGAAGCTGTATGCGATACTTTGGGTGATGGCGTACCAGTAGCCGGTTTTTATTCGTACGGTGAAATATCTCCTTTTAATGAAGGGGGAAGTTGTCAGCTTCATAATCAAACCATGACCATTACTTCTTTTTATGAGTTACCATAAACTCCTTTTAAGACAAATCAATAAATACCTACCCGAAGCGCTACGGGATACAGATCAGTTGCGCCATTTTCTGGAGGTGGTGAGCCAGTCCTATAGCGCAATGGATAAAGAACGAGAATTGTCTGAAAGAGCATTCCATATCACCGAAACAGAATACAACGAGCTAAATCAAACGTTGCAGAACGAGTTGACTGTAAAAAGGCAATCCATTGAAAAGCTGAAAGAGACCATGGAAGTGATCTCCGGAGTAGAGCGGATCAATGAAACTGATGACCTGCTTATCATTGCCCGCTACCTGAGCAACCAGGTAAGTAAACGAAAAAATGCAGAAAAAGTTTTCACTTCCCTCATTACGAATTTACAAAGCGGGATACTGCTCGAAGATGAAACCCGTCACATCGTTTTCGCCAACCAGCATTTTTGCGATCTGTTTGGCATACCTGCGGCACCCGAACAATTGCAGGGCGCAGATTGCAGTAACAGTGCGGAACAGGCCAAAGATATGTTTGCAGATCCGGTTGATTTTGTAAGTGGAATCAGTAAACTGCTTACAGAAAAAAAACTGGCGACCGGCGAAATGCTATTGCTGGCAGATGGAAGAATTTACCAGCGGGATTATATTCCTATTTATACCGACAATATTTATAAAGGGCATTTGTGGAGCTATACCGATATTACCGGTAAAAAGAAAGCGCAGGATGCCATTGCAGAAAGTGAAAGCCGCAACCGGCTCATCATGAACGCAGCGTTGGATGCGATCATAACCATTGACATGGATGGTATCATTACATTCTGGAATCCACAGGCAACAAATATATTCGGATGGTCGGAGCAGGAAGCCATCGGCCAGCAACTCTCCCGGCTTATTATACCGGAAGAGTTTCGGACGCATCATGAACGTGGAATGCAACGATTCAGGGAAACCGGCGAGGGGCCTGCACTCAATAAGCCGCTGGATCTGCCGGCGATTAAAAAGAACGGAGAGCAGATACGGGCAGAATTGTCTATAATACCGGTGAAGCAGGGAGACACCTATTTCTTTTGTGCCTTCATCAGAGATATTACTGAACGTGAAAAAAATAAAGCAGAACTGCTTCGTTTGTCACTGGTAGCCAGTGCCAACCACAACGGGGTGTTGTTTACCACCACTACCGGTGAAATAACATGGGCCAATGAAGGCTTTTGTCAGTTGACTGGTTTTTGCTTGCAGGAAATTATCGGTAAAACGCCGGTTGAATTGTGCAAGGGCCCGCTTACAAATACAGATGAACTGGGAAAAGTTTTACACGCGTTCTCAAAAGGGCTTTCTTTCAATACGGAACTCATCTATTATCGAAAAGACCAGTCCTGGTTTTGGGGAAGATCTTCGAGTCAGCCGGTTAAGAACAGCAAAGGCCAAATCGTGGAATATTTTGGCATCATTGAAGATATTACTTCAGAAAAAGAGTCCGAACAGCATTTTCGGATTGCTTTGGAAAAGATCGGAGATAATGTATGGGAACACGATTTTGAAACTGGCAGGACCTGGTTCTCTAAATCCACACACAGCCTGTTGGGACACGATAACCAGAATCTTGATCACAACCAAAAATTATGGTGGCAAAGTGTACATGTGCAGGATTTGAAAATGCTGGCAGACAATGACCTGAAATATAAAGCCGGTGAAATTGATTCACATATTCTCGAATACCGTATCATACATGAGGACGGATCGGTAAGATGGGTACTTGACCGGGGAGTGGTTACTGAAAGTGACAAAGAAGGTAAGCCGCTAAAAATAACCGGTACACATACGGATATCACCCATATTAAGCAAACGGAAGCCGAACTGGAAAACCGTCTCCGGCAGTTTAAGTCGTTGTCAGAAAATATTCCCGGGGTGATCTATGAATATGAATTCCGAAAAGACGGTACGGAAGGCTTGCGTTATGTAAGCCCTGCGATCAATAAGATATTTGGTATCGAGTCTGGTGATTTTTATAGTTTTCAAAAATATATTCATCCGGATGATCTGCCTTTGGTTATTGCAAAGAATAAAAATTCCCGGGATACGCTCGAGCCTTTTTATGTTGAATCGAGGCTGCTCATTCCCGGAAGAGACCTTATCTGGCAATCCGTCACGTCTTCTTTTTCTTATTATACACCCGAGGGAGATATCGTGTTTACAGGGTTCATGCTGGATATTACGGAGCGTAAAAACAGTGAACAGAAGCTGGAAGCACAACGGAAGTTTTACGAAGATATTCTGAATAATATTCCGGCAGATATTGCGGTGTTCAGCCCAACACATGAATATCTTTTTGTAAATCCGCGTGGTATAAAAGATGATGCACTTCGTAAGTGGATCATTGGAAAGCGGGATGAGGATTATTGCCATTATCGTAATAAGCCCCTCAGTATTGCGGAAGGACGACGAACAGCGTTCAATAAAATGGTGAGTAGTAAATCGGCCAATGAATGGGAAGAGAAAAACATGACACCGGATGGTAAGGAGCAGTACATTCTCCGGAGATGGTACCCGGTATTGGATGCCGCTGGTGAAGTGGAGTTGGTAATTGGTTATGGAGTGGATATTACTGAGCGGAAAATGTTTGAAAAGGCATTGCAGGCCAATGAAGAAAAATACAGGGATATTATCGCCAATATGAACCTCGGCCTGATGGAACTTGATACGGATACCAGGATATTGTATGCCAACCAGGGAATGCTGGCCATGACGGGTATCGGGGCAGATGAAGCAATCGGCTATGACAGCTCTAAGTTATTGCCACCCGAAAGTATGGCATTGATGAATGAGAAAACCGATAACCGGCGTAATGGTATCAGCGAAGCCTACGAGGTGCAGGTGCGGATCGGCAATGAATTAAAATGGTGGCTGGTGAGTGCGGCTCCCAAATTCGACAGAGAAGGCTCCCTTATCGGATCTATTGTGGTATGCCTGGATATACACGACAGGAAAGAACTGGAAAAACAATTGATCATTGAACGAGAAAGAGCAGAACAACTGGCCCATACCAAAGAATTATTTCTTGCCAATATGAGCCATGAGATACGCACACCGATGAATGCCATTATAGGTATGGGTAGCCAGCTTTCGCGTACTTCGCTCAGTGAACAACAGCGTTTTTACCTGAAAGCCATTAATTCAGCCGCAGATAATTTACTGATCATCATCAATGATATCCTGGACCTGTCTAAAATAGAAGCGGGAAAACTTAGTATTGAAAAAATCGGGTTTGAGCCGCGTAAAGTGATGGAGCATGCCATGCAGGTACTAATGTATAAGGCAGAGGAAAAAGGAATTGGGCTTACCTACTCATTCTGTGATGCCAGGCTGGCCGGTGTACTGGTGGGTGATCCCTACCGGATCAATCAGGTATTGCTCAACCTGATCAGTAATGCAATTAAATTTACGGAGAAGGGAGTGGTGGATATTTCGCTCCGCCTACTCAAAGATAATGGTCGTACCCAGCTTATTAAGGCAGAAGTAAAAGATTCGGGTATTGGCATGGAAGAGGAATTTGTAAAGCGCGTATTCGACAAGTTCAGCCAGGAATATGAATCGGTAACGCGTAAATACGGCGGCACAGGACTAGGAATGAGCATTATTAAAGAACTGATAACCCTCATGGGCGGTTCTGTATTGGTTGAAAGTAAAAAAGGAGAAGGAACAACCGTTTCGTTTACGCTGGAATTGGAAATAGGAACGGCTTCCGACCTCCCTCAAAAAGAGACCCTTGAAGTAAATGAAGACGAACTCAAAGGAAAAATGATCATGGTGGTGGATGATAATGAACTCAACCGGCTCGTTGCTACTACCATTGTGGAAGTGTATGGTGCCACCACCGTGGAAGCAGAGAATGGCCGGCAGGCCGTGGATATGCTGGATACCTGCAAACCGGATGTGGTACTCATGGATATTCAAATGCCCCTGCTCAATGGGCTCGATGCAAGCCGGGAAATAAGGAAAAAAGGTAATCAGGTTCCCATTATAGCCCTTACTGCCAATGCTATACGCGGAGAAAGTGAAAAGTGTTTGCAGGCCGGAATGAATGATTATATCGCCAAACCATTCCGTGAAGAAGAATTGCTGAAAATCATTGCAAAGTGGCTGGGAAAACATATCGAAACGAAATTGGAGATTCCTGTTACTACGATGGGGGCAGAATTGTTCAGCCTGAAAAAACTGGAAGAGATCAGCCGGGGAAATAATGAATTCGTAAAACGAATGATCTCTCTTTTCGTGGGGCAGGTGCCGGCCGCTACGGCTGAAATCATGGAAGCCTACAAAGAGCATGACATGGAAAAGGTTAAGTCGATCGCGCACCGCATCAAACCGACGATTGATAACCTGGAGATCCATTCACTCAAGAATGAGATCAGGGAAATCGAAACGCTGGCGGCAAAAATGAAACCTTCTGCCCGGCTCGAAAACCTGATCCAGTTCTTACAGGATGTAATTGTAAAAGTGGCGCTGGAATTAAAAGAACAGCAAAAGGAAGACAGTCGCGGTAAATAACAAGAAACGGGGAGTGACTGAAAAATACGGCTACCTATCCAGCATTCGCCGGTGATAATTGATTTGCCCCAGGTGATAGGCCAGGTGTGAAGAGAGTCGTACGAGTGTATAATGTGTATTCATTGGTTTTTCCCAAATAATGGCCGGGAAATCCTTTTCGTATTGGGCTGTTTCCAATTTTTCAAGTACAACATTGATCATTTGCCGGGTGTCTTCCACCATTTGCAGCAAGACAGACCGTGGTATATCCCGGAGTGAAAATTCCAGTTCTCTGTTACGCACATATCCGGTATTCCCAAGGTCATTGCCAATGTAATTATTAAGATTGCCAACCAGATGCAGTGTAAGATTACCAGCCGTGTTAGGAATACCTCCGGCAGTGTGCCACAGATTTTCTTCCCGCTGATACAATGAAATTTCTGCTTTCAATTGTTCAAGTTGGCTGTTGAAAATAGCAATAAGGGAAGCTGAAATGGTCATGTGTAAAAGTAGCATTAATACCGTAATAGTAAGAACAGGTGGTGCGTTATCCCGTTGAATGCATTGTTATAAATGATACAGGATCATTTTTGGACTGTTCACCTGAAAGGGGTTTTCCGCCTGTATTAAAAAAACACCCCGACCGAAGGGGCCGGGGTTCTTTGAAAAAGCTATGAAATAAATTTATCCCAATTTCTTCTTCAGGTTATTGTCTATCGCTTCCAGAAATTCTTCGGTATAGAGATAGTGTTCACCATGATTTACTTTATTGCCATGAATACAAACGGCCAGGTCTTTGGTCATTTTTCCTTCTTCTACTGTTTCAATACACACTTTTTCTAAAGCGAGACAAAAATCGATCAGGGCCTGGTTGCCATCCAGTTTGCCACGGAAAGCTAATCCCCTGGTCCAGGCAAAGATGCTGGCAATAGGATTGGTGCTGGTGGGTTTGCCGGCCTGATGGTCGCGGTAGTGGCGGGTTACGGTTCCGTGAGCAGCTTCCGCTTCCATGGTCTTACCATCGGGAGTAATGAGTACAGAGGTCATCAGTCCCAGTGAACCGAATCCCTGTGCTACTGTATCACTTTGTACGTCGCCGTCATAGTTTTTGCAGGCCCATACAAAATTGCCGTTCCATTTCAGGGCACTGGCTACCATGTCGTCGATAAGGCGGTGTTCGTATACGATACCGGCAGCATCAAAGGCCGTTTTAAATTCCTGCTGGTAGATCTCTTCAAAAATATCTTTGAAACGACCGTCGTATTTCTTCAGGATGGTATTTTTTGTAGAAAGATAAAGGGGCCATTTCTTGCTAAGCGCCATGTTAAAGCAGCTCCGGGCGAAGCCAGTGATACTTTCATCGGTGTTATACATACACATCGCCACTCCATCACCTTTAAAATTAAACACTTCAAAGGTTTGTGGTTCTCCTCCGCCTTCCGGAGTAAAAGTCATGGTCAGTTTGCCTTTTCCTTTGATTAATGTATCGGTAGCACGGTACTGATCGCCAAATGCGTGACGGCCAACAATGATAGGAGCAGTCCAGTTGGTTACCAGCCTTGGTACATTAGTGATGACGATGGGCTCCCGGAATACGGTGCCATCCAGGATATTGCGGATCGTACCATTGGGGCTTTTCCACATTTGTTTCAGGTTAAATTCCTTCACCCTTGCTTCGTCGGGTGTAATGGTGGCGCATTTAATACCTACGCCATATTCTTTGATGGCATTGGCAGCATCAACGGTCACCTGATCATTGGTCTCGTCACGGTATTCGATACCGAGATCATAATATTTAATGTCCACATTCAGGTAGGGCAATATCAGTTTGTCTTTGATGAATTTCCAGATGATCCGGGTCATTTCATCTCCATCCAGTTCCACCACCGGATTGGATACGTTGATTTTTTCAGGCATAAATAATTTTTTTTGGGTATGCAAACGTACAGCAATTGGAGTACCGGGCAAAGCGCTTTTTTTGGCCAGCTTAAATTTACTTGAAGAAGGAATTTTCGCAGATCCCAGGCAAAAGGTTAGTTCCGAAGTATTGCAGCAGGCAGATGACAAATAGCTTATCACGGTTTACCCTGGTCTTTTTTTATTTTACCAGAAAAGGTTAAATTGTGTATGACCTTAACCATTTCACTTTCCACTATGTCCGAACAGACCACAGTTATGTTCAATAACCTGGTTTCTTTCCTGAGCAGGTTCATGGCGCTTACTGCCAATGAACTGGACCTCTTGAAAGAACAGCTTACCTTCAGGGAATACCCGAAGAAATTCACCTTGATCAGTGAGGGTGAGACAGAACAGTATCTTTATTTCGTTTCGAAAGGGCTAATTCACCAGTATTTTTTAAAGGACTCAGCATCTGTAACCACAGACCTGGTAGCAGAAGGTACCATCACAGGTTCGGTAGCTTCTTTTCTTTCAGGAAAGCCCTCACATTATTTCCTGGAGACTATGGAGCCCGCTCATCTTATTTCTATATCCCGGCAAAATCTTTCCCGGTTATATGCGATGGATAAAAAATGGCAACGCTTTGGAAGAATTCTGATCACCCATTTTTTACTGCAGCAGGAGCGGCATATTCTGGATAATGTCAGGTATTCGGTAAGAGAACGGATGGTGCATTTTGCTGAGGAGTTTCCGGAACTGATGAAACGGGCACCCCAGCGAAAGCTGGCGTCCTATCTGGACATAAAACCGGAAACGTTCAGCCGGTTGAAAAAACTGCTGAACGCGAAACAAAAAAATCATCACGCTCCGAAATCAGAGAAAAAATAAAATGCAGGCTGCCAAAAAATACCTCAGTAAAAAATACCTGGAATCACTTTACAGGTACCTGCACCGGTTTATGCCGCTTACCGAAAAGGATTTCATGGATCTGCTGCTCTTTTGTGAATTCAGGCATTTCCCCAAAAAAGCTGTGATCGTTCAGGAAGGCGAAACAGAGAATTACCTGAGTATGGTCATTGAGGGACTGGTCATGAAATCGGTAAAAGTGAAAAAAAGTGAGGTAATACTTCAACTGGCTACTGAAGGACATGTGGTATCATCCGAACTGTCTTTCCTGACCCGCACGCCTTCGCCTGTCGTTATTCAAACACTGGAACCTTCCACATTGCTCTCCATCAGTTTTAACCGGATGCAGGATGCCCTCGAACAGTATCCGCCCGGCGAAATGCTGGGACGAATGATATTGGAGAGAATGTACATCATTAAAGATGAACGAAAGTTTACCTGGCAATCCAAAGATATGCGGCAACGTTTTCTCGATTATATGGAGCAACACCCGCATATGGTGCAACGGGTACCCCAAAAATATCTGGCATCTTACCTCAATATCAAACCCGAAACCTTCAGCAGGCTCAAACACCTGACCCGGAAAACGAAGTAAGTGTATATACTTATCTATTGATTTTTCCCAAAAATATCCTCCCAATCACTTGATTTGAATCAATTATTGTAGTACCTTTTACATAACAGGGGCTATGTATTCAGTCAACACTTTTCTGCATTTTTTACAAAAATTCACCGACATACAGCCGGCGGAGTTTGATCAGTATTTGCGGCCAGTGATTTCCGAACGAAGGTTTGACAAGAAGGAATTTCTCCTTCGGGCCGGTGAAGTAGAGGATCATTTTAATTTTATTCTCAAAGGCCTGATCCGCAAGTATTACCTGAAAGGGAATGAGGAGATCAATACGCAAATTTCAACCGAAAAACATATCATTCACAGTCAGGAATCTTTTCATAGCCGGCAGTCCTCCGAGTATTATGTAGAAGCTATTGAACCCAGTGTGGTGGCCTCCATCACCTTTGAAGAGCTGGAGGCGGTATTTACCCGCTCTCCCAAAATGGAGCATGTGGGCAGACTGGTAATTACACACACCATGGTGCTCAAAGACCGGTGGCAGATGCAATTAATCAAAATGACACCGCGTGAACGCTTCCTTCATTTTGTGACCAAAAATTCTTCTTTATTGCAGCGGGTACCCCAAAAATTTCTCGCATCATACCTCAATATCAAACCTGAGACGTTTAGTCGCTTTAAGCACCTGCTGAAGAATCATAGTAAAAGTCTGGTGGCGTAGTTTAAGTTTTTAGTTGTAAGTAATAGATTTTAAGTATTGAAGCTTTTAATGGAAAATTTCTTCGTGATAATTCGGAAAGATGAACAGGTTTTCAGGAAAAGAGTGCATAAAACGAACTTAATTCACTATTCACTGTCTGCCTGCCGGCAGGTTCACCATTGACAATTGACCATTGACTATCCACCATTCACACATTCACCACCAATACCGGTATTTTTAAATCATGTCGTACGGTATCCACGGTTTGTCCATACAACAGATCTTTGATACCGGTATGGCCATGCGCGCCGATTACGAGCAGTTCGGTATTGGTTTCTTTTACCAGTCGAACGATTTCGCGGGCCCGTTCATTGAAGCCGAGTAATCCGGTGGCCACAATATTCTTTTCTTTCAATTGCTTTACATATTCATTGATATGTTCCTGGTCTTTGCGGGTTTCCAGGTCATCAGCTTCTTTACCAATGATACGGGTGGCGGCACTTTCTACGATATGTATCAGCACATACCGGGTATTGGCATTGCCCTGACCGAGCGCATGTGCGATTAGTTTATGGTCATTTGTGCTGAAGTCCAGCGCCACCGCGATTGTATTGTATACGGGAACCTGTATTTCCTGTAAGGGTGTTGCATGCGGGTGCAAAACCACGGGTAGTTGTGGTTTTTCTTTTTTCAGCAGCGGATAAAATATAGCAACTATCAGCAATACTGCGTAGCCTATACCTGCCAGTACGATCACGGCTTTCCAGAAAAAATTATCGGAGTGTAAAAAGAAATCGGAGGCCTGGCCGATCACCATCCGGATATTCAGGTAAACCAGTACGGCCGTGATAAGGGAAGCCAGAAAAATAATAAAGGGCTTTATCGCAAACTTGCCCATCGTTTTTTTATCACTGGTAAAATGTATCAGCGGGATGATGGCAAAACCCAGTTGCAGACTCAATATAACCTGGCTTAAAATCAGCAGGCTGTCTATATTATCTTCCCCGTTAATCAGAATTACGATCACAGCAGGTATAATGGCGACCAGCCTCGTCATCAGTCTTCGTATCCATGGGGCGATACGCAGGTGGAGATAACCTTCCATCACAATCTGTCCGGCCAACGTACCTGTAATAGTAGAACTCTGCCCCGAAGCGATCAAGGCTACCGCGAAAAGTACCGGTGCAAGGTGAGTACCCAGCATAGGGGCGAGTAATTCATGTGCCTGTTTTATTTCACCCACATCGGTGCGGCCGGTTTTGAAAAACACGGTTGCTGCGAGGACCAATATGGCAGCATTTACAAAAAAAGCCAGGTTGAGTGCAATAGCACTGTCAATGAAATTCAGTTTCAGTGCTTTTTTTATGCCGGCATCATCCCTCTTTATTTTTCTTGTTTGCACCAGGGCCGAATGGAGATAGAGATTATGCGGCATTACCGTGGCACCTATGATACCGATAGCAATATAGAGGGCGGTGTTGTTCGGAATATGCGGTACAAATCCTTTCACCACTTCGCCCATATCCGGTTTTGCCAGTATGATCTCGATCAGAAATGAAACACCGATTACCGCTACCAGGGCGATAATGAAGGCTTCCATTTTGCGCATACCCATTCGTTGCAGCAAGAGAAACAGGAAGGTGTCCAGTACGGTAATGCTTACCCCCCAAATCAATGGCAATCCGGTGAGTAATTGAATACCGATGGCCATGCCGAGTATCTCCGCCAGATCAGTGGCGGCGATAGCGATCTCTGCCAGTCCGTACAAGGCATAGTTGATATATTTCGGATACGTTTCGCGGTTGGCCTGTGCCAGATCACGACCGCGAACAATACCCAGGCGCGCAGAAAGGCTTTGCAACAATAAAGCCATGAGATTGCTCATGAGCAATACCCAGATCAGTTTATATCCAAACTGGCTGCCACCTGCCAGATCGGTGGCCCAGTTGCCGGGGTCCATATAGCCCACGCTTACCAGGTAGGCGGGTCCGAAAAAGGCAAGGATTCTCCTGAAACCGGTTCGCTTTGCACTGGTGGTATCCACCGTCTGGTGTACTTCACTCAGTGAATGATAGGTATCATGCTTATTCATATTTCATAAATATGTTTTCCGCCAGTTGTTTACTGATCGTAAAGGCCGGATGGCGGCCGATCTTTACTTCCATCGATTCATCGAATTCAAACCGCTTTTTTATTTCCAGTTTGGTGCCGATAGCTATCTTTTTATGCTCGAGCAACTCCAATATTTTACTCGAATGATCGCTCACACTGCTTACCACGGCCAATTGGTTGACCGGCAGATCGGTGAGACATATCTTTTTACTGATTTCAATTTTCCCATTGGCATCCGGAATGGGATCACCATGTGGATCTACTCTCGGAAAACCGAGATATTCATCCAGTTTGTTGATGAGTTTGGTGTTGGTCACATGCTCCAGGTCTTCGGCCACTTCATGTACTTCATCCCAGGTAAATTTTAATTTTTCGGCCAGGAAATATTCCCAGAGCCGGTGGCGCCGAACGATACCCAGGGCCACTTTATTACCTTCCGTGGTTAGGCGAAAACCCTGGTAGGGCTGGTAATGAATCATTTTTTTGGTCTTCAGCTTTTTCATCATATCGGTGACCGAGGCCGGCTTGGTCTTCAATTCGGCCGCCAGCTCATTGGTCGTCACCATCCCTTCCTGCTCCTGCAGCCGGTAAATGGCCTTGATATAATTTTCTTCACTGACCGAATAATTTAGCATGGCTAAAAATAAATTTAGACAAAGCTAAAAATAATTTTTTTGAAAAACAAAAATATGTACGGAGTACGGTGTGCGATGTACGGGGTACGATGTACGGTGTACGATGTGTGGTGTACGATGTGTGGTGTACGATGTACGCGATCCCAACTATTTTAGTTTTTCGACCCGATAGCTATCGGGTTCCGATTTTAGATTGGCTTGTGGTGGAAAACACACTATTCATCATTCTTCATTCTTAATTCTTTGTCTTTCCGACTCCCGGACTTCCCGTCTATCGGACTTCCCGACTTCTCTCCATAAAGTTTTCTAAAACCTGCACCCGGAATACCGGAAATTCCGCAAATCGCTTACTTTCGGCCCACCAACTGATCACTATGGCTGTTTCCAAATACCTCCTGTCCGGCTTACTGGCCTTGTGCCTGCTGGCTGCCTGCAAGCAGAAAAAGAAACCCTCCCTATCCGGTGAGGATCCTGTGGAAGTCAGTGATTTCATCCGGTTCTTTGAGCCTGTAAAGCTGCCCTTTGTGTATGCTGATACTTCATTGGCCAAAAAAGAAAAGGATTCCCTGCTGATCAGCTATAAAGTATTCACACAGTTTGTGCCAGATACCCTTTTGGCAAAAGTGTTTGGAAAAGGGGTCAAACCAAAGATCTATTCTCTCGGCAAAACGGAAGTGCCCAAGGGAGAAAGCTATCTTTTTGTAAAAACAGTTGCTGGTGATAAAAGAGCGGTATTCATTGTGGCATTCGATAGCAAGGAAAAATATATAAATGGTGTGGCCGTACTTCGTCCGGATAAACTGAACACCACTTCACAATCAGTATCACTCGATAAACGATTCACGATTACAAAAACGGTGCAACGACGTAATACAGATGGCAGCCAGAGCGAAGGGAAAGATGTGTATATCCTGAATGCAGACAGCCGCAATTTTATGCTCATCATGACCGATGCACTCGATGAAAAAGTGACAGAGCTTATCAATCCTATTGATACATTACCGAGGAAAAATAAATTATCGGCCGATTACGGACCCGGTAAAATGACACTGGTATCTATCCGTGATGGGCGCAAACCGGACCGCCTCAGTTTCTTCATCCATTTTGAAAAGAACAATGGCGAATGCACCGGTGAACTGAAAGGGGAGGCCATGATTAAATCGCCCAACACCGCCGAGTACCGCGAAAATGGCGATCCCTGCATTTTGCAATTCAACTTTTCATCCGCTTCTGTAACATTGAAAGAAACCAATTGCGGATCAAGAAGGGGATTGAATTGCACATTTGATGGCAATTTCGGAAGAAGAAAATGGGTAAAACCAGCAGCTCCCAAAACGGAAAAACCCACACCTCCCCGAAAGCCTGTTAAGAAATAAATTTTACTATCCTGCGCTTTCGTTATATCCTTGCTTAAACGCAGTTGTAAACACACAAGTGTTAGTTTTGATTTAGGTTAATGCTTGGGTCAGTTGACATAAATAGTTATCTTGCAGCTTCGTGTAAAAAGCACACATCATGAATTTTACTAAATTTTCTGTTCCGTATCCGGTAGAAGAACATTATTCGAAGAAAGTAGCGTATTTCTCTATGGAATTTGCCACTCACCAGCCACTGAAGATCTATAGCGGGGGGTTGGGATTTCTGGCTGGCTCGCATTTACGCAGTGCGTATGAATTGCGCCAAAATTTGATCGGCATTGGTATTCTCTGGAAATACGGTTATTATGACCAGGAGCGCAACCAGGACCAGACCCTGGATGTATCCTGGAATGAAAAGCAATACAGTTTTCTGGAAGATACCGGTATCAAATTTCAGATCACCATCCATGAGCACCCGGTATGGGTAAAAGTTTGGTACCTGAATCCGGAGACCTTTAAAACAGCGCCGTTGTTTTTATTGTCTACCGATGTGCCGGAGAATGATTATGTATCGCAGACCATCACTCACCGTTTATATGATGCCAACGTAGCCACCAAAGTGGCACAATTCATCTTACTCGGAGTAGGTGGCGCCAAACTGGTAGACCTGCTTGGCTTCAATACTGACCTCTATCATTTGAATGAAGCACATGGTCTTTCCGCTGCTTTTTATCTCTATAAGAAATTTGGCAACAATATCGAAGAGGTAAGAAAGCGCCTGGTTTTCACCACCCATACTCCCGAAGAAGCGGGCAATGAAAAGCATGATATTTATCTCTGTCATAAAATGAGTTATTTCTGCGGCCTCACGGTTGATGAGGTGAAAAAACTCTACAGCAATGACAGCGATCAGTTCAACCATTCACTCGCTGCGCTGCGTTTTGCAAGGCTGGCGAATGGCGTTTCCCAACTGCACGGAGATGTATCACGCGCCATGTGGGGAAAGTATACAGGTATCTGCCCCATTATTTCTATTACCAACGCGCAAAACTGGCGCTACTGGGCCGATAAACAATTGTATAAATTCCGCGAAGCAGGTGATGATTACGGTATTGATGACCGTAAAAAATACCTGAAGAAAAGAGCCTTTGAAATTGTGGCGGATCAGACGGGTAAGATATTCAATCCGGATGTATTCACCATCGTATGGGCAAGACGCTTTGCCGGTTATAAAAGAGCGGGATTACTCGCAACTGCCGAAGAACGCTTTGAAAAACTGATGGCCGATACCAAATACCCGGTACAGATCATCTGGGCAGGTAAGCCTTACCCGGTAGATCATCCGGCTATCAGTGAATTCAACCAACTGGTTCACCTGAGCAAACGCTATAAAAATGTGGCGGTATTGATTGGTTATGAACTCGGTCTTTCCAAACGGTTAAAACAGGCTGCGGATTGCTGGCTCAATAACCCACGGGTACCCCGCGAAGCATCTGGCACCAGTGGTATGACTGCTGCAATGAATGGTGCTGTGAATTTTTCTACCGATGATGGATGGATACCCGAATTCATCAACCATGGACACAATGGTTTTGTGGTACCCAAAGTTGATTATGAAAACATGGTCACCCATGAGCAGGATGAATATGACCTCAATAAATTGTATGAAATACTGCTGAAGGAAATACTTCCATTGTATTACGAAAATTACCCAACCTGGAGACAGATCATGAAAAATGGTATGGGAGATGTACGCTTCCAGTTCGACAGTAACCGGATGGCACATGAATACTATGACCTGCTTTATAAGTAAATATTAAAAGCGAAAATGAAAAAGGGTTCAACGGATGTTTGAACCCTTTTTCATTGCAAATAACCTTGTTAATGAAACGATGCGGTGAGTTCCTGAATCGTTTTGTTAACAGGGAAATAGCCAGCCAGTTTTTCAATTACGGCCTCCACCATTGCATCGGGGCAGGAGGCACCACTGGTGATGAGAATACGTACCGGCTCCTGTGCAGGGAGATAACCCTGCGTGGTATGTTCTTCTTTTTTATGAAAATCATAATGCCGTATCTCCGATGCAGAAATGATCTTATCGGCATGGCTGATAAAATAAGTGGGCAGTTTTTCTTCGCACAATTCCACCAGGTGAGACGTATTGGATGAATTATAGCCGCCAATAACGATGGCAAGGTCAGCCGTAGTTTGGAGCATACCACTTACAGCCGTCTGATTGTCATTGGTGGCATAACATAGCGTATCCCGGGTATCCGCAAAGCAGTCTTCACCAGGATATACACCAGTGATCACCTGTTTGAGATGATCAGCAATGGCCTGGGTATCTGCAGCCAGCATGGTGGTCTGATTCACCACACCGATACGGCGAAGATGCATGGCAGGATCAAACCCTTCGGAATACTGTCCTTTAAATTCACGTTCGAAATCCTCAGCTTTCTTTTCACCTGAAATGTATTTTCCAAGCAGGATAGCTTGTTGCATATCTTCCACCACTACCGACGGTGCATTAGCGGAAGCATGAGAAAAAGTAGCCCGGGTCTCTTCATGCCTGGGTTTTCCATGTATGATGATTGTGTAATCTTTTTTAGCAATTGCCTCGCTTCTGTTCCACACTTTTTCTACAAAGGGACAAGTGGTATCATATTTCTCCACTGGTATGCCGATCGCTCTTAATTGCTGTTCCATTTCAAGCGTGGTACCGAAAGCAGGTATCAGTACGATATCTTCCTTTGTGATTGTATCCAGCGGTATCAATGGTTTGCCGAGCGTATCCTGTAAAAATTGCACCCCATGTGCCTGCAGGTCGGCATTTACCTGCGGGTTATGTATCATTTCACTCAACAGGAAAATTCGCTTGCCCGGATTTTCTTCCACTGTACGAAAGGCGATCTCGATTGCATTTTCTACCCCATAGCAAAATCCAAAATGACGGGCGAGGTAAATCTGCAGCGGACCCAGGTTCAGCAGGGTGGGCGTGTAGTCTTTTTTCATTTTATCCGCTTCCTTCCGCTTTTTCTTCACTGCTGCGATCAGGGGACTGCGGTAAAAGATGGGGACTTCAAAGCTTTTCATAGGGCAAAGATAAGTTAAGTCGGGAAGTCAGAGAGTCCGGAAGTCGGGAAGACCGAAAGAAGTAAGAATTTAGAATTAAGAATTATGAATGATAAATAGTGTGTTTTGCTCATCAAGCCAATTTAAAATCGAAAAACCAAAATAGATGGGGTTGCGTACACCGCACATCGTACATCCAACATCGTACACCGTACATCACACATAATACCGTCTTTTCCTTATCTTTCCTCAAAGTTTCGCTTATGCGTTGCCTCTTGCCTGCCATTGCTTTTTCAGTATTGCTGAATTCGTGCAAACTGATGAAGAAAGAAGAGAATAATAACAAAGAAAAGAATCAAACCAGTGTCAGTATGATGAACAGGTATACGCCCGTACAATGGGCAAAAACGACAAGTATTTACGAAGTGAATGTGCGTCAATATACACCGGCCGGTACATTGAATGCGTTTGCAGCAGAGCTTCCCCGGTTGAAAGAACTGGGTGTGGAAACATTATGGTTCATGCCCCTTACACCCATTGCACAAAAAAATAAGAAAGGATCACTGGGCAGTTATTATGCCTGTGCAGATTATACTTCTATCGGAGAAGAGTTCGGTACATTGGAGGATTTTAAAAGCCTGGTAAAACAGGCGCACTCGATGGGATTTAAAGTGATCATTGATTGGGTGGCCAATCACACCGGGTGGGATCATGTATGGACCTCAGCACATCCCGATTATTATTTGAAAGACAGTGCCACGCATGATTTTAAGATCGCGAGTGGCATGGATGATATCATTGAACTGGATTACAGTAATCCGGCGCTGCGCAGGGCGATGATCGATGCGATGCTGTTTTGGGTAAAGGAATGTGATATCGATGGATTCCGGTGCGACCTCGCTTTTTGGGTGGAATTGAATTTCTGGAAAGAAGCTCGCAAAGAAATCGATGCCCTGAAACCATTATTCTGGTTGGGTGAGTACGACGAATTGGAAAAGCCTGAATACGGAGAAGCTTTTGATGCCAGCTATTCCTGGACATGGATGCATCGTACGGAAGATTTTTATAAAAAGCACCAGCCATTGGATTCATTGTATGAAATATTGAAACGCTATGATGACCTGGGCGATAGTACCATGCGCGCCTGGTTTACCACCAACCATGATGAGAATAGCTGGAATGGAACAGAGTTTGAAAAATATGGCGATATGTCCAGGGCATTGGCTGTATTTTCCTTTACCTGGAATGGCATACCACTGCTTTATTCCGGACAGGAAAAAGGTAATACCAAACGGATCCTGTTTTTTGATAAGGATACGATACTGCCCGGCGAAAATGCGGCTATGCTGACCGGGTTTTATAAACGGTTATTACAATTGAAACATGCGCATCCTGCATTAAAGGCAGGTGATCCATCGGTACAAACCTTCCGAATCAAAACCAGTGCCCCAGGGAATGTGATGGCTTACCTGCGCCGGGCCGGCAACCGGGAAGTGCTGGTGGTGCTGAATCTTTCCGCGCAAAAAGATCTTCATTTTGATATTACTGATGAGCAGGTATCGGGTACGTTTACCAATATATTCTCCGGCGCGGCCAACGATTTTACATCCCAAAAGAGTTTTGAAATGCAGGGTTGGGAGTATCTGGTGTATGAGAAGTGAGTTGATAAACCTGATTGAGCATACAAAAGAAAAACCGCCCATACAGGCGGTTTTTCTTTTATTAGAGTGTTGCAATTGCCTTATTCATCACGTTGGGGAATATTCACCGGGTAACGGTAGAATCCATTGTACCCTTCATAGAATCCTTCCAGATTAATGGTTTCTTCTTTCATATTCACCAGTACCCTTCTCAATTCATCCACATTCTTTACCGTCACATCATTCACGGAAGTGATAATAAACCCTGCTTCCATTCTAGTTTTGCTGAAGGCTCCGCCCTCTGTTATTTTCTTCACTTTCACGCCGCCTTCCACATCATTTTTTTCAGCCGTTTGTTTATCGATATTTACCAGTTCTGCACCGAGCAGATCACCCACATTCGATGCGGCAAGGTTTTCGTAGGTACCCGTTTCGCCTTTCAATACAGCGGAAGTGGAGTATTCCGTTCCGTTTCTTTTATACGTTACATTTACTTTATCTCCTGCGTTAAGGGAGGCAATGGAAGCCTGTAATTCAGTCCAGGAGCTGATCGCAACATCATTGATTTTGGTGATCACATCTCCTTTCTTAATCCCGGCTTTTGCGGCTGCACCATCCTGTGCTACATTCCCTACGTAAGCACCATCGGAGGAGTTTACTTTGAATTCGTCTGCAGAAATACCCAGGTAAGGACGTTTTACATCGCCGAATTTGATCAGGTCATTCACAATTTTCTTGGCGAGGTTAATAGGTATGGCGAATGAATAACCTGCATAGGTACCGGTAGGGGCGTAGATAGCAGAGTTGATACCGATAAGTTGTCCGTCGGTAGTGATCAGCGCTCCACCACTATTTCCCTGGTTTACTGCGGCATCTGTTTGAATGAAGGATTCAATGGGTGTATCGCTTTGGCGGCCATTGATACCGATATTTCTTCCTTTCGCACTTACAATACCTGCGGTAACGGTGGTTTCCAGTGTAAGGGGATAGCCGATAGCGAGTACCCACTGACCCAGTTTTACATTATCTGAATTGCCATACAGCAGGAAGGGAAGATTATTGCCATCTATTTTCAATACAGCAATATCACTGCTCGGATCTTTCCCGATCACTTTGGCCTTATAGGTTTTTTTATTGCTGAGCGTAACGGTAATCTCGTCAGCCACACCAGTTCCACCATCTGATACAACGTGGTTATTGGTAATGATATAGCCATCTTCACTGATGATGACCCCGCTGCCGGAAGCACGCTGTTCGGGTTGGATCTGCGGTCCGAAACCGGAACCGGGACCGAAAAATTGTTCAAAGAGGTCTTCCATACTGTTACGCTGACCGGGGAGGCGATTGCTGGTTTTTTTGGCAGCGGTCTTTGTTTTAATATGCACTACTGCAGGTACTGCAGCATTGGCGGCCTTGGTAAAATCGATCGGTTCTCCCGCACCGGCCGCATTGTCAAAGAATCCGGCATAATTAACCGGCACATTGCCGTTAGCCGTTTGAATGGATGCGTTGCTATTGTTACGGGTCACTTTGCTGTAAATCCATACACTGCCGATCGCGGACACGGCGCTTACGGCCACTACGAGTAAAAGCTGTTTGAGTTTCATCGTATTCTGATTTATTTAATTTATTATGAATTAGGTGGCACGGTTTATACGCAAATCCTGTGCCTTCTCATACAAAGTAACAAACTGTCAGCCCATTTGGCATTACCATCCTTTTAGTTTAACAAATCTTTACTAAGGTCTTCGTACTTCTTTGTTACTGTAAATTTATTAAGATTTACGGGGAAAAGAAAGAGTAAGTTTTATAAGCGGGAAAGAAAGGCCAGTGTATCCGCCCCGTCGGCATAATCGGTCAATGCCGGTTGCTGAACCTTGCCAAAGGGGATATACCCATGCCCGGCTATGCATTGAATACCGCTCTCTTCATCCGCCCGCAACACAGGTAAGCTGTCATAATATTCGTAATTCAACTGGCTGATCGGTGAAAAAATGGCAGCATCCTCGATCAGGAGGAGGGCCCCGCTGGACATATAGTAGCGGTTGTTTAGAATATGTATGGCCAGGTTATAATCGAAATTATTCTTGTATTTATGATGATCTGCGAGATAGCTGTATTTTTTCAGGATATCAATCAGGGGTACAAAGTCATAGTTGCGCGGCACATATAATTTGGTCACATTGCGGCAGCCCATTCCAAAAAACAGGTGGATATCATCGGCCAGGGCTTTGAGTTCTTCCTCCGTTTCCTGCCCCGTTAGCACGGCAACCGAGCTTCGGTTGCGACGGATGATATGAGGGTATTTACTAAAATAATAGTCAAAATAGCGGGATGAATTATTGCTGCCGGTGGCGAAATAGGCATCACAGCCTTTCAGCATATCAGCAAAAGCAGTCTGGGTGTGCATATCGGGTTCCCAATCGCCCAGTACTTCCAGCAGGTGTTTCAGCAATACCTGGTCTTTGGAGGAGGGTTTTATCAGGGCCTTATGACCGGCTATGAATACCGCCAACCAGTCGTGAAAGCCCACCAGCGGGATATTTCCGGCCATAATGATGCCCACGAGCCGTGGATCTGAATTCTCCTCCGGGAGCTGGTATTGGACTGCCCAGTCAGTCAGCGCCTCTTTTTGGAGGTATCTGCGGGCTATGTTGCCGGTGGCGATATCCACAAATTCGGGGGTGAACCATCCATTTTCGATACCTGCCTTTTTCTTGACCTCCACCCAGGATTCCTCATTGTTCAAAATATATTCACCCAGCCTTGCTAATAACTCAATGCGATATTGTAAATTCATCCCCAAGATTTATTTTTGTAACGCAAAATTAGTACTGAACCCGTTAACTTATTTTTTATGGCTATTAAGATTACAGAAGAATGTATCAATTGTGGCGCCTGCGAACCAGAATGCCCTAATAATGCGATTTATGAAGGTGGTGTGGAATGGGCTGTGTCGGATGGTACCACGGTAAAAGGATCATTTACGTTGCTCGACGGCTCCGTGGTGGATGCTGATCAGAAGAATGCACCGTTGGCTACGGATGTATATTACATCACGCCGAATAAATGTACGGAGTGCCAGGGTTTTCACGAAGAGCCTCAGTGTGCGGCAGTATGTCCGGTAGACTGCTGTGTACCCGATGAAATGTACAAGGAAACCGTGGAAGAACTGACGGCCAAAAAGGATAAACTGCATATCTGATCTCCGAAGCGGCATGTGCATAAATTCCGGCCCGGAATATTGGCCGGGCTTCCAAATTATTATAACTTAGGATTGTCTTATGACAAAAGCAGCGAAAGCTGCCTGAGTAGTGGCGGGTGATATGTCCCGTCGTAAAAAGGTGAAGGAGCAACTGCCTTCACCTTTCTTATTGTGATACATGCCGGCTTTAGCAGGATTTTATGAACAGGGGCGAAAAGCATATTTTCAAATGATAAAGCTTTTTTAAACTTCTGATTTATCCGTTGCACATCTTGATTTTTTCAGCAATCTTTGCATAACTGTTCCCGGTGGCGGGAGTAAACTATACTACACAACTACGATGAAGAAAAACATAGCGCTTGTAACAGGCGGTTTCTCCGGTGAAGCCGTTATCTCCTATAAAAGCGCGATTACCATAGATAATAATCTTGACCGCAATCTGTTCAATGTATACAAAATTGATATCAATCGGGATGGTTGGTTTTACCAATTGGCCGATGGCAGAAAAGCAGTGATCGATAAAAACGATTTTTCCCTGCCGGTAGATAATGACGTGATCCGGTTTGATGCCGTATTCATTGGTATGCATGGTACACCCGGTGAAGACGGAAAACTGCAGGGGTATTTTGATACATTAAAGATCCCCTATACCGGTTGTGATGCGGCCTGTTCCGCCATTACTTTCAACAAACGGTATGCAACGGCAGTAGCGGGAATGTCGGGAGTGGCAGTGGCTAAATCGGTCATTTTCTTTCGCGACAATGCTGCACAAAGCCCGGATGAATTGACTGCCGGATTGCAGTTTCCGGTATTTGTAAAGCCCAATAATGGCGGTTCCAGTATCGGCATGTCTAAAGTAGACAAGGCTTCAGATGAACTGGGAGTGGCCATTGAAAAAGCATTTCGGGAAGACAGCCAGGTATTGGTGGAAGAAATGATCAAAGGACGCGAATTTACCGTGGGCGTATTCAGGTCGCGGGGCCATATCATTGTACTGCCATTGACAGAAGTAAGAGCGGATGCAGATAAAGCATTTTTTGATTTTGAAGCTAAATACCAGGGTAAATCAACGGAGACTACTCCGGCAGATGTGGATGAAGTGGTGGCAGATAAGATTCGCGATGCCGCCCGCAGGGTGTATACTGTTTTCAATTGCCGGGGAGTGGTGCGTATCGATTTTATTTACAACGAAGCAGAGGGACGCCCATATATGCTGGAGGTAAATACCATTCCCGGTCAAAGTGAGGCCAGCATTGTACCGCAGCAGGTAAAGGCGATGGGATGGAGCCTGAAAGAATTTTATACGAAGCTGGTAATGGAGTGTTTTCCAGAAAATCAATAAAGAAGATCATATCAGATAAAGAACCCTGATTACAATGTTTAAATTTCTTACACGTCGCCCTTTATGGGTAAATGTCATAGTCGGGATCATCCTGGCCCTGGCACTGTTTTTTATTTTCCTCTTATCGCTCGACTGGATCACTGGTCATGGTAAATCTGCCACCGTTCCGTCTGTAGCCGGAAAAACCTATGAGGAAGCTATAAAGATTCTGAAGAAGGCTGGTTTCGATGCCGAGATACAGGATTCCATTTATGTGGATACGGCCAGACCAATGACCGTTATCAAACAATTTCCGGAATCTGACGAGATCGTGAAATCCAACCGCACGGTCTTACTCATTATCAGCCGATCCATTCCCCCGGAAATGGAAATGCCGAACCTGATCGGTTATAGTTTCCGGAATGCGGAAATGGTATTGAAGAATATGGACCTCCGGATCGGAGATACCACGTTCAAACCTGATTTTGCAAAGAATGCTGTTTTGGAACAATTATATAATGGCGCTCCCATAGCGCCGGGTACCAAGATCAGGAAGGGAAGTGTGGTATCGCTGGTATTGGGAGATGGAGTGGGGGAAAAGGATTTTGCTGTACCTGTAATTACCGGTATGAAATTCGGTGAGGCTAAAGAAATGCTGGAAGAATATGGAATCCTGATTGGTGCTATCGTGGCGGATGCTGATGTAACGGATACACTCAATAGTTATATCAGCCGGCAGAATCCGGAACGGTTCGACGATGAAAAACGCATACAGCATATCCGGTCCGGGCAAACGATGGATGTATGGGTGCAAACCACCAAGCCTGCCAAAGACAGTCTGGATGATAAAGGTGGCCGGTTGAAAGATCCGGGAAAAAAGGATGATGAATTATTTTAATCACCGTAAATAACTTTACCATTATGCAAAATATAACCGTAGAAGAATTGAAAGCCCGTATGGATGCGGGTGAAACATTAAATCTGATTGATTGCCGTGAGCCGCATGAATATGCAGAGTTTAACATCGGAGCCAAACTTATACCGCTGGGGCGGTTTCAAACCATGCAGATCGATGAACTGGAAGACCTGAAAGACGAGGAAGTGATTATCCATTGCCGCAGTGGCAACCGCAGCGGACAAGCCTGTATGCTGCTGGATGCGATGGGATTTAAAAATACCAAGAATGTTACCGGTGGCATGCTGGATTGGCAGGCGAAGTTTGGTGGGAAATAAACCGAAAACAATGAGGGTTACATGCAGGCCGAATAATCAGGCAGTATAAGTAACGTATAGGGCCAACGCCTGAAAGTTATTTCTTAGACCCGCAAAAAATAGTAGAGGCTGTTACAGCATGCTGTAACAGCCTCTCGCTTTTGGTAAGTATTTCTATAGCTAATCGGGGCGTTTTTCTTATTGAATACGTGTACAGCCGGCCTCACTTGCATCATAGCACTTACAACCAGCCTACCGGTTTACCTGCCGGCAGGGATGGCAGGAAGGCTCAAAACTTACAATTTACCCCCACCATAAAATTCCTTCCTGCCATGGGGAAATAGTTGTTCACCACGGTGGTGTTGCCGCCTGAAAAATAGTTGTAGGTATATCCGTTAGGCTCATACCATTCATTCCAAAGATTATTGATCAGGGCTGTAATGGAAATTTCAGGTACCCATTTCGCAGTATTTTTCCCGGGAGTTATTACATAAATGGCACGCAGATCCTGTACAAAAAAGCCATCCAGCGACCGGCTTGCGTCCCCGGTGTTGTCGAGGAATTGACGGCTTACATATTTATGAAGCAGGCTGCATTCCAGTTTTTTTATCGGGGTAAAGTTCAACGATGCACTGCCTACCACATCCGGGGAAAAAGCCAGTGTGCTGCTTGCATATTGTTTCATTTGCTGGCCGCCGTTATCATAGTCATCAATATATTCGGTGAAGTCAGATACTTTATTGCGACTGAGTGCAAGATTGGCCGATGCGTTGAACCATCCGGTAAACCGGTAGGTGCCTTGTAACTCTATGCCGGCCCGGAAGCTGCGCGGAATATTGGTTCGGGTATAAGCTCCCACATCATTGATTTTGCCGGTAAGCACCAACTGATCTTTATAACGCATATAATAAACCGTTGCTCCCCAGTTGAATTTGCTGCCGGTCATTTCAACTCCCGCTTCCAAATCATGTAATCGTTCGGGTCGTGGCTGTTGTGAAGTTCCGGCTTCGAAATCATCGCGGTTAGGCTCTTTATTGGCAACGCTGTAAGAGAGGTAATACTTCATATTTTTATACCGGTAGCTTACACCCGCTTTTGGATTCAGAAAATTAAATGTGTTGGATACAAATAATTGAGGATTATTCCGGAAGCCCTCCATATTGTATTTCACACTGCGGAATTGAAGGTCATAAAAAAGATTCCAGCCAGACTTCAATTGCGTTTGTTGTTTGAAATAAATATTCAGATCTGTTTTTCGCGCGTCGAGGTCATACCAGTTTTTCAGGGAAGTAAGCCCGCTGGCCGCCCAGATCACTTTGCCATAATGATTGCCATCATACCGTGTATACCCGCCACCCAATGTGGCCTGTGTATTGCCTTTTTTGTATTGCAGGGAAAAAATATTCCCATAAAAATAATTATCGAGCCATAATTGCCTTACCATATCCGATAGGGTGATGGGGCCCCCGGTTGAAGGTGGGTTGGGCATGCCATATGATGCATATTCCTGATTGGCTTTGTATTGTTCATAATAGCCCTTGCCACGCGTAAGGAAAACGGCTGTATTGAAATTCAGGCTGGAGGATAGGCCCTGGTTAAAAAATAACTGGTAATGAGTTTGGGTGTAATTATCGGTTTCGTTATCATAAGGTTCGCCCGGCTTTTCTGTACCGGCATAATTTACTGTACGTCTGCCCATCCGGAGGTCTGCTTCGGTAATACCATACCAGGCCTGGTAGGTTTTTTCTTTTCCGGAAAATACATTTACGCGCAGGGAAGAACGCTTACGCTGGTAAGCGGTGCTGAAATAAAAGGAACGAAGATCACTGCTGGCCCTGTCGATAAAACCATCACTTACGATGCGTGACAGGCGTGCTTCAGTACTGAATCCATTCACCAATCCGCTGCCTGCTTTGATCGTGTTCTTCCAGGAATTGAATGAACCGTAGCTGTTATTGACTTCTGCATAGGCATCCGGATTTGTTTCATTGGTGCTGAAATTGATACTGGCACCGAATGCACCGGCGCCATTGGATGAAGTGCCGGCCCCTCGTTGAATTTGTATGCTTCCGGCAGACGAAGAGAAATCGGGAAGATCAACAAAAAAAGTGCCCTGGCTTTCTGCATCGTTGTAGGGAATGCCGTTGAGGGTAACATTGATACGGGTGGCATCGGTACCCCGAATACGGATACCGGTATAGCCTATTCCATTACCTGCATCTGAATTGACCACCACCGCAGGTGTGTTATTGAGCAAAAAGGGAATATCGTATCCCAGATTGCTTTTGGCAATGTCTTTTTTGGTGAGATTGAATTTGGTGAACGGCGCATCATCGCCGGCGCGGATCGCCCGCACTTCCACGGGTGATAATAAATAAAAACTGTCTTTGTTTGCTGGTACCGGTGCTTGTGCCAGTACGATAAATGTCTGCCCTAGCAGGCAGCCGGACAAAATGATCCTCTTCATTTTTTAATGCATTTAAAGTTTAAAAAATAAGAGGGAAACGCTGTTGAGGAAGGACAAAAAATAAAACCATCCCTTCGCAGGCATTACCCTGACCAGGTTCTACGGGTATAATCTCAGATCGGCGCAGCTTTTCAGCAAAAAACGCCAAACACCCCGGGAAACACTGAAAATCAGTCGCTTTGAAAAAAACTCCTGACCTGCCTGCTTTTGCAGGCTCTGCAAAATTATGGGAAAAAAATGTCAGACCGGGTGTAACTTTTCGGTTGGGTGGTTCGTATCACACAAAACCATAGTTTATGAAGCAAATATTTATGATTCTGACCGTTGTGTTGTCCGGCCTTTGCGTTTATGGTCAGCAACAGTATAACTCGCCCAATGCCGAAAAAAGGGATGTAGGCAGTTTTCACGGAATTGAAGTGAGTACCGGTGTGGAATTGGTGCTTACCTATGGCAATACAGAAGAAGTGGCAGTAAGTGCGGCCACCACTGAATTCAGAGACAAGATCATCACCAAAGTAAAGGATGGTATTCTGAAGATTTATTATGAAAATAAAACCGGTGCAATCAATAATAGAAGGGAAACCAAAAACCTGAAAGCCTGGGTCTCTTATAAAACACTGGATGTATTGAATGCCAATACCGGTGCGGAAGTAACTTTCAATGGAGTCATCAAAACGGCTTCTTTAGAATCGGACGTAAGTACCGGAGCAACGATAGATGGAGAGGTGAATGTGGATGTACTGAAACTGAATATTAGCACCGGCTCTAAGCTCAATTTGAAAGGGAAGGCAACTAAAATCACTATAGAAGGTAATACCGGCAGCAAACTAATGGCAGAAGATCTTACTTCGAACGACTGTGATATTAAGGTGTCAACCGGTGCGCAGGTATCTGTAAAAGTGGAGAATGAAATGGTGGTACATGCCACCAGTGGCGGGGTGGTGAAGTATAAGGGAAATGCTGTGATCAAAGAAATAAAAATGAATTCAGGCGGTACTGTAAATAAGTTAAAAAGTTAATTGCCTGAAACGATAATCGTATAAGTGAATTCAATTTTTTACAATGAAAAAGATATATTTTTTACTGATTTTCTTCGCTACAGGTGTAATGGTATCCGCACAACAGGTAAATGATCCCAATGCGGTGGTTAGGGAGGCCAAAAATTTTCATGCAATCCATTTGACTAACGCCTTTGATGTGTACTTATCGCAAGGATCGGAAGAAGGGGTGGTAGTGAGTGCGGCAACAGAAAAAGACCGTGACATGATCAAGGTGGAAGTAAAGGACGGTGTACTGTATATCGGCATGAGAGAAGGCTTGAAATGGCGGGGCAACCGTAAACTGAAAGCCTATATTTCTTACAAAGAGTTAAATGAGTTAACCGTAAGCGGGGCCTGTGATGTGTTTTTGACCAATACGCTTAAATCAGATGAATTGCTGATCCATCAATCCGGAGCCAGCGATCTGAAGGGTAAAATAGAAGTGGCAAAGCTTACCGTAAAACTCAGCGGTGCATCTGATTTGAATATTTCCGGGCATGCAGCACAACTGAATGTAGATGCCAGTGGCGCCAGCACATTCAAAGGGTACGAACTCAACGCTGATATGTGCTATGCCGAAGCCAGCGGTGCCAGCGATATCCGGATAACGGTGAACAGCGAATTATCGGCCAAAGCCAGTGGAGCCAGCGATATCAAGTATAAAGGCCAGGGTGTAATCAGGGACCTGCGCAGCAGCGGTGCCAGCAGTGTATCAAGAGGATAATGCAATCGAGGCGTATAAACAAGAAGCGTTCTGTAAATCAGAGCGCTTTTTCTTTGGTGGGTATTGAATATAAGATTACCTTTGCCGTTCAACATCGCGAAGTAGAGCAGCGGTAGCTCGTTGGGCTCATAACCCAAAGGTCGGGAGTTCGATCCTCCCCTTCGCAACAGGAGAATCCGCCGAGAGGCGGATTTTTAATTGAAAGCATGGAAGGAAGAATTCAGTCTCCGTGGCTCATATCCGCCGCGGCGGACGGGAGTTCGGAACTTTCCTTGCAACAGAAATTTCGCTAGAGGCGGATTTTTAATTGAAAGCATGGAAGGAAGAATTCAGTCTCCGTGGCTCATATCCGCCGCGGCGGACGGGAGTTCGGAACATTCCTTGCACCAGAAATTTCGCTAGAGGCGGCTTTTTAATTGAAAGCATGGAAGGAAGAATTCAGTCTCCGTGGCTCATATCCGCCGCGGCGGACGGGAGTTCGGAACTTTCCTTGCAACAGAAATTTCG
>JAPLEH010000037.1 GCA_026391455.1 Bacteroidota bacterium
CCATATCAACTTATAAGTTATATTTGCACTCCCAAGTTAAGAAAAGCTCTTTTTTGCATTTTTTTACTACCATGCCCGGGTGGCGAAATTGGTAGACGCACCACTTTGAGGTGGTGTTGTCCGCCGCGGCGGATGTGCTGGCTCGAATCCAGATTGCCTGCCTACCTTCATTTTATTTCGGCAGGTAAACCGTAATGTAATGAAGGCAGGTCTCGGTAACAATAATTTTCAAGTTAATCAAAGTATTGTCTTTTTTCTACAGCTATTCAAATTGCAATCAGGTGATTGTATCTAGGTTTTTAATGTTATAATGGGTAAATAAATAAAAGGCCAAGATTTTAAAATTACTCCTGATGTTTCACCATATCAACTTATAAGTTATATTTGCACTCCCAAGTAAAAAAAGCTCTTTTTTGCATTTTTTTACTACCATGCCCGGGTGGCGAAATTGGTAGACGCACCACTTTGAGGTGGTGGCGCCTGAAAGGGTGTGCTGGTTCGAATCCAGTCTCGGGCACGCAGCCCCGTTGTTCTTACAACGGGGCTTTTTTATTTTCTTAAATCACTTTGAGGTGGTGTTGTCCGCCGCGGCGGATGTTTCGAATCCAGCTTGCCTGCCGTAATGCAATGGAGGCAGGTCTCGGGCACGCAGCCCCGTTGTTCTTACAACGGGGCTTTTTTATTTTCTTAAATCACTTTGAGGTGGTGTTGTCCGCCGCGGCGGATGTGCTGGTTCGAATCCAGCTTGCCTGCCTACCTTCATTTTATTTCGGCAGGTAAACCGTAATGCAATGGAGGCAGGTCTCGGGCACGCAGCCCCGTTGTTCTTACAACGGGGCTTTTTTCATTAAATAGGGTAGTGCTATTGATCTGACTTTATGGTTATTTTTCAGGATTAATCCTTTCATGTATCACGTTGAGGTATTGTCATCTGCCGCCGAAAGAGCCGCCCGTTTTTTTTCAACTTAGTTTTCGTTGGCCTAAAGCCGGTAAATAGTAACCGTATCGCTATTCGGTTACTTTATCAGATAAGAAGGTGTAATGACCCTGGATTACCTGATCACTATAATCATATTAATTTTCTCTATCATGATTTCTTTCCTGCATCCGAAGGTGAACATAAAAATAAAAGCCACGTTTTTTTTATATGTCTCAAACTGTGCTTATATTTCAACTTAAAATTATTTTCAAACCAATAAACACGTTAGAGATCGGTTAGGGATCATCAGGGCAGTAGCGGGAAAAATTCCACTTGTGTGGCGGGTATCTGAAACCTGCACGGTGATCAAAGATCACAGCGCCTTTGTCTGTTTCCTTTCGATTTTTTTTTCTTCATTATGAATTGTTTAATTGTTGATGATAATAAAATTGGCCGGACTACCATGAAGCAACTGGTGAGCCAGGTAAAGGATATGAATCTGGCAGGTGAATGTGCCAATGCTATGGATGCCTATAATCTTTTGCAGCAGGAGCAGGTCGATATTATCTTACTGGATATAGAAATGCCGGGTATGACCGGGCTGGAACTGACGAAAAACCTGGGTAGCAACCGGCCTGTTATTATTTTTACGACTTCCAAAAAAGAGTATGCAGCAGAAGCCTTTGAATTGAATGTAGCGGATTACATCGTAAAGCCGGTAACTCCTTCCCGGTTCATACAGGCTATTGATAAAGCAAGGGCTATCTTGCAAAGCGATACCGAAGAATATCAACTGGATAATGATGAATTTATTTTTATCAGGGACTCTAACATTGTAAGGCGGCTCAAATTAGATGACATATTATTCGCCGAAGCAATGGGTGATTATGTAAAAATCTATACTCCTCAAAAATTCTACGCCATACATACCACCCTCAAGTCGGTGGAAGAAAGATTGCCTTCCTCCAAATTTTTACGGGTTCATCGTTCTTATATTGTGGCTATTACAAAAATTGATACCATACAGGATGGTGCATTGGTGATTAACGGTAAGTCTGTGCCTGTGGCAGATGCTTACCGGGCTGCTTTAAACAAACGAATGAATATATTATAGCCATCCCGTCTGCCGGTTTTCCTTTTTCGGCTATACTTTTTCCTTTCCCACCTATTCTTAGCCCGCTTAGTCTATAAGCCGGGTACTTTTACATGGTGATTGTTGAAATACAGTTTACACAGACACTATAATAATAATAACATGTTTTCTCATAAGCAGTTGGTTTTGGTTTACGGCCCCGGTTTTTACCGGGGCCTTATTTAACGCGTAATAAATGAAAATTTTTTATACTATATTGTTTTTTGTAATGATGGCATTGTTAATAATCCTGTCATTTGTAATGCTGAGGATGATGGAACACCGGATAGGTGCCGGCGTGCTGCTGACTATGTTCTTCGCAATTATCATGTGTATCCTTTTTCTGATCTTTTTTTTACGCAGATATTTAAAAACATGATAATCCGGTAGTTGCAAGCAATATTAATTGTACATTAGCAATTAATCGGGCTGCAATGAAAGGGCATAAAATAATCTATTACATATTGGGGGCATTTATTGCCGGTACATTCCTCCTTATCTATATCCAGTTTAATTCTTCAAAGAATATTGGGAATTTAATCTCTGCAAACGGGAAACTATTAGGTGAATTTAAAGTATCTACAGATCTCTATAAGCTGGAGAAGGATATTGTAACCGTAGAGAGTAAAATCAGGGGGATTGTTTCGACCCAGGATTCAGAATATATTCAGGGGCTGGAAATTAATATTAATGAAGTAAAAGATAATTTAAGTCATCTCCAGAAAATTTCAGATGACGACAGCTCGGGGTTATATATAGATGATCTTAGTACACTGGTTCAGCGAAAAATAATTTTCAACCAGCAAATTCTGGATAGCCTTCATATTTCAGGAAAGGCTTCCGCCGAAAAACTGCTTGGTACCAAGTATGGTAAAAAGCTCACGGATTCCATTTTTTTATTTGTAAACAGAATAGACAGCATTCGGAAAAAGCACCTTCGGAATGCCACTACTTCCATCGACAAAAGCGGACAGGAAGCACAACGCTTCAACACGATTCTCATTGTACTCGTGTTGCTTTCAGCCGCAATATTGTTCTGGTATATCATCAATATTATCAAGAAGCAGCTCTCGCTGATAGAGCAATTGAATATTTCGGAAAAAAAGGTAAAAGAAGCGGCAGAATTAAAGGAAAAATTTATGGCCAACATGAGTCATGAAATCCGAACTCCGATGAATGCGATACTCGGCTTTACCAACCTGCTTCTCCGAAAAAATATAGATGCTGAATCAAAAGAGTACATTCAAACTATACAGAAGTCGGGAGAGAATTTATTGACGATTATCAACGATATCCTGGACCTGTCCAAAATAGAGGCAGGAATGATGCGGATAGAATCTGCCCCCTTTAGTATCCGGGGATTGGTTCATTCTGTTGAAACGATGTTTAAAAGCAAGACCACCGAAAAACAGCTCCAACTTACCGCCTATGTGGATGAATCATTGCCAGATACCCTGGAGGGAGATGCTACCCGGCTTACACAAGTTTTGGTCAACCTGATCGGCAATGCTATCAAATTCACCAACAGCGGCAGTATTACGATTAAGATTACCAATGAAGGCATTGCGGAGCAAACGGTCAACACCGGTATTACCATCACAGATACCGGCATAGGTATTGAGAAAGATAAATTACAGACGATTTTTGAACGATTTCAGCAGGCTGAAGATGCCGTTACCCGCAAATATGGCGGAACTGGCCTTGGTCTTTCCATTGTTAACGATCTGGTGTTATTGCAACATGGAACAATTAAGGTCGAGAGTGAACCCGGAAAAGGTACTTGTTTCAAAATCACCATTCCCTACCACATAGCAGTCACTGATGTGGAGAAAATACCTTCCGCAGAATATGATTCGACCAGCCTGCCTAAGTTTGAGAATATTTGCATCTTGGTAGCGGAGGACAATGAAATCAATCAAAGTTTGATCAGGCATTTATTTAAGGAATGGGGGTTGAGTTTTGATTTAGCTACCAATGGCAGGGAAGCCCTTGAAAGGCTTCATTCAAAAAACTATAGCCTTATCCTCATGGATATTCAGATGCCGGAAATGGATGGGTACACCGCCACACAGGAAGTCAGGAAGCGGTTAAAATGTGATACACCCATCATTGCAATGACTGCACATGCACTGGCGGGAGAAAGGGAAAAATGCCTGAGCTACGGTATGAACGAATATATCTCAAAGCCCATCCGGGAGGATCATCTGCATAAGCTGATCAAGCACTTCACCCAATTTGAAGCCCCTGCTACATCCCGGCAGGCTACAACCATTCCGGAAGGACAATATGCATACATCAACCTTCAATACATGAAGGAAATAAGCGGTGGTAACAGAGAATATGAAAAAACAGTTACCGAACAGTTTATCGAAAGCATTCCGGAAGATCTGCTTGCTATTGAAAAAGCCTGGCAAGACAACAATATCAGGGATGTGAAGCAACTGGCTCATAATTTGAAAACCACCGTATCGGTGATGGGGTTGAATGAAATATTACAACCGTCATTGGATGCTATTGAATATGAAGAACTCACCCGTGAATCATTCACGGCATATTTTCAACAAGTAAAATCCATTTGCAACGCATCGCTCGAAGAAGCTAAGCAGTTTTATGCAACGTTTTAGTTTGGTCAACTGGCGATTGTTTATGCCTGTTTGCCGATAGCATCCTGTCAGATATCCTCTTCATCGTATTTTTAGTCGGATTAGCCCGTAATAATTGAGATCCTCAACTATTCAATAATCTGATCAATGTATTCATGGAAAAGATAAATGAAGCAAGTCAATTTTGGAAGGCGTTTTTACAACCCCGTGTCCTTTTGTTTATTCTTTTTGGGGCCGGTATCATCTTTCTTACTTTCTTAACGAATAATAATGCACTGGAAATTGTGATATCCGGCATAGCCTCTGTCTTTATCGGTATAGGCGTTAACAATTTCAGCTCGATTGAAACGCACGTCAGAGATGAAAAGAAACTTAAATCTAAAATAGCACATTCGCTGAAAGTGCTGGAAATTACAAGATCCCGGATTAAAGTAATACACCATGAATTAAACAGGGAAAACTGTTTAAAACTAAAGGAAGACCTGGCCGAACTGGAGAAGATCATCGTGCTGAGTATGGGGCTCATAAAAGATGAAGACACCCTAAATTGACGGGCTTTACTCAACGATAGTTCGCACTCTTCCTGCCGCTATTATCCTTCTGTTTCTCACTACCAGTACGAAACTTTCTAATTTACCGCCGGGGCCTCATTGGCCCTTTTTACATAGTAAAGTGGGCGGTTTACTGTATGAAGTGAAGTGGTCTGTTTCCAGCTTTATGGCCTCTTTTTCCGGGCAATAAGTGAATTAACCCACCGCCAGTTCGGATATGAATCACCTCTATTATTCGTTTTGTTTCTGCGACTACAGCAGGGTGTCCTTTTTTCAACGACCGAATTTGCCCTTTCACCGATTGGGAATTTTGCCGGCATTTTTTGCCAGTAGGTTTGTATCCACAAGCAAAATTATTATCAATAAAAATTTAAAAAATGAAAAATTTAAAAACAGTTGGCGGTATACTGAGTGTATGTATTATCATTTCATCCTGCGGGGTGAATAAAGCCATATCAGATAAGTCTACTAGTTCGAAAGAAAAAGAGAAGCTGAGCCATGTGGCCATTAACACGCCAGATGAAGCACTGACAGAATTAAAATCCGGTAACCAGCGCTTTATGACCAATAAAATGGTTAATACCAATTACAAAGAAGAAATTCTGGAAACAAAAGATGGACAGCATCCTCATTCCGTTGTATTAAGTTGTATTGATTCACGTGTACCACCGGAAATTATTTTCGACCAGGGTATCGGCCATATTTTTGATGCCAGGGTTGCCGGAAATATCATTGATCCGAACGAACTGGGCAGTCTGGAATTTGCCACCGAAGTAAAACATTCAAAATTAATTGTTGTATTGGGGCACAGTAAATGCGGGGCCATTGAAGGAGCCGTGAATAATGTTCAACTTGGTAACCTCACCCAATTACTTTCCCAAATAAAGCCGGCAATTGTGGGAGATCCCGCCCATAAAGATGAGATGCTTGAACAAACAACAATTAAGAATGTGCAACTGACCATTAAAAATATTCTCGATCAAAGTCCGATCATCAGCGGGCTCGTAAAAGAAGGGAAAGTAAAAATTGTAGGTGCCTACTATGATATTTCAACAGGGAAAGTAAACTTTCTGTAAATCTATAGCACAACACCTGGCATTCAGGTCCCGGAGTTCGTAACAAGAAAATAGCTGTTTGCAGCTTTTTGAAAAGGAAGGAATGGTATGGGAAGTTTTCGGGATCCGGGTTCAAAAAAACGCTTAATAAGCAAGGTTACGAATGGCCTATTTACTCAGGACAATTTAAACAAAATTAAAAACGTAAGGTATGAATACTAAAATCAGCAGATTACTAATCATTACGGTTATGATTACTGCCATTTCATCTAAAGCTTTTTCTCAAACGGTTCATAGCAGCAACACGGATATCTGGTTGCATTATTTTGGGAAAAATATGCTCTCTAAAAAATTATCGTTCACGTTTGAGGGTACGTTTCGCTTCGCAAACGGGTTTTCCGAGAAGCAGCAATATTTCGTGCGCCCCTCATTGGATTATCAGTTTACAAAGCATATGATGGGAAGTGTGGGTTATTCGCACTATCTCACATATGTTTACGGCAGCCCTGCGCTGAATAAAATCCCGATTCCGGAAAACCATTTATGGCTACAGACACAGTTTACCCATCAATTGGGAAAGTTGAAAATGGTGAACCGATTAAGAGATGAAATACGCTTTGTAGGCGTGGCTGTAAAAGATGGAAATGGGGTATATAATATTGATCGCTATGTAAATAGAAACCGGTTGCGTTATATGCTGTTATTCAACTATCCGCTTATTAAGAATGATAAGAATGCTACCAAACTCTTTGGAATTTTAGGAAATGAGGCTTTCTTTAATATTGGCTCTATTTCTAAAACACCCAATGTGGATAAAAATGTAGGGGCTACCTTGTTCAATCAGAACCGGATTATAGCTGGCTTCGGGTATAATGTCAACCCTCATAACCAGGTTCAGGTTAGTTTTATTAACCAGGATATCTGGAATTTCAGCAACACCATTGAGGAAAGAAACCCAACCGTTCGGTTTTCTTATTACACCAATTTTTCCTTTGCCAAGCATAAATAAGATCGCTGATAGGGATGATACGCCGTGTGTACTGCATCTTACGGCAAGGAGCAACTTGAAATGCAGACAGACCTCCGATTCATGAAGTTCATTGAGCACATCTTGTGGGATGCAATAGTTTAGATTCAAAAAGGTTAGCCTCTTATGACTGAATAACAGGAACCCTGATAACGCTGAAAACATATTGAAATCAAATCAGTAGTGCTGTTTTTTACAAAAAGGCATCGAAACGAAAGCTAATACCGGCTTGATTTCAATATGTTAAGTAAGCAAACCGCTCATCAAAATACATCAAATCCCGGATGGTGGGTCTGATTGGCGGATCATTTCTTCCCTTTTCCCTGTTGCGGGGATAGATTGCATATACAATTAGTACAGTACGTTTTTTGTTTTTTAAATTATCATATGAAACTGATTTTACGATTCATCATTTTGGTCTTATTCTGTTCAGCAGCTACTCACTCAAGGGCGCAGCAGAATTTCTTTAATGTGCCCAGTTCAGATATAACAGCAAAGCATAAAATATTTATTCAGCAGCAGTTCAATGTATATAATACAACGATGGCCAGTAATTCCACGCTTTGTATGGGTCTGGGTAAAAATTACGAAATTGGATTGAATGTGCTGGGTTTAACCTATGACTACAGTGGTAAAAAGCTGGTTAGCAGTAAAACAAGCGATGAACCGGTTTATCCGACGTATGGCTTTAATGTTCAAAAACAGTTTTTAGCGTCAAAGAAATTCAGCATGACAACTGGAGCGCAATTACTCTTTAATACAAAATTCACAAAAACAGAGTGGTATGGGTATTTGAATGGCAAACTCGACCTGAAGAATACAAAGCTCATTGCCGGACTATACAGCGGGGATAATAACTATTTTGGAAAAGAAAGCAGATTTAGTTCAAATATATATGCTATCGGATTTCAGGCGGGTGTTGAATACGAGTTAATCAAAGACCGGTTCAGTTTTCAGGCAGATTTCATTAGTGGCAAAACGGCTGTTAGCAATCTGATAGCCGGGTTTGCTTGTAGCCTGAATCCGCATTGGATCTTATCTGCGGGTTATCAAATGGCAAATAATAGAAAGTTATTTTCAAATGGAACCGTATTGGAGATCACTTTTATTCAATAGAGGGATAGTTAATGCAGATCAGTAGTACCTCAGTGAGATGGGCATATCGTATAAAGCCGTACATACTGGCGGTATGCTTTTTTTGTTTCCAGTTTTATCTTTGTTTTTTATAAACACCAATCCATCAATTATACCTAAGGGGACCAGGTGAATGGATGGTTACTTTCAAATTTATTCATCGGGGCATGGCGAAATCATTTTCGATAAAAAACTACTGGAGAGAAATGCTGGCTATGCTCATGTTGCTGCTGGCAGTTGTTTTTTTTCGCAGTGAAAGAAAGGAGTTAAATGATATCATCCCGCATATCCGTCAGGCAAATCCATTTTGGCTTTTTGTAGCAGTATTAATTACCGGGTTTAACTATCTTTTTCAGGGAGGGATGTACCGGCATAGCTTTGCTGCGATCAGTTTCCCGCTAAGCTGGGTTCATTCGATAGCATTGTATCTGAAAAGGAATGTGTTGGGCGTATTTCTCCCTGCCGGAGGGGTAAGTGCACTGGCTTTTTCCCCACCTCAATTAAGAAAAGAAGGATTTACAAAGTTGCAGATCAATCAGGCCAGCGGGCTATTTGGCTTTGCCGGATTATTGACCGTATTTATAGCAGGTTTTCCTGTTGTACTGTATATTATTTTATACAAAGGGCAGTTTAACAATTCCTGGGTTGGGTTGTTGCTGCTTTTTTTAATTATTGCATTACTAGTTACGGCCATACGTTCCTTCAGAAACAAAGGTTATTTATTTGTGTATTTGAATAAGAAATTTCCTTCTTTTTCTTCTTCATTAGCGGCATTGCTTTCAGCAGATGTAAAGGGCAAGGAATTTTCAACTGCTGTTTTGTATTCTATAGGGGTGGAGCTATGTGGAATGTTGCAGATTTACGTGGCTATGCTGGCATTGGGTTTACCCGCTTCATTTGGTACGGCTGCTTCCACGTATATTCTTTCTGTTTTGGTTACCATTATTTCTCCCTTTTTAAGGGGGCTTGGCGCAGTGGAACTGACAATGGTTTATATTCTGGAAAAATTTGGGTATTCTTCTGCGCATGCGCTTTCTATTACCATTTTATACAGAATTGTAGAATTTTGGTTGCCGATGCTGTCGGGCTTTCTGGTTTTTGCCTGGAAAGGGAAAAGTATATTTTTAAGGATGGCACCCGCCATGCTTACCTTTTCGTTGGGGCTTCTCAATATCGTTTCTGGTATAACGCCTCCCATACACACCCGCATGAGATTACTGCATGATTATCTTCCGTTGACTGCTATTCATGCCTCTCATTTATTGGTTGTCTTTACAGGTTTGTTTCTCATACTGACGTCTGCCTTTTTGTTAAAAGGGTTACGTAATGCCTGGACGATTGCGCTTATACTTTCTATCCTTTCCTTTGTTGGCCATTTAGGGAAAGCGTTGGATTATGAAGAAGCTATAGCCGCGGCAATTACCATACTTGTTTTACTGGCTACTTTTTCGCAATATCGTATCCTAGGCAGCAACAGGTGGATGCGGACCGGTTTAAAGATTGCGGTACTCAATTTTGCTGCTGTTCTCCTCTTTGGAGTGCTTTGTTTCTATTTTATTGATGTAAAACATTTCGGAATTGATTTTACATGGAAAGATTCGCTACTTCATACATTGAAAAGCTTTCTGCTGGTAGAAGATAACACGCTTCATCCGGTTACCAGATTCGGACATGAATTTGTATGGTTGATCCGGAGTCTTGGACTCATCACCTGGGCATTTTTTCTTTTTACACTGATTAAACCCGGTTTCATACGTGTTAAATCAGCAGCGAATGACCGGGAGAAGGCCAGCACTTTAACAGACCAGTATGGAAGCTCCTCGCTTGATTATTTCAAATTATTGGAAGATAAGTTATTGTTTTTTTCTGATCAGTATGAGGGGTTTCTCGCATATCGGGTAGCTGCTGGTTTTGCCATTGTATTGGAAGAGCCGGTTTGTGCGGAGGAATATAAGGTGGGTGTGCTGGCTGAGTTTGACAGTTATTGCCGCAAAATGGGATTAAAACCGGCTTTTTACCGGGTAGATGAAAACAGTATTCCCTGGTTTGCCAAGCTTGGGAAGAAGAAACTGATTATCGGACAGGAAGCGATCTTGGATATCAACACCTTTTCATTGGAAGGGAAAGAAAAGAAGTCATTACGGAATGGGATGAACAGCCTGCTCAATAAGGGGTTTACAATCACTGTTAATCAGGCACCACAAAGTGATGATATCCTGGCTGAACTTAAAACAGTATCCGATGAGTGGCTGGCAGAATTTGAGATGGAAGAACTGGTGTTTTCCCAGGGTAAGTTTGATCCTGCTATGTTGCAACAGCAGCCTGTTATTACAGTTCGGGATAGTACAGGCAGCCTCAAGGCTTTTCTTACGATCATTCCTGACTTTGCTGAGGAAGAATGTACATATGATCTTATTCGAAAAACCGCTGATGCACCAGGGGCAGCGATGGATGTATTGATTATTAAACTAATTGAGTACGCTAAAGAGAATAATAAGCGGTATTTGAACCTGGGTTTGGTTCCCATGACCGGTATATCTCAACCGGATAATACGGCGGAACAGGTTATCAAGCTTGCATCTGAGCGGATAAAACGCTTTCACCACTATAAAGGATTGAGAGAGTTTAAAGAAAAGTATGCGACAAGCTGGGAGAATAAATACCTGGTTTATGACAACGACTTTGATCTTTTACTCCTGCCGATGGCCCTGAACGCAATAATGAAACCCTAGATGTATGGGCTAATAATTGAGATGGTCTTCCAGTTTCTCTCTTTTGGTTGAATGCAGCCTGTTGATAGCTAATACCAGCAGCAGGAGGTAATAATCAAGTATAAAAAGCCGCTGCCAGAGACCTTTCAACGTTATTATATTCCGGGTTGCCAGTACATACAGGATGATCAGAACCGGACCTGAAACAGCAACGAACCATATATATACATGTAAATTAGCGGATCGATACCGGGGATATCCCTTTAGCAGGGCGAAAGGTAAAAGGACTAAAGCAAAATCACCCATGCCACTGCATACATTATGCAGCCTGGCCGATAATGTCAGCTCATTTCCAATATGATTATAGGGGAAGAGCCCGGAGCCCGCGCCTTCACCTAATCCATAAACGACAATCAGCCAGCCAGCAATTTTCTCCCACAATTCTCTTTTATACGCCGTTTTGCCGGAATAATAAGCATACAGCAGGAATAAGATAGTGAAACAAACGCCCCAGGTATTCATATAAAGGGCTACCGGGCTGTCGGATGTTCCCAGATAGCTTTGTGATTGAATAAATGGGTTATATCCCTTATAAAAATACCCGAGTATGGTGGTAATTGCCATGTCACCAACACAGGCTAAAATGCAAAATAGGGCTGCCCTCTTTGCAAAAGCCATTGAATGACTTTTTCTATCATTCTTTTCCCTTTCCATTTTTCAGAAGTTGTATGTTATGCCCCCACTGTAATTAAAATCTCCTTTCCTCTGTACCAAATCAACACCCGCAGATAGATCCACCTGCAGGCGTTTAGAAACCTGATAGGTAATACCGGCATCTGAGACATAATTCATTTTCAGGGCAGGAGTTTTATAGAGGTATAGTTCAATGAATGAATTCAGCACTTTATTTACAGTAAAGGAAAACCCAATTAAGCTATTGAATGTTGCCATTTGAGCAATATCCTGCCAGTTGGCTCCGGCATTATAGTAGAGTATATTCCCGCTTTTAAACGTATGGCTGAAACAAAATTCTGTAGCCAGGCCGGAAGATGTTGGTCCCGAAGAAAATAATGGAGGATAATATTCGATGATGAAAGCGGTTTTAGGTATAATCCCAAGCTGGTTACACAACAGGTATTTTATTCCTACGGCCGGGCCGGAAGCCCCATATTTTTTGGAGTCAGGGTCGTATTGCAGTCCAATATCGAATCTGGCCTCGATACGTTTACTGATTCCATATTTTAATGTATTTTCCGAAAGCTGGTAATTGCCGGTGTGATTATATTTTGAAATATCAAAACCGGTAGCAATTTGCCAGGTTTGAGGGCGAATCAGATCCGGGGCATCTGAAAGACCGGGCCTGTCGGAGGCAAACGTTTCACTTTGGGCAGACAGATTACAGGAAATCAAAATACCTGTCAGCAGGGAAAGTACCCGTACAAAACAGCAGCGGAATTTCGTATGCCATTTTGGACGCAATAACAGTATCAGGTAACTATTTGATCGCATCAATTTTCCGTTCAATGGATTTTAATATTTCCAATTGTTTGGCCTGGCTTTCAAACAGCACTTTTATTTGCTCTTCCAAGAGGAGGTCCACTTTTTGATGTAAGCTTCTGACTTCTAATTCTGCTTTCAGGTTTACGAGGTAATCATTTTCACTTCGTTGCCTGTCCTTTTCTTCCTGCCTGTTCTGGCTCATCATAATGACCGGTGCCTGCAATGCTGCAATACAGGATAAGACCAGGTTCATAAGAATAAAAGGGTAGGGGTCAAATTGATAACGTTTTGTCACCGCAGCGTTGAATATGATCCAACCTATCAGGATCAGGAAAAACCAAATAATAAAGTTCCAGCTCCCACCAAACCGGGCTACTTTATCGGATATTTTCTGCCCCTTCGTAAGCATATCCTTGGGTGGATTCAGCAGATTTTCAATAATCAATTTTTCATCTTCTATTGTTTTCGCAACAATATTTTTCAGTTTGTTTAATTGTTCTGATTCTGATTTCAGCAGTTTTCTAATGTCTTTGTCCATATTCGTTTGTATTATTTAAACCAAAAAACGTATAAAAGTGTAATTATAATTTAAAGGATACCTATTAATGCGATCACAAAAAACACCTCCGCAATTGTTTCCAGTATTTTTTCTTTTTTCATTTTCTCCGTACGGATGGATATAAAGGACGTTACGGATGATATAACCAGTAAAATGGCGATAAAGGAGGTGATCTCGTCAAAAATGGAGTTACTTGATTTGTTGGGGAGATGTATTGATGTCAGTATCACGAGACAAAATCCTAACAGACCTACGGAAGTATTTAAAATATGTTGTGAAGTTTTATTTGCCATTGCTAAAAAGTCGTTTGTATTAGTTTTAAGTATGAAAAAATGAGTGTTAATTTATTTCAGTAGTAAAGAAATACATTTTGAATATGGAGTAAATGAATAGCTGAGCTTCAGTTATTTTCATGTTTCATCTCCTTTTCTAATTGATTATATTGTTTTAAGGCATCCGCATCGGTGGAATCTGCTTTCACCGCTTCACCTAGTTCCTTTTTTGCTTCCTGCAGGTTTCCCAGCTCCATATAGAGTAATCCTAAATTATAATGTGCCCGGGAATTATCTTTTTCCAATGACAGCGCTTTGAGATAGTTGTTTAAAGCTTGTTTTGTTTTACCCTGCTGATCATAGAGATTTCCTAAATTCACGTAGGCGGTTGCATCGGTGGAGTCAAGTTGAATGGCTTCTGAAAATGCCTGTTCCGCTTCGTTTTGTTTATCAGATGAAGCAAGGTAAATCCCGTAACTATTCAGGGTGGCTACTCTTTCTTTCTCTTTTTCTTTCCCTTTTTGCAAATGCAGTACGTATTGGAAGTCAATTTCCTCCAGGTCATCGGGTATCGTGTCGCCCCAGTGGGAGGTGAGGTTGACTCTGTTTATCCGGGCATCCAGGCGTTTTATTTCTATATCCAGCCGCTTACTGTCTGATAATTCAAAAGCCTTTTGGTAGGCCTGTTCAGCCATATCATATTTTTCTTCCTTAAAGAAATCATTTCCCAGGGATTCATATTGATTAATGATTTTTCGCGACTGGTGCCTGTCCCATTGGTCCTGGAGAGAGGGTATAAAGAATGCCAGCACCATTATTATGGCACTGCTCATTCCGGCAAGGAAGGGCCACAGTTTTTTGCTTAAAAAATTCCGGACCTTAACAAATCTTTTTCGGGAGCTATAACGTTGCATGATTTTGTGATTATATGTATTATCTTTTTCGTTCTATTTTAAGTTACATTGTTTATCAAGCGTCTTCTTCCTCATTTTCCTCTTCGTCGTTTTCCTCTTCTTCTTCCGCGCTTTCATCTGTTTCTTCCTCTTCTAATTCTTCTTCCTCCTCTTCCTCTTCTTCTCCGGCATTGGCGAAATTGGCGAACCAGCCACCCTGTTCTATTAATGCTGCGGGGGTACCTGCTTCTATTACCTGTCCGGCATCTAATACTATTACCTGGTCAGCATCCTTTACCATGGAAAACCGATGGGCAATCACCACTACCGTATTCTCTTTTCTTATTTCATCAATGGTTTTCTTTACTTCGGCTTCCGTTGCATAATCCAGGTTGGCGGTGGCTTCATCCATTATTAATATCCTTGGTTTGTCCACAATTACCCTCGCTATTTGCACCCGCTGTCTTTCTCCCACCGACAGGCCGAATCCGCTTTCTCCTACCAGCGTATTTAATCCATCGGGTAATCGCTGCAGGGTGTTTTGCATACCGGCGGCTATCGCGGCGGCTTCTACTTCTGCATCGCTCGCGTCCGGCTTTTTGTACCGGATATTATCTGCCAGGGTACCCCGGAAGATGGCGCCATCGGCTGATACCATGCCTACATTTCTTCTGATGGAGGATTCATCAAGAAGGGAGAGCTTTTGCCCATCTATTAAGATTTCGCCCTGCTGTGGCTCAAACAGCTTTAAAATCAGATCAACGGTCGTGGTTTTTCCGGCACCGGATGTACCCACCAGCGCAGTGACCTTCCCCGGCTCTGCCGTAAACGACAATCCATTTAATACCTGCCTGTCCGGATTATACCCAAATTGTACATTATTGAATTCTATTTTACCATGTTGCAATTGCAGTTCGGTACCCTTTTGTTCTGCCACTTCGGTATCTAATAGTTTGAATGCCCTGGCAACGGAGGTAATATTCTGTTGCACGGTAGCCCATATTTCAGCCAGATTATCGATGGGGGTGTACAGCATGTCCAGGTAGGCTACAAACATTACTACATCACCGGGAGTGAGGCGGTGATTTAAAGCGAGGTACCCACCGTAGCTTAATACGAGCGCCGTAGCCAGATGCGTGAGTAAGATTTGCCAGAATGTATATTTATGTGATAGAAAGGAGCGCTTCATATAATCTTTATAAGCTGCTTTCGTCTGTTCATCCAGCCTGTCTACTTCGCGCTGTTCCGCACCGGACAGTTTTACGGTTTTAATACCAGCTAAGGCATCCTGCATTTTAGACGAAACATCCTCCCATTTTTCATAGTATCCGGATAAGCTCATTTCCAGTTTTTTGGTAGAGCGGATGGTGAGCCAGAGGTAAAATGGTACAATAGATAAAGCCAGTAAGGCCAGGGTATGGTTTTGCCAGAACATAATGGCAATGATTCCCACAAGGTTTACAATCTCCGGAAAAATATCTTTCGTGAAGTAAGTAACTGTTCCCGAAATTTCTTCGCTCTGATCAATCTGTTTATGCAGGGCGGAGCTGGATCGTTTTGCAAAAAAGGCAAGGGGTAGTTTTAATACATGCCCGAATGTTCGGAGAATGAAATTCCTTTCGATGGCACAGGATAGTTTGATATTCATATTTTCGCCGATCCACCAAAACAGCAGACCGAGGATATTGATAATAAATAATAATATAACGGCCCACATCAATGTATGAAATGCCTGATTGGGTGTACGGGGAGCTACATGGGTAGTGGTGTGTGGTTCTTTGATTATTTTTGTTTCCGGTATTTTTTCTTTTTGTTTTAATGTAACAATTTTCCGCCGGTGATGCCCGCCGTGTACACCTTCTTTTAGTGTTTTGATGATGACCGTATCTTTTAAATAATGTATGGTATCACTGGTGTAAATAATGCTGTCACTCAGTGTTGCAGTTGTTTCTTTTTTTCCTGCAAACTTGTCAAATAAAGCAATGCCCGGCGCTTCATCTGTTTCTGCATTGTCATCTGTTACTCCTTTGGCATCATCAATTGCCTGTTTTGCAAAAAGACCGGATATATCATTGATTGCTTCGCGGTATATCAGCGGTTGAAATAACGTTACCGCTGTAGCCAGTAAACTGATCAGGAATACAGAAAACAGTTTTCCTTTATAAGGTTTTACCAAGCGATATATATTCAACCATACATTTTTTTTACTGGTATTTTCAGCGCCCATAATTCCTTTATTTTATTTTTCGAAGGTAGAAACATTTGTATCACATCATTATATCGTTCAACGACAGTTTTTGCCTGTTCAACGATTTGAAATGAGCATGGCCTTTTTCACATAATAATTTTAGGTCACCAAACAAAAAATATTTTAAATTTTTAATCGTAAAAAAATGAAAAAGACAATTTATTTATCACTCACAGTTGTATTGTTTTCCGCTGTTGTGAACGCTCAATCCAATGTAGCTTCTCTTAAGAAGGGTGAAAAAAGCCTGAAACAGGAAGAGAAGGTGATTAAGAGTGAACGTAAAGCAGAAAGACAAGCCTTAAGAAAGCTGAAAGGCAACAATGTAAGTGACCAGGCAAAGCAAGCCTTTATCCGTGATTTTGGTAACCTGCCCGGTACAAAATGGGAAAGGACCGAAAACTTTGATGAAGCCAGTTTCGTTAAAAAAGGCATTACCATGACTGCCTTTTATGATGCGGATGCCTCATTAGTTGGTACGGTACAGAGTAAAAAATTTCAGGACCTGCCTGCCAAAGCCCAGAAAGTGATTAATGAGAAATACAAAGATTACACAAAGGGTGCGGTAATTCTGTTCGACGATAACGAATCCAATACGTCAGATATGGTGCTTTATAACCAGCAGTTTGATGATGCCGATAATTATTTTATCCAATTAAAGAAGGACAATAAAGAGATGGTGCTGAAGGTGAGTATGAGTGGCGATGTTTCCTTTTTTACACAAGTGAAGTAAGGCGATCGGTACTTCCTCCGGACTTCTCAAAGGCTGAATCCTTTGAGAAGTCTTTTTATTGGGGGACACGTTGACCGGTTGTTAATTGCTATAAAAGTATTTACTGCTGAATGGTATGTAAAGGACTGAACGTACAGTCCTTTATTTTTTTTAGTATTCAAACCGGTATATCGTATCCTGGCTTTGCATTAGTTTGATAAATGCATGATGATCTTTTTCATGTCCATGCACCTGCCAGGTACTGGTTATTTCTGTTTTTTCTTTAATCTGCCCGGTTATCTTGTATTTTAGGTTATGCGTGATAAAATGCTGCTCGATGTCCGGAATGGCTTCGGCTGTAAAGGTGGTTTTGATGGTGTATGTTTTGGATTGATGCCAGGCATCTACTTTTCTTTCTACCAGTGGTAGAATAGCGAGTACGATTAATATCAAAATACTTGCACTTGCAGAGGCAATATAATATCCGGCGCCTATGCCCATTCCCACGGCAGCTACTGTCCAGATGGTTGCGGCAGTGGTGATCCCGTTTATTTTATTATCTCCGCGAAATATTACTCCGGCGCCGATAAAGCCAATACCCGTAAGAATATTTGAGGCTATCCGGTCCGGATTATTATCATGCCCGATAAATTCTGACATCAGGGTAAAAAAACAGGAGCCCATTGAAATCATGATCATAGTACGAAATCCTGCTGACTTACTCCGGTATTCCCGCTCGATACCTACAAGTCCACCCCACAAAGCTGCCAGTAATACACGGTAAATTATTTCAGTATCCATGTCATTTATATTTAAAGGTTAATTTTTATTTTATTGATCCTGATCTTGTTCCTCTTCTATATCTGTTATTCTGCAGGGTATTTCAAGATCTTCGGAAAGATAATATATAGAGCAGACCCGGTGATACCCGTCGGCGATGATGAGTTTTCTGTCTCTAACTAACAGTATCGGCGATAATTTCCTTCCATTTTTAGCCTTTTTCAGATTTTCTTTTACATGAATATTGTCTTTGGGCAGCAGCGGTAATTCGCTGGCTCTTAGAATGTCTTTAGATTTCTTCAAAATTGTTTTGCTTTGTTTTAGTCGGGAAACAATCTTTCCTGCTTTTGTATCGGGATATAACAGGGTTAAATAATCGAATGCTGCAGGAAAGTCGTGTTCCTGCGGATCGCTATGCCATATATTCTTTTTCAGTTTCATATTTTTTATTAAGGGATTAAAAATAGTATAATATCAGCTAACAGAAACGCTGATACACCGATTGTTTTTGCCCGGTCGGCGACTATGGATTAATCACCCTTCGCGTGCAGTGTAAATTTGTATCGTAAGTTATTTCATTAAAATTAAAAGTAAGATTTATGCGATACTATTTCACTAAACTACTCCTGGTTATTCCTGTTGCGGCGTTGATGTTCAGCAGTTGCAATGTAACCAGTCATACGGAGAAAGCCACCTGAGTTAATTTTTCCGCCTACCAAACCTTTGCCTGGACGAATGGCGGCGATACACGTAAAGCTAACCGGTCTGATAATGATATTATTGATAATAATATCAAAAACGTGGTGAGCGAAGAATTGTCCAAAAAGGGGTGGAGGGAAGTGGAGGATAATCCGGATGTATTGCTTGATTATGCAATAGCCGTAAAGCACGGCACAAAGCGGGAGTCAGCCCCGGTCTATTCCCGTCCGTTTTCCTCTTATATATATGGACGAAGGGGTGTGTATAGCATCTGGCATCCTTCTATGTTGGTGGGAGTGCGTACGCGAAATATACCCTTTAAGGAGGGGGAGCTATCTGTAAATATGATCGATGCGAAGTCAAATAAGCTGATCTGGCAGGGCTGGGCACAGGGGGAGATCAATAGTCAAACCGTTACAACAAAAGATATTACCCAGCAGGTAAAATCTATTTTCAGGAAGTTTTAAATGCCATTCATTTTCTGTACTTAAATTAATTTAAAACAATGACAACTAAATTTAAATTTTTTGCAATGGTAACTATGATTGTTGCCATTATCGGGGGGTATGTATTTGCCGGTTCATATGCTATTTTCAGTCACGAAAGCAAAAGTCAAAACAATATACCCCAGACGGAAAAAGTGGCTGTAATGCCGGCCGGATTTAACGAAACCACCACTCCGCCTGCAGATTTTGAAAAGGCAGCCACCAGTGCTGTGCCTTCTGTGGTGCATATTAAAACGCTCACAAAAGCCAAAGACCAAAAAGGAAGAGGTATGCAGGGCAATCCATTTGGCGACCTGTTTGGTAACGATGATATATTCAAACGATTCTTTGGTGAAAATGGTGGTGGTATGCAACAGGATCAGCGGGCTGCCGGCTCAGGGGTGATTATCAGTAGTGAGGGATATATTGTAACCAATAACCATGTGGTGGATGGCGCCAGTGATATTATGGTTACGTTGAGCGACCGGAAGAATTACAAAGCCAAAGTGATCGGTGCAGATGCCAATACGGATCTGGCATTGATAAAAATTGATGCAAAGAATCTGCCGGTGATGCCCATTGGGAATTCTGACGGAGTACACCTGGGGCAATGGGTACTGGCTATCGGCTACCCGCTTAATCTGGATGTAACGGTTACCCAGGGTATCGTGAGTGCCAAAAGCCGGAATATTGGCATTAACAATAAAAGTGCCGCACCGGTGGAAGCATTTATACAAACGGATGCGGCAGTGAATCCCGGTAGCAGCGGTGGGGCGTTGGTAAACACAAATGGGGAACTGGTAGGGATAAATGCTGCGATCGCTTCACCCACGGGTTCCTATGCGGGGTATGCATACGCTATCCCTTCTAATTTAATGAAGAAAGTTATAGGAGATCTGATGAAGTTCGGTACGGTGCAAAGGGGGTATCTGGGTATCAGTATGGCTCCTGATGAGCTGGATGATGCCAGCAAAAAAGAGTTAGGAGTTAACGATCAGGTATCAGGTGTATGGGTAATGGAGACCGACCCTGCTGGTGCAGCCGCTGAGGCCGGAATTAAAAAGGGTGATGCCATAATAAAAATCAACGGTACGAAAGTAAGCAGCAATGCGGAGGTGAGTGAACAGGTGGCACAGTTTAAACCCGGGGATAAGGTAAGCATCACATTTGTAAGAGGGAATGAAGAGAAAACGGTGGATGTTGTGCTCAAAAGTAAACTGGGTCAGTTTGCCAGTCAGAATGCGGCGTCAGCGGCAGCATTGGGTGCCGAATTTGCAACCCTTTCAAAAACAGAATGTGAGCAGGCAGGTATTACCGGTGGTGTGCGGGTAAGTGCAATCAGTGAGGAGGGTATACTGGGCAACGAAACAACGATGAAGGAAGGATTTATCATTACCAGAATTGGTGACATACCGGTAAGTACTGTTGAGCAGCTACAGGATGCCATCAGCAAACAAGCAGGTAATTTTCAGATACAGGGGGTATATCCCGGATCAGCCAAACTTTATTATTACGGTATCAATGACTTGAAATAACGGAAGTAGCTTTCATGGCTATGGTTATGGTTATGGTTTCTCGTGGGGGTGCAGCAGTTTGCACCCCCCTTTTTTTTGAACGACTGTTATTGCCTTTTCACCGAGCGGTGAATTTTAACAATACGCGCTGCATGTAATTTTATTTCATAAATAAAAGTTATGAATACGCTATCCCGCAATCTGTTTGTCCTTCTTCTTTTCATTACCAGAACGGTGTCGGTAAATGCCCAATACGATGAAGTTAATTTCAGGGCAACAGCAGCCCGTTTGGTGCCGGCGAACGGATCTGATAACAGCTCTTTTATACTCAATAAGGCGCTGGTTTTCCTTCCCAATGGCTCCAATGAACTTCAGGTGGCTGTAAATATTCCCTATTCAATAGTGGCCAATACGAATGTGGAGGATTCGGATGTACTGAACCCCGGATACCAGTTCAGGCTTAAAGTAACAATAAACCTTAATGAAATGCAGGGTGAACTTACGTCTGCAAAAACCTATACGGTCAGGGGAATGCTTACACTCAATGGGATTACTAACCCGGTACAGGTTTCTTATATCCCGGTGGTTTCTGGTCCTGATGAGAATGGAAACTTCAGTGTGTTTTTAACAGCAAGGTTTAGCCTGGCTGATTTTAATCTGGAAGTTCCGGATGTCCGCAAAGAGTTTATCATCTGCCTGAATAATGCGAGGGTGAACAGGGTGTGATGAATGAGATCAGACACAAGTTCATTTTGCCTGTTTACCGAGTCATATTGCCTTACTGGCTATAAGTAAAGTGAACGTTATCAATTGTAAATTAATTTAAACCTCTAAATCAAAAACATAACGTAATACAATGAAAAAATTACTGATCATTCTGGTTATCACTATTACCGGATTAAATTATTCACAGGCCCAGGATTTCCGGGGCTTATCCTGGGGCAGCTCACTGGATACTGTTCAGGACGTGGAAACATCACGTTTGTTATCGAATGTAAATAACGATGAACTGATATATAAAGATATATTGGGCGGTTCCGATTGCGAAGTTATTTACCTGTTCAATGACAATGATAAGCTGATCAGCGGGATGTATCTTTTTACTAAAAAGTATTCCAATCCCCAGCTTTATATACAGGACTACAACAAGTTTAAAGATTTGCTCACCAAAAAGTATGGGAAGGCCACCAGTGATGTGGAAAGCTGGGCCGGCAATGTAACGCCGAAACAGAAACTGGACTATGGTCAGGCTGTGTCAACCGGAATGCTTTCCCTGAGTGCGACCTGGAATACTGGAAGGTCTGTTATTAAAATCGTATTGGCAGAAACAAACGATCACAAGCCCGGTTTACAAATTCATTATACCAGTGCTTCATTAGATCAGTTTGAAAACAGTGCTGATTTAAATGAATCATTGAAAAAATTATAACCATACTACTTCACCTGCACTTCTAAAACATTATACAATGAAAAAGTTTATTTTATCTGTTTATCTTCTGGCTGCCACGGCTGTGCTTTTTTCAAGCTGTAGCAGCAGTAATGCCATTACGCAAAGTCCCGCAGCACCTGCTTCCATCGACTACCAGGATTTTTATGACGGCTTATCCCCCTATGGTACCTGGATTGACTATCCGGCATATGGCCATGTGTGGCACCCTGGTGTGGCGGGCGATTTCCGGCCCTACCTCACCAATGGATACTGGGATTATACCAATGAAGGCTGGATGTGGCAGTCAAATTACAATTGGGGCTGGGCGCCGTTTCACTATGGCCGGTGGACCTATGATAATACATACGGATGGCTGTGGATACCGGGGTACGAATGGTCGCCCGCCTGGGTAACCTGGGGAAATGTAGATAACTACTATGCCTGGGCACCCCTGCTGCCTGAAGTAAATGCAGGTTTTGCTTTTAACCAGTGGAGGCCCGCACCCTTTTATTGGAATTTCTGCGGACGGGAACATATTTATGACCGGGATATTTATGACCGGGTGGAAAGAAGGGAGTTTGCGGTTAATTATGCCACCAGGATCAATATCATCAATAATTTCGATGTCACCCGCATACATTACCAGTATTATTGCAAAGGGCCAGAGGTAAGTGATGTACAGAAGTATGCCAACCGTACTATTGAGCCTGTCTCTATCAGGGAGACGAATAAAGCAAGCCTGGCAAGGCGGGCAGGGAATGAAGTACATGTGTACCGGCCTCCTGTGTTAACAGCCCAACCCAGGGAATTCAGAAGGATAGATAACCCTACCGCAACGCCTGCGCACAATAGCGACGCCAAAATAAGAAATGAAGGCACGGATCAAAAACAGAATGTGGAGCGATTGCCAGTACATAAAGCACCGGAGTCTGCTATAAGAAGAGAAAGGCCAATGAATAACAGTAAAAAGAACAGACGATGATAAACAGCGAAATAAATGAGCCGGTCAGGAAAAATATCCTGATTGCACTCGATTATCATCCCTCTGCTGAAAAAGTAGCAAAAGAAGGGTATGAATTTGCGAAAGGGATGAATGCAAATATCATTATTGTACATGTGTATGCAGAGCCGGCCTTTTATGCAGCGGATTATTCTCCCATCATGGGTTATAAGGGTGCGTATACAGATGGCGCTAAGGCTGTAGTGGACGATATAAAAAAGGAAGGAGTGGCTTTTCTGGAAGCAGTAGCCAGTCATCTGGGAGATCCGGCAATTAAAACAGTGGCCCTTTCCGGAGATACGATTGAGAAGGCAATTCTGGATTATGCCGACAACAACTCAATAGACCTGATCGTAATGGGCTCTCATGCCCGGCATGGTATTGGAAAATTACTCATGCCCGATTTATCTGAACACATGATAAAACATTCAAAAATTCCAATATTGATTATTCGAACGGATAAATAGATTGTTTTTTTGAAGGTTCGGTAAGAATCCATTACATCCATTCTACGCCTGTGCGGGCGAAATAAAACTGAATCCGTAATGAAAGGCTGCATCCGAATCACCACTCAGCAATAGAACGCTGATAGCCCCTCCACCAGGAGGGGCTTTTGTATGCGCAGATGCCAACGACCATATTTGCCCGTTCAACGAATGCCGCTTTTCTTACCCATTCATTTGCTTCAATTTTATCCTGTTATTAAAACAAATGGTGATGAAGAAACTCAGTCTTATATTTTTTATTCTTTCCAGTACATTACTGTACACCGTAAGGTGCGTGGCGCAATCCGGAGCTGCGGCTCTTTTGCCGGAAAGCTGGTCGTTAGCGCAATGTATTGAGTATGCACGACAGCATAATATCCAGGTTAATTCGTTGCAATATGCACAGCAGTCTGCAGAACAAAATGTAATTGCAGCGAAAGGGGAAAAGATACCCCTGCTTTCCGCGTCGGTAGCCAATAATTTGAACAATGCCAATAATAATGTGCGTGGCAATGGTAATCTGGTAAACCAGCTAACCAGCAGCGGGGCCTATGCAGTAAATTCTTCGGTAGTGCTTTGGAATGATAACTCGGTGAATAACACCATCCGCCGTCAGGATCTGTCTTTTCAATCGGCGGGGCTTTCTGTACAGCAAGCCCAGAATAATGTTACGCTGGCCATTACTCAGGCCTACCTGAATGTATTACTGGCGAAGGAAAATGAAAAATACGTGAGCGAACTGGTGCATAATACGGATTCTGCTGTACTGCAGTCAAAGCAACTTTTTGAAGCAGGAAAGGTGGCTAAGATCAGTTTGCTGCAAATACAAGCACAGTTGGCGAGCGATAAGTATCTGTTGGTACAGGCACAAAACACCATAAGGTTAAATACACTAACCCTGAAGCAATTATTACAATTGTCTACCGAAACACCATTTGAAATTGCCCAGGTGCCCGCTGTAAATGCCGCTGCTGCCATAGCTCCTGTAGCGGAAGCACAGCAACTGGCGCTCCAAAATTTTCCGGAAATAAAAATTGGAAAACTGGCCATGGATATCAGCACACTGGATATTGCAATCGCAAAAGCGGCCTTTAAGCCCACCATAAAAGCAACGGGCGCATTGGGCTCCGGCTATAGCGATGTGCTGCTCAACTCCGTAAACCCGAAAACAAGTTATTTCAGGCAAACGGGTAATAATTTTTACCAATCCATGGGAGTATCTGTAGCCATTCCAATTTTTGCCCAACGGCAAAACAAAACGAACCTGGAAAAAGCCAGGATCGCCTACAAACAATCAGGGCTTAAGCTACAGAGCAACCAGTTGGTATTAACACAGGCCGTGGAGCAGGCATACCTGAATGCCGTGAATGCACGGCAGGCTTATGATGCGGCCAGCCAGCAATTAACGGCTGCTACGGAAAGCTACCGCATAGTGTATGCCGAATTAAAATTAGGTGCCTTAAATGTGTATGATTTATTGCAGCAGCGCAATCAGTATGTACAGGCCGTGCAGGCATTTACACAAGCCAAATACACGGCAGTATTACAACAGAAGGTCTATCAGTTTTATATGGGTACGCCCATTACTTTATAAATATTAAACGATATGAAAAAGAAGCTCATTTTATTAATTTCAGTGTTAGTGGTGGCCATTGGTTTATTTATCTATTTAAAGTCTGGTAAAAAGGGCGAAGCCATAAACTTTACCACTGCAAAGGCTGTATTCGGCCCCATTGCCCGGAGTGTTACCGCTACCGGTACCATTGAGCCATTGGATACGGTGTCGGTAGGGGCGCAGGTATCCGGGGTGGTACGAAAAGTATTTGTGGATTATAACAGTGTAGTGAAAAAAGGCCAATTGCTGGCGCAGGTGGATCCTTCTATATTAACAGCTCAGGATGATGAATCGAAAGCGGGGTTGAATACGGCTAAAAGCAATATGGATCTTCAAAAAAGCAATTTTGAGCGGCAAAGTAAATTGTACAATATAGGGGCTATCAGCCAGGCAGATTATCAAACGGCGCTTAACCAATACAATGATGCGAAAGCGGCTTTTGAAAATGCCAGCGCACAGGTACGGGTAGCCAATAAATTACTTTCCTATACTAATATTTATTCGCCGGTAGATGGGGTGGTGCTCAACCGAAATATTAGTGAGGGGCAAACCATTGCTTCCAGTTTTAATGCCCCGGTACTGTTTGTAATAGCAAAAGACCTTACCAAGATGCAGGTAAACGCGGCCGTGGATGAGGCAGATATTGGTGGTGTAAAAACGGGGCAGCACGTATCATTTACGGTGGATGCTTTTCCCAATGATGTGTTTAACGGATCGGTGGAGGAAATAAGGCTGGAGCCGAGCGTTTCCGCCAATGTAGTCACCTATACCACTAAAATTAATGTGGACAATAGTTTGCTGAAGTTAAAACCCGGTATGACGGCCAGTATCAATATTTATATCGAAGAAGACAGTAATGCCCTGCTGATACCCGTACGGGCCTTGAGTGTAAAACCTGATTCCGTGCTATTGAAAAAATATATTATCCGTAAGGTGGCCGTAAACAGTAACCATCCTCACGGGGCCGGCGCCGGTACCAGGCACGATGAAAGGGGAGGAGCTGCTAATCAGGGTGACGACAATATGGCTATTCATCCGGCATTTATATGGATAAAGCAAGGGGATACACTGGTGGAGAAACGGATCATCACGGGCCTGGCGGATGATGCGAATGTGAAAGTGGTAGCGGGTTTATCGGCAGGAGATGAAGTGATTACCTCCATATCATCCGGCGATAATAAAAGAAAGGAGGAGAAAAAACAAAAAAGCCCTTTTATGCCATCATCACCACAAAGGCCATCAGGTGGTACACGATATTAAAACACAGCGCAATGAATAATCAGATTGTAGTGATAAAAAATCTTAAGCGGGAGTTTCGGATGGGAGCGGAAACGGTTCGGGCCTTAAACGATGTAAGTTTTGTAATTAATGCCGGCGAATTTGTAACCATTATGGGCAGCAGTGGCAGTGGGAAAACGACCATGCTTAATATATTAGGTTGTCTGGACCGGCCCTCTTCCGGTGAGTATATACTGGATGGCGTGCAGGTAAGCAAGCTGTCTAAATCGGAGCTGGCGGTATTACGAAACAACAAAATAGGATTTGTATTTCAGTCGTATAATTTGCTTCCGCGCACCTCCGCCATCGAAAATGTGGAGCTGCCCATGTTGTACAATAAAAAATATTCTGCCAAAGAAAGAAGGGAAAAAGCATTGACAGCACTAGCGGCGGTAAAGCTCAGTCAGCGGGTAAATCATTTGCCCAACCAGATGTCGGGCGGGCAGCAGCAACGGGTGGCTATAGCAAGGGCATTGGTAAATGACCCGGTGATGATACTGGCAGATGAAGCAACCGGTAATCTGGATACCCGTACCTCCTACGAAATCATGATGCTGATGCAGGAGTTGAATACCGACCATGGAAAAACCATTGTATTTGTAACGCATGAGCCGGACATCGCATTATTCAGCAAACGGACCATTACATTAAAAGATGGAAAATTGCTGAAGGATGAAATCAATAACCATGTGCAGAGTGCCAGAAAGATGCTGGAAAGTTTGCCCGCATTAGATGAAAGTTTAAATGTAAAATCATGACCCTTACTAATCTTTTACGCATAGCCTGGAGAGCCATAAACCGCAACAGGATGCGGACGCTCCTTACCATGCTCGGTATTATAATCGGTGTGGCAGCGGTAATAGCCATGACGGCTATCGGCGAAGGATCCAAACAAAGCATTCAAACCCAGATAGCCGGCATGGGTAGTAATATGATCGTGATTCGCCCCAGCAGCAATGTAACCGCCGGAGCCCGGTTAGATAATTCTACGGTACAATCGCTCACGGAGCAGGATGTAATCGCTTTGCAAAAGGAGGCGCAGTTTTTAAACGGGGTGTCTGGTTCGGTATCGGCCAGGGGGCAGGCTATAAATGGAGCAAACAACTGGACCACCAGTATGCAGGGCGTATCGCCGGTATACATGCAGATTCGCGGATGGCCATTAACGGATGGCAACGTTTTTACCGACCAGGATATGGCGTTGGCAAATAAAGTATGCCTGATCGGGCAGACGGTGTTAAAAAATCTCTTTCCAAATGCAGATTATGCCATTGGAAAAACCATCCGGTTTAAAAATATTCCATTTAGAATAATCGGGGTTCTTTCCGCCAAAGGGGAGAATACATTCGGCCAGGATCAGGATGATGTGATACTGGCGCCGGAAACGACTGTAATGAAACGCATATCACCCACTACCTATTACCAAACTATTTTTGCCTCAGCGGTGGATGAAAACTCCACGGATAAAGCGGCGAATGAGATTGAAAATATAATGCGGGACAGTCATAAGCTGAAGAAAGGAACGGATGATGATTTTACCGTAAGGACGCAGGCCGAACTCATCAATTCATTAAGCTCTACCAGCCAGATACTCACCATACTGCTCACGGTTATTGCCGGTATATCTCTTTTAGTGGGTGGTATCGGGATTATGAACATTATGTACGTATCTGTAACGGAGCGTACCAAAGAAATTGGTCTGCGGATGTCTATTGGAGCCAGGGGTATAGACATACTGTTGCAGTTCTTAATCGAATCGGTGCTCATCAGCATTACCGGAGGAATAATTGGCGTATTACTTGGGTTGATCGCCACACAATTGGTAACCTATTTCATTCACTGGCCTACCCTGGTAACACATTTTTCAGTGGTGGTATCATTTCTGGTATGTTTTATCACCGGGGTTTTCTTCGGGTATTATCCCGCGTTGAAAGCATCAAGGCTCGATCCCATCGAGGCATTGCACTATGAGTAAAAGGCATCGGAGGCCTGCCCTGCATACAGCCCTTACCGGGGGGGAGGAAATAGCCGGCCATCTCTTTTAGGGTAATAGCCATTTGGGTATGCTTGTAATACGGCCTGCCACGCATCGGGTAGCTGGCACACCGCCCCGATCCGGATGGGGCTATATTTCATAACCATATTACCCTTCTTCGCAATAGGGTGCGTACAACGCAAACCCCCAGGCCCGCTACGGCTTCCCGTACTCTCATCTGCCGCAAAGCCCTTATTTTACCGCATTGTATATATAAGCACCCCCTCCCTGCAGGTACGAACCGCCAGGGAGAGGATGCTGCCGAAACGGATGGTCTTACCCCGCCGACGGGTGCGGTGTGGTAGTACTCTCCCAGATACGGGCATAGAGCAGAAAGCGCTGCTCCAGTTCGAATAGGGAGTACTTCCAGTCGGCATCAAGATCGGAGGTTCCTACAAAGTGAATAATGGCTTTGGCGCTGGAAATGATATTATCTACCACAAAAAGGTCGTTATTGCCATTGAGCAGGGCATCCATTACCTGCTGGGGTGTGGGGTTCGGGCTGGTCATAGTGTAAGGTATTAGGGGCAGAAAAAAATACGGTCCTGCCTGTCCCGTTGCGTTACACCGTAGGAGGCAGCAAGCCCATTACAAGCTTGCACGGGGGTGCAGAACCGTATTATCGGTAAAGTTGCAGGCATAAAAAAGCCTGCAACTTATGAATGCAGGTATTACCTGCCTCCTACGAACTATAACGCAGGATAAAAGTAGGGAATAGAATGATACGAAAGAACAAACTACGTAGGCAGATTTTTAAGAAATTTTGGGGATAGAAAAATACCATGTTTTAGGTATTGTGGGCCAACTATGAAGATTATAAATTGTATGGTTATGTATCGGTTACGACGGTTGTCTTTGGGTAATTTTTTAAGTGAAATTTGAGGTATAGTGATTTTCAACAGCTTTATTGTCAAATAATCACACATAAGAATGTTAGAAAAACAACATTGAATACAATTTATTCCTAAACTGTTAGTGTTAAAGAAAAATGACTGAAAAAGAAAAAGCAGAGATTGAAAAAATCAAAGCAGAGACAATAAGCATTACTTCTCAAAGAGTATTTGAAATTATTAAATCTATTTTACTTGCATTAAGTGCAATTATTTTATTTATTTTTATTCAAAGGCCAGATTCAGTACTTAACAAGCAAATTTCTCAAGAAACTATATCCAGAGAACGAGCGAAACTACTTATTGACTTATTGAAAGATAACAATCCGCAAAAAATGTTGACTGGAATTTCAATTATTAAAGCATCTTATCCAAATAGCGATAATATGTGGATCAATGAAATTGAAAAGAAATTTGAAATTAAAACTTTTCAAATTGATTCATTAATAAGAAAAATAGAAAAATTATCAATAGAGGTTAATAATATTAAAGATAGTCTTAAAATAACATCTTCGGGGCATGGTCGAATTGAAAATGAACATTTACGCTTAGCACTTCTTCGATTACAACTTGACGATGTTATCGGAGAAATTTAAATGACTAAGGTACAGATTGACCTAATTAAATTAAATTAATAATTAATATTTTTTCTTGTGACTATTCCTCAAAGCCATTCATTATTACATTAGACATTCTCATGCATTAATATATAATTATAGCCAGAATTAATTTTTAATTTTCGAATAAGATGACTGCAAAAACTTTAGTGGAAATTCCTTTATCACATAGAAATGAATGGAAATCAAAACGAAATTTTGAGGAGCTTATTGATAAATTAGGAATGTATATGCCTTTTGGTTGGGCTATACGTGATTATGGTATTGATGGGCAAGTTGAAATTACAAGACCTATTAAAGATAGTGACAGTTTTGCTCCTGAAAGTAAATATTTCTTATTTCAATTAAAATCGATAGAAAAGTTAAAAGCTATTAAGAAGCATATTAGCTTTTCAATTCCTGTTAAGAAAGTTATTCAATGGTATAGTTCAAACCTTCCAGTAATGTTTGTATTAAATGATTTAATAACAAACGAATTTTACTTAAAATGGATAGATGAGAAATTGATTAATAACTTAGATAACACAAATCCGAATTGGGTTAATCAAGAGTTCATTACTCTCAAGATTTCCATTTATGATAAATTTGAAAATTACTCTTTAGATTTAATAAGAGATTATGTTTTAAGCTGGAAAACTCCTGCAAAAAAAATTATTGAAGCAGGAACTTACTTTGAATTAAAAGATAAATGCATCACGAATCTTGCTGCATACAGTGAAATTTGCCAGCCTTTCAATTTTGATTCAGTCAATAATTCACTGAAAGCTTTGAATAATCAAATTGAGCAATCTATTTATAGAATATCAATCACAGGCCCTTCAAGAGTTGGTAAAAGTTCATTGATTAATGCATTACTAAGGAGAAAGGATGTTTCTCCAACTGGGATTTTTCAAACAACTGGAGTTCCAATTCAAATCCTTCCAGGAAAAGCGGATACTATAAAAGTAACATTTCGAGGTGGTAAGACCACTACCCATAAATTTTCTAAAGAGGTTGTTAAAAGTTTTGCTTCACAAATCGAAAATGAAGACAACAAAAAAGAAGTAACTCTTTTGGAAATTCATTTAGCTAACAGACAGCTTGAACATGGTGTTTCATTTTTTGATATTCCCGGGCTTGATGACCCTGATGAAAATGTTTATAACTATACGTGGAGTACTGTTACTAAGTCTAACGCAATATTATATTTGATTGACTCTTCACCTTTTGAAAACGGGGGTTATATATTCAAGAGCGAATACAAAAAACACATTGTAGAATTAGGACAATCTCTTGATAAAATATTTTTAGTGTTTACAAAAATAAATGCTCTAAGTGGTGATAAATTGTCACAACTTCAAGATAGAGTAACACAAGATCTGAAAAAATACAACCTTTATGAAAAGGTATCAGGGAAAGTATTTTATATCAGTGCGGAGGAAAGTTTAGAAGCTAGATTAAAGAAGAAAGGGGTAGATAGTGTACAAAAATTGGAAAATGATATTTGGTCTTATCTGCTTAAAGAGAATAAAATTGGCCTTGTAAATTTGAATTATGTAAATAAAGAATTAATCGGATCGATTAAAGATTTTGAAGGCATCTTACATACAAGATTGTTAGACAATGAGAACCGAAAGAAGCTTGTTAATGCAATTAACAAAGTAAAGAATAAAATTCCAATACTTTCAAAATTATACTTTAACACCGAAAGAGAAATAAAAAAGAGTATATCTATCTCACTTGAGAATCGAAAATATAAATTGCTTTCAGAACTTGAAATCAAATTAAAATCTTTTGAGTTAGACGTTGATTTGCCAAATAAAAAAACACTGCAAAATTATTTAGTACATGGAGCCCACAAAGCTTTACAGCAAACAAATATTGAGTATGAACATCAGGTAAATTTGTTGAAAGCAATGATTGACAACTGGATTACTGACAACTTAAAACAAGTTAGAGAAATCATTTCTGGAAACTCTGAACAAAAGATTGTAGATTTTTCAGCGGTTGAGAAATTTGAAACTCCAACTGTCGACCTTTCAACTTCTTTTGGCGTGGGTTTATTTACCGGAATAGTTGGCTTTTTAATTAATCCTCCAGGCGCAATATTATCTGGTATTTTGGGTTTTTTTGGAAACTTTGTTCTATCTGCATCTGAACGCAGAGCAAAAAATATCAGTAAAATAATGCAATCAGCAAAAAAGTGTTACAATGTACAATTCAAGAAAATTAATTCGGCTTACCTGGATTTGGTTAAAGAGCATTCAAAATTGATTATAGATTACGCCAATAAAAAGGTTAATTTATTTATTTCTGATCTTCAATATCAAATGAAAAAATTGAGTGAGACAATTTCAAACTTAGAAGAAGTTGAATACCGGGAGGCATTTAGTAAAATTGAGCTTTTAAAAAAATCAATTAATAATCTTGAGAATGATATAAATGGCTGGATTGCTTCTGTATAATTAAGTTATAATATGTGAATATTATTTTTTGGAGTAAGAGCAAGCAATGAGTAAATTAAAGGTTTGCTTTCAAAAAGACCAATTCCAAAAAAATATTAATTCAGAATCTGTTGAAATCTTCTAGTTAAGACCTAAGGGGTCGTGATATTATTTCATATTTTGAACAATGGTTAAGCTATATTTTCTTTAGACATTCTGATCTTTTGATTTAGCTTGTTTCTGACAATTGTATATGTAATGAGTATAACTATTAAAAATCACGATAATTTTGCGTAATGAAAAGTCTATTTATTTTATTAATTTTTTCTTTTACTTCTAATTATTTATTCTCACAGAATACAAACGATGTGCCCATTCAAAATATTTCTACTGATAGTGCAGTTGTGTACAGGCTGTTTGCCACACGTAATATGTATACATTTATTAAACTGAATACAAGAAATGGTAAAATGTGGCAAGTTCAATGGGGCACAGAAAGCAAATATAGATTCGTAACTATACTTTCGGAGATATCTCGTGTAGATGAAGGGGAAGAGATTAACGGTAGATTTTTCCTTTATCCAACGAAAAACATGCACAATTTCATACTGCTTGATCAAATAAGTGGTAGAGCCTGGCAGGTTCAATGGGGAGAGGAAGGAGATCGATCTGTTATCCGTATTTATTAATTAAAATGGTAATCTATTCTTTAATAAAGGAAACTTTTCATACAAAAACTGATTTGTGTATTAGCTCAAAAACTAAAATATGGAATTAACAGGACCGTCAAAGACAAAGTGGTTGAAAATAAAAGCAGATATTATTAAAAGGCCATTTCTTTCTTTTATTATCAAACTTTCTGAGAATGAAATGATCACTTACTTTATTAATGACCAGTTCCCTGACAAAGAAAGAATAGAAGAAATTTACAGGACTCTTATAAATGACCGGAAAAATAAAGCTAATAAACTTAAAGACATTTTAGCGACTAAAGTAGGGCATAGAGGTTCAGTAAGATTTGCAAACAAAATTGGAGTTAGTGACACAACTATCAGAAATATCATTGACAAAAAATACAAATTTCCTCCGTCCTATGATATATTGTGTAAAATTGAAACTTATTTGTCATATACAACAAAATTTCAAGTATCACTTGAACATCTGAACATAGCAAATAGTTTTGTTTCCGAAACTATTGATCAGCTAAAAGAAGAAGCTTTAAAAATTTTTGATATTTTTAAATGGATTGCTTTTCATTTGGACGAACTCAAACTTGCAGATAAGCATATCAAGCATTATTTTGGTGATAAAAAAGCAAACAAATTAACCATTGGCCAGATACAAAGAAACATTGAAAAAGCAATAGAAGATTTGTCAAACTTAAAGTTGGACATTGATACTTTGGTTCAAGATTTTTGCGAATAAGATGAATATTCAATATCAGGGTTTGTTAGGCAATCGAAAAAATGCTACCCATCATATGAATTTTACTTCCCGTCTCAACTAACTAGTTTCCTGTTTATCCAAATACATTTTTTGAAAAAGAGCGATCAGATTTTCATCGGTAAGTTCATCACGCTCTAAATCATGAACTGGTTTATATGTTATTAATCCAAAAGCCTCAACTGACTTTTTATAAAGGTTATCTAGTTCAATAAATCTCCCCATTTCATTATACGAATCGTTGTTGAAGTTTGTCTTGTAAGGCTTGGGCTTAGATGAACTTTGGATAGTACTTGTAAACACCTTTATTATATTCAAAGCACACGAATTATCAAAACCCAGATAATCTGATAAAAGTTTATTTGCATCATCCTGTTTGTTTACTTCAATATACATATTCAAAATCTCTCTTACTTCAAAGTCCTGAAGGGATGCAAAAAGTGGATTAAGTTTGGCTTCGTTTTCAAATCTTGAAACGATGTATTCGGATATATTTACTAGCTCATAAGGGTTTAAAAAACTTTCTTCCATTACGTGCTCTTTTTCTGTCCGGAATTGATATTGCAGCTTCATTGTAAATTCGAATGGAGATGAAAGTTTTAACAACTCTAAACAGAGTTTACATCTTTCACCCGCTGCTATTTTCCTCATTAATTTTTCAACGATATAAGCAGTTAGCTCACTAGTACTGTAGATCAGGATATGTTTCGTATTTGAATAACGGTCGCCAAATTGAACAAGCACTTTAGCAAGTGTTTCTGCTTCTATTGCATTATAGGCTGGCACATGCTGTTTAATTTTAAACATGAGATCATCTGCTTTCATTCTATCAATTTCCCTCTCAAGTCTTTCCTTCAAAGTATCTGAGGAGACAGTAGATAAGTCTCCAAACAGGCTGTTAAAATAAACATCAGAAATATCCCCTTCTTTGACAACATATGAAAAATATCTTTCAAAATAATAATTAGAACAGATTCTTTTTTCCCTATACCATAATTGGTGTGTTTCGTCCGGGTAGCTATAATTCCGGTATAAGGTTTTAATCTGTGGAAATAAGTCAAATAACATTTCCATTAAACTTTGTTTCAATTTATCACCATATATTGAAAGCTTATCATCAATTATCTTTTTTACATGTTTTTTCTCATCTTCGCTAACTCCGCTGTATAAATCACGGGCGGACTGGGTATACATCCTGAGAAAAAAGGTTTCGTTGTTCCGGATAAAGTAATAAAATTCAGGATAAAAGACTTTAATAGCTTCAATAATCATTAAGTCACTTATATGTACCTCTCCGAGCAAGAGCGGTATCGAAAATCCGATAGAATTAGCATATCGAACACCTAGTCGGGGATTATCTATTGCAGGAACGAATGCTTCGTCAAACTTGCTAATAAAATCACCGGTCTCCTTTCTGGAAAGTTTAAATCCAAGATGCAGAAAAACTTTATCAACTAATTCCAGCGTGTAATTTCTCAAAACTTGTTTATTCGTTTTTGGGAGGTTTAAAGGCAGTTGTATTATTTTTTCTAAAAATGCATATCCTGCCAATTTATCCCTGCTTGCATATTGCGGGCCTAGGGCCGATGCAACCAAATCATCGTCAAATGATAAAACATAAGATGTCCTGGGAAAGTCACCAACAAGTTTTACAAGCTTAAAAACCGACTGTATTTCAGAAACATCTAACCGGTCAATATCGTCAATAAAAACAACAAAATTACAATTTGCGTCAATGATGAGATCATCTACTCTTGATTTTAAATCTTCTATTGAAACTTTTCTAAGCTTTTCAGTTATTTTTTTCCCAACTCCCAAAAAAGAACCTATGCCGAAAGTAATAACTTGGTCTGCAACTGAACCAACAGACTCCGCATAATCACCGAGAACCTCAGCAATTTTTTCCTTTTGTGTTGTAAGCTTTTTACCTAAAGCGTGGGCAATACTTTCAAAAAAAGACTTTAGCAATTGCTGTTGTTCAGAAAAGTGCCAGGGATTAAAGTTCACTACCACAGTATTCTCCGGTACTTCATTGCGGATTAAATTTAATACTGAAGTTTTACCTGCTCCCCATTTACCATAAACTCCTATGACAAGAGACTTGTGATATTTTCCCGAGGAAACTATTTCAGCTATACGCTTAGCAAAAGCGTACCGCTGAAATTTATCGTCGTTTTTTGTATCAATTGGCCGATCAGGGCGAAATAGTTCCATTTTGTATTTTTTCAAATTTAACTTATAAAATTAATTTGGGACCCTAATATTGAGTCATTATTGTCTTAATTATCCTAATATGATTATCTGAACATAGGACTTTCCTACTATACCGAAAAGTGGTATTGGTAGTTTCAGGATTAATCCCGTAATTGCATGAGTATTGTATATATGATACGTACTAACCACACTTCCCCATAAACTTAGACTTAGGCTGATATCTCTGGCAGAATTCTGCTACCAGTGATGCTAACGGCAAAACGCAATATGCATATGCCTGATTAAGTTTTCCTGCCATTAATGTCAACCGTTTTTTAATTATAAACCATGATAAACAAGGTTCTGTTTTTCATAATAATTTCCTTAGGGTAGGAGGCATTTCGTCAACCCCGGGAACCACGCTTTGCCTGTTTTCACAAGCTGATAAAGAGAGTATTTTTAGCTACACGATAATATATTTTCACTACCCGTCATTGGTATAGTTGGTTTCTAACTTTTCGGAGTAACATTAACGAGGCAATGATCCTGAAATACGGCTAAGTTTATAAATATTTTGAATCCTTCTATTACTTCTTCCCCCAAATAACCCCCACATAACATCCCCCCGTATTCTGCGAAGCATCATAGTCCGGTTCTATAAAAGGGGTTATATGGAGCCATAGCTTGCTGCTGAGGCGGTAGCGGCTTTGTTGAAAAGAGAAGCCCGCGTTAGACATGGTATATTCCCTGTAGTCTTCTCCAAGTTTGTTCACGAGGGATTTTTCTTCTCAAGTTAGAAAACGTGCTGCAAGAAATTTGGACGTTTTACCGTCAGGTAGGAATTTGTGTACTCGTTGAACTTTTTTTTTAGTTTCGGATTATTTTTAGAAAAAAAGTTTATAAGCTGATTCTTATCGGTATTCTTTCATGAAAAGAAAAAATGGTATGCACGTCAATTAAAGAAATTATCAAAAACATAACAAACAGTAATATGGGTGCAATAACGAATGTTGATTTAAGAAATCCCTTCAGACCCTTGAAATAGTCAGTTTTTCTGTTCAAATAAAAAATATACAATCCTGTGATTATTGCTGAAATAATTAGTGATGGTAATAGATGCAATGCCTTTATTTGAACAGGTGGTATTTCTTCCTCAAAACGCCAGAATACCATATTCATTTTATATGAACTTAATTGTGAATTTATTTTTTGCCAAAGTATTATTGCGCTTATAAAGAATGGGATAGCATTTGTTATAATTAAATACTTGTATGATTTTTTTATTTTAATTGTTTGTTTTAAAAATATCGAAAAAAAGAATGCTGTAATTGCCGCGCTTATTAAAGCTATTAGTATTACTTCGAGTGCCGCCGCAACAGCGCCAAGGCATATGAATAAGCCTAATCCTAATGAAGGCTTGCCATTGTCAGAACTGTTATCATCACTGCCAAAACCGGAAAAACTTTCTCTTTGGTTATTCTCTCTTTCCTGTTTTCCTAATTCATAAGAATAACTATCTCCACCCGTATTAATACGACCTTCTTTTCCATCTTCAAAACTTTGGTTAGACATATTTTATTTTTATAAATATATATATTTTGGAATGCCTTGGCAATACCAAAAAATGGGTATTTTACGCACTTATACCATGCCATGATTACTTGAGGTATAAAAAGGTATGTTTTTGGGTTTAGGGAAGTTTTCAGGCCAAAAAAGGTTCGATTCTGGGATTATGTATTCACTTTTATTGCTTCTTATCCCAGATAATCCCCACATAACATCCCCCCGTATTCTGTGAAGCATCATAGTCCGGTTCTATAAAGGGGGTAATATGCAGCCATAGCTTGCTGCTGAGGCGGAAGCGGTTTTGCAGTTGAAAACTAAAGCCGGCGTTAGACACGGAATATTCCCGGTAGTCTTCTCCACGTATGCTCGTTAAAACATAATAGTCATTCCGCACACCGATTACCCAGGCGCGAACAGGATATGCATTCAGTGGCTCCTTCATCCGCCCTTTCCATTTATAGAACCGGTAGTTGAAGCCTACGTTCGGCTTCAGCATATATTTAGGATGGCGGATGATTTCATATGAAAAAGTCTGGTGGTATTCCCAACTGCGTACCCGGAGGGTGGCACCCGTAAAATCGTTGAAGTGATATAGCGATTTGAAACCAAGCTGAGATTTGGAGTACCACCGGTTCTTCATCTGAAATTCGTATGCTATATGTATCGGCATGCCATCGCATTCGTATTTGTTGGCAGCATAGCCGGTACTGAGTTCCCATTGTGCATTTACTGCAAGCGATACAAAAAGCGAAATAAAGAGTAGTAATTTTTTCATTTGATAAATTTTAAAATTGGGGGTGGCCACAATGACGCACCCCCTTGTGTTTACAGATAAGACCAGGTTTTGAATTTGGTTTCATCATTCATTTCGATAAAGGGCAGGCAACACAATACCCGCCTTACCCATGTATCGGTTAATTGTTTATGCGTTGTTCAATTCAGGCAACAGTGAATGATTGGCACTGCATGCCTGCATTCAAACAAATAATAACAGTTGAAAAAAACCGGTGTTGGAAGTGATCGGTTAAAAAGGAAGTATCATCAACAGTGCAACTGCGATTTGGCAAACATAGTATCTCTTGTTGTAAATTTCTACAGTAAAGCGAAATATTTTTATTCTTTAGTGAGTTACGCTTATTGAAAAACAACTACGTTTTGCAACATCAATAGTAATTGTATGGTAACAACTGTATCATTTTGATGGAAGCACTGTTGCCGATAAATTCCTGTTGCTCTATTCCTTCCGTTGTATAGGTAGCACGGTCTTAGTGTAGCATTAGTTTGTCTACCGGGTTGTTGCCAATCATTTCACGGTACGTCCATTTGTCTTTTCGATAGAGGCAATCACGGTTTGGGTACTCCTCTTTTTGTTTTGCGCAGTAGTAAACGTCTTTCCGGGCCGGATATGTATCTGCCGGTTCGGCATTTTCATCGGGTAGATGATCGTATCGGGTTTTCGGGCGGGTAAAGCGGTGCAGCGGTACTACATGCTGTTTTATTGCGAATTGGTATTGGTGGAGGGGCAGGCCGTTTTAATTGGCGAAGGGGAAAGTGTATCTGTTCTAAAGTAAGCGCCATCTTTAGCCTGGTCTGCACCATCCGCGATAGGGCTGTTTTTTTCTGCTGCTGGCCAGTTTTCTTCACATGGTGGGTAGCCGACGTATTGGGGTTGCTGGTTTTCCATTTCCGTATTTTAATCATTCATTTTGCCGAAGGGTTATCCGTATTCCCATCCCTGCAATTTATCTTTTGCTCAGGTTGCGCTGTCTTTTGCCCGCTAATACCGCACTTTGTCAGGCAGCGCTTTATCTTTTGGCCGGTGTACTTTTTGTTTACGCGGGTGTACTTTTTCTTAAGCGGTCAATGTTTCGTCAGCCGGATCCTGTGTACCGGCTGGCAGTGGGTATCAATCGTCGGCCACATCCTGCGGCGCGGCTGGCAGTGGGTGTGCATCGTCAGACAGGTGCTGCGCAATAACTTTTTCATGCTACAAAGGAGCGGGGAGTGGCAACGAATCGTCAGCGAGCAGGTGTAATCCGTACTGCAGTGGCTATGTTCCAACTTAGCTGCACTACGAAGCGTCTGGCGCGGGGTGTGCATTTTCTTTTTGTGGGAGTGCTCCGTCTGGCGCAGGGTGTGTTCCGTCTGGCGCATAGTGTGTTCTGTCTGGCGTATAGTGTGCATTTTCTTTTTGTGGGTGTGTTCCGTCTTGCGCATAGTGTGTTCCGTCTGCCGACAGGTAATGCCTGACCTGGAGTGGGTGTAAAGTTTCGGCCATACGGTGTTGATCTTCAGGCAGTAACTGTGAAAGTTCTGGCGCGTGCAAAAAGGGGTTTTTGAGGCTTTCGGGGCCGTTTTTGGGTCAAAATGGCAGTGTAGATGGCGGAAATGGGCTTTTGTGGGCGTTTTTTAGGGGGTTTGGAGTGGGCGAGTGGGGAAACCCATCCCTTGCGAAGCTCCGGGCAAAAAAGAGCCCAGCCTGGAAAGGCCGGGCGTACTATAAATCCACATTTAATTGTTCTATTTTTCCATAGCCACATTTAGCTGCTGCGGCTCCCCGCGCTTTACCTGCACTTTTACCTCCTGTGGTACTTCCACCCGTTTTTGTATACAGCAGTGCGATAGATTATATGCGAAAGCCTAAGCATGGATAATTAGAGTTGATGTTTTTGCCAAAGGAGATGTTCAGCATGATAAACACAAAATAACTGTCTGTTTTAGCAAATCTCCCCACCCCCAAACCCCATTCCCTTTAACCCGTATCACTTTCGGCATCCCTGGTATCGCGTTCGGTATGCCCGGGTACCATTTCTTTTTGTCTGGTTACATAAATTTTACGCGTGGGCATATTTTCCCGGGCAGTGTGCGTGTCATACCAGCGCAGTGGTGTGCGTTCGGCGGGTGTGGGTATATTTTCCCGGGCATGGGGCGGATGCATCCGGAGATAGGGATCGTTTTCCCTTAGTTTGAGACACCGGATGGCGGGATGGGGTAAAGTCTCCCGGCCTTCGGGATCATTTTCGGCGCCTGGGGTATACGTTCGCCGGGTTCCTGTATGTTTTCGTCGCCAGGGTGTTTCTTTTCCCGGCGATGCTGCATTTTTTCCCAGCCAGGGTGTTTCTTTTCCTGGCGATGCGGGTATTTTTCGGCGCGTTGCTGTACATTCTTCTGAAGGTGCTGTATATCAGGCTGGTGTGTGTACGCATGGGTTTGGGCAGGCAGTGTTTGGTTCTGGGTATGCAGCGTTTGGTCCTGGAGAGTGAGTGTTTCGTCCTGGCTATTGAATTTGAGGCTTTTGGGGCTGAATTTTTGATTTTCGCTGGTTTTTAGCTCAGGAAAGCGGTATCAAGGGGACAGTTTGGCAGGGAAATTTGATTTTCCTGGTTTGAAACTAAAGATAGCGGGGATATATTTGCAATCGTCCTCGTGATAATCTGAAATTTAATGCGCTTCCTCTTCTTCTTATTCTTATTATTATTTATCCGCCCGGTTAGCCATGCCCAGTATGAAGACATGCTCCACAAATCTTTCCGGGAAAAGACGCCGGCACTGGTGCATTTTTACAACAATGTGCTGAAAATACTGGACCCTCCCTTTCCGGGGCAGGACTCCATCATCGCATCGCTCCGGACTTTTGGTGAAAAAAATAAGGATGAATCACTGGTGGCAGAAGCCGCACTGGCTACGGCCTGGCTGCAGGCCGTACGATCGCCCATCGGAAGCCTCGATGATAAGGGCATGCTTCAGTTTATAGATGACCGGGAAAAAGCAAAAGATTATTTAAGTGTGGCCCGGGCCTGGCGCATGCTGGGCGATATGTACTGGCAAAAAAACAATGATTATGAAAGGGCGATGGAGAGCTATTTTAAAAACATCGAAACGGGGAAAGAACTGACCGACGACATTTATCCTGAAAAAATGTACGATTATTCCGTTATCGGTAATATCTATTATCATTTCAAGGAATACGGACAGGCCATGATCTATTTAAGAAAGGCACTTACCTGCAAGCCTCCTTTTAAGATGGCGGTGAGACAGACCGATATCAGGAATACCCTTGGCTTATGTTATCAAAAAACCGGCAACCTGGACTCTTCCGATTATTATTTCAACCAGATACTGCAAAACGAAACAGACCTCCACGAAGCATGGAAGGCTGCGGCACTGGGTAATCTCGGTTACAATCAATACCTGCGGGGCAATTATGCCAGCGCCATACCCCTGCTGGAGCAGGATATTGCCCTTGCCACCCAAAACAATGACCCGCAAATGGCGAATAAATCCTTCATCTGGCTGGCTAATATTTATTTAAAGCAAAATAATATCAGCAAGGCTGAAGAGTTGACCCGGCAGGCAGCGTTGCATATCATTGAAAAGAAAGTGCAATTTGATCAGTACGAATTTTTATATCCGCTGCTGAGTAAACTGGCTGCGGCCAAAGGAAATTTAGTCATGAGCCAGGCCTACCTCGATTCTGCCCTTTGGGCTAAAGACAGCATAGAAAGAAAATTCAATGCGATGCAAATTGCCCGGGCTGAACAAAAAGCCGAATCGGCCAGGCGCCAGTCGCAACTGGTGGCCCTGGAAATGGAGAAGAAAAGCAAAACACTACAGCGGAATATTCTCCTCGGCTTCCTGGTTTTTCTCGCCATCGGGGTATTGTATGTGAACCGGCTCATACAGCGCAGACATAAGCAGGAAAAACTGGTAAAAGATCTGGAGCTGGAAAAAAAGGAAACGGCACTCAATACAGCACAGCAACAATTGAAAGACTTCGCTACCCATTTTCAGGAAAAAGCCCAACTGCTGGAACAATTAGAAACCCGGCTGCAGGAAAAAGGATCGGAAGACACCAAACTGCTGGAACAGTTGCAGCAAAGTACCCTGCTCACCGATGAGCAATGGGCCGGTTTCCGGGAAATATTTGACAAGGTACACAGCGGCTACCTCATTCGCCTGAAAGAAAAACTGCCCGATCTTACCCCTGCCGAAACCCGCTATATGGCCCTTGCCAAACTGAAGTTTACCAATAAAGAGATGGCCTCCGCACTGGGCGTTTCCCAGCAGGCTATCCGCGTGGCCGCCCACCGGCTTCGCAAAAAGCTCTCATTGCCCGAAGAAGGCTCCCTGTCCGAGCTGGCCGATTCTATTTGATCATTCTCCGAAATCCCCTGCAGTAAAGCGTTTCAGCGATGTAACGGAATTGTAACGTGCCTGTTACGTTATTGTAATACCCCCTATTAGGATTCCCACGCCCCGCACCCCCATATTTGTGGCAGACCATCAACCTTTTCCTGTTCTTAATATTTTTTCTATGACTGGCAGTTTTTCAAAAAAAACGGTGCAACTGATTATCGTACTCCTCCTGCTTCTGCTGCTGTCTGCAGTATGGGTATGGTATGGGGTGCAACTGAAAAAGATTGACAGTAAGCAGGAACAGATCAGCACCACCGTATTGATAAAAAACAAATCAAGATGATACTAATGAAAAGGCACGTCGGGCCAGGCTGTAGTAACCGCACTTTCCGATACAAAATTTAAATACATAAAACCCGGAACTAACCTTTAAAAAAACACTCCCCCAAAATTCAGACACATGAAAGCAAAATTTATCCTCTCCCTTCTTTTTGTACTGGCTGGTTTTTGCGCCACGGCCCAAACCATCCGCTATGTAAAGCCGGTAGCCGCTGGTACAGGCTCCGGCAACTCCTGGGCCAATGCCAGTGCCGACCTGCAGGCGATGATCAATGCCTCTGTTGCCAATGACCAGGTATGGGTGGCGGCAGGCACGTATTATCCCACCAGTACCACCGACCGTACTATTTCTTTCCGAATGAAAGCCGGGGTGAGTATTTATGGCGATTTTCCGGCCACCGGTACTCCTGTTTTTACAGACCGGAATCTCTCCTTGTATGAAACCATATTAAGCGGCGATATTGACCAAAACGATGGACCCAATTTTGCCAACAATAGCGGCAACAGCTTTCATGTGGTGAGTAACAATAATAACGGTGTAAACAGCACGGCGGTATTGGATGGCTTTACTATATCAGGAGGCAATGCAAACAGCGGCACTTATCCGAATAATTCGGGTGGTGGTATGCTGAATATCTTCACATCTCCCTCACTCACCAATGTGATTTTCTCCGGCAATAATGCAGGGGTGAATGGTGGCGCCATGCTGAATGTATCCGGTGTGCCCTTCCTTAAAAATATACTCTTCATTGGCAATAATGCCGTGGGGCAGGGCGGTGCCATTGCCAACTCCAATGCTTCACCCAATATTACCCATGCCAGTTTTTGGGATAATAATGCAGGCAGTGGCGGTGGTGGTATGTTCAGCTACACGCTTTCTTCACCCACTATTAAGAACAGTATATTCTGGGGCAATACGATTGGCGGAGCTACGGTTAGCAGTATCGGCGGCGATTTTCCGGGAGTAACCTATTCGGATATCGAAGGTGGCTATGCGGGCACGGGCAATATCAATCTGGATCCTTTATTTCTGAATTCCACCGATCCGGATGGTGCCGATAATAAATTGGGTACGGCCGATGATGGATTAGCACTGCGGCCCTGCTCGCCTGCGGTGAATACGGGCAATAATACCGGCGTTGCCACCAGCGATCTGTTGGGTAACCTCCGGATTTATAATGTGACGGCAGATATGGGGGCTTATGAGTATCAAAACAATACCGCCAGCGGCACGGGTACCCGCATTTATGTAGATGCCACCGCTGCACCCAATGGCGATGGTAGTAGTTGGGCTACTGCTTATAATAATCTCCAGACAGCTTTGGCTTCGGCCAGGCTCTGTACCAATATCAACGAAATATGGGTGGCCAAAGGCACCTATAAACCTACATCCGGCACCGACAGAACGATCTCCTTTGTACTGGTGCCCAATGTATCGATCTATGGCAGTTTTGCAGGCAATGAAACAGATACCAGCCAGCGTACTGCTGCGGTAATGGCTGCCAACCCCACTATTTTGAGCGGGGATATTGATGGTGTGCCGGATGTGGTATCCGGCAGCGGAAGCACACTTGTTATTTCAGGCAACGGCGGCAACAGCCACCATATAATTTATAGCAATACCAGCGGTGTAGTAACTGCAGGCAACTCCCGGCTGGATGGATTTACCATTACAGGGGGTAATGCAAACGGGCTATCCCCGGCCAATCAGGGTGGCGGCATCTGTTTGATTGGTTCAGGCTGTCGAATCAGGAATGTTACGTTCACCGGTAATAATGCAACAATCGGAGGCGCAATCTCTGGCTCTTACCATACGCTCGATCTCGGCAATGTTAGTTTTATAAAAAACAACGCCGGAGTGGGTGCCGGGGTGAATTTTCAGGGTGCCAGCGTAATTCTCAATACGGTCAGCTTTACGGATTGCAAAGGAGGACTCGGCGGCGCATTGAATTGCGAAGATGGTACTGCAATTGCCACCAACGTAACTTTTTCAAACAATTACGCCGCCGGGGAAGGGGGCGGAATAAGGGCAATAACTTCTGTTGTGTCGCTTAGCAGTGTTAGGTTTTCCAACAACAGTGCGGTTTCATTTGGAGGCGGCGTGCATATGTATGGGGGTGACTTAACCATCAACAATACGAATTTTATAAACAATTTTTCCAACAGAGACGGGGGAGGCATTTACCAATATTCGGGTGACGCACAAATAGACCGTTGCTTTTTCATGAACAATACGGCAGATAATGGCGGAGGAATTTTTTATGAAGGAACGTCCTCCAAGTTGCGCAATCTTGTTTTTTGGGGTAATCATGCAACGCAAAAGGGTGGAGCCATCCATTACTATAATGTAGATGGCTCTGCCGACTCAAGAGTTTACTTTGCTACCATCACAAACAATACGGCAACGCTTGATGGAGGTGGCATATTTTGTACTAGCTCTTCGATAGATTTTATTGCCTCTATTTTAAGGGGGAATAAACGAGGTACAGATGAGAACAATATTATAGGTGGTTGTTTCCCTAACGGTTGCAATGTGGCCAACTCGCCCAATCCCAGCCCCTGGAATATTGATGAGAACCCGTTATTCGTAGATGCGGCCAACCCTGCGGGTACGGATGGAATACTGGGCACAGCAGATGATGGCCTGGCTTTGTCTCCCTGCTCACCTTCCATTAACTATTTACCGTACCCCTACACCTTTGAATCAGGAGTTTACGCGAGTTGGTATCCTTCTAGCATTACGCAGGATATAACGGGCAACACGCGTAAACTTAACAACTATGCAGATATGGGTGCGTATGAAAACAGCTCGCCGGGGCTTGGCTTATCTGCTGTATACACTTCAAAAACACAGGATATAGCCGATACGGTATTTATAGAACCCGGCTGTAAGATCATGGCTAAAATAGTACCCGATCCCACGGCCACCGGTTTGAATGTACTGGCGGGTAATGTGGAAGTAAAAGAGTGGGTGGAAACAGCGCCTTTCACTATGGTACGCAGGCATTACCAGATTACGCCTGCTAATAATGTCAGCACCGCAAAGGCAAGGGTTACCCTGTACTTCACACAGGAAGATTTTAATGCGTTTAATGCGAATGGGAATCCGGTGCAATTACCCAACACGCCCCTTAGTAGTAACCCGAATATTGCCAATATTGAAGTGGTAAAGTATTCCGGCAGTTCGCCCGATGGCCTGCCCGGTGGCTACCCGGCGCAAACACCCGTGATCATTCCTAACTCCGCATTAAAGATCTGGTGGTTAGGTACGGTCTGGGCCATCAGTTTTGATGTAACAGGTTTCTCCGGGTTCTTTATCAAATCAACTGGTGTCACTTTACCTGTTAAACTACTTTCTTTCACCGGCAAAAGCACTGCATCCGGCAACCTGCTCAACTGGAAAACAACCAGTGAAGTAAACTTCAGTCATTTTGAAATAGAACGGAGTACAGATGGAAGACAGTTTACAAAGATTGGCACCACGGCTTTTCATACTACCGGCAACTATGAATTCACCGATGTGGCAGTCGCTGCTTCACAATATTATTACCGCCTTCGAATGGTGGACCGCGATGGTAAGTTCACATATTCCAACATTATCCGTATCGCCAATTTCAATCCTGCCAAAACATTTGTAGGAGAGCCCTATCCTAACCCCAGCGATGGCTCGGTGAATATACCGGTAAATGCAACCGAGCATTCCATCTGGACGATCACCGTAGTGGATGTATTGGGAAGGGTAACGCAACAGTTTACTAAACAACTGACAGCAGGAAGTCAAACCCTTACCATTCATAATTTACAACCCGGATTAAACAACATACGTATTGCTTCCGGATTGCTGCAGGAAGTGAGGAGAGTGTTAAGACAATAAGAACCGGAACAACTTTTTAAAACCTTATCTGCAGGTGATACAAATACCCTGGTACGAAAGTGCCGGGGTATTTTCATACCGGTAGTGAGCCACAACCTGTCCCGCCTAAGCGGGAGATAAACACAAATGAACACAGAAAATACAATCGCCTTCGGCGAGAGTTAGCCACAGATAAACACAAATGAACACAGAAAATACAATCGCCTACTGCGAGAGTGAGCCACAGATAAACACAAATGAACACAGAAAATACAATCGCCTTCGGCAATGATTTAGGCCGCAGATGAACGCAGATGGACACGGATGAATACAATTGAATACAGATGAATACAAATCGCCTTCGGCGAGAGTTAGCCACAGCCTGTCCCGTCTTAACGGGAAATTGCACGAATAGCACAAATGAATACAATTAAATACAAATAATACAATTGCCTTCGGCAATGATTTAGGCCGCAGATGGACACAGATGGACACGGATGATACTGCCGAAGGCGGTATTTCTCCTTACCTCCTATCCTCTGCGTGACACGAATAAATACAATCTCATTATTGCGCAGGATCTCCATTCCCCCCTCTCCATGTTTGGAGAGGGGTCGGGGGTGAGGGCCGACTATGCACGCAATGAATCCGCATTTAACGCGAAGCGGTAAAAAATCTGTATTAATCCATGTTGCCGCGACGCAAGCAAGCCGTCTAATCCGTGTGCCTGTATTCGGCTGCCTGTTCGCCTACGGCGAGAGTGAGCCACAGATAAACACAAATGAACACAGAAAATACAATCGCCTACGGCGAGAGTTAGCCACAGATAAACACAAATGAACACAGAAAATACAATCGCCTTCGGCGAGAGTGAGCCACAGCCTGTCCCGTCTTAACGGGAAATTGCACTAATATCACTATGTAAGTAGAAAGGAGCAGAAAAATAGCACAACGGATTAGCAGCGCAGCACCCCGTAAACAGGTTATCTCCCAAACGTATAATTGTATTCGATCTTTCCGGTCAGCTTCTGATCGTTGTCGAATAAGGCTTCTTTCGTTTTCAGTCCCTGGCTATTGAAGATATAACGCCAGATGAAATAACCCACCCATACCACGCGGCCAAAATTATCGCTGGGAGCGACGGTCATTTTTTGAATAATATGGCCCGCATCATCATACGACAGGATGATATCGGGTATCAGTTTTTTTATTTTTTTATTGTAGCGCACCACATCCGTAAGGTTGCTCTTTTCATCGTAGTAATAATAGATGCGGTTTACTTCCACACCCCGGCGCAGGTGGATCTCTTCACCGGGTTTGCCATTTTCATCGTACGTAAATTGTACCTGCAGGCTGTCGCTGTTATTGATCGTGCGCCACATGCCGGCGGGCTGGCCATTGGTGGCATAGGTCCAGCGGTGTTCCTCGGTTTGGGCAAATTCACTGGCACTGTCGTTTTGCATTTCCCGCATAAGCGTAATGCGGCCTGCTGCATCATATTCATAAGATGTTTTGCTCTGCAGGTCGGCAGCAGAGTCGGCCACACTTTGTACGCGGCCCTGCGCATCGAAGCTGAATACCGATACGGTTCGGTTGAATTCCCGGATGATGGTTTTGCGGAGGGTGCGGCCATTGTCTTTCACTTCATAAAATTCGGAATAGTTGCTGGCCCTGATTCCGTTGGCATCCACTCCGGAGGCCGACACGGTACGCACCTTATTCAGGTTGTATTGCTTCATCATTTCGGAGGTCTCGTGCGTACCCGTAATATCGGTGTAATAATACTGGGCGCTGAGCGAAGAAGAGAATAATAGAAGTGCCGGAACCAAAGATATTTTCATGCCGTGATATTGTTATTGAAACAGTTCAAAGTTACCCTATACAACGGGGAAATACAAATAACATTGTATGTGCTGCATTGGACGGGTATCCGGATCAATGGGCTGCATGGGTGCAACAGGCGGCCACGGTCGGGGAAAGCGCAGGGATAAAAAATGATGGGTCTTTATCGCATTGTACTTATTTTTAGTTAAAAATTAACGTGTCTCATATTCCACAACGAACCGAAAAGGATTGCCTCAATTGCGGCACCATCGTACAGGGCCGGTATTGCCAGGTATGCGGTCAGGAAAATGTAGTGCCCCACGAGACCTTCTGGCATATGGTGAAGCATTTTCTGTACGACATCACCCACTTTGACAGTAAGTTTTTCGATTCGATGAAATACCTGCTGTTTCGCCCTGGTTTTTTACCGGCGGAATATGTAAAAGGCCGCAGGGTCCGTTATCTCAACCCGATAAAGAAATATGTATTTACCTCGGCCGTCTTCTTTATTATTTTCTTCGGTTTTTTGCGCAGCACCAAATCCGTAGAGCTGGAGATGGATAAAATACTTACCCAAAAGGAACGAAATGAATTTATAGAAAAGGCCACTGAAAAGCTCCGCGAAGATCCGGGAGATACACTCTGGCACCGCGCCATGACCCTGCTGCAGGATACCAATACGGTGCTGAAAGGCCGCGATATGGTGCCCTATATGGAGCAGGTCATTTTTATAGATATCGGTGGCCGGAAATACCGCGACCGAAAACAATATGATTCCCTGCAACAATTACTTGCACCGGCTGATCGTGACGGATGGGTGAAACGGATGCTGCAATACCAGAATTTTAAAATGCGCGCCAAATACAAAGATGACCCCATGGCGGGCGGGAGCAAATTGTTTGACACCTTTCTTCATAAGCTGCCCTATTTATTGTTTGTATCATTGCCCCTGTTTGCATTGATACTAAAACTGCTCTACCTGCGGCGGAAGCGATTCTATTATGCCGACCATGGAATATTCAGCATCTATCATTATATCTTCACCTTTCTGCTTATCCTGCTGGTACTGTCATTGAATAAACTGTCCGATTTTACCGGCTGGGGAGTGTTTGAAATCATTTCCGTCCTCCTGTTTTTATCGGGTGGTGTCTATCTGTATCTTTCCATGAAACGTTTTTACGGACAGGGCCATGGTAAAACATTGCTGAAATTTTTGCTGCTGAATCTGGGGGGCGTCATTATACTCACGTTCCTGTTTTTTGTATTTCTTTTTGTAACCGTCTTTCAAATCTGAGCTATATGAATAATCATGCGGAAACGGCCTTTTCCCGGTTAGTGGGTATTATGAATGATCTCCGGGAAAAATGCCCCTGGGATAAAAAGCAAACCATCCAGTCCTTGCGGCAGCTCACCATAGAAGAGACGTATGAGCTGGCCGATGCCATTTCAGACGAAGACTGGAAAGGCATTAAGGAAGAACTCGGAGACCTGTTGCTGCATATCGTATTCTATGCCAAAATAGGCCATGAACAAAACCAGTTTACCCTCGATGAAATGATCCATGGTATATGTGATAAACTGGTGGCCCGGCACCCGCATATCTACGGCGATGTGAAAGTGAACGATGAAGAAGATGTAAAGCGCAATTGGGAGAAATTGAAACTGAAAGAAGGAAAGAAGTCTGTATTGGGCGGCGTGCCCCGCTCTTTACCCTCCATGGTAAAAGCGATGCGGCTACAGGAAAAAGCCAAACAAGTGGGCTTTGAATGGGAAAATAAAGAGCAGGTATGGCTAAAAGTGGAGGAGGAGATGGGCGAACTCCGGCAGGCAGTAACCCAGGCCGGTCAGGAACCCGCAAATACACTGCATCAGGACGCGGTGGAAGATGAATTAGGCGATGTTTTCTTCTCCCTTATAAATTATGCACGGTTTTTGCAGGTAGATGCGGACAATGCACTGGAACGGACCAATAAGAAATTTATCCACCGGTTTACCAGTATGGAAGAGCAGGCCCTTGCCAGCGGTAAAGACCTGCATGCAATGACCCTGGAGGAAATGGACGCCATCTGGAACAACATAAAACAACAGCACAGGGCAAACCTTTGAAGCCACTTCTTAAAAATAAATTTATTCGTCATTACGGGTGGCTCATACTGGCTGTCCTCTTTTTTGCATCCTCATTTATCTTCAGCCGGCTGTATAGCGGCAAAAGTTCCATCAACCGGGAAGTGCGCCTGGCCGAGCAATACATCAATGAACGGCTGGAGGATTTTTATACCCAGATAAAGGATACGGCCCGTCTCAACCGGCTGATGGCAAACACGGAGGAACTGCCCGAATTTGAAAGGATGATCAAAAAGGATTTCAGCCTTTACCTGTTTGCGAAAGATGGATACAATGATCCCCAACTGAAATTCTGGAGCGATCACCAGGCCGTACCACCCACCGGCTATACCGACAGTGCCGATGGAGAATATTTTAAACGGCTCGCCAATGGGTGGTATGTGATCGCCAAACATTCGCTGCCGGTTACAGATACCCTGCAGCGCCAGGTGGCCATGGCCCTGATTCCCGTACGATCAGAATTTTTTCTGACCACCGAATACCTGCCCTCCCGGTTTTTCTTCAGCAGCGATGCAGATAAACAGGTTCGGCTTACAGAAAATCCCGGGGCATTTCCGGTAAAGACAAAAAACAATACGGTATTATTTTACCTGGATAAAAAACCAGCAGCCGGTGTTCCGTACAATGACCGGCAGACGATCTTTTTACGGTTTGCCGGCTTGTTACTGCTGTTTCTCTTTCTCCAGCTCTTTGCCGAACGTATGGTGCGTACAAAAGGCGTATGGACGGCTTCCGCTTTTCTGGCCCTGGTATTAATATTGCTCCGCTTACTCACCTATTTTTATCCGCAGATATTAAATCTCCGGCAATTTGAATTATTCGATCCATCTATTTATGGTTCAAACGCCATACAGCGATCCCTGGGAGACTTGCTCATCAACTCAGTATTATTTTGCTGGTGGGTACTCTTTACCTGGACACTCCTGAAAGGAAAAGAAAAACCCATCGCGTATTTTTCACCCGGTGTGCGGATTGTTGCCGGAGTAATTGCAGCCGGCCTGCTCATCTTTTGTACATTCATACTGGCAGCTGTGATCAGGAGCCTGGTGGCTGATTCCAAAATATCGTTCGACGTAACGGATTTTTTCAGCCTTACCCGCTATACGGTGGTGGGCTTTTTTGTATTGTCCTGCTTATCGCTCGCTTATTATTATTTTTCCCAGTTATTATTCCGCATCATATTCAATGCATACGAGGGGAAAGAGATCGTGATCTATTTTGCCATATGTGCATTGGGTTTACTGTTTCTTACATTGCGCCCCGGTAATCCCGATGTACTGTTTTATTTACCGGTACTGTGCTGGTTGCTCGCGTATACCTGGCTGGTCAACCGCGGTGGTGTATACTTTACCTGGTTGCGGATCAATATTGCCGGCATCCTTTCGTGGATATTTATCTTTTCCGTATCCATTTCCTTTATCATGCTCTCGCAGATCCGGAAAGTGGAGTGGGAAAAGCGAAAAGCCATGGCGGAAAAATTTACGTTCCAGTCCGACCCATCGAGCGAAACCCGCATGAGCATTGCGGTAAAATACCTGGACAATGATTTTCTGAATATGGTCTTTCCGCGTTTTCAGGATGAGGTGCAGAACCGTCGCCTGAAAGACAGTATCATTTCTGCTTTTTACAGCGCTTCGCTGAATAAATATGATACCAGGCTCTATGTGTACGATTCACTCAATCGCCCATTATACAATGATGACGGGCTTACCTGCGACGGGTTGAACATCATCATCACCGAACAATCGAAACAAACAGAAACGCCCGGTATCTATTATTACGAGACCTCCTATGAAAAATTCAGCTATATCGTACGGATGGAAGTTACCGATTCTGTGCAGCGGAAAGTTGGTACCTTCTTCGTGGTATCGAACCTGAAGACCTATGCACAGGATGCCCTGTTTCCGGAATTGTTTAAGAAAAATAAAAAAGACAATCCCGAAAACTCCCAAGTGTATTCGCATGCGGTATATGTGAATAACCGGCTGGTATCTCCTCCCGGAAATTATGCATTCCGCACCTCACTCCGGAATGATGAAATACCCCGTGCCGAGGCCGAACGACGTGACAATGACAATTTTGATGAACTCTGGTATAAAACCAGTAATGAAAAGATCATTGTGGTGGCCCGTAAGAAAGAAACCACCATTGAGACGATTACTTTGTTTTCGTATATATTTTGTTCCTTCCTGTTTCTGGTCATTTTTGTGCAGACGGTTTCTTTCTTTCTTAAAACCGGTTTCAGTATTAAGAAGTTCCGCAACCTGATACAGTTGAATATCCGCTCGCAGGTGCATGGCACGATCATCTTTATCAGTTTGTTTTCCTTTCTCATTATCGGTGCGGCCACCATTTCATTCTTTATCGAAAGGAATAAATTCAGCAACAGTGATAAGCTGAGCCGTACCATGAAGATCATGGTGAATGAAATGGAGAAAAAACTGGAGGATCACAGTGTATCAGATGATGTGGTGAAGCTGTATGATTCAGTTACCAACAGCGAATTGCAAAACCTGGTAAAGGATGTATCCGATATACATGGGGTGGACGTAAACGTATATGATCTGGAAGGCGATCTGAAAGTTTCTTCAGAAGCCAATGTATACACACAAGGCGTACTGAGCCGGAAGATGGATCCGGGTGCTTTTTATCACCTGTCCCGTTTGCGTCAGGTATTGCATGTGCAGGATGAGAAGATTGGTGATTTTTCCTATTTCAGTATCTATTCACCGGTGCGTACCGACAGCGGACAGGTATATGCCTATGTAAATATTCCGTATTTCTCATCCAAGCCGGAATTGCGGCAGGAGATATCTAATTTCCTCGTGACCATTATCAACCTCAACGCATTTATTTTCCTGATCGCGGGTCTTATTGCCCTGTTTGTTACGAACCGGATCACTCATTCATTCTCCATTATCAGTGAAAAAATGCAGGAAGTGAACCTGGGTAAAATGAACGAGCAGATCGTATGGAACCGCAATGATGAGATTGGCGTACTGGTGAAGGAATACAATAAGATGGTGACTAAACTGGAAGAAAGTGCGGCCGCACTGGCCAAGAGCGAGCGGGAGGGGGCCTGGCGAGAAATGGCGCGGCAGGTGGCACATGAGATCAAGAATCCGCTTACGCCGATGAAGCTGCATATTCAATACCTGCAGAAGGCCATCAGCAATAATCAGCCGAATGTGAAAGAATTATCTGCGAGTGTGGCCAATACCCTGGTGGAGCAGATCGATCACCTGTCGAAGATCGCGGCCGATTTTTCGCAGTTTGCCAATATCGGTAATACCAGTGTGAGCCGCTTCGATCTGCACGATGTGATCGCTTCGCTGAAAGATCTTTATACGGCTGATAGCCAGATACTGGTTGAATGGCGGCCTATTGCGGATTCACTGAATATAGAAGCTGATAAAACACAAATGAACCGGCTCTTTACGAATCTGTTGGCCAATGCAGTGGAAGCCTGCAATGGAAATGCTGTATGCCGTATTGAAGTAAGCGAAATGCGTAACGGCGATACGATCCGCATCAGTATTAAGGATAATGGAGAGGGCATTGCTCCGGAAACACAGGAGCGCATCTTTGTTCCCAACTTCACCACTAAATCATCCGGTACCGGCCTGGGACTCGCCATGTGCAAGGGCATTGTGGAAAAGGCGAGGGGCCGTATCTGGTTTGAAACTGAACAGGGAAAAGGCACTACGTTCTTTGTGGAATTGCCGCTGGAAGTGCAGGCTACACAAATGATTTAATGTATCGCAGTAACATTTACTTTTTTAATTCCTTTCAGTTCCAGTGAAATATTTCTGTCACGGGCTTTGGTATCAAATTCGCTGATGATCTCCAGTATATCATAGTCAATGAAATTACATTCACTTCCATCGATGATCAGGGTTGAATCTTCAGGGACTTCATCCAGTACTTTTTTCAGGTTTACCTTATTGAGAAAGGTCACGTTACTGTTCAATCTGATCAGTTGAATCTCTTTGCCATCCTTCCGTGTGCTGCTGATCCGGTACTCCGCTTTGAAATTATTTTGAATAATAAAATATGCAGACAGCAACAGACCGATACTCACTCCGATAAGCAGATCGGTGGCCAGAATGATGATAATGGTGATAAGGAATGGTAGAAATTGTTTCCAGCCGAGGCTCCACATATTGCGGAATAGTTTGGGTTTGGCAAGGTTATAACCGGTAATCAATAATATGCCGGCGAGTGAGGCATAGGGAATGCGGTTTAGTACAAAAGGAATGAGCAATACAGCCAGTAACAGGAAAAGGCCGTGTGTAACAGCGGATAATTTCGTTCTGGCACCTGCATCTACATTCGCAGCACCACGTACCACCACTGCCGTAAGGGGAATGGCGCCCAATAATCCGCAGGTCATATTCCCGATACCCTGTGCCACCAATTCTCTGTTCACCGGTGTAATGCGATTGTGCTGGTCCAGTTTATCGACCGCTTCAATACACAACAGGGTTTCGAGTGTGGCGAGTAATCCGATGAGCAGGCCATCCTTCCAGGGCTTTACATCAGCAAACAATTGTGAGAGGTCCGGGAATTGTATCTGCGCAAAAATATTCTCCGGTATATGTACCAGTTGTTCTTTTTGTAATGCCAGCGTTGTACCGGTACTGCTGAAAAGGAAATTGAGCCCGATACCTGCCAGTACTACCAGGAGGGGTGCGGGAACGGCCCTGATATTTTTGATAATGGAATGCTGTACCAGCAGCATGATGATCAATGAAGCGACGGTAATGAGTATAGCTCCCGGTGAAATATGATGACTGAAATTGGAAAGGTTCCCGCTAAAATTATCATACGAGAAAAGTGACGAAAAACCACTGTTCCAGAAGTCAGGTTTGTCGTAGCCTAATGCAAGCGGAATTTGTTTGGCAATGAGTAAGATACCGATAGCTGCGAGCATACCTTTGATCACTGCCGATGGAAAATAATTCGCCACCACACCCAGCTTCAATAATCCCAATATCAACTGAAATAATCCGGCTATAATTACGGTTAGCAGGAATAGGCGATAATTGCCGGCAGAACTGATGCCTGCAGCCACCAATGTGGTAAGTCCTGCCGCAGGGCCTGAAACGGCTAATGAAGAACCACTGATAAAGCCCACAACGATACCACCAATAATACCCGAAAGAAGCCCCGCATACAACGGTGCACCGGATGCCAATGCAATACCAAGACAAAGCGGCAATGCCACGAGGAAAACAGAGAGGCCGGCTGCGAGATCGTGCCGAAGCCACATGATGCGGTAATACTTTACAGTACGTTTCAAAATGGGTTAATCAGGATAATGATGAAGATATTGAAAGGTACGAAAATTTATCCGTCTTTGAATGGCAACTGATGAGATGGACAGTGATGAGCAGCAATGATAGTTGGATACTTCTTACACTGGCCGGTAATCTTCCCGTACCGGATGAAAAGCATCTATGACTTTGCAATGCGTGATAGCGCGTGCGGAATGCGGCATATTGGATGGTATCACATACACCATTCCTGCAGTGAGGGATATGGATTGATCACCGATCTGCATATCCAGTTGCCCTTCGAGTATATAAGTAATCTGTTCCTGTATATGCTGGTGCAGGGGAAGTACGCTACCTGCTTCGATCTCCACTAAACCGAGTGTCATACTGTTGCCATGGGTATAATAACCAGTAAGGCCGGGGGCCAGTGCTTTGGGAGGAAGATCGGTGATCAATGACATGGTTGATGCCGTATTAGATTCAGTGATGAATGATGCTATGCCGGGAGATTCGAACTGTTTATTGTTCAAAATAACAGAAATTACCACCTACCCATTCTTTGTCTTTGTTGTAACGAACACCGATCATCTTTCCTTTACTGAGGCGGCCGAGATTATTGGCGGGTACGGGGCGGGGAGTACCTTCTTTCCAGAAATAAAACATGCGTATCTCTGCTTTGGCCGGTACATCCGGTGTTTGAATTACGTCCGCATATTTTACTTTACGTTGCAGGATCCAGTTTTCTGGATCTTTTACTTTATCAATATCTTCTTTGGCGAGATCAATGATCACGCCCTGGCCCGCAAAGGAGAACAGCGGTTTCAGTACATAATTCTCCAGGTCGGCAGGTATTTGTGTTACTTCATTCAGAAAATAAGTGGGCGGCACATAGGGATGTTTGATCAGGGGCAATGTGTATTTGCTGATGCGGTAAAACCAGTTGGGGTGTGGCACCCATTGCACATCCAGTTCTTCAAAGAAAATCTTTCCTTTTTCCTGTACTTCGGGGCTTTGCTGCTGCAGATCGTCGAATATAACGCGGTTGTATATGCGCTTTACTTCGGTTTTGGTATCGCCGTTCATGTAGTACAGTTTCTTTCCTTCCCTGATCAGTTCGGTGAGGCATACCATTTTGATACCGAGGTAATCTTCGGTACAATAAAAATCAATTCTTGTTTTTTGTTTGCGGGGAAATATCTCCAGCAGTATTACATTTTCTGGTTGTTCATTGCCGATGATGATCTCTTTCAGCAACTGAATATAACTTTCTCGGTTGAGTCCGCCGAGATAGCAATCAAACCCTTCCGGCACGGGAAAATGGTGGCGATACACTTCATCGATCAGCACTTCATAAGCAAAGAGGGTGGGGAAGCCCTGCATTTCAATAAGCTGTGGTTCGTATTCACCGGCTTCATTGATACAGATACCAAAATCGAAGGCGATGAAATGGGTATGTTCATTTTCCCCGGGTACCTGAAGGTGTTTGGGGATTGCATTTTTGGTAAGTTCTTTGAATTGGGGGGATACAATGATATCGGAAATGCTTTCGCAGGCACTCAGTATTTTTTGGGTAAAATCCTTTGGTACAAAGATGGGCGTTTCAGCCACCCGGAAATCCAACTGCCCGGGATGTACATTATGCAACTCTTCTAAAAAGGCCTGGTATTTTTCAGCGGTAAATGCTTCGTTGTATGCTTTTCGTATCGCGGGTATCATAATGCTGGTTGCTGGTTGTTGGTTGCTGGTTGGTAGTTTGCAGGTTAAAGTTAGCAATTTTCAGTTGATGGTTTTCAGTTCTTAGTTTTCAGTTTGCAATTCCGTGTATTTAACTAAATCAACCTGCCTTCGGCTACGCTCAGGCAGCAGACCTCTTGAACTTCTTGAACCCGCCTACGCTAAAGCTACGGTTTACCTACCGTAATGAAATGAAGGTAGGCGGGTAAGCCTATTGAACTTATGTAACCTATGGAACCTGCCTTCGGCTACGCTCAGGCAGCAGACCTCTTGAACTTCTTGAACCTATGGAACCTCTTAAACCTATTGAACCTATGAAACCTATGGAACCTGTTTACGCGATTACTTCCTGCAAATTCCCGATTGCGTGATTGAGAAAGTTGGGGAGGATATGGGAGTAGGTCCAGTGAATTTTATCGGGGTCTTCGAGGTGTTCGAGCATGCTGCGGAGTTTGTCTTCTCCGTGGCTTTCGATTACGGTCTTTCTTTTTTCTTCGGTGCGGAGGTACATACTCATACCGGCCGCATCGGCTTCGGGATGGAATTGGGTGCCGACCATGTATTCATTGAACCGGATGCCCATCACGGCCCGTTCATACGGTACATGCGGGCGATTTTTTTCAATACAGAGTAAGTGGGCGCCCATGCGTTCCAACCGTTCATGATTCGGTTGAATGACCTGGTAATCGCGGCTGTCCACAGCGTAGAAGGGATCTTTCAATCCTTCGAATACAGGTTCTTCCATGCCATTGTCCAGCTTATGTATGGGAAATACACCGAAGGCGGTTGATCTGCGTTTGGAGATCAGGCCTACGCTGTAATAGCGGCTGGCTAATTGAAAAGAATGGCAAATAAAGAAAATATATTTTTTCTGGGTAGTGGAAGGGTTATTATTCCAGCGTTCCATCCGGTCGAGCCAGCGGCACCAGGCAATATCCCAGTCTTCAAAGCGGCTTACGAGGGGATCGCCGGGGCCTCCGGAAGAGATATAAATATCGTACGATGAATCGGGGAGTGCATTGTGCTGGCGTACATCAAATTCGTCCGACTGCAGATCCAGATCATTGGATTCGGCCCACTCGTGCAGGATGGTGCGGATACAACGCATTCCCTGGTTGGGCTTGCCTTCATAGAGATCGAGAATTGCTACTTTTACAGACCTTTTATCGTTCCAGCTCATTCCGCGAAAATACTGAATTTCTCTAAAAAGGGTTTAGCGACGGGGGCTGTTTTTCCCACAAATGTGAATAGCGATACATGGCATCCGGTTAAAGTGAGGATGATCTATATAACTAACGCCCGGATGTTTTTTGGTCATATACCTTTTCACCATTGACAAAAGTCTTCAGCACTTTCACCTGTAATAATTGTTCGGGTGTAGCTTTCATGAGGTCTGTATCGAGTAGAATGAAATCGGCGAATTTGCCTTTTTCCAAACTTCCTTTTTCTTTTTCTTCAAAATTGGAACGGGCTGCCCAGATGGTCATACCACGCAGGGTTTCTTCCCGGCTGAGTGCGTTCACTGTTTGAAACCCTTCCGCCGGCCATCCCTTTACATCTTTTCGAACCACCGCAGCATAAAATGTTTTGAAGGGAGAAATATCTTCTACGGGAAAGTCGGTACCGAGTGGCATCCATCCGTTTTGATCCAGCAATTGTTTATAGGCATAGGCTCCTTTCACTCTTTCTGCACCCAGCCGATCGCCAGCCCAGTACATATCAGATGTGGCATGAGTTGGTTGCACGGATGGAATGATATTGTACTGACCGAATAATGCAAAATCATTTTCATTCACTACCTGTGCATGTTCGATGCGCCAGCGCAATTCGTTTTTACCAGCCAGGTATTTGGCATATATATTCAGTATGGTACGATTACCACTGTCGCCAATGGCATGGGTACACATTTGCCATCCTTTTTCATGTATCCATGCAGCCACTGAATCAAAATGGGCAGGCTGACTTAGTAAAAAGCCATAGTGGCCGGGCTTATCGCTGTAGGGTTGCAGCAGGCAGGCACCTCTGGAACCCAATGCCCCATCGCCATATACTTTAAAGCTGCGTACGTTGAGCCGGTCTGTTTTGATCATGCCGTTCTTTGCCGCGTATTCGTAATTGGTTTTTTCATCACTCAGCATCACATACAGGCGCATTTTCAATTCACCGGCGGCATGCATCGCTTTGATCAGATCCACCGATGCAAAACCAAGTCCGCAATCATCAATGGTGGTAAGGCCCACGGCAAAACAATTTTGTTCAGCGGCCTGCAGGGCTTTTTTCAATTGTTCGTTGGTAGCCCCCGGAATTTTTGCGGATACGAGGTCTATGGCATTGTCGATGAGTATGCCAGTGAGTGAGCCTTCCTGTTCTTCTATTTCTCCACCGGTCAATACATCACCGGGTTTAATGCCCGCTAGATCCAATGCTTTTTGATTGGCAATAGCGGCATGTCCGTCCACCCGTGTGAGTAATACGGGCCGGTCGGGAAACAAGGTATCGAGTGCTTCTTTATACGGGAAGGATTTGTTGTCCCAATCGTTCTGATCCCACCCACGGCCAATCAGCCAGCCATCAGTATGGGTAGCTGCAAATGTTTTCAATCGTTCCAGTATTTCATTCCAACTGGTGGTGCCGGTGAGATCAGCCGTTTGTAAATTCAAACCATATCCCTGAAAATGCGCATGTGCATCAATGAAACCAGGGTAAATAAATTTTCCTTCTGCATCCAGCGTTTCTTTAGCATTGTATTTTTCTTCCAGTTCTTTACGGGTTCCGGTTGCTTCTATTTTTCCGTCTTTGATTACCATGGCTTCCGCTGTACGGAAAGATGTATCCACGGTATAGATCGTGGCATTGTACACCAACAGATCTGCTTTTTCTTTATCACCACAAGCGCCCAATACACATAACAGAAGTATGGCTGAAATTATTTTTTTCATATAATCTGGTTGATCTGTTTGTCAATAATCTTTATTCGGTTTATCATCAGGGTCGTCAGTTGCTGAAGAGGGGCGGATGTTTTTTATTGAAATCTGTTTTATCCTGAAACCCTTTTGCCGCAGCTAAGATAGTGGCTTCATCATATAAATTGCCGAGTAAGGTAATGCTCACCGGTGAACCTGCGGCGTTGAATCCAATAGGCATCACCACTACCGGATGTCCGGTAAGATTGGTCATGGATAATTGCCGTCCCGCAAAACTGGGTACGATCAACACGTCATAATTTTTCATCCATTCATTCATTTGCTGACAGAGCAGAAAGCGGTAGCGGTTGGCATTGATATATTCCACCGCAGGTATGGTGCGGGCCGCCCGGAAACTATTTGGCCAGAAATTTTTATCCTGCCGTTCGATCAGGTCGTCGCGGTTGCTGCGGGTGAGTTCATCAAATGCCGCCGCACTTTCTGCATTGAGAATAATGCTCACCAGGTTTACCGGGTACATAGCAGAGTCTGGAAAGTTCACGGCCTTTACATTGGCACCCAACGAGCGATAGGTATTGATTACATTCCATTCGGGTGCATCGGTTTTTATGTTTTTAAAATAATTTTCGGCATAGGCAATGCGCAATTTTTTCCAGTCTGTTTTGCCGGTATAATTAAACGTATGGTAGATGGCCGAAGGATCATTACCATCGGTGCCATGCAGGTAGGCATATACAATGGCAGCATCTTCTGCACTGCGGCAGATGGGGCCGGCTTTATCGAGGCTCCAGCTAAGTACCATCGCTCCATAGCGGCTGATGGTACCAAACGTAGGACGAAGCCCCGTAGCACCACACCGGGTGGACGGTGATACAATAGAGCCCAATGTTTCAGTGCCAATGGTAAAAGGCAATAAACCGGCTACGGTAGCAGCGGCTGATCCGGCAGATGAGCCACTGGAACCCTGGGTGAGGTTCCATGGATTTTTTGTTTCGCCACCAAACCATTTATTGTTGTTGGCAAGTGCGCCCATACTCAGTTTTGCACAAAGTACTGCACCGGCAGCTTTCAGTTGGGTGTATACATACGAGTTGGTATTTATCGTTTGATCTTTATACGGGGTGCTGCCCCAGGTGGTCTTATAGCCTTTTACGGCAAACAGGTCTTTTAATCCATAGGGAATTCCATGCAAGGGGCCGCGGTATATCCCTTTTTTCAATTCAGCATCTGCCTGTCGTGCTTCCTGCATCGCCAGGTCTTCGGTAAGCGTGATCACACAGTGCAGCGTATCGCCCCATTTTTTCAACCGCTCGAGATAATAAGTTGTGAGTTCCACCGAACTGATCTTTTTTTGAATGATGAGGGACGCTAATTGTGGAATGGAATAATAAGCCAGTTCATTACGGTTGGCTGGTAAAACGGTTGTGGCCGGAATATCCCAAAAGAGTTTGTCTTTTTTGTGCGATACGTTCATGCCGGGAAGGGCGGGGCTGAATGCCAGCGGATAGGGAATATCATTGGATGGATAATATTTATGCATGCCCTGGTACAAATTATAATAATTGGAAAGCGTACCCAGCATCGAATCGGCTTCCGCTTCTGTAAAATCCAGATCATACCACTTTACTGTTTGCATTACTTGCCGGATGGAATCCGATTTGGAGAGGGGGTTCTGTGCAATGGCAGCGTGGAAGGAAAATGCGGACAGCCAAAAAAGTATTCGTTTCATGAAACGCGATTTGTGTATGAAGATAAGCGAATTCGGGAAGCCAGAGGCCCTCACCCCCGACCCCTCTCCAAGCATGGCCCTCACCCACAGCCCCTCTCCAATAATGGCCCTCACCCCCGACCCCTCTCCAAGCATGGAGAGGGGGGAATGGAGATCCTACGCAATAATGAGATTGTATTTATTCGTGTCACGCAGAGGATAGGAGGTAAGGAGAAATACCGCCTTCGGCAGTATCATCCGTGTCCATCTGCGTTCATCTGCGGCCTAAATCATTGCCGAAGGCAATTGTATTATTTGTATTTAATTGTATTCATTCCTGCCTGCCGGCAGGCAAGCGTGCCATTCGTGTAATTAGTGGCCCTTTATCGCCGAAGGTTTACCTGCCGAAAGGCAGGCGATTTGTAGTCATCTGTATTATTTGTGTTCATCTGTGTTCATCTGTGGCTCACTCTCGCTGTTGGGCGACAAGCACACGGATTAGACGGCTTGCTTTCGTCGCGGCAACCTGGATTAGAACGGATTTTTACCGCTTCGCGCTAAATGCGGATTCATCTTTATTCAATTGTGTCCATCCGTGTCCATCTGCGTTCATCTGCGGCCTAAATCATTGCCGTAGGCAATTGTATTATTTGTGTTCATCTGTGTTCATTTGTGGCTCACTCTCGCCGCAGGTTTACCTGCCTGCACGCAAGCTTACCACTTAGCACTTAAAACTTAGCACTTACAACCTACAACTTACAACCTACAACCTACCAGTAGCGTTGCGTTATAAATCAAAGATAGTCAATTGATTATCATTTAGCTCTTTGAAATCTTGTTGTTGTACTGAGTTTTCGAATAGTTTTACTATTGGTATTTTTTCAAAAATACTGA
>JAPLEH010000051.1 GCA_026391455.1 Bacteroidota bacterium
TTCAGATGCAGCACCGTCAGAAGCGATAGAACGGTGTTGCAATGCGGTACAATCGTCGGTGGAGCTGGAGAGTGGCCCGTTGCTGCGGCTGGGCTTACTGCAGTTGCAGGAAGGGAGCCGTTTGCTGATTGTGATCCATCATCTGGTGGTGGATGGGATTTCATGGAGGATCTTGCTGGAAGATATCGAAACATTGCTGGGTCAGTATGCAGCGGAAGCACCGTTGCAGTTACCTGCGAAAACAGATTCGGTACAATACCGGACAAACAGTCTGAAAGAGTACCTGAATTCAAAAAAGTATGCAGATGCACGAAAATACTGGGAAGCCAATACCAGCCATACTATAAATGTAAACTTGCCGGCAGATACAGACCTTCCGCAGGGCAAGATTGAAAGTATACAAAGAGTACATGCATCGCTGGATGAACGAATGACACAACTGTTTTTGAAAAATGTGCCTGAACGTTTTAATACCGGGCCCGATGACCTGTTGCTGACCGCGCTGCAACAATGTTTTCAAAAAATGTATGGCATTGAGCAACTCTGGGTGGAACTCGAAGGCCATGGTCGCGAAGATATCATGGACGGAACGGATATTGGTCGGACAGTAGGTTGGTTTACCAGTGTGTATCCTGTCTGCCTGAATGGCCTGAAGGAAGGAGAAACCATGAGTGCCGGTATCAAACGGGTGAAAGAAATTTTACGGCATGTTCCCAATAAAGGGATGGATTACCTGTTATGGCTGGGAATAGATCATTCATTTAATGGTACCATTCAACGCGCACCGGTAAGTTACAATTACCTCGGCCAGTTTGATACAGATACACAAAGTCGCTATTTCAGGATCGCTGAGGAAAGTGCCGGTAACAATGAAAGTGCAGCCAATCCAGCCGAATATCAGTGGGAATTTAATGGTATGGTGAGCGGAGGCGTACTGCAACTATCATTTGGATATTCTACGGATCAATATTATCCGGAAACAGCGGAAAAGTTAATGCAACTGTATAAACGCTGCCTGGAAGAGTTGATCGAGTATTGTAACGGTTATGACAGGAATGAATTTACGCCTTCAGATACCAGTTATCCAGTCATCAGTATGGAAGAACTGGATCGTTTGCAGGCACAGTATCGTTTGCAGGATGTGTATCCTCTTTCACCACTGCAGGAGGGAATGCTTTTTCATTCGCTGTATGAAACAGAAGGTGATCAGTATTTTGAACAACTCTCTTATACCCTTACCGGTAACCTTGATGTAGTAGCTGTAAGAAAAAGTGTGGAACTGCTCATGAAACGGTATGCCGTATTGCGTACCCTGTTTCTATATGAAGGTTTGGAAAAACCGCTACAGGTTGTGCTGAAAGAAAAAGAAGCAGATATAACATTTAAAGATATCAGCCAGTTGAAAAGAGCTGAGGCAGATAAAGTGGCGCAACTGGTAAAAAGGCAGGACAGGAAAAGGAATTTTGACCTCGGTAACGATGCATTGCTCCGGCTTACGTTGATTAAAACATCAGAAACAGCTTATCTGTTTATCTGGAGTTTCCATCACATTATCATGGACGGTTGGTGCATGAGTATCATTGTCCGCGATTTCAACGCCTTCTATGCACATCACACGGAAGGAAAACCGGCAGAACTACCAACTGTAAAGCCCTATGCAACTTATATTCAGTGGCTGGGAAATATTGATCGCGACTCGGGCCGTGCTTTCTGGAAGAATTATCTCGAAGGTTACGAAACGCTGGCCACTATACCGAATGACAAATCAATCACTACAGACGATGCCGGTTACATACAATCATCAAAAGAACTGTTTCTCAATAATGCATTGAGCAATCAGTTGAAAAATACTGCCGCAACTTTATCTCTTACCGTTAATACATTGATACAGGTAGCATGGGGTATCTTATTGTCGCGGTTCAATAATACAGATGATGTGGTTTTTGGTTCCGTGGTATCTGGCCGGCCCGCAGCTATAGAAGGTGTAGAAGATATGGTCGGATTGTTCATCAATACTATTCCGGTGCGGGTTTGCTATGACGGAAACGAATCAGTAGCAGAATTGGCGCAGCGAATTCAGACCAAAGCCATCGAAGCAGAACCGTATCATTATCATCCGCTCGCAGAAATACAAGCATCCAGTTTGCCGGAACGTTCTTTGCTCGATCATATACTCGTATTTGAAAATTATCCGGTGTCAGCAGAAGTGGCAGGTGCTGCTGAGCGCAGGCAGGCCTTCACAATACAGGATGTGGAGATGTTTGAACAAACGAATTATCCCTGTACATTGGTCATCTATCCCGGAGAACGTTTGCTGTTCCGCATGGATTACAACAGTGAGCGATACAGCGAAGGGTTAATCGGCTCGGTATTGAGTTGTCTTGAACGGATCATCGAAGTGATTGCTGATAAAAGCGAAAACCGCATCCGGGATATTTCTTTACTGAATGAAGCAGAGC
>JAPLEH010000031.1 GCA_026391455.1 Bacteroidota bacterium
ATACTACAATTTAGAATTACATTGGGCATTAGAAAAGGAGTCTCCAAAAGTTTCTAATTATATTGACATTACTTGCTACAATTATGGACCTAAAACATATATATGCATAGAACCAGATAAGGGTATATTTAAGTTGTATTACTCACCTAGTATTAAAGGTTTATGTTTAATTAATTAATAGAGTGTGGAAAAGTTTTGGTCTCCCTCCTTTGCCAACAAAAGCATCCTCCACAGGCGGACAAGCAGTTCAGCTTATAGCCCAACACTATTAACATAGAGTTGGGCTTATTGCTTCATAGGCCTTCCCTCGGCTTCGCCTGGAAAAGAGCCTATTTGCAAACCGCTGTCATGGTTTTTGGCTGCAGTCAGTCGCCTTCATCCTGCCGCTACTCAATCTGTAATGCAGCTATTACTTTTCATTTCCGCCAGGCTGCGTCAAAAGAGCCAACGCCGTCAATACTACAAAGCGAAAAAGACATCATACTTCGAATTCCAACGAGACTACAGCGTCCATGCCATTAGACCTGCCGCTTAGGGTAAATCTATTTCCACATCTCCACATTTTCTAATTTACTCACTCCCCTTCTCCCCCACAAACCACTGCTCTTTATTTTTAAACAGTACGTTAAAGGTGGTGAGTGAGCCATAGCAACGGGTGATGTATTGCTGGATATTTACTTTTTCTTCGTCACTGAGTGTTTTGTTGCTGTTGATATTTTGTTCCAGTACGCGGAGGCGGTCGCGCAGCATCACGATCTTGTGAAAGAAATCATCGATGGGAATTTCTTTGGGCTTGAGACTTTTATCAAAAGGCTGGAGCAGCAATGTTCCCTTGATCCATTTATCACCCAATGGCACGGTTTCCGTAAGGCCACCCCACATACGTAAAATTTTCAGGAGCGACTTTTCCAATTCACTGGTGGTTTCCACTTCGGCCGACACATTTTCGGGAATGATCTGATCAAGCTTATCATCCGTTTTGTCGATCTCTTTGATTCCATGATTGATAAAGGAGATGAGGTAAGTAGCATATTTAATGCCCACGATCACGCCGGGGCCATAATGGGTGTGTTGCAAGCGCGTGCCGATGCCTAATGTCGTTTGATCCATACGAGGGAGAATTAAAAATGTAAAATTAAAAATTAAAAATGGTAGTACAGTAAAACAGCTGGATCTTTTCAATGGATGCCCGTTACCAGCGGCTTCTTCTTTAACTACCTGCCTGCCGGCAGGCAGGTTCACCATTCACCACCCGACAGCTATCGGGGAAAATATCCGCCGTCAGGTTCACCATTGACCATTGACAATTCACAATTGCCCCGGATGATACGTTTTCACCGCATGCTTCAGCACTTCATCTTTATAAAACAATACCTCTTTAAACTGTCCCTTACTGTACATTTCTCCCTGATCAAAGAAATGAGGTGAGTTCATATCACCACTTTCTCCACCGGCCAGCAATGATTTGGCACGGATGCGTTTGCCAAACTCTACAGCACAAATAAAACTATTGCCATTTACCCCATACCGTTTTTTGGTACCGGGAAAACTTCGACTTGTATAAGAAGGAAGCATGCCCCAGGCAGAAGACGCAAAGCCTACCGGAATACTGGGAGCGAGGTCATCGAAGCGATGCTCGATATCGGAGGAGATACGCTGAAACCGGTTGATATGCCCCCAGCTTATTTCCCAGGTGCCAAACTTTTGCTGCAGCTCATTGATGGAGGTGAGCAGGGGTTGCAACAAATCTTCCGGTGTGGCCTTTTGTACAAAACGCTGCGTGCGCGTTACCTGGTCCACAAATTCAAACTCATCCTGATCGCCACTGGCAGCTATTTTGGGTAATAGCTTCTCACCCCAATGAATGGCCAATGCGGTGGCCACTGAATTTTCACCGCAACGATAATCCCATTTCTTCAAATGCGCAATGGGGCCCGAGAGCCAGGCAAATAAGGAATCGCCGGGTTTTACCGATTGATCATAGGCTTTTATCAATCCAGGTACCAGCACTTCAAATGCAGCCAGCCTCGTATCATATCCGGCGCGGATCACTTTATCGATGGTGTAGTTCTGCTCTTCTGATAACACCCGCACTGCATTGATGCCCCGGAAATTTTCTCCATCGGGCGCCATATAAGCGGGATACTTTTCTTTTTTCGGACTATTGCTTCCGGCTACGGTATAGGGGGTTGAATTGCAATTCTGCAACCAGCCATTCACCGGGTTCACCGATTGTAAGGTCTCACCAATGGAATGATAGCCCTTCCACTCCGTGGCTTTCAGCGAACCATCCACGGGCCGGTTCCAATCGAATCGGGTGTTGCGCACCGGTACGCGGTTGCCATGCCAGTATGCAATATTGCCTTCGGCATCGGCATAAACGGTATTGTTCGAAATATTGCCCCGCAGGTCCAGCGTTTTTTTAAAATCAGCAAAGCTCCGGGCTTTGTTGCGCTGCCAGCATTGGATGAGTCCGTTCAGGATGCGGTTATCCGCCTTCATACTGATCCACTCACCGGTCTTACGCTGTGCCATTACCGGCCCGTGATGGGTAAAATAGGCATGAATGGTCTTGGTATCCAGGGTACCGGCAGCAGTACGATAAGAAATACGTATATCCCTCTCCGTTAGTTTCCGCTGTTGCCCTTCATACTGGTACGTGCAGGAGTTGCCGTTGCAATTTATTTTTTCGATATAGGTATCGGCGGCATCCACGGCACTGCTGGTATGCATCCAGCCACAGTGGGCGTTGAATCCCTGATACACAAAAAACTGTCCCCAGGTAACGGCCCCGTAAACATTCAATCCTTCTTCACTTACTACATGTACTTCGGGACGGAAATAAAATGTAACATGCGGATTGATATAAAGAATGGCATTTCGCGATTCGGTGATACTGGGTGAAAAGGCAAAACCGTTGGATCCCGTCAGGTCTTCGTCCGGAACAAACGTGCTTGCAGTCAACACCGATGGATCTTTTTCCAATGGAATAGCGGCCTGTGCAGGAGCGCTGTAAAATTGTTTCAACTCATTCACGGATACATCTGCGGTGCTGATCGCGCCAATGCTTCCATCGGTCCAGAGCATGGGATACCAGGGTTCAAAGCGCTGTAGCAAGGCCGGTTTTTTTTCCGGATGTTTTGCGATATAATAATTCACGGCATCGGCGAAAGCGATACAAAGTTTCTTCAACCAAAGGGGGCTTCGGGCATAATCAGCTTTGGCCTCTTCCTGGTTGATCACGAGGCGAATCAGCAGATCGTTGTACAACTCGTTTTCGCCCTTTACTTCACTCATGCGGCCCAGTTTTTCGATATAGTTCATTTCCACCCGGGGAAAATCATCTTCGCATTGCGCATAGAGCAGGCCAAACACGGCATCGGCATCCGTTTTTCCATAGATATGCGGAATGCCGTATTGATCACGGATGATCGTTACCTGCTTTGCCTGTTTTTCCCATCGGGAGATCTCTGCAGGCGAAAAGGATTGTGCGCCGGTGAATAATGGCAGGAGTAAAAGGAGGAAGATTTTATACATACAGCAGGTTTAGGTATGTGGTAAAGTTATTTGATAAAGGTGATTTTTTTAGTTAGGCTTGTCCGCCTACCTGCCTGCCTCCATTATATTTCGGTAGGCAAGCCGTAATGAAATGCAGGTAGGCGGACACGTTGGTCTTCCCGTCTTCCGGTCTTTCCGTCTTCCCGACTTTGTCTTTGCGTAATGAACCACAATAAAGACATAGGACATAAGGTCAACATAGAAAAACGATATGCCATATCAAATCTCTTCTTTCGGACTTTACCCGCCTGCCTCCATTATATTTCGGCAGGTAAATCTTCCCGACTTTGTCTTTGCGTAATGAACCACAATAGAGACATAGGACATTAGGTCAACATAGAAAAACGATATGCCATATCAAATCTCCTCTTTCGGACTTTCGGACTTCCCGTCTTTCCGTCTTCCCGACTTCCCGTTGATCGCCCCATCCCGATCACAAATAACTCAGCCATTTTTTATTGCGGTGTTCTTTTTTATACCGGTCAAACCATTTGCATAGCGGGTAGAGGGCTATCACCACGGCGATCCAGATGCCATACACAACAGCAAGATTATATCCTTCACCAGGTATAGCGAATTTGAACGGAAGGCCCGGTACTCCCTTCAAGCCTTCTGAAAAAGAATGCCCCTTTGCGAGATACAGGATGATATGAATGAGATTGAGCAGGTAAAAATGCAGGATATAATAAAAGAACGGTACACGACCATATACTTTGATGATCTCCGCCAACCGGCCACCCGCGCCTTTTACCAATGATAAAAACAGGAATGCAGGCCCCATCGTTGCGAGCATATATAATAAGGAGGGCGGATATTTCTGCACATTCATAAAAGATAGAAAAGTATAAAGGCCGTTACGTTGTGTGCTCCAGGGCAAAGGATCGCCGTACCGGTCGATCAGCCGAAGCACAACGAAAAGCAATAGGGAACCAATACCCATCCACAGCAATATCCTGCTGCGTTTCGGTGCTTCAAAGGAAGTGAATACTTTACCACAACAATAGCCCAGCATCATCAGACCGGCCCAGGGTAAAAAGGGATAGAAGATACCCAGTATCCGGCCTCCGCCAATCGGCACGGCAGTAGGTGAATGCAGGAAGTTCCACCAGATGGGTACATTACCCTTTCGTGCAGCTTCCGCAAAGTCGAGTGTGTTGTGACCCAATACGATCAATAAACCCGCAGTAAGTATGACCGGAAAGGGCAACCAGATCATCAATCCGATTATGATCATACTGATACCAATCGACCAGATGGTTTGCAGGATGATGAAATGAAATCCAATATCACCGGTAATGCCGAGTGTTATCAGCGTAACTTCTATCAATATCAGCCACAAACCCCGGGTAAGTAAGAAAGTACTCAGCTCGCGCTTGGTTTTCCTTCCCCGTTGCAGCCAGGCAGAAGCACCGGCCAGGAATACAAACACGGGCGCACAGAAATGCGTGATCCAGCGGGTGAAGTATAAGAAAGGGTGAGTGGTTTCCGGGTTGAGCGGATCCGCTGTCATGGCATCAATATGAAAAAAATCACGGGTATGGTCCAATGCCATGATGATCATCACCAGACCGCGCAGGAGATCGATGGATTCAATTCTTTTCGTGGGCAGAAGCGCATTTTCCATATTGTCAATTGTGAATGGTGAATGGTCAATAGTGAAAGGTTCAAGAGGTTCAAAAAGTTCAAGAGGTTCAAAAGGTTGGCTAACGCACGCTTATTTATTCACTATTCACTTTTCACTGTTCACGGTTTCTCGTTCGCCCGGAGTACCCTCAACAAATTCCCTCCCAGTATTTTTTCAATATCTTTTTTACTGTATCCTCTTTTCACCAGCTCTGCGGTGATCTTTGGAAAATCCTGTACGCCATCTAATCCTTCGGGCAATGAATTCACGCCGTCGAAATCACTGCCAAGGCCCACATAATCGGCGCCTACCAGTTTTACAATATAATCGAGGTGATCGATGAGGAGAGATAAAGGTGGTCGCAATCCTTTTACTTCTTCCGGGTATTTGTTGAAGAGATATACCTGCATGAAATAAGGTTCCGGATTCACTTTGAGTAACGAATCCATTTCGGCTTTATGCCGGGTGGTAAAAGCATCACTCCGGGATTCAAAAGAAGGATCCAGAAAGCCGCTGTAAAAATTCAATTGAATCACGCCCCCATTTTTGGCGACAGCCCTGATCTGATCATCTTTCAGATTGCGCCGGTGCGCACAAAGCGCATATACGCAACTGTGAGACACGAGCACCGGTTTGCTGCTGGTAGCAATCGCATCCCGAAAAGTGGCTTCGCCCACATGACTCAGATCCACCAGCATGCCCAGCGCATTCATTTTTTGTATCACTTGTTTTCCGAATGCAGATAATCCTGCATGTGTCAATGAATCGGCCCGTGTGGTTTCATCCAATGCAGAACTGGCCCAGGCGGTGGAATTATTCCAGGTAATGGTCATATAGCGCACACCCCGCTGATAAAGGGCTTCCAGTTTGCCCAGATCATTCTCAATCATATGGCCGCCTTCCACGCCAAGCAGTACGGCCAGTTTTTTATTACGGGCAGCACGTTCTATATCGGCGGCGGTAAAGGCCTGCATCATGCGGTCGGGATTGCGGTGGGTCCAGGCCAGCACCGTATCTATTTCGCGGTTGGCCCAGGCATAAGGATTTTGTTTATTCCCATCGCACCAGATGGAAAAGAACTGTGCATCCACGCCGCCTTCTTTCATACGCCGCAGATCGGAATGGGTCTTATGCAACAGATCCTGATCAAAACTAATTTTATCATCAATCGCAGTGGACGGAATATCATTGTGCGTATCGATGAGTATGGACCGGAAATGGATCTTATTTGCTTTTTGTGCCGTTGCAAAAAAACAAGTTCCGAAGAGGAGCGATATAAAAAGGGAAGCAGGTTTGTACACGTTATTTCAGTTTAATGAATTCATAAGGGGTAAACTCTACAAAATCTGCCACCCGTACGGTGAGTGATTTCACTTTTGTACCGGCGGAGGTGAATTCCAGTTTTTTCATGCCAAACAAAGGATCGTTGTAGGTACAGAAGAACCGGTTACCACCGAGTGGTTCCAGCGTAGCATATCTTCCTTTATGGTGCTCAAACCGCATGATGAGTTTACCTTCTTCCTGTTTAATATTCATATTGCCATATACATTATGACGGTATTCACCGGTATAGGCAGCGATCGGAAGAGTTGTTTTGGGAGCCAGCGCAATACTGTCGCGGATACTTTTATATTCTTTTGCTTTATTCGCTTCATCGCCCCGATAGCCTCCCAGAAATATCTTGCTGTAATTGCGGTAGGGCAATCCCAGGTAAGCATCTTCTATTTCATTGCGCAGCGCTTCGAAAAAATTATTGGCATCGGTATTGGTCAGCACGATGATACCCAATTTTTCTTCCGGTACCAGGCATACACTCGTCACGAAACCATTTACACCACCCGTATGGGCTACAATTTTTCTGCCTGCATATTCTTCGAGAAACCAACCGAGACCATACAGGGCAAAATGTGCTTTGTTGAACATATGCCCACCATTGCCCATGATGGAATGGGGGATCCGTGTTTGTGCGATGGCGCCGGAAGGAATGATCTCTTTGCCATCGAGTTTACCATTGTTGAGCAGGGCCATTACCCATTTGGTCATATCTGAAGCAGATGAAGCAATGCTGCCTGCCGGGGCCAGGTTATCTATATTTCCATACGGAATCTTTTTCAACTCACCCATCACCACGGTATGTGCGGCAGACTTATTGGGGGCGGCTTGAATATTTTTGCTGAGGGCCATAGAGCTGTTCATGCCTAGTGGCTGAAAAATCTTTTCAGTAATATAATCAGCCCAAGATTTACCGGTTACTTTTGGAATCACTTCTCCGGCGGTCATAAACGCACTGTTGGTATAGCCCCACTTACTGCGAAAACTATACATCGGTTTCAGTTTCGCCATTTTTTCCCGCACTTCTGCGGTGGACAGGTCTGAATCGAAATACATAAAATCGCCCTGGAAGGTTTCAAAGCCGATACGATGACAAAGCAGGTCGCGGATATTGGTTTCTTTTGCCACCCAGGGATCGTAGAGTTTAAAATCGGGCAGCCATTTTTGCACTTTATCATCGAGCGAGTAGGGAACGCCGGTGATTGTTTTCTCTTTTTCGAGCATGGCCATGGCAGTGGCGGTAAACGCTTTGGAGTTGCTGCCGATCATGAAGAGCGTATTTTCATTCACCGGATCGGTACTGCCATATTCCTTTACCCCATATCCTTTCATGTAAACCACTTTCCCATTCTTTACAATGGCTACGGATACACCGGGAATCTGCCAGTCTTTCAATGCCCTGTTCACATAGGTATCGAGACTGTCTCTCACAAAGGCCGGAAGCGTATCATTTTGTGCATAGCAGTTAAGAGAAGAGGCTACTGCCAGCAATGCAAGAAGAAAGTTTTTTTTCATACAATTGGTTTATGTTTTTTTCTTTTGAGTATTATCCATCTATGCTGCCATTGCTTTCTTCTTCATGCCGCGGAAAAGTATCCGCATGATGAAGGGAATCAGCGGCGGTATCCAAAAGGCGATACGAGGGGCATAGAAATAGACAAAACAAAATATAATGAATATACAGGGAACAGAAAGGGCACGAATGGAAAAGAAGCGGGCCAGCGGTTGCCCGAGGTTTTCGCTTAGTTTGTGTTTGGGACTACTGATATAACGCCACATAAAAAAATTGAGGAAACCAAGCGCAGCAATATTGGCCGCATAAAAAATGACAGGGGTCATTACATTTTCCAATACATATTCGCTGTAAAAGCCGGTGCTGAAAGGCATCAGCGCTACGGTGAGCAGGAAAAGGAGATTGAGCCAGATCAGCCGGTCGGTAAAATTGATCACGTAACCAAACATGCGGTGATGAACGATCCAGTATTGGCCAATCAGGAGGAAACTAACGAGAAACCCGATGAACTTGGGGATCAGGTGTGCGAGTTTGTGCAACAATGCATTTTCGGTAACGCCCGCACTGGCGGGAATTTCAGGAATCTTTATCTCGATCACTAAAAGTGTGATGGCGATAGCAAATACCGCATCGCTGAACAGGATCAGCCGTTCCAGTTGGAATTCTTTTCGCAGTTCATTGTGCAGACTATTGCCCATAAGCAGGTGTATAAAAAAGAAACCCGTACAACATTAAAATTACAGGTATTACCCATAAAAAAGGAGAAATAAAATGCGAACGAAATGATCAGTCTTCCTCTTCTTCTTTGAAAATTTCGGGTCTCAGGCCATGTTTGAAGCGATAGAATGCTTCCTTTATATAAAATTGAAATTCGTATTCGCCTGCCATTTTGGTAAAGGTGAAGGAAGGGCGGTAGATATACATAAAACTGTCGAGCGCCGGACCGGAGAGCAAGGTAAGGCGGCGCACCAGGGCTTTGTTGAAACGATGGTCAATGAATTTATCTTCTTCCTGCTGTAATAAACGACGCTGGAAAGAAGCCATACTTCGGTTGCGTTTAAAACGGAACATATTGATGATCTCATCCAGGTCGAAACCCGCACCCACCCCGTATTGCGGTGTTACCACTTTCAGTTTGGGTTTCTGGTAATTGAAGACCTTGGCATAATCAAGCCTGTTCTGAATGGAATCCTGTTTATAATTGCGGGGTTTGATCTTTACTTCTTTGAGTGTGGGTATACTTACCTGCAGGGAGATGTCGAACCCCAGGGTGTTGGCAATCTTCAGTACAGGAAATTTTACGGTGGGTTTGCCGAGATAGCTGAACCAGATGGAATCTTTTTCGGTAACATCAATCTGGTAATGCCCGTCGGAATTGGTAACCGTGCCCTTGCCCGATGTGGAAAGCACACTCACGGCTTCGAGCGGATAATTGCGGGAGCTGTCGTATACATAGCCCATTACCTTATAGTTGGTTTGTGCCCGTGCATGGAAACCGGAACAAAAGAGAATAGCCGTAAAAAAAGTTAGTATGTAAAAATGTGGCAGCCGCAAAATAGTTTTTGGTGTTAGACGTCAAGATTACTGATAATCCCGCATTACCGGGAAGCAAATAACGAAAGAAAAAGCAAAAAGAAAGGTTAATTGAAAAAAGACAGGATGAAATCTATGAATGAGCCGTTGAATGCGATTGTCATTTTATCACTGATTCAATGACGGGCGCGTAATGCGCATGTTCGAGTGCCTGTACCCGCTCCGCGAGTGAAGTTGCGGTGTCGGCGGGCAGTACCGGGCATTTGAATTGCTGAATAATCGATCCGTGATCATAGAGTTCATCCACATAATGAATGGTGATACCACTTTCTTTTTCGTTGTTGGCCAATACGGCTTCGTGTACAAAACGGCCATACATACCTTTTCCGCCGTAATGGGGCAACAGAGCGGGATGTATATTAATGATAGCACCTGGATAGGCCCGGATCAGGGAAACAGGCACTTTCCAGAGAAATCCGGCCAGCACGATAAAATCAATGCCGGCGCTTTTTAATTCGGGTAAATGGCCATCTCCGTTCAAAAACCGCTCTTTTTCGAGGATTAAAAGCGGAATTCCTTCTTTTTGGGCGATATCCACGATACCGGCTGCGGAATTATTGGAAACAATTAGGGCAACACGGTTTGCGGTTTTTTGCAGGTTATTATTAAAATATTGGATAATCTTTTGCGCATTACTGCCTGCTCCGCTGGCAAAAATGGCAATATTTTTTAGTCTAACAGATTCACTATCATTTGTTAAATGCTTTCTACCCAATCCCATTCTTCGCCCGATCTTTTGCAGGTAGCTGCTGAAAAAACGGAATTGCCCGAAGGGGATGCTGATGAGCAATACGGCCAGTGGCCAGATGAGGGTCACCAATACAATATACACCAGTACCCAAATTCCTTTTTGATCAATGGAAAGAAAGGGCATCAGTTTGCGGGCCACATAGCCGGTAAGGCTGCCACCAATGGCAAACGTACACAGAATGAGGGCCAACCGGGGGCCACTGACTTTCCATTTTTGCCTGAGTTTTTTAAACATCGCGGCAAAAGTGAGGAAAAAACCATCACCGTCACTACCCTTTTTCACATCTGTTGAAGTTATTCCAGATGTTGACCATTTTATGACAAACAACATATCGGGGTATGCCAAAGGCACCCTAAATGCCCTGAAATGCAGGCTGGTAGGGGATTAAAAAAAAGTTAAACCGGATGGCTTTTTGTTAAGTTCCTGACTTATTTTTGCGCCTGATTAACGGATTTATCCACATTTTTCAGATCAATTGAGTCTATGATTTCCTGTAAAACAACCGGCCAGCGACTGACGCTAATCTTTCTATCCCTGTTTACTTTTTGTTCTATACATATTTCAGCCCAGGATGTAGCAGCAGGTAAGACCCTGTTTGTGGGAAAATGTGCCAGTTGCCATAATATTTTTAAAGCCACCACCGGCCCTGCGCTGATGAACCTGGAAGAAAGGCATAAGTGGGCGGATCACAAAGAACTGCTGAAGTGGATCAATAATCCGGCTGGTTATATGGCGAATGATCCTTACACACAAGGATTGAAAGCACAATACGGCGGCCAGATGATGACAGCCTTCAGCGATATCACCCTGAAGAATGTGGATGATATCGTAGCCTATATTAATGACCAGGTTGCTAGTCAAGGCAAATCAAAAGACCCAGGAACAGTTAATAACGAACCCAAAGGCAATTCCAACGCTGTTATCTTCGGAGTGATCTCGCTTATACTCGGTATCATTGCCCTCATCCTGATGCAGGTGAACAGCAACCTGAAAAAAATGAGTGATGATGCAGAAGGTATCTCCCGTCCTGAACCCGTTGCTTTCTATAAGAATAAGATTTATATCGCCATGGCTGCGATCCTCTTCTTTGTAGTCGGCGGTTATTTGGTAGCCAAAGGCGCGATTGGCCTGGGTCGTCAAACCAACTATCAACCGGAACAACCGATTTATTATTCCCATAAAGTACATGCCGGCATCAACCAGATCAATTGCCAGTACTGCCACAGTTCCGTAATGGAAAGCAAACATGCCACCATCCCTTCGGTGAATGTGTGTATGAACTGCCACAAAGCCATTAAGACCTATGAAAAAGGTCCTAAACTCTACACCGAAAGTGGTGAAGAAGTAAATGGTACAGCCGAGATTGCTAAACTGTATAAATATGCCGGCTTCGATCCCAATAATGCTACGGTTTGGGATCCTACTAAAGCGAAGCCCATTGAATGGATCAAAATACATAACCTGCCTGACCACGTGTACTTCAACCACTCACAGCACGTAAAAGCAGGAAAAGTACAATGCCAGAGCTGCCATGGCGAAATCACTGCAATGGATGAAGTAAAACAGGTATCTGAACTGAGCATGGGCTGGTGTGTAAACTGTCACCGCCAGACAAAAGTGGACTTCAACTACGACAGTACCGGCAACAAATTCTACAGCATTTACGAGAAGTTTCATAATGATTTAAAGACAAGTGAACTGAATGCAGTGAAAGCAGATAAAACACTGACTTCAAAAGACCGTAAGTTCAAGATCGACAGTATCATGAGAACAGTGAGAATGGATAGCGTGCGGGTACAGGATATCGGTGGACTGGAATGTCAGAAATGTCACTACTAATTAGATAATTAGCAATATGCTGATTAGCTAAGATGAACCTCCTGAAATGAAAGGAACTCAATTAGCAGATTAGCACATTAACAAATCAGCACATTAACAAGTATTATGAGTAAAAAGTACTGGCAAAGTTTCGGAGAGGTGAACGACCCGGAAAATTTCAAATCGCAGTCACAGGATGAATTCCGTGAAGAACTGCCTTTTGAAGGGTTTGATGACAAGGGTTTGATCGATGCGAAAGCTCCCCGCAGGGATTTCTTAAAGTACCTCGGTTTCAGTACCGCTGCTGCCACCCTGGCTGCGAGCTGTAAAGTACCGGTACGGAAAGCTATTCCTTATGCCAATAAGCCCGAGAATATTATTCCTGGTGTGGCGAAATACTATGCCACTACCTATGTGCAGGATGGAGATGTGATACCGGTGGTAGCCAAAGTAAGAGATGGACGCCCCATTAAAATAGAAGGAAACGAACTGTCGTATACCGGCGGTGGTACCACAGCCCGTTCACAGGCTTCTGTACTCGATCTGTATGATATGTACAGGGCAAAATTCCCGCTTCATAAAACCGGAGCTGGAAAGGATGCCAAAATGGAAGAGATTCCCACTTTTGAGCAGGTGGATGATATGGTAGGAAAAGCCATGGCTGCTGCAGGTGGTTCGGTGGTATTGCTCACCGGCTCTGTTGTATCTCCTTCCACGAAAGAGATCATTGCGAAATATCCCAACTTAAAGCATGTACAATACGATGCCGTTTCTTACAGTGGTATGTTGCTCGCCAACGAAGCCAGCGGATTCGGCAGAAAGATACCCTCTTATGATTTTGGTGCAGCCAAAGTAATCGTGAGTCTGGGTGCTGATTTTCTCGGTACCTGGCTCAGCCCGGTAGAATTTGCTAAAGGATATGCCAAAGGACGCCGCATAGATGAGAAGAATCCTTCTATGAGCAAGCATTTCCAATTTGAATCATACCTGAGTATGACCGGTGCGAATGCCGATGAGCGTTACACACACCGCCCCTCTGAAGCGGCTGCTGTAGCACTCGACCTGCTCAATGCTGTGAACGGTACAGATGCCGGTGGTATGGATGCCAAACTGGAAAAAGGAATTCAGGCAGCCGCTGCAGCATTGAAAGCCGCCAATGGTGAAGCACTGGTAGTCTCCGGAAGCAACGATAAACATGTACAGGTGATCGTAAACGCGATCAACAATGCAATCGGTGCTTATGGTAAAACCATCGACTGGAGCCGCCCCGTGAATTATCGCCAGGGTATCGACAGCGAAATGAACGATCTGATTGCACAACTGGAATCCGGTGCTGTTGGTACCATCATGATCCAAGGTGCTAATCCCGCATATACATATTTTGATGCCGATAAATTCAAAGCGGCATTGGCTAAAGCAAAAGTGAAGATCTCCTTCAATGAAAAAATGGATGAGACCACTGAGCTTTGCGATTTCATTATCCCCACACATCACTACCTCGAAAGCTGGGGTGATGCAGAACCCAAAGCAGGTATCATCAGTTTTCAACAGCCTACTATTTTTCCGCTGTTCAAAACAAGACCTTTCCAGACCTCTTTATTAAAATGGAGTGCTCCCGCCGGTCAACCTGCGGCCAGCACCGATTACGATAGTTATTTCAAAACGTACTGGACCGCCAAACTCGGCTCAGAAGAAGCGTATCATAAAGCATTGCAGGATGGTGTAACGGAATCACCCGCTACTCCTTCTGCCGGCTCATACAGCGGCGCTGCAGTGGCTGAAGCCACTACCGCTATTTCCGGTTACAAAAAAGGAAGCGGTCCTGAAGTGGTACTTTATCAGAAAGTATCCATCGGCACCGGATCACAGGCTGGTAACCCCTGGTTGCAGGAATTACCCGACCCCGTATCCAAAGCTACCTGGGATAACTATGCGATGATCTCCATTTCCAAAGCGAAGGAACTGGGCATCAAACTCGATAACGACTACGAATATTATCCGCATAAACCCACTATCAAACTCACCGTTGGTAAAAGAGAAGTGGTACTGCCCGTGCTCGTATTCCCGGGTATGAATGCAGACACCATCGCTGTGGCGCTCGGATACGGAAGAAATGAAGCCATCGGTGTTACTGCCGCCGGCGTGGGTGTGAATATGTATCCCTTTACGAGCTTCAACGGTACAACGGTTGACTATCATGCAACCGGTGCTGCTGTTGTAAACAGAAATGAATCATACAAGATCGCACAAACACAGAAGCACAATTCATACGAGAACCGTGAAGAAGTGGTGCGCGAAACAACTTTGCATTCGTTCAAGAATCATCCGAATGTAATTGTTGACTTCAGCAATGAACTCACTGAAGCCTATTATAAAAACGCGAATGAAGATTTCCGTCAGGCTACATTATATCCGCAGCATGATCAGCCCGGTATCAAATGGGGCATGAACATCGATATGAATGCCTGCTTCGGATGCGGTGCCTGTGTAGTGGCCTGCCATGCAGAAAACAACGTACCAGTGGTAGGTAAGGGTGAAGTACTCCGCTACCACGATATGCACTGGCTGCGTATCGACCGCTATTTTGTTTCGGACGAAAAGAATGAAGATGATCTGAAAGGGGTGGTATTCCAGCCAATGCTCTGTCAGCATTGCGATAATGCTCCCTGTGAGAACGTTTGTCCTGTAGCAGCTACCAACCACAGTTCAGAAGGATTGAACCAGATGACCTATAACCGTTGTATCGGTACCAGGTATTGTGCGAATAACTGTCCCTTTAAAGTACGTCGCTTCAATTGGGCGGATTATACCGGAGCAGACAGCTTCCCCAATAACCGCGATCAGAAACTGGTAGGTAAACTGGACAGCGTGATCGAACAAATGAACGATGAACTTACCCGCATGGTACTGAACCCGGATGTAACCGTACGTTCAAGAGGGGTGATCGAAAAATGTTCTTTCTGCGTACAAAAATTACAGGCCGCTAAACTGGATGCGAAAAAAGAAGACCGCGTATTAAAAGACGGAGATGCGAAGACCGCTTGTCAGACCGCCTGTCCTTCTAATGCGATCGTATTCGGTAATGCCCACGATAAAGACAGTGCATTGACCAAAGTGCGCAGTGAAAACCCGCAGCGCCGCTTTGCTGTACTGGAGCAGCTCCACGTATTGCCCAATGTAACGTATCTCGCCAAAGTGAGAAACTCTGAAGAGGAAGCTACCAACTGGCCTCCGAAAGGATCTATCGAACATGGCGCTGAAGGGCATGAAGCAAAAGGTGGCCACGAAGCACATAAAGCAGAAGCAGCCAAAGGCGACACCACGTTACCCGCAGCTACCAAGCCGGAAGAGACGCATTAATGGAAGAATAACGATCAGGAAGTTGATTTTATAAAAATAAAAAGCCGATAGCAAAAGCAACTGCAGACACTAAAGGCTCAAAGCTAAAAACAACATGTCATTACTCAGGTACGAATCACAGGTAAGACCACCGCTGGTGGATGGCAATAAGGATTATCACCAGGTAACAGAAGATATCTGCCGCCCGGTGGAAGCCAAACCGTCCCGGTCATGGTGGATAGGATTTCTTATTTCAGCGGCATTGCTGGTTTTTGGTATCATCTCCGTAACGATGGAGGTGATCTACGGAACGGGGCAATGGAACCTTCACAAGACCGTGGGTTGGGGCTGGGATATCACCAACTTCGTATGGTGGGTGGGTATCGGTCACGCCGGAACCCTGATCTCTGCGATCCTCTTACTGTTCCGCCAGGGCTGGAGAACCGGGGTAAACCGTGCTGCAGAAGCGATGACCATCTTTGCGGTTATGTGTGCAGGCCAGTTCCCCATCTGGCACATGGGTCGTGTGTGGAATGCCTTCTTCGTACTGCCTTATCCCAACACAAGGGGGCCGCTCTGGGTAAACTTTAACTCTCCCCTGCTTTGGGACGTATTTGCGATCTCTACTTACTTTACCGTATCTCTCTTATTCTGGTATTCGGGTTTGCTTCCCGATTTGGCCACGCTCCGCGATCGCGCCAAGAAAAAATGGGCGAAGATGTTTTACGGAGTTGCGTCTTTCGGATGGACAGGAAGCACCAAGCACTGGCAGCGTCATGAAGCACTTTCACTGGTGCTCGCCGGATTAAGTACACCGCTTGTATTGTCTGTACACACGATCGTATCCTTCGACTTCGCCACCTCCGTAGTACCTGGATGGCATACCACGATCTTTCCACCCTATTTCGTTGCGGGTGCGATCTTCTCCGGATTTGCGATGGTACAGACCCTGCTGGTAGTAACCAGAAAAGTACTGGCACTCGAAGACTATATCACCATTGAGCACATTGAGGTAATGAATAAGGTAATTGTACTCACCGGTTCAATCGTGGGTATTGCTTACCTCACGGAGTTGTTCATGGCCTGGTACAGTGCGGTAGAATATGAAAATTATGCGTTCTTCCAGAACAGGCTGAATCTGAATAGCCCCTATGGCTGGAGCTACTGGCTGATGATGGGATGTAACGTATTGTCGCCCCAGATTTTCTGGTTCCGCAAAATGAGAAGAAACCTGCTGGTTACCTTCTTCATGTCTATCCTCGTAAACATTGGTATGTGGTTCGAGCGTTTTGTGATCATCGTTACCTCCGTGTACCGTGATTACCTGCCGAGTTCATGGGCCACGTATTATACCCCCACCATTTGGGAGGTTGGATTTTATCTGGGTACGTTCGGATTATTCTTTACCTGTTACTTCCTGTTCTCTAAATTCTTCCCGGTTATTGCGATCGCAGAGATCAAGCATATCCTGAAAAGAAGCGGCGAGAACTATAAAGAAAAGATGGGCGACATTGAAAGTAAAGACACCGAAGGGTTTGCCCACGAACAGGAGCATGACCATTGATTTAGAAAACTAAAAGTCGAAGGATGATGTTTGTCTTTCACTTTTAAATTGAATATAGGAAGCCGGGTTTACCGGGATTTGGAATTTTTTATCTGGAATTTATATAACATGAGTGTACAAAAATTTATCACGGGTAATTTCTACGATGAGGAGGTACTGTTTCCGGCTATTAAGAAAACACGCCGGGCAGGTTACAAGATCCACGATGTGTTTACGCCCTTTCCCATTCACGGTCTGGATAAGGCCATGGGATTGCGCGACACCAGCCTGCACACTGCCGGCTTCATCTATGGTATTACCGGTACGGCCACTGCCGTTGGTTTTATAACATGGGCACTTACCATGGATTGGAAACTCAACTTTGGCGGTAAGCCCTTTTTCTCCCTGCCGGCATGGATACCTGTGACCTTCGAGCTGACCGTATTATTTGCAGCCGTAGGCATGGTACTTACATTCTGTTATCTCTGCCAGTTGGCTCCGTTTGTAAAGAAAGATCACTTCAACCCCCGTTCTACAGACGATACGTTTGTAATGGCACTGGAGTGTACCAATAAAACCAACGAAGAAGAAGCGATCCGTTTTCTGCAAAGTATTGGCGCTGCCGATGTGCAGGTGCAATACAAAGAAACCGGCTGGTGGCTGGGTCGTTATGATAAAGACACCAAACGCTTTGAAAAGAAAACGGAACTGGAATCAGCGCATTAATATGCAGGAACAGACATTATTCATTTGAGACTTAATAAACGATGATGAAAAAATTTGGGATAATAACAGGTATCGCGGCACTGGTGCTCCTGGTGGCTGCTTGTGGCGGACCACGCAGAAGCCCCGGAAGGGCCTATATGCCCGACATGGCCTATAGCCGCGCCTATGAGACCTATGCTTCTACAGATAAATTAATGGCAGAATATGGTAACAAGGTCAGCTACACGGCTATGCCTGTTCCCGGTACTATTGCCCGCGGAGATATGTTGTTCAGCTATCCATATGCCAACGACTCAGCCGGATATGCCAATTCAGCCAGTGTAAAGAATCCGCTGGATATCGCTTCCATTGATATGGTAGAAGCAGAACGTAAATACCTGATCAATTGCGGTATTTGTCATGGTACCAAACTGGATGGAAACGGACCCTTGTATAAAGACGGAAATGGTCCCTATCCGGTAGCACCTAAAAACCTGGTAAGCGATGATCTGAAGAAAATGGCAGAAGGAACCATGTTCCACTCACTGACCTACGGAAAAAATACCATGGGCAGCTATTCATCTCAATTGAGTACCAAACAAAGATGGGAAGTGATTGCTTATATCAAAATGAAGCAGGGCGGTGGAGCCCCGGCAGACACAGCAGCCGCAAAAGCTACTACAGCCAGTATGGTTGCACCTGCGATGGACACGACCAAAAAAGCAAAACAGCCTTAATCAAGGAAACAGCGCGACCGAATATTCATTTGTTGGATTTATAAAAGAACACTGATGTCAATTAAAGAAAAATTTGTAATCCCCGGACGGTTCAACACCATCTCCATCGCATTGATGGGATTGGGCGTATTAGCCATCATTGGCTTATACATTACCACACATGGCAGCGGGGGTACAGCAGAGGAAAAAGCTATGCATGATGCCCGGTTCTGGGCCAGCCTCCTGCAAAACAGCGTATATTTTCTGCTGGTGGTAAACGCATCCATGTTCTTTATTTGTGCCACCACCCTGGCATGGGGCGGCTGGCAAATGGCCTTCCGCCGGGTGCCTGAAGCTATTTCTGCCGTGGTACCGGTTATTGGCGTAATCGCACTCGCGATCTTACTGGCCATTAACTATGGTGATAACCACACCATCTATCACTGGACTGATGGAGAGCATGTGAAGCATGACAAAATTCTCAACTTCAAGAAAGGCTTTTTAAATAAGGATTTCTTTACAGCCATGACCATTTTCACCGTGGCCGGCTGGTCCCTGCTCGGTTGGAAAATGCGGAAACTTTCCCGCAGTCTCGATGAGCGCCCCCTGCCTACAATCGCAGAAAGAAAAAATTATATCTGGAACAATACCGTATGGGCAGCGTTATACATAGTGGTGTTTGCCCTTACGATCATGTCCTCCATACCCTGGCTCTGGCTCATGAGCATCGATGCACACTGGTATAGTACCATGTACAGTTGGTACACCTTTGCCAGCACCTTCGTAGCCGGTATGGCCCTGATCGCACTCTTTATCGTGTATTTGAAAAACAAAGGATACCTGGAGCTGACCAATGACGAACACCTGCATGATGTTGGTAAATTCATGTTTGCGTTCTCTGTATTCTGGACCTATCTCTGGTTCTCCCAGTTCATGCTTATCTGGTATGCCAACATTCCTGAGGAGACCACGTATTTCAAACCGAGGGCTTATGGACCTTACAGCGGACTCTTCTGGTTCATGTTCATCATCAACTTCATTGCACCATTGCTGATACTGATGAGAAGAAATTCAAAAAGAAATTATACCACAATCACGTTCATGGCGGTTTTGATCATCTTCGGACACTGGCTCGACCTGTACCAGATGGTGTTTGTAAGCCCCATGACCGATTCCAAAACAGGGGAAACACATGTACCCAACCTGCTCTGGGATTTTGGTGTGGCATTAGGATTTGTAGGGCTGATCATGTTTGTAACCGGACGCGCACTGAGCAAGTACCCGCTGCTGGCCAAGAACCATCCTTTTGTAAAGGAAAGTGTGATTCACCATACATAATAAAGTTAGCGTAGCCTGAAATTGGTATTTATTATTTGGACTTTAGATTAAATTATTTATGCAAACATTGTTCATTGTTGCAATCTTAACGCTGGGTTTTCTGATCACATTTCAGATAGCCAAAGCCAGCGAGTACGTGGCTGTTTTGAGGGGAGAAGAAAGGGCCCGCAAACAGAGTAACCGTATCAATGGGTTTATGCTGCTGGCTTTTCTGATTATTGGACTTATCGGAGTGTACTATTGCAATGAAAAGCTGAAAGGAAAAATATTAGGTGCGCCCGCTTCCGATCATGGTGTATTGGTAGACCGGATGCTGTACATCACGTTGGGCCTCACCTTTATTGTGTTTATCATCACCCAGGTGGCACTGTTCTGGTTTTGCTATAAGTACCAGGAATCAGATAAAAGGAAAGCGTATTATTATCCCCATAATAATAAACTGGAAGTGATCTGGACGGTAATCCCGGCCATTGCACTTACGATTCTCGTGGGCTTCGGTATATTTTACTGGTTCAAGATCACCAGCAATGCACCCAAAGATGCCATGGTGGTGGAAGTAGTGGGAAAACAGTTTGGCTGGGAGTTCCGCTACCCGGGTAAAGACGGTATCCTCGGAAAAAAATACTTTAAGAATGTAGATGCAGAAGGTGGTAACCCCGCCGGACAAATATGGGATGATCCCGCAAACCATGATGATGTGTTTGTAGAACAGGAAATGCATTTGGTGGTGAATAAACCCGTAAAACTGGTGATCGGCGCGAAAGACGTGATCCATGATGTGGGTCTGGCTCATTTCCGTATGAAAATGGATGCGGTACCCGGTACCCCCACTACGATGTGGTTCACCCCTACCAAAACCACCAAACAAATGCGTGAAGAAACCGGTAACCCCGATTTCGTATATGAACTTTCCTGTGATCAGATGTGCGGAAGAGGTCACTTCAGTATGCGTGGCGTGGTAGTGGTGGAAACACAGGCAGAATTCGACGCCTGGCTGGCATCTAAGAAGCCCCAGTATCTGACAGCACATCCGGACAAAGATCCTTCTGTGAAAAAAGATACGGCCAGCGCACCCAAACCTATTGCGGCTGCACTGAATGTGAAAGGAAACTGATAAACGAATAAAAGAACAAAAGGCAGGAATAACCTGTTGTAAAATAAAAAGAATATGAGCGAAGCATTGCATGTACACCCCGGCACCACCGCGTTACCCGACGTTCATCACGATGAGCATCATCATGCACATCACAAGGAAACATTCATTTCGAAGTATGTTTTCAGTATGGACCACAAAACCATCGGGAAGCAATTCCTGATCACGGGTATTGTATGGGCTATTATCGGAGGATTATTCTCGGTATTGTTCCGTTTGCAACTGGGCTACCCCGATCAGTCATTCCCTATCCTGGAAACCGTTTTTGGTAAAGGAGCTAAGGGAGGACAGATCACGCCAGAATTTTACTATGCACTGGTGACCATGCACGGAACGGTGCTGGTGTTCTTCGTATTGACCGCCGGTTTGAGCGGCACATTCGCGAACCTGCTTATTCCTCTTCAGATTGGTGCGCGTGATATGGCATCGCCCATGCTGAACATGCTTTCTTACTGGTTCTTCTTTTTGGCCAGTATCGTAATGCTTTCTTCCTTATTTATTCAAACAGGACCTGCAGCAGGAGGATGGACCATGTATCCGCCACTAAGTGCCCTGCGACAGGCAGGAGACGGCTCTAAATTAGGAACGGATCTATGGTTGGTGAGTATGGCACTGTTCATTGTATCATCACTCCTCGGAGGTCTGAACTATATCTCTACGATCCTCAACCTGCGTACAAAAGGTATGAGTATGACAAGGCTGCCGCTGCCGATATGGGCGATGTTCTTTACCGCAGTACTCGGCGTATTGTCTTTCCCTGTACTCCTTTCTGGAGCGATCCTGTTGCTGTTCGACCGCAACCTGGGTACCAGCTTCTTCCTGAGTGATATTGTGGTGAACGGAGAAATATTACCCAATGAAGGCGGTAGTGCCATCCTGTTCCAGCACTTGTTCTGGTTCCTCGGTCACCCTGAAGTATATATCATCCTGTTGCCCGCCATGGGAATGGTGTCGGAAATATTGTCGGTGAACTCCCGTAAACCCATTTTCGGTTATATGGCGATGTTAGGTTCACTCTTCGCCATCTGTATCCTCGCCTTCCTGGTATGGGCGCACCATATGTTCGTCACGGGATTGAACCCCTTCCTTGGTTCGGTATTCGTACTGCTAACGCTATTGATCGCGGTACCATCGGCCATCAAGGTGTTCAACTGGCTCACTACATTGTGGAGGGGTAATATCCGCTTCACGCCCGCCACGCTTTTTGCAGTAGGTTTTGTGAGCCTGTTCATCTCCGGTGGTCTTACCGGTATCTTCCTCGGAAACTCAACGATCGATATTCACCTGCACGATACCATGTTCGTAGTGGCACACTTCCACATTGTAATGGGTGTGGCTTCGTTCTTCGGCATGTTTGCCGGTGTATATCACTGGTTCCCGAAAATGTTCGGACGCTACCTCAACAGTACACTCGGCTATATTCACTTCTGGGTTACCATGATCGGTGCTTACCTGATCTTCTGGCCCATGCACTACCAGGGTCTGGCAGGTACACCCCGCCGTTATCTCGATAAAAGAGGATGGTCATCTTTCAATGGCTTCCCTGAACTGGATAAAATGATCACAATCGTATCCATCATCGTATTTGCTGTACAACTGATGTTCGTCTTCAACTTCTTCTATTCCATTTTCAAAGGAAGAAAAGTAACCAACCCGAATCCATGGGGTGCCAACACGCTCGAGTGGACCACGCCTATTCAACCGGGACATGGTAACTGGGAAGGAGAGATTCCTGAAGTATATCGCTGGCCCTATGATTATGCAAAAGATGGCCGCGACTTTATTCCGCAAACGGAACCCGTTGGTGAGAACGAGAGTAAGCATTAAGTGAAGAAAAATACGTATCCGGGTTAATACGATACGTATCAGAACAGAAAGATTATAACGGAACAGAAAACCTGTTCCTTGTATATAAGCGAAGGCAGATGAAGAAGATCAAGGATTATTTACAGTTAATGAAGCCTTCGCTGAGTATCATGGTGGTGTTCAGCAGCGTGATCAGTTACCTGCTGGCGCCGAAAGTAGTAGCATACAACTGGACCATGATATCATTGCTCTTTGCAGGTGGGATGCTGGTGACAGGAAGCGCCAATGCCATCAACCAGGTAGTGGAAAAAGATACCGATGCGCAAATGAAACGTACCGCCAAACGCCCTGTGGCGTCGGGTCGTATGTCTGCGGAAGAAGGTTGGGCTTTTGCCATTATCACCGGTGCGGCAGGCGTGTTCATGCTCGGCTATTATTTTAACTGGCTGGCCGCGGGATTGGCTGCCTTCAGTTTATTTCTCTATGCGTTCATTTATACGCCATTGAAAAAAGTAAATTCAATAGCCGTATTAATGGGAGCAGTACCGGGAGCATTGCCCTGCCTGATTGGCTGGGCCGCCGGAGATGATAAACTGACCTTGGGAGGCTGGATATTATTCGCCTTTCAATTTTTCTGGCAGTTTCCGCATTTCTGGGCTATTGCCTGGGTGGCACACCGGGATTATTCCGCAGTAGGCTTTAAACTATTGCCGGCCAACGAAGGCCCGACAAAATTTACAGCCCTGCAAACGATCCTGTACTCGTTGCTGCTGGTGCCGGTTACCGTAGTGCCTTTTTTTACCGGCATGTGTTCGTATGACGATGTGCAGGGAATGATCGCTCTTGGACTTATTGTATTGGCCAACTTATTCATGATCGGACGGTGTGTGGCGCTCTGGCAAAAAATGGATGTGTCATCGGCACGAAAGGTCATGTTCGGCAGTTATATGTATTTGCCGGTAGTAATGCTGGCCATGCTGCTGAGCAAAAGCATTTAAATAACAGGGAAAGAAATTCCAAATCACATTGGAACAAACCTGTAAAAAAGATAAAACTGAACCCTATGTTTGAGCACCCTTTGGAAGAAAGGTGTTTTGTATTTGCAAAAGAGGTAAGAGGCTTTTGCAGAGAGTTGAAAAAAGACATATCGAATATAGAAGACATTAAGCAACTGGTAAGGGCCAGTGCGTCAGTGGGGGCAAATTATATTGAGGCGAATGAAAATTTGGGAGAGAAGGATTTGCGGTATAGAATAAAAGTGAGCAGGAAAGAGGCGAAAGAGAGTATGTTTTTTCTTGGGTTGATCATTACATTCGGTAATGATGAGCACGAAAAAAGAAAACAAATACTGATAGATGAAGCTAGTCAGCTCAGGAAGATCTTTTCGGCCATGTTGAAAAAACTGGGTGATGGAAGCAAGCAATAAGCAACATCACACACAAGTGGAATTTGGAATTTTTGTATTTGGAATTTTGTATTTGGAATTTGTAATTTAATAATATGGGAACAGTGAGTATGGAAACAAAAAAAAGAATGCACCCCCACAAGTTTACGCTGTGGGTGGCTATCGGAAGCCTGTTAATGATGTTTGCAGGACTTACGAGCGCATTCATCGTAAAGAGTAACCAGGTAAGCTGGAAGCCGGTAGCATTGCCTAATATATTTTGGGTATCCACCGCTGTGATCGTGATCAGCAGTATCACGATACAACTGGCACTGAGATCTTTTAAACAAAGGGAGATGAGCAAATACCGGACACTGGTGGCTACCACACTGGTGCTGGGTATCGCGTTCATCATATTGCAATGGATGGGATTCAATGCCCTATGGGACCAGAAGATCACTTTCAAAGGTGCCGGCGCAGGACAATTCCTCTATGTGATATTCGGCTTACATGCCCTGCACGTGATCGGAGGTATCATTGCATTGCTGGTCATGTTTATTAAAGCTTTTATGGGTAGTACTAAAACGTATAGTTCAGTACCCATTGAAGTGGCGGCCACCTACTGGCATTTTGTAGATCTGTTGTGGATCTACCTGGTGGTATTCTTTTTAATTGTGGGAGCATAAGTTATCCCGCGACGAAACGGAACGTTTTTTAGAATCAGGTATTTATAAATTTGGAATCTTTTTATTATGGCTAATACAGCGACAGCACATCAGACCAAATGGTGGAATGGGGGAAAAAGCCCCTTCAACCTGGAGTATGGTAAACTGATGATGTGGTATTTCTTGATGAGTGACGCATTTACCTTTGGCGCATTCCTGATCTCGTACGGTTCTATCCGTTTCAGTCAGAATTTCTGGCCCGATCCCAACGTGGTGTTCAACGCGTTTCCTGGTGCCGGTCACGCCAACCTCCCGCTCGCGTTTGTGAGTGTGATGACCTTTATCCTCATCATTAGTTCGGTGACCATGGTGCTGGCCGTACATGCCGGTCATAAAGGAGACAAACAAAGTGTGATCAAATGGCTGTTCTGGACCATTATCGGGGGCCTTGCGTTCCTCGGTTGCCAGGCCTGGGAATGGCATCACCTGATCACCGGCGAACATATTGTACTCGCCGATGGCAAACTCAGTATGATGGGACAAACCACTACCGGAAACCCCTGGGGACAACTGATCGAAGACCAGGCCACACTGACTGCCGCCCTGAACAGTACCTCCCATGAAACCCTGGCCCATATTGTACACAGCCACGATCATACACATACTATGCAGGATTTGCTCGCCAAATCAGATACCGAACTGAGAGGAATGGTAAACCTGGCTGAGATGCATGTAAGGGAAAAAGGACCCATTGCCTTCGGCGGATATTTCTATGGTATCACCGGTTTCCATGGTTTCCACGTATTCTCCGGTGTGGTGATCAATATCATCATGCTGATCATGACTCAGAAAAACGTATTCCAGAATAAAGGACACTACCTGATGATCGAGAAAGCCGGTTTGTACTGGCACTTTGTAGACCTCGTTTGGGTATTCGTTTTCCTTTGTTTCTACCTCATATAATTAAATCCCAAAAGGGAAATACCAAATCCCAAATAACAGATGACCGGAATTTGGAATTTATAAATTTGTAATTTATTATTTATGCAACATCCCGCATTTGAAGAAGTAAGTTTTCATCATCACACCGATGATGCCACGTTTAAGAAGAGGGTAATTAGAACAACGATACTCCTGTCGGTGATTACGGTGATCGAACTGGCAATTGGTATCATCATCTATAATATACACAAAGGAGAAAGCCCCAACCATACACTGGTGCTGATGTTCAAAGGAATGGTGTGCATACTTACGCTGGCCAAAGCCTATTACATTGTATCCGTTTTCATGCACCTGGGTGATGAGATCCGCAATATGATCATGACGATTGTAGTGCCCCTCATGCTCTTTATCTGGTTCATCGCTGCCTTTATCTGGGATGGTAATTCGTATAAGAACCTGCGGAATAAATACGATAAACATTTCGAAGAGACCACCATGCCCCGCGAGCACCATAAAGCCGCTGATCATCCGATGACACCCGCAGCAACGCCCGGAGGAAAAGAATAATTGTTGGATTTTTTTCGATACAGCCAACCATTGAATCGTCTTCCTGTTATACTGCAGGCGATTCAATGGTTTTTTATTTCAGGCAAATCCGTATCGGAAAAGAAGAGAATATTATAAAACTTATACCACGTGAACAAAGGAGCATTATATGCTGTGTTGATCGCGCTGCTGACCCCTCTGGTAGCCTATTTCATTGTAAAACAGAAAAGCGAAGAGGCCGTATCCATGCCCCGGCATTTTCTGCCCGACTCTGTATATTCAACTACCCGAAAGGGGAAGCAGGTTTCCGATACCACCTGGCATGTGGTGGGCGATTTTTCACTTACCAATCAGGACGGTAAAAAGATCTCCTGGGCCGATCTTAAAGGAAAAATCGTAGTGGCCGATCTGTTCTTTACGCATTGTCCTACGATATGCCCCGGTATGACCAGCAATATGAAAAGACTGGCAGAATCGGTAAACAATGGCAAACGGGTAGGCGATAAAACCAATAAGCTCGTACATTTCCTCTCCTTCAGTATCGATCCGGATCGGGATTCTGTGCAAGCGATCAAGCACTGGGCCGACCGCTTTCAGGTCAACCCCGAGAAATGGTGGCTGCTTACCGGCAATAAAAAGGAGATATACGACCTCGCCATTCACGAAATGAAGATGTTTGCCGAAGATGGCAAAGGCGTTGACACTAACTTCATACACAGCGATAAATTTGTTCTGATAGACAGCAATCGCCATGTGCGGGGCTATTACGACGGATTGGATTCCGCATCGCTCGCACAACTTTCCAATGACCTGGTGCTGCTGACGCTGGAAAAAGACCCAAAAGAAAAAAGCTTTTTTGCAGGCAAACTACAATTAATGGCAGTCGTGTTTCTGCTTGCCATTTTTGGCGTGGGCCTTCTCTTCTTTTTTATCAAACGAAAAAAATAACACATGATCCCCCAGGCAGTTTGGAAAAAAAATGACCGCAAAGCCTATTGGCTGATCGGTATTTTTTCAGTGGTGGTATTTACGGCAGTAGTGGTGCTGGGCAGGGTAAAACTGAATATACAAACCGGTTTCGATGTACATATTTTCGCCAAAGCCAATGCATTGATCAATTCCTGTGTGGCGGTTTTACTGGTCATTGCCTTATTTGCGGTGAAAAGTAAAAAATACATGCTGCACAAAAAACTGATGATGGCAGCGATGGTGCTCTCTGTATTATTCCTGGTAAGTTATATCTGCCATCACCTGCTTTCCGGAGAAACCAAATTTGGCGATACCGACCATGATGGTCTTCTTTCCGAAGCTGAAAAAGCAGTAGTGGGAAGCACCCGCATGATCTATTATATCATTCTCGGAACGCATATTCCACTGGCGGGTATCATTCTTCCCTTTGTATTATTATCTGCCTATCGTGCCATGACCGGAGAATTCAATAAACACCGCAAACTCGTCCGCATTACCTGGCCCGTGTGGTTCTATGTAGCCATAACCGGGGTGATCGTGTACTGGATGATCAGTCCGTATTATAGTTGATTTTACTAACGGGCGGAGCCATAAAAATTTTAAAGAATCGAAAAAAATAAAATCTTACTTTTATTTGCAAGCTATTGTTTGCGGGGTATCTGTATTTATTGATTAAGTAAAACTATTACGAGATGGCTATCAATTTGCAAAAGGGTCAGAAAATCGATATCGGCCTTTCTAAAATTATTGTAGGCTTAGGCTGGGATCCTAATGAAGGAACTGGTTATGATTTTGATCTGGACGCCTCCGCTTTTTTGTTAAATGAAAACCGATCATTGGGAAGCGAAGGGCATTTTATTTTTTTTAATAATTTATGCGGAAAAGGCCATTCAAGGGCAGATGAATGCAAAAATGCAGGATGCCAGAGTGGCGAATACGGTGTAAAACATACAGGAGATGATCCCGATGGAAAAAGCAGTGATGGCGATGATGACGAGTCCCTCATTGTGGATCTGTCAAAAGTACCGGCCGATATTCTCGAAATCAATTTTGTAGTTACGATACATGATGCAATAACCCGTAAGCAAAATTTTGGGCAGGTTAGAAATTCGTATATACGGGTGGTGGACAATACGACCAGTCAGGAAATCGCAAAATATGAACTGGGAGAGGATTTTTCCATTGAGACAGGTGTGGAGTTTGGCCGCTTGTATAAGCGCGATGGGAAATGGAAATTTGAAGCATCCGGTATTGGGTATAAAGAGGATCTTTCATTCTTTCTTTCAAAATACTTTAAAGGGCAGATCATAAAGTAAAATACTGCGAAAAAGGCCATGATTAAGTACCAGCAGTATAAGCATATCTCATTTGATTTGTGGCTAACCCTGATAAAATCAAACCCATCTTTCAAAGCTGAGCGTAACAAGGCTTTTAAGGAGATATTCCAACCGCAAGCACCCCCCAATCTTATTGATACCTGTATCAGAAAGTATGACCTGCTTGCGAACGCTATGAGTGAGAAGACCGGAAAGCACCTCAATGCTGCCCATATCTGGGCGCTCATACTGAACGAACTCGGGATGGATTTACAGAAAATGGATGAGTCCCGCTGGGAGCATTTTAACGCTGAAACAGAACGACTCTTTTTCAAATATCCCCCAGTTCTCATTGATATACAGACACCAGAACTATTTAAACAGCTGACTGAGGAAGGTATTTCATTGAATATACTGAGTAACACAGCATTCATACCGGGAAAATTGCTGAGGCCGTTGCTGGTATACCTGAACATCGGCCAATACCTGCATTTTCAACTCTATTCAGATGAAACGGGTTATTCAAAACCGTCTTCGGAAATGTTTAAATTATTGATTCAACAGGCTGGGAGTATCCGGTCACTACAACGGAATGAAATTTTACATATAGGAGATAACCCCTATGCCGATAAGTGGGGGGCAGAAAACGCAGGGATCAGCGCATATTTATTCGATTCTAAATCTGAACTATTATCTTCGCGCTTCACCTGATAGCCATGTACCAATCATTTTCACTATATAAAATCGAGGATAACAAAAAAATACCCTTTTCCTCTGAGGAGTATAGTAAATTTAAATTCGGAGATGGCGCAATTGCTTCAAAATTCGGGCAAAGCCTGGCATCCGAATTTATACAGCAGAATAAAGATATCCTTTTGTCCGGCAGCGAAATAGTAGTGGTGCCCAGCCCCTACAACGCTATTCCTACGGCATCTTATTGGATGTCCGCCGCATTTATTGATCGTGTAAACCATTTTCTTGCCAGTAATGGGCTGAAATCACTCCTTACGTCTAAAATTCATCGTTACAAAACGTATAGTGCGGATTATGGCAATATGACCTATGAACAACGGCTAAATCTGATATCCGGGGATACCTACCATTTGGATAAAAGCTTTCTGGAACACCGAATCTGCCTTTTTATAGATGATATTAAAATAACCGGCAGTCACGAAAAAGTAATTCGGACACTCATAACAGATCAGGGAATAGAAGGACAATTTATATTCATATACTTTGCCGAACTCATAAATAAAGAAGTGGACCCCACTATAGAAAATGAGTTAAATTACTACTACGTAAAGACGCTCGAAGACCTGATCAGCCTCATTGTGCAGGATTCGTTTGTATATAATACCCGGGTGATCAAGTATATTTTAAAAAAAGAACCCCGGGATTTGGAAATTCTGATAAATTCAATATCTTTTAAATTAATTTCGGAGCTAGTAAGATTGGCAATTAGTAATAATTACCATGTAATGCCCGAATATGAAAAAAGCTTACAATTTTTTATAAAACAAATAAAGTATGGCAATTAATCTGCAAAAAGGACAGCGTGAATCAATAAACGCGCCGAAATTCACGATCGGACTTGGCTGGGACACTAATGCTACCTCTACCGGAGCTGCTTTTGATCTGGATGCATCGGTTTTTATTTTGGGTAGTAACAAGAAAATTCTTTCTGACCAGCATTTTATTTTTTATAATAACCTTAAATCGCCCGGAGGCAGCGTAGAGCATACCGGAGACAACCTGACCGGTGATGGAGATGGTGATGATGAACAAATCATTGTCGATTTATCTAAAGTGGAAGATGCAGCACAGGAAATTTGTATCGTGGTAACTATCCATGACGCAGAATCCCGTAAACAGAATTTCGGACAGGTGAGAAACTCCTTTGTGCGGATTTTCGATGGTAATACCGAGATTCTTAAATATGAACTCGAAGAAGATTTTTCCATTGAAACAGCAGTGGAATTCGGAAGGATCTACCGGAAAAATAACGAATGGAAATTCGAAGCGGTGGGAATGGGAATGAAAGGCGGACTTGAAGATTTTTTAAACAAATACAACTAAAAATAACACTATGGCCATTAATTTATCCAAAGGTCAGAAAATTGACCTTCGAAAAGAATCAGGTGAAACGCTGACAAATTTTTGTGTGGGTGTAAACTGGGGCGCAATTGAAACCGTTAAAAAAAGTTTTTTCGGCAGTAAAAAAGTCGTGGAAGATGTAGACCTCGATCTGAGTTGTATTCTTACAGATGCCAATGGTTCACTGGTCGATTATATCTATTCTCCCGACTACAATGGGTTTCTTCAAAAAAATAATTTACCACTCGGTAAGCTGATTACCGTGGATGGTGCGCTCCGTCATAGCGGTGATGACCGCAAAGGGGATGTAGGGGGCGATGACGGCCTTGATAACGAAGTAATCACGGTGGACCTCACTCGTGTGGCCCCAAGCGTGGAGAAAATATTTTTCTTCATAAACATTTATCTGAACCAGGGTCAAACCCATGATTTCTCTAAAATACCTTACGCCCGTATCCGCATGTACGAAGGCACTTCCTCCAAGGTAAACAAAGTACATTCCAGTTTCGACATTGCTACCGACAATACATATGCCAATAAAAGAGCGCTGATCATGGGCAAACTTTATAAGCGCAATACAGAATGGAAATTTGATGCTATTGGTGACCCAACAGAAGATAAAATGTTTTTAGAGACAATCCAGAACATACTTAAAAATTACGCCAAATGAGAAGACTACCCGTTTACCTGCTTTTAGACACTTCGGGATCAATGAATGGTGAACCCATTGAGGCTGTAAAAAACGGCGTACAGGTAATGATCAGTTCGCTCCGGCAGAACCCACAGGCTATCGAGACGGCCTTTATCAGTGTTATTACATTTGATTCAGAAGCCCGCCAGATTATCCCGCTTACTGACCTCGCCAGTTTTCAAATGGCAGATATCAGAGCTACCGGGGTAACCGCACTGGGAAATGCTTTGAAACTCGTGGCAGAAAAAATAGATACCGAAGTGGCCAAAACAACAGCTGAACAAAAAGGAGACTGGAAGCCACTCGTCTTTATCATGACAGATGGTATTCCCACCGATGACTGGCAGGTGGGATTAGCGGAATTTAAAAAAAGAAAAACGGCATTTACGGTAGCTTGTGCCGCGGGAAGCGGGGCTGATACGAACATACTGAAACAAATAACTGATAATGTAGTAAGCCTCGATACTGCTGACAGTGCCAGTATCGGTAAATTTTTCCTCTGGGTAACAGCATCTATCGGTGTATCATCCACCAAAGTGGAAGACAGCGGGAAAGATGTGCAGGGACTGAATGAATTACCTCCTCCACCGGCAGAATTGAATATTGTTGTATAACCATGAGACGATTACCCGTTTATTTATTACTGGATACTTCCGGCTCTATGTATGGAGAACCCATACAGGCACTGAATAACGCACTGAGCAGTATGGTAAACACCCTGCGCTCAGATGCTCATGCGTTGGACTCTCTCTGGATAAGCATTGTTACATTCGACCGGGAGGTGAACGAGCTGGTACCCCTTACCGAATTGGCCTCATTTCAACTACCGGAAATTGTATGCCCGCAAAGCGGCCCTACCCATACGGGCAAGGCACTCGAGATGCTATATCAGAAAGTAAAGAATGAAGTAATAAAAGGAGACGCCACCCAAAAAGGGGACTGGAAACCACTCCTGTTTTTATTTACGGATGGCAAACCCAATGATTTACAACTTTACAGAGAAATGGTTCCTAAAATACAGTCACTTAATTTTGGAGCTATTGTGTGCTGTGCCGCAGGCAATCTGGCCGATGATTCATTATTAAAAGAACTGACCAGCGATGTACTGCATTTAGACACTGCCGACAGCGCTACGTTAAAACAGTTTTTTAAATGGGTTTCCGAAACCATCGAGCAGGGAAACAAAAGCCAGGGTACCGGTGAAAGCATGGCCTTACCTCCTCCTCCCAAAGAGATTACGATAGTAATTTAAACAGACAGCGTCCGCACGGACCACCGGGGCCGTCGCAGATACAAATTTTCAACACCGGACTTAGAGCATGTGTGCAACTGGAAGAACGTGCTAAATCCGAAAAATATGTTCAAAAGTCTATGTTATTATATTTATTACTTAAACTATTTCTAACCTTTTTGATTATTGGATTATTCCTGTACTCAAAACTGCTCCCGTACAAAGACAGACTTCATGGCCGCTACAAAGGAATGTTTAATTTTTGCAACCGTATTTTCAGTCCGGTAATCACCTTTGTAAATGCACGGGTAAAACCGGTAAACGTAGGAACGGGCTTGTCCGTGGATATGTCACAGATAATATTACTGCTACTATTGTTATTGCTAAACATAATAATCAGATGATATGAGACGACTCCCCATTTACTTCTTAATTGATATTTCTGAATCGATGGTAGGAGATCAGATTCAGTTAGTGGAAGATGGCATGGCCACGATTATCAAGGCTGTTAAATCGGACCCATATGCTATCGAAACTGTTTGGGTTTCAATTATCGTTTTTGCCGGACAGGCAAAGACCCTCGTACCCCTGCAGGAAGTGGTCAGTTTTTATCCGCCTAAGTTTCCCATCGGAGGAGGCACCTCACTAAGCAAAGGTCTCGGGCATCTCATGTATGAACTGCGACGCAATATCGTAAAAACGACCATGGAGCAGAAGGGCGACTGGAAACCGATCATTTTCTTATTTACCGATGGCGTTCCAACAGACGATAGCCAGGCAGCTATACAGGAATGGAAAAACAACTGGCAACGCACCGCAAATATGGTGGCTGTCAGCTTTGGGGACGAAGCAGATACCAGCATTTTACACCAGCTTACAGAAAATGTACTGTTATTTAAAAACACAACACAGGAAGATTACCGCAAATTTTTCAAATGGGTAACCGATTCCATCAAAACCAGCAGCATCAGTGTAGAAAATAACCAGTCTGGATTTGAAATGGCAAACCTCGACGGAGAAACATTAAGTAAGGCGGAGGTAACCAAAAGTCCGCAAAACAAACAATTTGCCGACTCCAATTTTGTGGTTTTAGCAGGTAAATGCCAAAACACCAAACGCAACTACCTGATGAAATATAAGCGGGTGATTAATCCATCACAAATAGAAGGTCTTAGCCTGCAAACTGTTTCCTACCGGCTCGTGGGCGGCTTTCAGGTAGATAATACCTATACGGAACTAAGCGATGATAGCGGGTTCTCTGCAAAAGTAAATACCGATGAGTTAATGGGTGCACCCGCCTGCCCCTGCTGCGGAAATCAATATGGATTTGCCATGTGTCAGTGTCAGAAAATCCATTGCATCGGAAATGAAGAAGTAAGTACATGCCCCTGGTGTGGCAATCAGGGTAAATATGGCTCCGGAGAAGGAGGATTTGATGTGAACAGAACACAAGGATAGTAATTGAAGCAAATGGCCGATATTAATGATTATATGCAGCGCCTGCTGAAATCAAAAGAGATTGATGTAAGCGGCAAAAGAGCTCGTCTTGTAGATGAATTTATTGCCGATGAAGACAATATCTTTACGTTTGAACAAATAATATCGAATCAGCAAATCTTAATAGATAGATTTATGAATAAACTAAAGGTATACGATATTATAAACCAGCATTTGCAAATTCCGAACGGAACCGTGGATAAATATTATGAGTATAAATTCGATCTGATAAAACTGGGCAAAGGCGAAATAATTTTTTCTGACCTCGAATACCCGGAAGATTTTGGTCTTACTTATAACAACGAAACAGAAACATTATCCGGCATACCCAAACAAAGCGGCGATTTCAAGATCAATTTTTTATTCAGGATCAAAGGGGAAAACCACCATACCGATACACATCGTAAACCCATTTCACTGATCATCAATGCAGACCCAAAATCCTTATGGAAAAATATTCCGAGTGATGAAGGTAAAGATGATGCCTGGAAAATAGCCAACTTCTGGAAGCCCGACAATGAAAATGCGTTTGAGAAACTTGGCCCCAAGAAAATTGTCGTTGCTTCCAAACGCGGACGCAGCCATGCCAATGTAGGCTCGTTCAGGGATGATCACTTCGCGTATAAATTTTTAGAAAGTAATGGCTGGAGCATTGTGTGCGTGGCCGATGGTGCAGGAAGCGCCAAACTTTCGCGCCAGGGATCCAAAATTGCCTGCGAGGCCGTCATTGAGTATTTCGAAAATAATATGACTCAGGAAATCAGTGATAGTATTGATGAAATAGCCCGTTTTTATGAAACGCGCAACCAGCCACCTGCCAATCAGCCTGAAATAGAAAATCCCGGATCTGCGGCATTGCAAAATAGTGAGGAAACAAAGGAACAAGCTGCGAATACTACCCCACTTACTGAAACGGAAACAACGATACAAACAGATCCGGCGGCTGAAATTCAAAAAAAAATAAAACTGTTTCTCTATAATAATCTTGGTAAAGCATCTTTTGCCGCACATAAAAAACTGGCAGATTTTGCAAAGGAACAAAATTGCCAGCTCAAAGATTTGCATAGCACTCTCATCTTTGCATTGTTTAAGAAATATGAATCCGGATATGCCGTCCTTACATTCGGAGTAGGTGATTGCCCGATCGGACTGATTAACCAGGACTTTACAGCACTGAAATTGATGAACTGGCTGGATGTAGGCGAATTTGGGGGCGGTACGAGATTTATTACCATGCCGGAAATCTTTACCAGCGAAAAATTTCCCACCCGGTTTAACTTTGAATTCATCTCCGATTTTTCTTATCTGGTATTGATGACGGATGGTATCTATGACCCGAAATTTGTAGTGGAGGCCAATTTAGAGAAATTGGAAGCGTGGAAAGGGTTTATCAATGATCTGGATGGTACTAACGACGCGAATGCAAAAGTGGAATTCAACGCAGATAATCATGAAATTGCAAATCAATTGTCCGAATGGATGGACTTTTGGAGCCCGGGCAATCATGACGATCGCACATTAGCCATTGTATTTTAATTTACCGCTATGCCAACAATAACAGTAAAATCGATAATCAACGGGTCTACATACCAGTATGTAGACAATGGTGAACCGAAAAGCGGTACGGCTAAAAATGTATATTTCAGCCCCGACAAGAAATATGTGGTCGCGATTTTTAAAAAAACACCTGATTTTACACAAAAGCAACGGCTGATCAAAATTGCAACCGACCATCTCAACAGGATTAGAAACTCCGAAGGCGGTGATTATTATATTGACGAATTGTTCAGATGGCCCACCGATGTAGTGGAGTACAACAAACAAATAGGAATAATAGTACCCTTATATAAGCCGAATTATTTTTTTAAAAAAGGATACAGCAACCAGGATCTCATCAAAGGAGATGAAAAAAACGGAAAATGGTTTGCCGGTGCTAAATTCAGAAATAAGCAATTTCCGCTCAGCCTCGATGGAAGTGAACTGGGAACATGGCTCAGTTATTTTCAAATCTGTGTAAATATTGCAAGAGGCGTAAAGAAACTGCATCAAATGGGATTATCCCATTCAGACCTTTCATACAATAATGTGCTGGTGGATCCCGTAGATAAATCTGCCGTTATTATTGACCTCGACAGCCTGGTGGTACCTGGTATATGGCCGGCTGATGTAATTGGTACAGCAGATTTTATTGCTCCTGAAGTACTGGCCACCAAGCACCTGGATATTAAAGACCCGAAACGTAAACTCCCCAGCCGGCTCACCGATCTGCATGCATTTGCCTGCCTCGTATATATGTTTCTGTTGCACCGCCACCCATTAAAAGGAGGCAAAGTACATGATTTAGATACTGAAAAGGACGACTTGCTGAGCATGGGTGAAAAGGCATTGTTTATCGAGCACCCCACCGATGCCACCAACAGGCCAAAACTGAACCAGGTGTCGAAATGGGATCTGTTTTGGGCAGATGTGAATAAACTGCCTTACACCATTACAGGCCCCTATCTCAAGGACCTGTTTGATCAGGTATTTATTAAAGGACTGCATACCCCCACGGAGCGACCCACAGCGGATCAGTGGGAGCAGGCATTATTAAAGACAACAGACCTGATGCAGCCATGCAGTAACAAAAATTGTGAGCAAAAATGGTATGTGTTTGATAACACCAATACACCTAAATGCCCTTTTTGTGGAACCAAGCATACCGGTACATTACCAGTATTAGACCTGTATTATCAATTCAAACCAACGGTATGGAAACCGGAGAATCACCGGTTAATGGTATATAGTAATCAGTACCTTTTTCAATGGCATGTAAACAGAAATGTAACCAGAAATGAACGGCTTTCGGCCGAACAAAAAATTCCGGTGGGGTATTTTACATTTCATAATCAAAAATGGGTATTGGTAAACCAAAAACTAACTTCGCTCAAAGACCTCACGGACGATAAAGAAATACCAATTGGTCAAATGGTGGAACTTACGGATGGAAAGAAATTGCTACTCTCAAAAGAGGATGGCGGACGTGTGGTTGTAATAACAATGGCAAACAAATAATCAATATGGATATAAGCGCACTTTTTCAGCAAATCATAGATAACCCCGGACCCTCGCTCCTCGTGATCAGTAACCTGATTATCATTGAAAGCCTGCTTTCAGTAGACAATGCAGCCGTTTTGGCAACGATGGTAATGGATCTTCCGAAAGAGCAACGAAATAAAGCCCTGAAGTATGGCATTATCGGGGCTTATGTTTTCAGAGGCCTGGCATTGGTTTTTGCAGCATTCCTCGTTCAGTTTTGGTACCTGAAACCAATCGGCGGGTTATACCTTTTGTATTTGGTATGGGACTGGTGGAAGGGAAAACAGACCGAAGACAAAGAAGATGATTTTATCGATAAGAAAGGGAATTGGCTGTACAGGATCACGGTTGGTTCACTCGGAAACTTCTGGGCAACCGTTGCACTGGTTGAATTAATGGACATGGCCTTCTCCATTGATAACGTATTTGCAGCAGTAGCCTTTTCAAAAAATATATTGATCATATGGATCGGAGTATTCATTGGAATTTTAGCTATGCGGTTTGTTGCGCAAAGCTTTGTGAAATTGATGGAAAAATATCCTTTCCTTGAAACCTGTGCGTTTATAGTAATTGCAATTTTAGGACTAAAATTATTATTGTCTGTTTATACACATTATTATCCCTGTAGTGATTTCTCCATCTTTATGGAAGGGAATCACGGGTGCCTGCAAGCGAATAATTTACCCGTACCGGAAGGGCATGCTATGGTATGGGGAGATTTGATAACTTCCTTCATTACAGTCGGAGTGTTTTTTCTTCCGATATTGTATTTTAAGGTGTTCAAAAAACCAAAGGCAGAGTGATCCCTGTTTTGACAGGTGCCGGTGCATGTTTTTCAAAGAAATAATGCCGCGCTTATATGATTGAAGTGTTCAACATTTTGTAGCGGTCAACTATTTCGGGAATTTACAGCAGGATATAAAATAATAAAGGTGGATGTATCTTTAAAACGGATATGCCCACCTTTTTTTTTGCTGGGTATAGCGGCCTTTTAGGCAAACACTGCAAACCTGTCCGCATTACCTGGCCCGTATGGTTCTATGCAGCGGTAACCGGAGTCATCGTGTATTGGGTGAAAAGACCGTATGATACGACGGGATAAATGTAATCAGACACTCAGTATCTTTTCTGCCTGGTAGCCGATCAGCATCGATACAATGCCTGCCAGCAAACCTATATACACTTCGCCGGGGGTATGATCGGATACCATGAACCGTGACGTGCAAACCAGCCCGGCAATAACCATCACCAGGGCGAGATAAACAGCATAGTTGATATCCTGAGAAAGGGCCATGAGGACAAAGAAACAAACCACTACACCCATAGAGATGGCATGCAGGCTCACTTTCATTTTAATGTTCAGCATCAAACCGATAATGGTACTGAAAAATGCAGCGAAAGCAAATTGCACCGCATTGTGCGGAATGTCCACCACATCACGTGTCTTTCCGAAATTATTCCATACATAAGCGATCCAGAAATACCAGATCATACAAGCCATAAATGGGATGACCCGTTCTTTTTGTGTATGCAGATAAATACTGTCAATAAACTTGAGCCCTTTCAGCAATAATATAGTAATGAGCGGAAAAAAAGTAAAGGAAATGGCAGCCATCATCACCGTTCTGAATTTTTGTTCGGCTGAAAAACCGGCAAACAAATAAGGGTGAACGTAGACAAGGAACCAGATCACCATGACCGGCACAAATACAGGATGAAATATCCAGGAGATCAGTCGGGCTAAGACTCGCAACGGAGCGGGCTGTGTTGGAAAATAGGCCGTTCTCACTTCCTGGAGCCCCTCCTGTTCATTCACCATTAAACTGCTGCTCATATTGATCGGTTGAGATGCAAAGTAAAGAAATTAGCCGCAGCTATACACGACAAAAAGCGTGTAAAAACAGGTAAAAATTCGATCAGACTGTCTGGTACACAATGATATGATGACGGAATTGTACGCAATAGGGTTATAAACGGGAGCCGGAGGATAAAGAATTGCCGGTATTTTGTACATTTATCAACAGACAAGGGGTTTTCACGATATACCAAACATTCAACAATGAAGCGAATAGCATTATTACTTGCCTTATTTTGTTTTGTTTTGTGCGCTGATGCGCAGAATATAAACAAACCTAAAATACAGGCCATGTACAATGCGATTAAAGCGGCAGGTATCCTGCATCCGGAATTCGTGATCGCACAATGCATGCAGGAAACGGGCAATCTGGCTTGTAAAAAATGTTGTTTGCGTTACCACAACCTGTTTGGATTTTACATTAAGGGCAACAAATGCAAAAAATTCAGCTCCGACGAGGAGTGTATAGCTTATTATAAATCCTGGCAGGATAAACGTTATCCCAAATGGCGGAAAAAAAATCCGAAGGGAGATTATTACCATTTCCTGAAAAGTGTGGGATATGCCACCGGCGATAAATACACCCGCGAACTGAAGCCCAAAGTGCAATGGGTGCGTAACAACCTGGTATTATAAAAAGAATCTTCCAGTAAGTATTTTAGAAAACGGGAAACCCCGTACAATACGGGGTTTCCTGGGTTTCTTCTAATGGAGCGCTTAGTAATGGCCACGTCCACGGCCATCAAAATCGCGGTCATAATAATTCCTTTCACGGAATTTTTTTACGGTTCTCCGGATATCCCACTGACGCTGTTCTTCCAGTTGATCGATCTTGCGCATTTTGGCAAAACGGCTCATGAAGTAATTGCTGCGTACCATCTGAATGCGGTAATCATATTCCCGGTTGATTTTTGCTATTTCAAAAGCAAGACGCCGGTTGGGAGAAACGCGGTCATCATAGCGTGTGTTGTTTCCGAAATCATCATTGTCTTTGATAATAATTTTGGTGACGTCTTTTTCATCATCAAAATCGCGGCGGTCTCTGTTGCCGGGTTGTGCCTGCACAGCGGCGATGAGTCCGAGAGATACTAAAAGTGTAAAGATTTTTTTCATTTTCTTACGTTTTAAATGGTGAATAAATTGTTCTGTACATGAGATGCAAACAGGGTGCCTTTGTTTACAAATAATATGTTAATGGTTTGGTTGTTAAAAGAAGGATACAGAAAGAAAGAGAAAACCCCTGTGCCATGCGAAAGCATAAGATCAGGCTTTTGCCGATTGGCAGAAGTGAACAGAAATAGAAAATAAAAAGAAGAAGATTACTAACGGATAAGTACAACCGAACCTTTCTTCAGCATCACAGATTCGCCTTCCAATTGATAACGGCATATCCAGATAAAGACATTGCCATCCTGTACAACGTTGTTGAATCTGCCGTCCCATCCTTTGGAAAGATCAGACGTCTCAAATACTTTTTGACCCCATCGGTTATACACCTGAAATTGATATTGTTTTACTACGCCGAATAAAAACGGTTTCAGCAAATCGTTTTTACCATCATTACCCGGAGTGAACCCGGTGGGCATATAAAAACCACGGATACATTCTTTCGGGCGTACCAGTATACTATCAATGCCTCGGCAGGAGTTTTTATCCTGTACCTGTACCCAATACCATCCGGGTTGTGTAATGGTGAGGAATGACTGTGTACTTCCGGTATTCCAGCGATAACTGGTAAAACCGGGAGCTGCTTTCAACTGAATATCCCCATAATTGCAGATAGCCGTATCAGCAGGCAAAAACCCGGAAGGAAGTGGCAGTATGGTTCGGATTCGTGCAGTATCAGATCCCCGGCAGTTGTTTATATCGGTCACAGTTACAAAATATACGCCCGGTCCATTTACAGAAATCGAAGCAGTAGTATGACCGGTATTCCATTGATAGGAGGTATAACCAGTTCCTGCATCCAACAACCGCGAAGTTCCGGTACAGAGTGTGGTGTCATCCGTCAAATTGGGTTGAGGAAGTGGAAAAACGGAATTGACACGTAGTGTATCGGATGATTTGCACCCTTCTGCTGTTATTCCGGTCACGGTATAGTTGCCCACCGTGAATACCGAAATCAGTTGCGTTGTTTGCCCTGTACTCCATTGGTAACCCGTAAACCCGGGTCCTGCATTCAATACAGCACTATCTCCGTTACAAAAACTTTTATCCGCACCCAATTGTATAAGCGGAGGCCGGTTCACACGAATACGTACCGTATCAAATCCAAAACAACCCGGTGTCTTTTCTGCCATTACAGAATAAGCGGTATCCACGGATGGGCTTACCACTACATGTTGACCGGCTGTAGCACTGATCTGATAATTGGGTGACCAGGCATACTGAAGAAAACCCGGAGGCGCATCAAGATGAATAGTATCACCGGCACACATATTTCTGTCTGGCCCTATTGAAAGTGCCACTAATGCAGATGCGCTGATCACTACAGAGTCCCTGCTGATATTACCACAGGAGTCGCTTACCTCTACCCAATATATTCCCGGCGTGCCGGCAGTAAGCACCGAATCGGTATTTCCGTTTTGCCAGAGATATGAAAGATAAGACGGTCCGGCATGGAGAATAATAGAATTATTGGGACATAAACTGGTATCCGCCCCCAACTGCACCGGTGGTGTATTGGAAGCAGCAAGCACCCGAACGGAATCTTTCAATGGAGTACAACCGAATGGGAGTATTCCGGCAATTGTGTAATTCCCGAATGCACTGAAGCGGACAGTAATGGCGGTATCTGTTTGAAGCACCACCTGCACACCAGAAGGAATTACCCATTGCACCGGTTGTCCGCATCCTTTGTTTTTATGTACTTTATACGTATAGGTATAAGAGAGGTTACAAACGGCAGATGGCCCCGTGAGTTTGAAAAAACTACAGGAGTCAATATAATCGGGACATTTATAACGCAGCTCCGGGTAAATAGAATAATGTAAAACCGGGTAAGAGACCGAAGTTAATAATGCCGGTGCATCAGTAGTCCAGGCAAAAGGCTCCTGTAAAATCGGAATAACCGTTTTTGTCATAGGTTGAGGATACAATACACAGGAGGTGGAAGGCTCAATACCCGATGAATCAATTTTCCGTACCACAATTTTTGCAGAAAGAGAAGTATAGTAGGCATTGAGGGTGCCGGTTTCGTTTCCGGCCATCACCAGACTTTCATCGGAATCGTAACCAGGATAAAAATACTGACCGAGCTGGATAGCACCATGGTGTTTTGCCCATATGATATTAAACGCCGAATCCAGTTTTGCCAGTTTGGTCTGATAAGAGATATAAGGTTGTAAGGGAAGAGGTTTAATGCCGGCTGATAAGAGATAAAACTTTTTGCCCGGTAATGGAACCAGTTGTGAACGGGAAGGATAATACTCATCAGGCTCTTCAATAGAAATGGCTTCAGAAATAATGCCGTCTGTGCCCGCTTTGATAAACGTGGACAACAGGTAGTTACCAGGTGTACCGGGCCCTGTGAGACTGTTTATTAAAAGCTGGGAACCGGAGGGGTGCATATCGCGGATAACGATTTCTGCAGCAGGAGCATAGTATCGTTGGGTCCATACGGGCTGCCCGGTGGAATAATCCAGTTTCAGGAGTACACTGGTGCCGTAATTGACATTACTTTCAAAATAATTAATATAGCCACCGGCATAAATATATCCGTCTTTTAAAAGAATATTCCGAAGGGAATTGCTGACAAAAGTGCCACCCCGTGCAAACTCCCGTTGCCAGATGATATTGCCATTGGTATCCATGCGCAGGATATAAAACCCGTTTCCCCACACATACGCCGTAATGATCAGCCCTCCGTCCGGCATAGCCTTTAATCCTGATATTTGTAATGGGGTGATAGTGGGGCTGGTTAAATTTTTCGACCAGCTTACTGTTCCGCCGGACGTAACTTTCATTAAAAATGCAATATTCGATTCTGACTTTCCTGATACAAAATAAGTACCGTCTGTACACTCTGCAATATTGTCTGCCACAGTGGATGTTTGGAGATAGCGGGAGGAGTCGATCAGCATCGCCCATTCGATACAACCGCTGGGCTTTGTCTTCATAAGGAAACCACGCTGGGGCAGATTTTGGAAACTGTTATTGGTACGGTCTCCTGCAATGAGAAATCCGCCGTTGCTGACAGGAATGAAATTGGTGACATATTCATTCACGGCTGGCGTGCCGTAATACATTTTGGTGTTGTTTGTATCTGGCGGAAAAGTACCCGGGTAAAAATAATAGCTGATGGCGGTATCGGAGCAGCCTCCGCCTGAAGCCACCAGTTTTATTTGAGTAATACCACTGTTGATGGAGTAATTGACCAGGGTGTTTACTGGGAACGGGGAACTGTCTATGATGAACTGGTAGGAACTGGCATTAATACTGGCACTGGTGAAGAGTATAACCGTTGGAACACTTAGTACGGAATCCCCACCGGGGTTGATTACTGCGGTAACACCACAGGGATTGGAACGGCTGCTCTGCTGACCTGTGCTGTACAGGGAAAGCAATGAAAAGAGAAACAGAAAGATAGTTGGTGATAATCTGCGCATCATGACTCATGGCTTGTCTGTGAAACGGGGATAAAAGTACCAGAAATGTGCCGCCCAGCCAAATCTCAGAGGGGCGATGAACTGGTTTTGAGTCCCGAAAATAAGTATTAACTTGTACAAGCAAGGACCCCTATTCCCACCTGACCCCATCGTCAAAAATCTTTATGCATGAACCCTGCCGGGGCTCATATCAGTTCTGTAATGAACCATCTGTCAGACGTGGTGCTGTCACTCAACACCCAGGGCAGCGTAAATTATATAAACAAGTCCGGAAAAGAGCTGCTTCATTTGAGTGAAGGAGACGATGTGTTGGATACAGGTAAAGGCGTTGATCTGCCTGCATTTATGAATTTGTTCAGAAAGGCGTTACAGAGTGGAAAAACCCAACAGGCACGGTACAATCTTGGTATGCCGGCGGCTTTGTATGAGATCACCTGTTTTCCTGCAACGGATGAAGTAACCGCCTTATTGAAAAAAATCCATCCCGAACCGGAAACAACCGCATTGCATCTCCGCTCCGAAAAGGAATTGTCTGATACGATCATCAACAGCCTGCCCGGAATATTTTATATGGCCGATACCACACCGCGGTTGCTGCGCTGGAACAAAACGCTGGAACAAATTGCTGGCTATACACCGGAAGAACTTGGCTCCATTGCACCCATCGAATTGTTTGATACACGCGATCATCCTGCCTTTAAAGAATCCATGGCCCGGGTGCTTACAGAAGGGAAAGCACAGGCCGAAGCACGCCTCATCAGTAAAGAGGGTACCATTACGCCATTTTACTTTACCGGTGTACGCATTTTGTATGAAGGGAAAACGGTGGTTTTGGGAACGGGAATTGACCTTACCGAGCAAAAAAATGCCGCCGAAGAGATTCGCTTTTCGGCAGAAGGCTATTATCTCACGGCACTTGCCACCAATGATATGATATGGGACTGGAATCTGCATACAGACCAGATATGGTGGAATAAGAATTATAATAAACTATTCGGCTATCCGGAAAACAACAATCAGCACACCATTAATTCCTGGGTTGAAAGCATACACGAAGATGACAGGGAAAGAGTGGCTGCCGGGATCTATCTCGCCGTTCGTAAAGGTGAAAAATTCTGGGCCGATGAATACCGTTGCCTGAAACAGGATGGCACACTTATATATGTAAATGACAGGGGCTATATTTCGCACAATGCTAATGGAGAACCGGTACGGATGATCGGATCCATGCAGGATATTACAGAAAGAATACGCTCCGAAGAAGCACTTCGTGAAAAAGAAGAACGCTACCGCAATCTGTTTGAAAGGGCCAGCGATAGTATCGTGGTACACAATATGGAGGGCGTTATACTCGATATGAATTTTGCTGCAGAAGGCTTCTCTGGTTACTCAAGGGAACAATTGCGCCGCATGAACCTGACAGATCTGCTTTTTGCAGAAGACCTGGTAATACTACCTATCCCCTTCGAAAAATTGAAAGCAGGAGCGACCACGATCAGCCGGCGAAGAGTGAAAACCAGAACCGGTGTGATACGGATCATGGAGGTGAGCTCCCGCATGTTGCCCGATGGAAATGTAATGGCCATACTGCGTGATGTAACCGAAAAATCAGAAGCAGAAAGGGCCCTGCGTAACAGTGAGCTCCGCTTCAGAGCCCTGGCCAGCAATGTACCGGTGGGAATATTCGAAACCGATACCGAAGGACAAACCACCTATGTAAATGATAAAATGCTGGAGTATACCGGCGTTACCTTCGATGAACTGATGAAGACGGGCTGGCTCAAGTATATACACCCTGACGACAGAACAATATTGATTGAATCCTGGCAACACCGTGTAAAGGAAAAAGAGGAGTCCACACAACAATACCGAATCGTTTCCAACAAGGGAGATATACGCTGGGTACAGGGTAAAGCGATCCCGATCTATGATAAGAATGGCACCTTCAACGGATACCTGGGTACGGTAAATGATATTACCAAAGAAAAACTTGCACAGATCGCCCTCATTGAAAGCGAAGAAAAATACCGGACACTCGTGGAACAGGCCTCCGATGCTATTTATATCGTAAATGAAAAAGGAAGAGTCGTTACCGTTAACCCCAGCGCCTGCCGTTTGTCCGGCTATTCAGAAGAAGAATTGCTGCAGATGAATATCCTTGATTTTGTATTTGCAGGCGATCTTGAAACCAAGCCTTTCCGGTTTGATGAATTGAAACAGGGAAAGACCGTAACGGTAGAACGCAGGCTTAAAATAAAAGAAAATAAAACGCTCGAAGTCGAATGTATTGCCAATATGCTTTCAGATGGCCGGATACTCGTATTTGCCAGGGATATTACGGAACGCATACGGATCAGGAATGAAATATTGAAAGAGAAAAACTTTTCGGATGCCATCATCAACAGTTTGCCCGGTATTTTTTATCTCTACGACGACAACGGACAATTTATCAGGTGGAATAAAAACTTTGAATACATTTCCGGATATACAGGTACACAGATCAGTGAAATGCACCCGCTTGATTTTTTCGATGATACAGAAAAAGAATTGATCCGGCAGCGTATGGAAGAAGTATTCAGGTCCGGAAAGGCAGAAGTGGAAGCACATTTTTATACGATCTCCCGGGAAAAGATTCCCTATTATTTCAATGGCTGGAGAGTGATATTTGATGACAAGCCTTGTCTCATCGGCGTAGGGATAGACATTACAGAGAAGAAAAAGAATGAGCAGCTCCTCCTTCAATCCTATGAAGACATCCGGAGGCTGGCCTCCCACCTCACACGGGTACGGGAAGACGAGCGAAAACGCATCGGGCGTGAAATACATGATGAACTCGGACAACAGCTCACGGCCATTAAAATGGATATGGCCTGGATCGATAAACGAACGGATAATACCAATGAACTGATAAAAAATAAAATTAAAAATGTGATCACCCTCCTCGACGGAGGTAACAAATCGGTGAGACGCATACTCACGGAACTGAGCCCGGGAATCAATGATAATCATGGGCTGCTGGAAGCACTGGAAAGACTGAATCATCAGTTTGAATCCACCACTTCAATACCCGTGGAATTTGTAACTACTCATACATCCATCCAGCTTTCACAGGATATTGCCAATTGTATTTTCAGGGTGTACCAGGAATCGCTCACGAATATTATGAAATATGCAGAAGCAAAAAAGGTGGAAAGTTCATTGCTGCTGAAGGAGGGACAGATCGTTGTGAAGATATGCGATGATGGAAAAGGGTTCGATACCCAGGGTATTCCGGCCAAAACATCATTTGGATTATTGGGCATGAAAGAAAGGGTATTGTCTCAGCATGGAAAATTTGAATTACGAACCGCAAAAGGGAAAGGCACCTGTATTACCATTACCGTTCCCTGCCGCGAGTAAATGAACCCCACATAATATGAAAAAAATACTTCTGGCAGACGACCACAGTTTTATCCGGTTGGGGCTTATTCAAATTCTCAAAGATGAATACCCCACTGCGGAAATTACCGAAGTGGCCGACGGAGATGAACTGGTAAAACAGGTATCCCTCGGCGATTTCGACATCGTGATCTCCGACCTGGATATGCCCGGCCGCAGCGGGCTGGAAGCATTGGAACAAATAAAGCTTTTGAAGCCGCAATTGCCTGTATTGATCCTTAGCATTTACCCCGAAGAATTATATGCGGTACGTGTACTGAAAGCAGGGGCCTCCGGATATTTAAATAAGAATGCCGCACCGTATGAACTGGTAACTGCCGTGCAACGCATTTTACAGGGCCGTAAATACATTACTCCCGAAATAAGTGAAAAACTACTGATCAATATAGAGTCAGATAAAAAACCACACGAGAAACTATCCAACAGGGAATTTGAAATTTTTAAACTCCTCGCCAGCGGAAAATCATTGTCACAGGTAGCCGAATCCATGTCGCTCGCACTTACTACTGTAAGCACACACCGCAGTCGTATACTCAAAAAACTGGATGCAACCTCCAATTCCGAACTCACTCGCTATGCCATCGCACACCAGATTATCCGGGATATAGATCTGTGACCGATAACCGGCATTGACCAGGATCATCACTTTTTTGCAAAATGTAGTAGCGCTACTACACCCGATTAACTGAAACTACTATTGTGCAGGCTCTCTCAATTTGTGTTCTTTGCACACGAAATAAAACACTATGCAGGTACTCATCGTAGACGGTTCAGTTCAGATTATAGAAAGGATGCAGCAGGAGCTTGCCGATATGGAGCATATCACCACGGTGTTTGGGGCGGTGGCCTACCGGGATGGGGTGGAGTTTTTCCGGGCAGTAAAACCGCCGGTGGTATTGCTGGATAGCCGGCTCAAAGACAATGAATGTATACGCCTCATGCAGGTAATCAGAAACGAAGTACCCCATACAAGGATTATCGTAATGCTCAATGGAGAGGATAATCATATACAGGAAAAATACAGACTGGCGGGTGCGAACCTCCTGTTTGACAAGTATCACGAGTTTCAAAAAATACCATCTGCGGTAAATTCTATCGGAGCAGAAGTAATATATGGAGCTGGAAAAATATTATAAAACTATTCAGTCACTTACCGATCCGATATATCTCTGCGATCAGTCAGGCTATATCAGTATGTACAATAAGGCGGCAGCAGAGCTATGGGGAAGAGCACCGGAACCCGGAAAAGAAAAATTTTGTGCTTCTGTGCGGGTGCGTAATGCTGATGGCACAGAAATGCAGATGGAAAAATACCCGGTAGTGCAATCCTTACGCTACAACACCCAGGTTCAAAGCGGAGAGGTGATTATGGAAAGACCCGACGGCAGTTTTCGGTGTGTGGTACAATTTACCACCCCCATCTATAATGTATGGGGTCAGCTTGCCGGCGTGGTAAACCGAATGGTGGATGTGACCCGGAATATGGACAACCAGGCAATTGCCTGAAAAATAGTACTCCTGAAAGACTGATAAAATTCAAACCCTATGTTTTGGTTGAAAGGCTAATGGTTGGTTAAAACGAGGCCGCCCCGAAAGGGGCGGTTTTTTTTGGACTTTGCAGGTAGCGGCTCCCATTTATAGGGAGAATGTCCGCCAGCCTTGGGAAAACCGGATTTAGGCCCAAAAACACATAAAAAAATTTTGTAAACAGAAGGAAAACGAAATCTTTGTGCGTCTCTACCACATAGATTAAACCGGGCCAATACCCGTAAGTCTCAACCCCTATTACAAGCCAAACCAGAAGTATGACAAAAATTCAAACCACCATTTCAGCAATTGTTGCGCTCGTTGTAATAATTGTCAGTTGCTCTAAAAATGATTCCGGCTCAGGCGGCGGCACCACCACCGACCCCTACACCGCAATCAAAGCCACTTTTGGCACAAAAATCGACCCCAACAACCTGCTCAACTATGCCAACCAGGGCAAACCCGCCTATATCGTAAAAGAGAATACTGGCGGAAACCCCATTACCAATGCAAAAGCTACGCTGGGCAGGGTATTGTTCTACGATAAAAACCTGAGTATTGACAATACGGTGTCCTGTGCCAGTTGCCATAAACAGGAGTTTGCATTTAGCGATACAGCTATTGCCAGCAAAGGTGTACAGGGAGGTACTACAGCCCGCCATTCCATGCGATTGGTAAACGCACGCTTTAGTGTTGAGGCCAAATTCTTCTGGGACGAAAGGGCGGCTACCCTCGAGCAACAAACCACCCGACCCATACAGGACCATGCCGAAATGGGCTTTAGTGGCCAAAGCGGAAGGCCCGGACTGTCAACCCTGCTGACCAAATTGCAGGGGATCAACTATTACAACGAACTCTTCAAATTTGTATACGGAGACATCAACGTAACCGAAGCCCGGTTGCAGGAATGCATGGCTCAGTTTGTACGCAGCATACAGTCTTTCGATTCAAAATACGATGCCGGTCGGGCAACGGCCCCCAATGACGGCGCTCCCTTTGCCAACTTTACCGCCCAGGAAAATCAGGGCAAACAACTCTTTCTTGCACCACCCGTTTTCGGCCCCGGAGGGGTACGTACCGGTGGAGGTGTGGGTTGTAACGGCTGCCACAATGCCCCCGAATTTGATATTGACCCGAATACCCGTAATAATGGAATCATTGGTAAAATTGGCGGCGGCGGTATAGATATTACTATCACACGTGCTCCCAGCCTTCGGGATCTGGTAAGCGCGAGTGGCCAGTCCAATGGTCCGCTTATGCATACCGGAAACCTGGCAACTCTGCAAAATGCCATCGGGCATTACAATACGATCAATATAGCTCCGGGAAATACCAATCTGGACCCCCGCCTTACACCCGGCGGAGTAGGTCAGCAACTGAATATGACAGGCGCTGAAATGAACGCAATACAATCCTTCCTGCGTACGCTGGGTGGTACCAATGTATACACCGACCCCAAATGGAGCAACCCCTTCCTGTAAGCAACGACTAAATGATATGTAAACGACCCTGCCGGAATTACCGCAGGGTCGTTTCAGTAATGGGATACCCTTATGTAATGGTGTGATGTACTGCTGTCAATCTGGCAACATTCCATGCATTGGAACAAAGCTTGATGTAACAGTCCGGTATTTTCCCTGAAATGCTGACCGGGATCCGGGAAATGAGTCAGGGATTCAATGTTATATCCAATTACTTTGCAGCAGTCATAAAACAAATTCACTATGGTACAGGAAAAAGGAACCATTTCCATCAACACTGAGAACATTTTTCCCATTATTAAGAAGTTTCTTTATTCAGACAATGAGATCTTTCTCCGGGAGCTGATCAGCAATGCAGTCGACGCTACGCAAAAAATGAAAAGGTTGGCCACGCTTGGTCACTACCCTGGTGAGCTCGGAAATACGCAGATCAAAGTGGCAGTGGATAAAGAAGGCAAGACCATTACCATCTCTGACAACGGTATCGGTATGACCGCCGAAGAGATCAGGAAATATATCAACCAGGTAGCGTTTTCCGGCGCTACTGAATTCATGGAAAAATTCAAAGAAGCAAAAGACGCCAATGAGATCATTGGCCGCTTCGGGTTAGGTTTTTATTCTGCTTTTATGGTGGCAGACAAAGTGGAGATACAAACCCTTTCTTACCAGGAAGGAGCGGAAGCCGCAAGCTGGACCTGCGATGGCAGTACGTCCTTTGAAATTTCAGCAGGCAGCCGTACCGAAAGGGGAACAGATGTGATCCTGTACATTAATGAAGAATCCGCAGAATTTTTAGAAGAACACCGCATCCGCGAAATACTGAATAAATACGCCAAATTTTTACCGGTGCCGGTACAGTTTGGAACCAAAACAGAATCGGTACCCGATGGTGAAGATGAGGAAGGCAAACCCAAATATAAGTCGGTGGAAGTGGATGATATCATCAACAACACCAACCCCATCTGGATCAAATCTCCGACCGACCTGAAGGATGAGGACTACCTTTCTTTTTATCGTGAACTGTATCCCTTTGCAGAAGATCCGCTGTTCTGGATTCACCTCAATGTGGACTATCCCTTCAACCTGACCGGGGTATTGTATTTCCCCAAACTGAAAAACGATTTTGAAGTACAAAAAAATAAGATACGCCTCTTCAGCCGCCAGGTGTTCATTACCGATGAAGTTAAAGATATCGTACCGGAATTCTTATTGCTGCTGCATGGTGTGATAGACTCTCCGGATATTCCGCTCAATGTAAGCCGTTCATTCCTGCAGGCCGACAGTAATGTAAAAAAGATCAATAGTTACATATCCCGCAAAGTGGCCGACAAACTGAGTGAACTCTATAAAAAGGACAGGAAGCCCTATGAAGAGAAATGGAATGATATCGGCATTTTTGTAAAGTATGGTGCTATCTCCGATGAAAAATTCTATGACAAGGCCAAAGAATTCCTCTTGCTCAATAACACAAAGAATGAGAAATACACCCTCGACGAATATGCGGCCAAGGTAAAAGATTTTCAAACCGACAAAGATGGCAAACTGGTATATCTCTATACCGCCGATGCAGAAGGACAGGACAGCTACATACAAGCTGCGTTGAAAAAGGACTATGATGTATTGCTGATGAACACACCCATCGATAGCCATTTCATTCACCACCTGGAAACGAAACTGGAAAAAACATCGCTCAAGCGGGTGGATGCAGATGTGGTCGATAAGTTGATCGTAAAAGAAGATGCTGCCAAACACCAGCTTAGCGAGGAAGAAGTAAAAACGGTAAAGGCCATATTTGACAAAGCGATCAGCAACCCTGCCATGAAAGTGGAAGTGGAAAGCCAGGAGGCCGAAGCCATGCCCGTTACCATTACCATGGAAGAATGGATGCGCCGTATGAAAGATATGAGTCGCCTCGGTGGCGGAATGAATTTTTACGGAAGCATGCCGGATAATTATAAGGTAACGGTAAATGCAAACCACAAACTCATCAGCAAACTCATGCAAGCCGATGAAGCACAGCAAACCGCTATCGCCAAACAAGCCTATGACCTCGCTATGCTTGCACAGGGATTACTGAAAGGCGCCGATCTGACTGCGTTTGTGGAGAGAAGTGTGGAGGTGTTGTAGTACAAGCTTCTAGCTGTGAGCTATCAGCCGCGAGCCTTGAACAGCCAGCCGCAAGCCGCAGGCTACAAGCTGTTTACCCCTTTGGGGCAAGGAAACAGCCAGCTGAAAGCCAACTGCCAATTGGGAACTGTTAACCGCCAACTGTATTCAACTTCTTAAACCTCTTGAACCTATGGAACTTATGCAACCTATTGAACTTATGCAACCTGCTCTCACGCTGCATTATTCCGCTCTTGGGGCAGTTCGGGTTTTACTTCCGGGTTGAATACAAGAAATTCGGGTGGCTCAGGGGCCATCATTAAAAGTTCTCGGTATTTAAGTTTAAGAGTGCGTTTAAATTTTCCCAGATAACCGGGAATACGCAGATCGCTGGTATTAATGGGCACCGCTTCAATGAGATCGTTGCCCAGGTACATCATTAACTTCATAGTATTGGATATTGAACACCTCAAAACAAATACATTGCAAATAGATATGCAAGGCAAAAACCCCCTTTTTGGAATAGGAATTATACGTATTTGCAACTAAATATTGCAAATGAAGCCCCTAACAGATCTGATTGTGGTGGCCATGCCTTTTTTTAGCCCTTTTACCCAGCCAGAACCCGATTCTACCCTTTCTCTGAAATAACGATGAAATAACGTAATACATTTATCAGGCCTTGCTTTTGCAGGGGGCGTTTTTGCTGGCACCCATTCAGTATGAAAAGTGCCGGCTACACGCATCAGCAGAAAAACTTCAAATATGAAATTGATCACGAAAACCCTGGCTGCCGGCGTTTTGCTGTCTGCCTTTTGCTTTTCCACCCCTGCACCAGATAAAAAAGCTCCGGTTACGTTGCCCGCTACTTCGAAAATTCAGGTTGCCATATTACTCGATGTAAGCGGTAGTATGGAAGGGCTTATTGAACAGGCCAAAGCTCAGTTGTGGAATATGGTGACAACACTTGGCAAGGCGGAGTGTACCGACAAATCGAAACCGCAGGTGGAACTGGCCCTGTATGAATATGGACGAAGCGGCAACGATGCGGCCAAAGGATATGTAAAACAATTAAGTCCATTTACCAATGACCTCGATAAAGTGTCACAGATTTTATTCAACCTGAAAACAGATGGGGGCTCTGAATATTGCGGACAGGTAATATACACTTCCATGGAAGAACTGGCCTGGAATCCTGCACCCGAAAATTATAAAGTGGTATTTATTGCCGGCAATGAAGATTTTTTACAGGGCAACCTGCATTATACGAAGGCCTGCAGCAAAGCGGCTGACAGGGGAGTGATCGTAAACACCATTTACTGCGGCGATTACCAGACCGGTATCCGGGAACACTGGAACCTGCTGGGCGAATGTGGCAAAGGCAGCTATACCAACATCAATCATAATGCACGCGATGAAGATATTCCCACACCCTACGACAGCACCCTGATCGTGCTGAATAATAAACTAAACACCACTTATATCGGCTATGGCGCCACGGGCGCTGCCTATATGGAACGCCAGTTCAAAGTGGATGCATATAATTATCAGGTAAGTACAAAAGCCGGCATTAAACGTGCAGAAGCAAAAGCCCGTTCCAACGTATATAACAATGCCTCCTGGGACCTGATCGATGCCAGTAAAGCAGATACCACCGGAAAATTATTTACTAAACTGGACAAAAACACCCTCCCCGATAGTTTAAAAACTAAAACCCCTGAGCAACTTAAACAACTGGTGGACCAAAAGGCTAAAGAACGAGGCGAAATCCAGCAGTCTATTCTTTCTATGAATGCCAGCCGGGATAAATTCATTGCGGAACGAAAGGCCCGCAACGCACAAACAGCCAACCAGGCCACCCTGGAGACTGCCGTTGAAAAAACGATCCGTGAGCAGGTACAGCGATTCAAAATGAAAATCGATTAGGCCTCACCGTTAGCTGGTCATTTGATAAAAAATGGATTGCTCCGGACCCGGGCAATCCATTTTTTTGCCTTATACAGGATAAATATCCCCGGTTTCGGGGATATTTATTTTTTCTGATCCGTACTATCATTGTGCCTGAGTTTTCCATTAACCCAGACCATAAACATGAGAAAGATAGTCTTCCTGCTGGTAACCTCCATGCTCGTCTTTACAGCGGCCAGGTCCCAGTCCTTCAGCATTAATACGGATGGCAGCGTGGCCGATACCAGCGCAATTCTCGATATTAAAAGCACTAACAAAGGAATATTGATACCCCGGATGACAAAAGCCCAGCGAAACGCGATTTTTCAACCGGCGGCTGGCGTGCTGGTGTATCAGTCAGGCCCGGACAGTACAGGCTTTTATTATTACAATGGCTCCACCTGGTCATGGCTGGCAACTGCCACCACTGGCGCAGGCTGGCTTACTACCGGAAATGCGGGTACAGATACCGCAGTGAATTTTATGGGTACCACCACCAATATGCCGTTGCGTTTTAAAGTGAACAATCAATGGACTGGTCAGTACGATAATAATCAGTCAAATTATTTTATAGGAAGAGAAGCCGGCATGAGAAACACTTCTGGCATTCTGAATGTGGGCATGGGAAGTTATGTACTGTCAAACACCACCAGCGGCAGTTTTAATACAGGATTTGGTGCGGGAGCATTGATCTCCAATATTACTGGCAGTCTGAACACCGCCATGGGAAATACAGCATTGGCCAATCATGAAATTGGTAACGGTATAGTGGCTATTGGCAGTAATGCCATGAATGGAGACAGCGCCGGTAATGATAATGTGGCGGTTGGATCACAGGCCATGTTTCAGGGCAGAAAATCTGCTTACAATACAGCCGTTGGTACCAACGCCCTGTATAATACCGGAGTAAACAGAGTAGGTCCGTTTGACGGCGATTATAATGTTTCAGTAGGGTATAATAGTTCTTTTCGTCTCAACAAAGGATTCAACAATGTGGCGGTTGGCGCTTATGCATTTGCTAATGACAGTATCGGTATTGGAAACGTAGCACTTGGTGCAAGCGCAGCCAATGGACATAGCAGTGGCAATCAGAACATTGCCATTGGTTATTTTGCCATGTCAGGACTTACACGCGGATCCAATAAGATCGCCATCGGTAGCCGGGCACTGGATAATGATACCTCAGCTAATGGCAATATTGCTATGGGATATCTCTCCATGTTCATCAACCGAAGAGGATTAAGCAATGTGGCTATAGGCACTTCTGCTCTGTATGGAAATTTTTCCGGTAGCCGGAATGTGGCAATAGGAGACTCTGCTCTTTTCAGCAATAACTTTTCAGTACCAAGCGGCGATCATTTTACCAATAACACGGCTATAGGGTATAAGTCACTTTTCAGCACCCACCCCTCAAGTGCTAGTATCAACCTGGGTATCAATAATACAGCCATCGGTTCCGAAGCATTGCTTTCCAATACTACAGCCTCAGATAATGTGGCGGTAGGAGCTGCAGCTTTGAAAGATAATACGATAGGTTATAGCAATACGGCCATAGGATCAAAAGCTATGGAAAATGCCAAAGTGTTAAATACTACGGCAGTGGGAGCAAATGCCCTGCAAAATGACAGCACGGGTTCAGGCAATAATACTGCTATTGGCGTTTTGGCAGGCTTGTCCAATTCCAGCGGAGCTTTTAATTTTTACGGGGGAGTCGTATCGGGTTATCACAACGAAACCGGCTCCAGTAATGTGGCTATTGGCAATGAAGCAATGGCCTATCGTAATAATGCCGACAGTAATGTAGCCATTGGTGCACGTGCATTGGGTGGCGGCTTCACCACCAAAACCGGCGATTTCAATACGGCGATAGGTATGGAAGCGCTGACTACCAACAACGCTTCGTATAATACGGCCTTGGGTTATCGCGCAGCATACCTGAACCTGAATGGAACGGGTGTTACAGCAATCGGCGCAGAAGCATTGCGTTCCAATTTAGCTTCACGTAATACAGCAATCGGATTTCAGGCAGCAAGAAGTAACTCCAATGGAACATTGCTCTTTGCCGCAGGTGATAGTTCCCTCTATGCCAACACAAACGGTAATACCAACCTGGCTATTGGTAGCAGATCGGCCCGCAGCAATACGACCGGTAGTTTAAATATCGCAATTGGTAATAACGCATTGGCTGCAAACCGACTTACAAACCAGAATGTGGCGATAGGCCATGATGCCATGATGGTAATGGATCCATCCCTCTCTATCAATGCGGCCAACGTGGCCATCGGTTATCAGGCCCTGGAAAATGTAAACCCTGCAGCAGTGGTAAACAGCGGCAATCAAAATACAGCCGTGGGTACCCGTAGCGGCGATGCGATGACTACCGGTTATTACAATACAACGCTTGGCGCACTCAGCGGCGGAGCTTCTCTTAATACGGGATTTCAGAATACACTGATCGGGCATACCAGTACGGCCGGAGGCAACAATAATACGCAGGTAGGATTTAGTACCAGTTCCAGCGGCGACAATAACACATTGCTGGGATCCACCAGTAATATCAATGGATTTCGTACAAATGCAACCGCCATTGGTTATGCAGCCGAAGTGGCGGCCAATAACAGTATCGTGCTGGGCAGCGTGAATGGGGTGAATGGTGCTACCGCTACGGTGAATGTGGGTATTGGTACCACTACTCCGGGAGTAAGGTTTCATGTGGTGAAAGATGGAGAAGTAGCTTCACACGTATTGCATGCATCTGCGATGGGTGTATTTGAAAATGATAATACCGGCTATCTGCAACTGATGAACCCCACCACCGCTCAGGCAGGTTTGATTTCGGGTACCTCTGTTACGGGCATACGTTCCGGTGTTTTTTTCAACGCAGACAGCTCCATGCAATTCCGAACCGGTGGAAATACGAACCGCATCACGCTGGCTAATGATGGGATGATGGGTATTCGTACCACCGCACCGGCAAGCTATGCAGATATAAACGGTTCAGTGGGTACTGCCATTCAAACCACCACACTCAGCCAGACACTCGATGAGTTTGATCATACACTCATCATACTGAATACAGCCGGAGCTATCACCGTTACCCTGCCAGCAGCAATTCTGGCCAGCAGAAGAGAATATGTAATCGTAAACCAGGATAATGCCGCCAAAACCATCAGTTCGTACCAGGATTTCACCGGTGCCGCTGTTACTACCATTCCTGCAAATGCAAGTATCACCTTACAAAGCAATGGCGCAGCCTGGTACCGTATCCGCTAAGAATGAAATAAAAAAGTTTGAATGAGAAAAACAGCAGGCATATGGATGTTGATATTGTTCGTGCAAATCGCAAAAGCACAACAATTGCTGCATGCCCGTAATATTAACCTGGTATCACAACCCAATACCCAATTGGTAACAAGAGGAGGAATCAGCTTTACAGGTACTGCTGCATTCACTCATAAAGGAACCATTACATTGCTTGCCGGCCCACTCACCGGTACAGCCAATTGGCTCGATAGTACATCCGGCGTAATGAATACTGCCTCTGCGGGAAAGGTAGAGCTTAAAGGTATTTCTGTTTCACAACAGGTATATGGCCCCACCCGTTTTGACAGTCTTACTGTACAAAATACCGGAACCCTTTTCCGTCAGAGCAATGAGATCCGGCAATGGCTCCAACTAACCAACGGTCTGATCAATTTTTCTACTGCCAATGACAGTATCTATGTTTCCAATCCGGCCATTACGGCCATCAACTATAATACAGATTCACTGGCCATCAGCAGTTGGATCAATGGTAAATTATCCCGGAGAACCAACACTACTTCCGGCACTTATTTTTTCCCCGTGGGCAAAATGCTGGCCGCAGACAGTCTTTATGCGCCTGTGAAATTTGATAAACAAAACAATGCAGTCGCCACGTATTCCGTACAATATTTTCCGGCCATTCCATTCGACAGGAGTAATAAAAACCCCGTGATCGATCATATCAGCAGCGTGGAATACTGGGAGATCACCAGCCATAATTTTGCTTCTTCTGGTGATGATGATGCTGTACTGAGTTTATCCTGGCGCGACTACAGCCTGGTCAATGCACTGGCTATTATTCGTGATAGTTTGTTGGTGGCACATTATTACTTTGATGGAGCCAATTTTCAATGGCAACCGGAGTTCAATGCTGCATTGCCCAATAACGTGAATGGTAATGTGAACTTCGGCTATATTAAAACCAATAAGATCGTAGGTGATTTCAGTATGCCACACCTGCGCTTTTCCATTGGCACCAGAAGTACACAAAACCTGTTGCCGCTCACGCTGCTGGATTGGAATGTGACCAAACAAGATCAAACTGCTTTGTGTAAATGGGTGGTAACGGATGACAGAGAGGTAGACATGTATCAGGTAGAACGCTCCCCCGATGGAATACATTTTACAAGTATTGGCATCAAACCATCATTGCAACGAAGCGGAAATAGTTCTTATACCTTCACAGATAATGCCCCATTACCCGGACATAATTATTACCGGCTGAAAGCAACCGGCAATGGTCTTATTAATTTTTCGGGTATCCGTCATCTTTATTTTGATGTATCCACCGATTGGCTGATTTATCCCAATCCTGCAAAAGATATCATCAATATCAAACTGCCGGTTTCATTACAGCCGGCTACTATTACCATTACTGATGCTGCCGGCCATATGATAGCCCAACGTACAACCACGGGTGCATTGCTGCAACTAAATATCGCGGCATTGTCTGGCGGCTTGTACTATGTGGATTACAATGTACAGGGCAAACGGCAGGTGAAAAGCTTCATAAAAAATTAATATAGTGTGCATTTGCTAAGGGTAAGCGGTTGATTGCGCATAAGTGTTAACACGTGTGTACAACTATGTTCTGTTGGTTTTTTGTGTATGTCAATAATATTTCCCAATTTGACAATACACTCACAAAACCAATTGAACACTTATGCGTAAACACTTCCGGCTGTTGCCCGTGGGCATAGTATGCCTGCTGGTAACGACCTGCACACAAGCACAGGTTAGTATCACCTCTACCACCACTCCGTACACTCAAAATTTCAATACACTAATTACAACCGGCACGTCCTCCGTATTGCCTACCGGATGGCGGCTGCTGGAAACGGGAACGAATGCCAACACCACATTGGCGGCAGATGCGGGCTCCACTGCCACGGGCAACACGTACAGCTATGGCACTGGTACAGCTACTGACAGGGCCTTTGGCGGATTGTTATCGGGCTCACTGGTTCCCACACTCGGCGTACAGATCACCAACAACACCGGTGCCACTATTACTTCTCTCAGCATCAGCTACACCGGAGAAGAATGGCGGTTGGGTACAGCCGGTCGTGCCGACCAGCTCGATTTTCAGTACAGCCTCAATGCTACTTCGCTTTCCACCGGTACCTGGACGGACTTCAATGCACTGGATTTTGCAACACCTGCCACTGCCACTACAGGTGCAAAAGATGGAAATGCTGCTGCCAACCGCACGGCTAAATCCGCTGTCATCACCGGACTCAGTATTGCCAACGGCACCACGTTCTGGCTTCGCTGGAATGATTTAGATGCATCGGGTGCAGATGATGGTTTGGCCATTGACGATTTTTCCATTCAACTCAATGGTGCCGATGTTACGCCTCCCACAGCAACCACATTTACTCCTGCTAATGGTGCCACAGGTGTGGCGGTAAGCGGAAACCTCATTGTTGCATTCAGTGAGAATATACAAAAAGGTACAGCCGGTACTATCACTGTAAAAAGAACAAGTGATAACGTAACCGTGCAAACAACCGCTGTTACTGCTGCTGCCGTAACGGTAAGCGGCAATACGGCCACGATACCCTACAGTGCCCTGGCCAACAGTACCGGTTATTATGTGAACATAGATGCGGGCGCTTTCCGAGATCTCGCTGGTAATAATCATGCAGGCATAACCAGTACCACCACCTGGGCCTTTACCACTGTAGCTGGTAGTGGCGGAGGCGGTACACTCAATTATTATTTTGGAAACCTTCATGCACACAGCAGCTACTCCGATGGTAATGCAGATAATACCACCAAGATACCTGCAGATGATTATGCCTATGCGAAAACAGCGCTTTGTATGGACTTCCTCGGTATCAGTGAACACAATCATGCTACGGCTGGTATGAGCATTACCAACTGGCAGCCGGGCCGTACACAGGCCGCCGCCGCCACCACGTCCACCTTTGTGGGTATGTATGGTATGGAATGGGGCGTGATCAGCGGAGGAGGACACGTGATCGTTTATGGCATGGACTCGTTAATCGGATGGGAAGCAGGCAACTACGATATCTTTGTTGCGAAAAGCGTGTACACCGGTACCGGTGGTTTGTTTGATATACTCAACCGTCATGGAGGTAATGCACTGGCCTACCTGGCACACCCCAACAGCACCGATTATAATAATGTATTGGGCAATGCCTTTGATGTCAATGCAGATAATGCGATTGTTGGATCTGCAGTGGAAAGCGGCCCGGCATTTTCAACAAATACCACCTATACCAACCCCGGCACCTCCATGTCTTATCTTTCTTATTACCGTAATATGCTGTCCAAAGGTTATCACCTCGGGCCAACAATCGATCACGATAACCACAATATGACCTTTGGACATACGGCCAAAACAAGATTAGTGGTACGCGCGGCGTCACTTTCGGAAAACAACCTGCTCGATGGTATGCGCAAGATGCGTTTCTATGCTTCGCAGGATTGCAGCGCTAAAATTGATTTCACTATTAGCACCGAAACAATGGGAAGCGTGGTTACTAAAGCTGGCGCACCGCTTATTTCGGTTACATCCACCGGCACCACTTCTGCGGTCAGTTCCGTATCCGTTATGTTTGGCGTACCGGGCAGCGGCACTGCGGCTACTCTGCTTACCAGCAGCGCATCGGGCACGTTCACCTATACCGATAATGCACTTGCAAACGGAAGCCAGCGGTATTATTATCTTGATATAACGGAGGCAGACGGCTCCCGTATCGTAACGGCTCCCATTTGGTATACACGCAATGATGCAGCAAAAGGAGTGGCTCCCGAATCGCTTACTTCTTTCTTTGCGATCAACGAAAAAGACAGGGTGATACTGAAGTGGACCACCGAAAATGAAGAAGCCGGCCAAACCTTTGAGGTGCAGCGCTCCACGGATGATGGCAAAAACTTCAGCACACTGGATATGCAAAACGGAAGAGGTGCATCCGACAATATGCAGACCTATGTGTACAATGACATGCAGCCTTTTGCCGGTGTGGCCTATTACCGTCTGGTACAACGAAACGCCAATGGCGCAGTACGATTCACCGATCAGAAAGTAATTGACCGCAGTGAAACCAAAGCTTCTTACTATACACTTTATCCGAATCCTGTACAGGGCATACTGAATATCCGTGTGGGATCCGCAACAGGCAACCGGATGATGGCAGAAGTATTTGATATGAGCGGACGAAGAATGATCACCAAAACCTATGATGTAATCGGCGGTCAGCAAACGGTGGGACTTGATATGAGCCCATTGCACAACGGCAGTTATATCATTAAAATAACACTGGATGGAAAAACCCGCGCTCAATTGGTAAATAAATTCTGATTACCTGTTAGCACAAGAAAAGCCCTGGCCATAGCGTCAGGGCTTTTTCATTTATATTTGACGATTAACTGCTGAGAATGTCTGCTACCGGATTTTTATTTGCATTTGCCGCTACTGCCTGCTGGGCCATTGCTGCATTCCCGCTTACTACGGCCAGCCGACTTATTCCGGTAAGCAGTATGAATCATGTGCGCTTATTACTTGGTACAGTTTTGATCACGATAGCAGCATGGATAACCGATTCCGAAAACTTTCTCCAGATATTTTCCTTTCACAGTCTGTATGCATGGATATGGCTGGGCTTATCCGGAATAATGGCATTGGTGGTGGGCGACTTTTTCAGTTTCCGCAGCTATGCTATACTAAGCCCTCAAAAGGGAAGCATACTCACAACACTCTCTCCTACTTCCGCACTTTTATTTGGCATACTGCTCGTGGATGAGCATATCAATTGGGTGGGCATAGCAGGTATGATCATTACCATTGCCGGCGTAATGAGCATCAGTCTTGGTCGCTCCCAGCGCAATGCCATTCCCGATCATGGTCACGGATCTATTACCAAAGGTATCGTCTATGGTATCCTGGCTGCACTTTGCCATGGTGGTGCCCTCGCCTTATCCAAAAAAGGATTTTTGGTACAGGCAGCAGCCGGTCATCCCGTGGGTTGGTCCGGTGCCACATTCATTCGTATCGCCTCGGCCTGCGTATTGGTGTATGCTATTACGCTGGTAAGAGGACAATTCAAAGAGGTATGGTCACACCTGGGAGATAGTAAAGAAGGTATCCGAAATACCATTACCGGGAGCATCTTCAACCCGGGGTTATCAGTGGCACTCTCCATGATCACGATACTGTATATCAATGTAGCCGTGGCTCAAACTATTTTCGCCATGGTACCTCTATTTGCTTTGGTCATTGCATTTTTCATTTATCGTGAAAAAGTTACACTCCGCTCCCTGCTGGGAATATGTATTTCCCTGATTGGCGTGGCGTTGTTGATTTGGAGAAACAGGTTGGGGTAGGGGGTGTAAAAGTTCAAGAGGCCGCCTGCCGGTAGGCAGGTTCAATAAGTTCAAGAGGTTCCATAGGTTTAAGAAGTTCAAGAGGTTGGTGATACAACAAAAAAGCGGCCATAGCCGCTTTTTAATAGTGTATATCGTATAAAAATATTATTCTGCTTCTGCCACCACTTCTTTTACTTCAGGTATCATCCGCTTCATCATTCCTTCAATACCGGCCTTTAATGTGATCATGGAAGAAGGGCAACCACTGCAGCTTCCCTGCATGGCCAGGCTTACGGTGCCTGCTTCATAGCTTTTAAACTGAATGGCACCGCCATCCATCTCTACGGCAGGCCGTACATAGTTATCCAGCAATTCCTTGATGCGCTTCACCACATCATCATCGTCTGCACCCACTTCATTAGTGCTGGTTTGTTTTACCGCAGCCAGTTCTTCTTCATTAATTACCGCTTTTCCTTCCTCGAGGTATTCTTTTAAAAACTGACGAATGGAAGGGATCACATCCTGCCAGTCGGTCTCGGAGGTTTTGGTAAGCGTAACAAAATTGCTGGCAATGAACACAGCCTTAATAAAAGGGAAACCGAACAACTCAGTGGCCAGCGGCGAAGGCTTGGCGCTTTCTGCATCGGGAAAATCAATGCTCTTACCGGGATAAAGCAGCTTATTGGCCACAAATTTCATGGTCTCCGGATTGGGAGTCATCTCCGTATAAATGCTGATAATGGGGTTACCTGTTTTGATCATATCTCACTGTTTTTTGACACCAGCTTAGCGGGTAAGACTGGAACGGCTGTAAAGTTAACAACTATTCCGGGCTGTTGTTTACGAAGGTGGGAAAGAGGCAGTGCAACGCTTCTACTCTTTGAATTTGCCGCTTTTTTTGCCATACCGCACCCCTGCATACACCAGCGCCAATATGCCTAAAATGATGGCCAGTAGCAGGTTCCGGCAGTTTTCATTGTGCCCCGTAAGCTGGGGATAATAAAAAAGGAGAATCAGTGTAATGCCGATGAGCCAGATGAATTGGGTGGTATGCTCTTTTAATATCCAGCGTTTCCAGTTAAAATGCATACTGCGCAGTGTACGGCCCAAACCGCTGAGCCGGGGAAACCACCGGTTCACTTTGGAGCAGTACACATCAAAATCATTTCCGTATTTGCCCCGGAGAAAATGCTCTTCGGCCAGTACGATGGCCTGGTATATGAACAGAAACAAAGGGATCATCACCCCCACATACAACAATGAATTGGCCAGGATTCCCACACCCAGCAACATCAGGATATTTCCCACATAGAGCGGATTGCGGCAATGATTGAATATCCCTTCAGTGACCAGCCCCTCTGCATAAGGCTTGCCATCCTTGCCACCGCGTACGATATAGGCCAGCCCGATCGTCAACCCACGGATGAGCTGCCCCAGGCAGGTAACAAATAATCCCGTAGCGATTGGCCACCAATAGTAATGATCACCAAATACTGCCGGTGAAAACAAGGGCCAGGAAGGAATGAAAATCGCACCATAAAAGAAAATGAATAACCAGTTGCGGTGCTTGAAAAAGAAATTACCAATTTGTACCATGCCTTAACTTTTTACAGCGATCAATCCGGCAAAATTATACCAGGTGAAAAAAACTTCGTGATGACGGAACCCCCTTTGTTTGAGCATTTCAATATTCTCACTGAGTTTATAAGGCACCAGCACATTCTCGAGGGCTTCCCTTTTCTGAGAGATCTCCAGTTCGCTGTAATTATTACGGCGTTTGTAATTATAATAGTATTTGATAAAGTCGCGGTTGAACATACTGTCTTCTGCCAGTACTTTTTCCACCAGTATCAGTACACCACCAGAAATAAGACCATCATAAATATTTTTCAGCAGTCTGTCGCGGTGTATGGGGCGTACAAACTGAAGGGTGAGGCAAAGCACCACTACAGATGCATTGGTAATGGTTACCTCATCATTCAGGTCCGTACAGCGAAGTTCATACGGACGGTCAAAGCCAAGTTCGGTTAATTTGGACCGGCATTGGTCCAGCATCTCGGGCGAATCGTCAAGCCCGATGAACCTGATTTTTTTGTCCACCAGGGTATCCATCCCCATCATGGTGGTACCCGTAGAGCAACCCAGATCATATACATCACTGCCTTCGCGGGCATGTTCGGCAGCCAGTTCGGCCATCATGCGTTGAATTTCTCCATAATACGGAACCGATCGGTTTACCATATCATCAAAAACCACAGCGACATTTTTCCCGAATTTGAAGTCGCTGACCTTATCATTTTCCGATTTGAATACTTCGTCTTTTTGCATGTGTAAATGGCATGTTGGTTTGATACAATAACATTTCTGTAGCGGCACAGTTTATATAGACGTAATTTATTATTTGTACTTTTGCAATGCTCAAATGTAACCGGAAAATATTATATCAATACTGATTGCAGTAAATTTATTTTAATATGTATTCACTGCCTCAGAAGCGAAAATCAACCACAACAGTAAAGAAATCAACAGCAGTCCAATCTAGGATTGGTAAAACCACCAATGCCTTCGCACAGGATCTCAGGCGCAGGTCTGGAACCGATAATCAACTAAAAGGATAAAATTTATAAAGCAACGGCTATAAACTGAATTAAACAATTATCACCATGAAGAAAATATATCATCTCGGTACCTGCACCACCTGCCAGGCAATCATCAAAGAAACAGGCATTGATAAAAAAGGATTTGAAATGCAGGATATCAAAACAGAAAAAATAACACCGGCACAGCTCGATGAAATGAAAAAAATGACGGGTAGCTATGAATCGCTGTTCAGCCGGAGGGCCTTGAAATACAAAGAGCTCGGATTGAAAGATAAAAAGCTGGAAGAAAAAGATTACCGCAATTATATACTGCAGGAATATACTTTTCTCAAAAGACCGGTAGTGATCGTGGGTAACAAACTGTTTTCGGGGAGCGAGAAAAAAACGGTAGCCGCACTCAAAGAAGCACTCTAACAGGAAATGTTAAATGTCTCTCTTGCATGCTTTACTGTCTGATACGCGACAAAGCACAGCCTGTTCCGCATTGTAACTTGCGGGTGCATTAAAACCAGGTAGCTTTACATTACGTATCTGATAACAGTAAAACAATCTATATGAGAATCAAATTATTTTCAGTACTGCTCATAGCGGCCACCATACATAGCGGCTGCGGACAGGCACAAACGAACCGCACCAGCGAAGGAAATAAATATCCCAATCCTCCGGTAGCCACCCATAAGACGGTATATCCGATGCAGTTCTCCGATGCAGAGTGGAAAGCAAGGCTTACACCGGAACAATACTACATTCTCCGGCAGGAGGGTACCGAACGGGCAGGTACCGGTAAATATGATCACTTTTATGAAAAAGGAACCTATTATTCAGCCGCATCCTTACAACCGCTGTTCAGTTCCGAAGCAAAATTCAACTCCGGTACCGGCTGGCCAAGTTTTTGGGCACCCATCAATCCAGATGCAGTACGCCTGGTAAAAGATACCAGTTATGGTACGGTACGCTGGGCGGTGGTGGATAGTAAAAGTGGTTCACACCTGGGCCATGTATTTGATGATGGTCCTGCTCCCACCGGTAAACGATATTGTATGAATTCCCTGGCTTTAATATTTGTACCTGCAGGTGGCAAGCCTCCCGTAAGTGCTAAACCCTCAAATTGATCAACAATGAAAATTACTATTGTGGCAGCGGCTATATTTTTGCTGTCTGCCTGTGTACAATCGCAAAATAATAATATTAAGATACCAGCCGGCGATCCGAAGAAACCTGCCGGTAAAGAAGCTGTTGCTTATTTTTCAGAAGGATGTTTCTGGCATACAGAAATCGTGTTTCAAAGCATGGTGGGAGTAAGGGATGCTGTTTCAGGATACGCAGGTGGTACCGATACCAATCCCGATTATAAGAAAGTAAGTACCGGTAATACAGGCCATGCAGAAACGGTGCAGGTATTTTACGATCCGGCGAAAATATCATTTGAAACATTGGTAAAAGCATTCTTTGCCAGTCACGATCCCACCCAACTGAACAGGCAGGGCAATGATGAGGGTACCGAATACCGTTCCATCGCCTTTTACAGCAATGATGCAGAGAAAAAGATCATTGAAAAGGAAATACAGGCTCTTTCGGCAGCTAAGAAATACCAGCAGAAAATAGTAACTGAGGTGAAAGCGTTCAATCATTTTTATCCGGCAGAAGCGTATCACCAGGAATATATTCTGCATAATCCCGGCAACCGGTATGTGCAGGTCGTATCGATCCCGGACTGGTTGGCATTCAAAAAGACATTTAAAGGAGCAGCGTTTAAACCCTGAGTAAGTTTGTTGGTGGTATGGTTTTTTAGCACTGGTGATCGGTTAATGATCACCAGTTTTGTTTGCCACCGTACCGGCAGCATTTCGTTCTTTTCGCATTACACTGTAGGCAAAGAAAATACTCAGCAGCATGAAGAAGGCAGCGAGCAGGAAGAATATACCCGGAAAAATAAAGGGCGCTTTTGCAGAAGTAAAATACGTGAACAGGTTATTCATCATAGCCGGGCCAATGATCGTGGTAAGGCTCATCAGGCTGGTAAGCGCGCCCTGCAATTCGCCCTGCTGATTGGGTGCTACATGTTTGGCAATAGTGGCTTGCAATGCAGGCCCGGCAATTCCTCCGAGGCAATAAGGTACCAGAAAGGCAAACATCATCCATCCTTTGGTGGCAAAGGCAAATAAAACAAGTCCGGTAACGTATAACAATAATCCGGCGTAGATACTCTTTTCATTGCCAAGCCGGGGGTTCACCACGCGTGTCAAACCGCCCTGCACCAGGCCTACCAGCACGCCCACCACACCCAGCGAAATGCCCACCATCCGCTCTGACCAATGAAACTGGTAGATAGTAAAAAAACTCCAGTTGCCCTGTACCGCCTGAGCAGCCAGGTAGATCAGGAAATAGGAGATAGCAAGACCACCGATTCCTTTAGTTGTTCGTAAAAACTTTAATGAACCAAATGGATTGGCCCGTTTCCATTCAAAGGGTCGGCGGTTGGCTTTACTCAATGATTCGGGTAAGATAAAATAGCCATAGAGCCAGTTGAGCAGGCATAATATCGCGGCGGCATAAAAAGGAGCGCGCACGCCCAGCTCAGCCAGTAATCCGCCCAATAAAGGCCCGATGATAAAACCCAGTCCGAAGGCGGCACCAATGACTCCAAAATTTTTGGCTCTTGTATCCGGTGTACTGATATCAGCAATATAGGCGGCACCGGTAGTAAAGCTGGCACCGGTAATTCCTGCAATGATACGGCCCACAAAGAGCCAGCCATAAGTGGGCGCCAATGCCAGGAACAGATAATCGATTCCGAATCCGAGTAAGGAAGAAAGAAGCACGGGTCTGCGGCCGTATTTATCACTGAGATTGCCGATAACCGGGGCAAAGAGAAATTGCGTAACGGCATAGGCGGTAAGCAATAAAGCGCCATAGGAACTCGCTTCATTGACAGGTATACCTTTGAGCGAGGAAATGAGATCCGGCATTACCGGAATGATAAGGCCCCAGCCCATTACATCGATGAGCAGGGTGATAAAAATAAAACGTATTGCAGCCTGACGGGAAGAAGTAGACATACCTTATCAATGATTCAGGGGCAAATGTCAGTGTTTTTTTTATCGCCGCATACTATTTATTGTATTCAGCAAAAAAAATCAAAAGCCACCCGAACGGCAGCTTTTGATTAATTCCAGTATGGTGGTACTGTTTATTTCAGTGTTCTCACAAAATTCACCACCGCCCAGATATCATTCGCATCGGGGATCTTTGTTTTGTAAGAAGGCATATCTTTTCTGCCCTGGTATATTTTGTAAAAAATGGAACCATCTGTTTGGCCCTGAAATGCAGCTTTGCTGAAATCGCCACATTCGGTATCCAATTGGGAAGCTTTTGGTCCATCTCCTTTTCCTTTGGCACCATGACATGATTTGCAATGCTGGTTGTACAATGTTTTACCCGTATTAATTGATTCAGCATTACCTTTTAGCGGGTTGACCTTGTTCTTGTATGCATCGGGAACAGGCCAGGGCTCCTGATAGCTCACCTTCCGGGGCATAAAAGCCACCAGCCCGGCGATCAGTACGCAGGAGACAAGTAAGGTCAGATTTCTTTTCATTTTCATTTGTTTTATAGTTTAAAGATGTATTGAACTAAGTATTAGATGCATTGGCAGGCGGATGAGGCTCTTCTTTTCTTAACCGAAACAATTCATAGATAATGACGATATAGTGTCCCCATACCGCGGTCACCAATATGGCAAAAGTGATGATCATCCACAATGGCGGGTGAGCACTCCAGAGTGACCGTGGCAATTCTTTCAACTGATCTGATACCGGCACACCCCATGCTTGCGTGGTGGATGCCTCCAGTTTGCCATACTTTTCATGTTCATCCAGTTTTGCCAACAGCGTGATATTGCCTTTGGCATCCCCGGGAAGTTTATCCGGAATTTCCACGGAGGCTTCTCCATTCTCAATGGTTCCTTCTCCCACTTTCATCGGATAAAACAGACGATGCACAAATACGCCCACCGTAACAGAATCTACCGGCACGGCAGTACCGGAACCGAGGTCAAGCAGTTTGACGGTTACAGAATTAAGCGAATCTCCTTTTACCGGTGTTATTTCAAGCCTCGCCCGTTTAAAGGATACTTCTTCTTCTGCCGCTTCCATAGATTTATTGCCGGCAAACATTGCTTTAAAATGCACCGACCCGTCTTTACCTGGATTCGCATCAGCTTCTTTAATATTGAAAACAGCGGCTCCTTTTTTATCCGTAATAACAAAACCCAGTTCTTTTTCTGCAGAATCGGTTACCTGTACAAACGAGATCTTCATAAAAGGCAACCGTATGAGACCGCCTTTGAATTTTGTTTTCAGTAATGCTTTGAGATCAATGGTATTATCTCCTTTCTGTACGCCGATAAACTCAATGGAGGGAGACAGCAAGGAAGGCTCTTCTTTCGCAGTGGTATCTGTTTGCGCTGCAATTTGCAGTGACGGTATACCGGCCAGCAATAGCAGAATGATAAATATGCGCAGTTGCCGGCAGCGTAGAACAGCGAATGGATGGAATGCTTTTTTCATACAATAATTTTTAAACAGTAGCCAGTTCTTTTTCTTTATCAGCAACAGGTCCGGGTACTACCTGTTTTTCTTTATCACCGAATTCTGAAATGGGAATGATGGTCACAAATTTGGAAGCCAGTGTAAAGAACAGGAAGAAGGTGGCGATGCCTGCAAATGTTAGTGCCCATTCCACCCATGTGGCTGAATATTTTACATACTCCATGCGGGTATCCTGCATGGGGAGCAGGGGAGATTCCAATGTGGGCACAATGATGAGGTAACGCTTCACCCACAGTGCGAGCACCATAAAGAACGAAGCCAGTGCAATGAAATTAGGTTTACGCGTAGCAGGCAATGCCACGATCAGTACCGGAATGATAATACCGGCTACATTGGAGAACAGGAACCACCAGCCATATTTGGCAGGGTTAAATATTTTTTCGATCACTTCACTATCCCATTTTTGGGAACTGAACCAATCGGTCAGGTATTCGGAAAACGTAAAGTATCCATATGCAGCGCCGAGTACCATCATGATATAGCCCAGGTAGATAAAATGTTTATCCGTAAGATGACTGTTGAGTTTATACATTCTCCGGTATACCCACATCGACATGATCAGCACACCCGTACCGGAATAAATAGCGGCCAGTACGAAGTAAGGCCCAAAGATGGTACTGTGCCAGCCCGGGCGAAGCGTCATACCAAATATCCACGACAACACAGAGTGAACGATGATCGCCAGCGGAATGATCATAATGGCCATCAGGTTGGTGGAAATACGGATATGCCGTTTTTGACTCGGCGTACCGCGATAACCAATGGCGAGTATCTTATACATTTTCTGTTTCCATTTGGGAATATTAAGTTTAGCATCCCGGTAGATTGCGAAGTCTTTGATCAATGCCAAATAGAGGAATATCACACTGCCGGTAAAATAAGTACTGATCGCCAGTACATCCCAGGTAATGGGCGACTGCAGACGCGGATACAATATCAGGTGGTGTAAACGATCCAGACGGCCCACACATAACAGAATATAAACAGGCCCGATGATGGTGGCAATAACGGTGATCATTTCTGCAATACGGATAATGGGTTTTCGCCACTCTACTTTCAATATATGCAGGATACCGGAGATCACCGCACCAGCATAACTGATACCAATAAAGAAAATAAAATTGGCGATATACAAACCCCACACCACATTGTCGCGCATACCCGTAATGCCATGTCCTTTGGATATTTGCAGATAAAGAGCATATCCGCCCAATAGTATCCAAAGCAGAAAGAAAATGCTCCAACCCCAGGTTCTCTTTCCAAATTTTTCGATAACAGGGCGTTGTTTTTCAAAAAGCTCCTGTTGATATTTATTCAGTTCCATACTAACATATTATTCGTTACTGAATACAAGCCTTGGCTTATTCTTCAGAATGGGTTTTATTTTCCATTACATCCCTAAAGCGATCTTTCAGCTTGTCGGGAAGATTTTCGTAACCTCTTTCCACAGGGAATTGCCGGTCTTTCGGTGGCAGGTAATACACACGGGGTTTGGTGCCCAGCTCTTCCATAAAGCGATAGGCCGCGCGATCTTTGATCAGTTGGGTAAAGCTGAGCGTCTCATCGCCATTGGAAACAGTATCCTCATTTTCATCACCGAAATAAAATACACCATTGGGGCAGGCTTCCACACAGGGAGGAAGCAGACCTTCGCGGGTGCGGTCGGGACAGAAATCGCATTTCTCCACCGTACCTACTTTGGCAGGCACCCCCGTTTCAGCAGAATAGGATTGGCCTTGTATCACGTCCGGTATTTCCGGTTCATTCCAGTTGAACACACGCGTGGAATAAGGGCAGGCGGCCATACAAAACTTACAACCGATACAGCGCTCATTATCGATCAGTACCAATCCGTCCTGTCTTTTAAACGTAGCATCTACCGGACATACTTTTACACAAGGAGGATTATCGCAGTGAAAACATTGTTTGGGAAACCAATAAGGAGCCGATTTGTCGCTGTCCTGCATCAGCTTTACCGTAAGCCATTCTGTTTCTTCGGGGCGATAGTGCCATTTCTGACAGGCCGATACACATTTACGTGCATTCTTGCAGCGGGACAGATCTACCACCATTACAAATTTTTTACCCGCAATACCCTGACGTGCTTCCAGTTTGGATACGATAGCCATATGCTCCTGGTAATTGAGATAAGCGGAATCAATTTCCACCAGCTCCCCATCCGGAGAAAGCAGTTTTACTTTTTGCCCTGCCGACGCATTTTTCGAAGAGCAGGAGCATGCGAGGCTGCCACAGGCGGCAGTGGCGATAGTGGCTACCGCGGCGGTCTTTAAAAAATCGCGACGGCCTTTATCTGTTATTTGATCTTCTTTCATTGCAACTGAATAAGGAGGGTTAAATAATATCAGGACTCTTTCGATGGATTCTTCATCCAATCGTAGATGTCTTTATTACTGGCTTTTTTGTTTTTAGCGGCCGCTTCAAATACTGCACGGTCAATTTCCACGAGTTTACCATCTGCGGTCAGCATTTTTACCGTGCCGGCAGAAGCTTGTTTTTTATTGGTAAGCAGGGAGAAAAAATCACGGCGGGAAGCGGCCTTTTTATTATGTCCCATATCTAATAACTGGTTTGATAAATGATTTTCAGAAAAAGCACTGCAACTTATTCACCGGTGCCAGACTATTGCATGACAGCCATCAAGGAACAGCGTGATAAATGTCACAACATCAACCCGCCTGATAAAGGTTATGGTCTTGTGTGACTAAAGTCATAACAGACCCATCTACTTGTCATATGACTGTCATGGTGAGGCAACTACTTTTGAAAGTGGTTTTTCAGGCATCCCTTCTCAGTCATATATATAATGCCTCGTGTTCATTTGTAAACTGACTTATTATGAAAAAGATTTCATTCCTTCAAAAAGCAATCCTGTTTCTGAGTGTTCTGTTTATGTTTGCTTCTCTTTCCCAATGCCGGAAAGAAGGCAACCTGGCAAAGGATCTCGACAGGGCATTCAAAGGAGCACCCGATACTACGGTGTACGCATCCTTTTATGAATCCAATAAAATAACTCCGGCAGATGCCAATGCGGATGTAAATGATGTGATCAAATTCAGGGGGGTACAAACCATCCTGCATGAATATTGTGCTACATCCAATTGCCATGGGGGACCAATCTCTCCCAAGTTTGAAACCTATGCTGATGTAATGAAGTTTGTAATAGCCGGACAGCCCGGTCAGAGCAAATTATGGGAGTTCCTTACCACCAATGACCTGGATAAAGCCATGCCGCCGGTAAACTCCAACCATGAAATGACCATTACCGACAAATCCATTATTTATAACTGGATATTAAATGGTGCCAAAGAAAGGCCTGACCTGAACGATTTCAGACCTGCCGCTATACAGATGATCGTAAACGGATGCGGATCTGCCAACTGTCACAATCAGGCTACTGCCACCGGTGGCTGGGCCCGTAAAGGACTGCTGGGTCCCCTCACTACTGCCGATACTACCCAATACACCTATATCAATCCGGTAACTGGAGCTGCTACAGTATACTGTCAGCTTTCCAATCCCATACTGCGTAATCAGGTATGGACATCTTATAAAGACAGTGTAAAACGTTTTTATGCGGATACAGTTGCCAATGCCAGCTTCCGGCCATATAAAATATTTGGTACTCCTGTATCTGCACTCAGTACCCGTGGCCCGCTCAATACATATGATGATATTCTGATGGATATCATGTATCCGAAAAGCATACGGAGCAACTCCTCTGTAGTATATACCGACCCAGTAACACTCAAACAGTATTATGTAAGAGGTAACTACCTGAACGCAACCAGCTCTTTGGTAACCCGTATCGACTCCTCCCTGCTGCTGGCCAATCCGTTTACCGGGGTATATGCCACCGCACACCAGGGAGATATGGCTTATGGAGATGGTGGACTGAAACCGCATGAAGTAGCCCTGATCAAAGCCTGGTATTTCGCTGATCCCAATATTCCGGAAGTATGGAAATACGGAACTGCTAATGCCGGCATATTCAAATACAGGAAAACCGGTACAATCATCAAACGCTAATCAGATCACGCTAAAATTTCAGGATATGAAAAAGATAACTATAGCCGCAGCGATCACTTCAATGCTCATATACATACTCTCTTCCTGCTATAAAAACAAGGAAGATATACTTGCCCTTCCCAAAGTGTCTTTCCGCAACGATGTGGTACCCCTGGTAACAGCAGGCGCCTGCGGATGCCACAACAATGGAATTGGTACCCGGGCTGTACAATTTTCACATGCAGATACCATTTTCTATGATGCGATACTGGCCAGAACCGGCCTGTTCAAAACATGGGTCAATGGTGGTTTTCACCCTGGTGGTGGTGTCATCGACTTTAAAGCCAATGAAAAAGAACTGATCAAAAGATGGATTGATGAAGGTGCGCAGGACGATGGTGGTGGATGTACCGTGGCAGGTACCATTACCTACACCGCCAATATTCTTCCGCTGTACAGTACCACCTGCAAAGGATCTACCTGCCATGGTGGAATAGCAGTAGGACTTACATTCACAAAAATGGTGGAGAAAAAATCTGTACTCACCGCCATGATGAACAGCGGTGGCGCAACCGGCCACCCCGGTGGTACCATCAGCCTGAGCTCCTGCACTGTAAAACTGTTCAACGAATGGATCGCGCAGGGACAACCGCAATGATCAACCGAACTAAACAACTATTCACGCATTCAGAAATATTAAAACAGGCGTTATGAAAAAGATATTACTGCTCCTGGCTCTCAGTGTAAGTTACATGACAACTGCCTTTGCACAGGAAGGCACTGATTCAGTGGCTACTGAATCAGCCAAACCCAAACCCAAGTTTGCCAGAGCCACATTCAATTCCACCCGTATCATCAATATGCAGAGTGTGGAGATCGTAACCAAAGGCAATCTGCAGATACTCATCAATCACCACTTTGGTTATTTCTGGGATAAAGACCGCGGAGAAAAAACCGGCGAAGTGTTCAATCAGCGTTTTCGCCAGAATGCGGCCAATCTTTTTGGTCTCAATACAGGCGTGGCACATACCTATATCTCTCTGGATTATTCTCCCACCAGTTGGGCGAACCTGGGTATCGCTGCCACCGGAAGAACAGGTTATGAAGGATGGGCCAAATTCAAATTACTGCGACAGCAAACCGGCGTGAAGAATATACCCATAAGCATTGCCTGGTATTCTATGGCTAATATATATACACAGAAAAAAGAAGTAAATGAGTTTACCGACAACCGCTGGTCTTTTTTACACCAGTTGCTCATTGCCCGTAAATTCTCCAATAAATTTTCCCTGCAACTGATGCCTACCGTTATACACTTCAATATCGTACCGTATGGTATCAACAACAGCAATATGGTATGGTCTATGGGTATGGCGGGTAAATACAAACTGACCTCCAAACTCAACCTCACCTTTGAGTATGCCCGTCAGCTCAACATGTATGAAAACCTGATCAGTAAAAATGGGGCCATCCTCAACTATAATCCCGACCTGCTGTCTGCCGGTCTGGAGATCAATACAGGCGGACACCTGTTCCAGTTCTTTATCGGAAATACCGTTGACGGGTCCAATATTGACCACCTGGCCCGGAATAACAGTGCCATCAAAGACGGAAAATTCGCTATGGGATTCACCCTCAACAGAAGCTTAAGTTTGAAGAAGTAGAAATTTAAAATCCAATATTCGGGGGTCGGCTGTATCAGCCGACCCTTTTTTGTGCCCCACCCCCTTTTTGCCGAAGGATTTTATTAGCTTGATGCGTCAATACGCAAACCCGTTTGAGTGAACAGGAACTCATACAGCAATTGCAGCGCGGAAATGAGCCTGCATTCCGGTGGCTGGTAGACAACTACCGCAACCGGGTATATCATACTGCCCTGAATATTTTGCAGGATACCAAAGAGGCAGAAGATGCTGCGCAGGAGACCTTTATACGGGTGTATGAATCCATCGGCAGCTTTAAAGGCGAATCATCGCTCAGCACCTGGATATACCGGATCGCGGTACACAAAGCCCTGGATAAAATACGCCGCAGGAAGAGCCGCGAAAAATTACATAAACTGCTCCCCTGGTGGATGCCGGAGGAAAAGAAAAGTGCGGAAGGACCATTTTACCATCCCGGAGTGGCTGCCGAGAATAAAGAGAAAGCAGCCGTTTTATTCCGCGCTATTGAATCCCTCCCTGAAAAACAACGCCTGGCCTTTACCCTCATTAAAGTACAGGGTATGAGCTATGAAGAAGCCTGCGAACTGATGCAGCAGAATATCAAAGCGGTGGAATCACTCATTACCCGGGCCAGAGGCAACCTGCAGAAGATCCTGCAGGATTATTATGATAACATGAAAAAAGATAACGCTAACCACTAACCGAAAATACCATGGATAAAAATTTTTCACCACTCGTTGATGAGCACCTGCAAAGCCTGCAGGGAATGCAGGAATCAGCCACCGACGATTTTTTCTATACACGCCTCATGGCCCGTATGGAAAGAAAGGAGAGTAACCCCAACTGGAATTTTCCGCTAAAACCGGTTTGGCTGGCAGGAGCCCTTACGATATTATTAGTCATCAATGGACTGATACTGGTACAACAAAACCGCGGGGAGAAAAAAACATCCGCCTCTTCTATACAGGATGTGGCCAGCTCTTATGATCAATCGATATCTACCTACTAATTATGCCTTACGCAATGAAAAATAAATTACTTACCTGGCTGGTCGTATTGTTGTTGGTCGCCAATGCTGCCACCATCGCTTTTTTCTGGCTGGGAAGAACGAAGCAACCTCCCGGCTTACAGGGATCTGCTGCCCGCGATTTTCTGGTGAAAGAACTGAACCTGGATGCAAAGCAACAGGAGCAATTCAGCGAAATGGTAAAAGAACACCGCAACTCGGCTGATCAGATAAGACCACAAATCCGTAAAGCCAAAGAAGCATTATTCGACCTCCTGAAACAACCCGGCGTTTCCGACAGCCTGAAACTGGCAGCCGCAAAACAGGTAAGCGTACAAACAGAAGCACTCGACCTGCTTACGTTTGATCATTTTCAAAAACTAAGATCTATTTGTAATCCTGCTCAGCAACAAAAATTTGACGCTGTCATACATGATATTATCCGAACAATGGGACAACCACGACCTCCCATGCGGCCAGGAGACAGACCCGGCCCACCATCCGGCGAAGGACCTGTTGAAAACAGGCCTCCACCATCCGGCGAAGGACCTGGTGAAAACCGACCCCCACCTCCTGGCGAATAATCATTTAATCACCAAAGGATTTTGATGGGATCAAACATCTGAATAGAAACAAACGGTCCGGACTGCTTACATGAAAAAATCAATTAATTAAAACAAGACGTATGAAAAAAATATTGCTCACCACCCTGGTACTGGGTTTTGTGATCGTGGCAAAACCCCAACCTCCGGGCCAGCCCCCCAAACCCCCATCCGCAGAAGAAAGATTGAAACATACTTCTGAACTCTTGCAAAAAGAAGTAGTGCTTACCGCCGCACAAAAAGCAGCGGTGGAGGCGGCGTTCAAAAACTTTTTTACTGCAGCAGATAAAGTACGAAAAGATAATCCGCCCCCACCCCCACCGCCACCGGATCCTAAAGTAAAAGAAGCCATGGATAAACTGGTGGCAGAAAGGGATGAAAGTATAAAGAAAATCCTCAGCGCAGCCCAGTATGAAAAGTATAAGGAAGCGATGAAGAAAATGCACCCGCAGGGCGGCCCCGGCGGTAAGAACGGACCACCACCGCCCCGCCAATAAACAGAAACCACAGTTTTTAATATACAGTACATACATAAAGCACAACCATCGTTGTGCTTTATTTTTACATACCAATCGCTGAGCGGAAAAACGGTTCTTTCATTTACTCCTTATCCATCTGGTATAAACAATAGCCGTTTTCAGTTGTTGAAAAAATTGATTTCCAGGTATAGTACTTATCTTGAGTAATATTAACCCGCCCATGTATTTCGAATTTAACCGGTATAGCGCATTATTATTTGTTTTCTTCCTGCATGGATTGGTCTATTCGATTCTCCTCTTGCGCAAAGGCATGGTAAACGAAAGCCGTTCTGATAAATGGCTGGCAGCTTTTCTCCTGCTTTGTGTTTTATATATTACACCCTGGATGGTGGGCTTCGGTGGCTGGTATGATACCCAGCCCTTCAGGGATCTCTTGTTTTATATCCCCTTTCAGCATCTTTTCTGGATGGGTCCTGTCATATTTTTTTATGTACAAAGCCTGCTCAACCCCTCCTTCCGCTTTCGCAAAAAAGATGTATGGCACCTGTTGCCGGGATTGCTTTATTTCGTATTCAGCGTAGTAATGGTGATCACGGATAAACTGGTATTGAAAAAATATTTCTTTCTGGCCAATGGCGAAGACCCGGATTTCGATACCTGGTACCAGCTTGCCGGTTTTATCTCCATGCTGGTTTATTTTATTTTTTCACTCCGCTATTATAACCTATACCGGCGAATGATCGTACAAGTGGTAAGCTATGCCGAACTGGTATTGTTTAAATGGGTCAGGAATTTTTTACTGGCTTTTTTATCCATGCTTATCCTTCGCCTGTTGTTTTTCATTGCCACTTTAATACCAGCATTTCATCAACTGAGTTATGTGGGACCCTGGTGGGAGTTTTTATTTTTTGCTGTCATCTTTTATTATATCGCCATCAATGGCTATTCCAATTCGGTGGAAACAAAAGTTTCTTTTCGCCTTAATCTGCTTACCTACAAAACACCCCAATTACTTCAATACCACGGACCCTTTGTAAATGACCAGGAAGAAATAACAGAGGCAGAAGTGGTGGAACTGGATAATGATAATGCGAAAGCCGAACAGAATGAGGAGCAGGACTTAAGTGAATGGAAAAACCGGCTGCTGCAACAAATGAAAGACAAAAAGATGTACGAAGACCCTGAACTGTCACTTACCCAATTATCACGGGCTTTGGAGACGAATCCTTCTTTCATCTCTATGCTGATCAATAAAGGCTTTGGAGTAAACTTCAATGATTTTGTAAACCAATTTCGCATTGAAGCCATAAAAGAAATGATGGCAAAGGGGGAGCACAAACGACAAACCTTATTAGGGATCGCCTATGAATGCGGATTCAATTCGAAAGCCACATTTAACCGTGCCTTCAAAAAGATAACCGGGCAGAGTCCCAAAGAATGGCTGCAGAAGAATACGGGTACGGTTGGCAGCACCCTATCTTAACGAAATGAACATTGAACGAACATTTTCTTTTCAACCATTGACCAACGCCGTTGAAAAATTGTAATAAACGATGGCAGTTAAACAATATTTCATCCTAAAATCAGGCGGTACGCACCAGCTCCAATTGGATGCAGCCACCGTTACAAAAATGACCCGCAACGGGAACAAACGGGTAATATGTAAGATCAATGATCAGGTAACCCTCCATGCAGCCATCCAGCGCACGAAGGAAGGAATACACTACATAATGGTGGGGGCCAAATACCTGAAGCAACTGAAATGGAAAACCGGCCAACCGGTAAAGGCCCTTATCGCTGTTGATACCAGCGAACTGCAGTTTCATATACCCGAAGAGTTTGCCGAAGTAATGGCCACCGACCCCGAAGCCGAGGCCTTGTTCAACAGCCTGACTGATGGGAATAAAAGAGGCCTCATCGCCCTGGTGAATATGCTCAAATCGACCGATAAAAAGATCGAACGGGCATTACTGATCGCTCAGAAACTAAAAGCCGGCATCCGCTCCCCGGCTGCCATGCTGAAAAAAAACTACTGATCGTCAACCATTTAGACATTTTGATACCCGCACCAGGGATTTGAGACCTCTTTAGCTGGTCTCAAATGATGTTTTGAAGCGACTACGCCTTTTTCATACCGCATTTTTGACTCACCAAACAAAAACGTATGAAAAAAGCACTCCTCCTCCTCTTCCTGTTCGCCACCGCATTGTTGCAGGCACAGACCAAAGACACCACCCGAACATTCAATAAAGTAAAGCAACTGGCGAATGTGGTGGTAACCAATAAAAAGCCTTTTGTGGAAATGCAGGCCGATAAAGTGGTGCTGAACGTGCAAAACGATATCATCGCTACCGGGGGTACGTTATTCGAGATCTTGCAACGGGCACCCGGCGTTTCCATTACCAATGATGAGATCATTAATCTGGCAGGTAAAGACGGGGTGAATTTACTGATCGATGGCAGGCCCACCCAACTCAGTGCTAAAGACCTGGCCGATTATTTAAAATCTACTCCTGGTGCCGTGGTGGATAAAATCGAGATCATTATGAACCCCTCTGCCAAATATGATGCACAGGGGAATGCGGGCATCATTAATATACGACTCAAGAAAAATATGATCAAAGGAACCAACGGAAATCTCAGTACTGCGTATACGCAAAGCATTCACCCCAACTTCAATATCTCTTCCAACCTCAATCATCGCCGGGGAAAATGGAATTGGTACGCCAATATCGCTGGCCGCCAGTCACGGCAAAATACTACCGGTGCCATCAAACGGTTTGTGAACAGCAATGGCGTGCAAAAAATATTTGAAAACAGAACGGTGGATCAGGACCGCTCCCGCAATATGAGCTTTCAGGCCGGGGCTGATTTTTTTGTAAACAACAAAAGCACCTTTGGTCTCATGATAAAGGGAAATGAATACCGCAGCAAATTGTATACACCCGGCACCACAATGATCAAAACCAATAACACCACCGATTCATCGCTGGCTACGATCAATGATAATCGTCAGCAAAACAGCCGCTACAATTTCAACCTGAATTATAAATACGAAGATACCACCGGTACAGAACTGAATCTTGATGCCGATTATACTACTTTCAAAAACAACAGCGAGGGTTTGGTTACCACCGACCTGCTCAATAGTCAGCAGATTAAATATGGGTATACGGCCAACGACCAGGATGTGGCTACTACCATACAGATCGCAAGTATGAAAGCAGACCTGAACAGATCCATAAAAAAATGGAAGGCAAAGATCCAAACCGGATTGAAATGGAATACGATCCAAACCAATAATGATCTCGCTGCTTTTAACTGGCAGATCAACCAACTGATCGCCGATACAGGACGCACCAACCGCTTTGATTATACCGAAACCACCTATGCGGGCTATGCCAGCTTTACACAATCAGTAAAAAAATGGGAATACCAGCTTGGACTGCGGGCCGAACATTCTGTATTGAAAGGAAATAGCACCGATTTGAAAAAGAATACATTAAATTATCCGGACACGAATTATCTCAGCCTCTTTCCTTCTGCATTTATCCGGTATAACCCAAATGATAAGAACACTGTTGGGTTCTCGTATGGCCGCCGGATCAACCGGCCCACCTACCAGGACCTGAATCCCTTTGAATATATTTATGATAATTATAGCCGGGAACGGGGCAATCCTTATCTGCTGCCGGAATTCAGCCATAATGTTGAGTTGAGCTATTCGTACCGCGGCGCACTCAATGCCGGTATCGGGTACAGCCATACCACCAATTCCTTTCAAAGCATCAGTTCACAAAATGGAGAGATAACAGAAGCCACCAATTACAATATTGGAAAAGAGAAACGATATTACCTCAACCTCGGACTCGGTATGCCCATTACAAAATGGTGGGACAGCTATACCAACCTGAATCCCAATTACCGGATATATGAAGGAGAGATACCGGCAGGAAAACTGAATACCCGTGCATGGGGAATGAGCTGGTACACCAGTCATACATTCTCTGCTTCGCATAAATGGAAATTTCAACTGAGCAGTTGGGGCAATATTGCCACCCAGGAAGCCATGGCCAGCACCGCCTGGTTGGGCAGTGTGAATGCCGGTGCAAGCAAAACCATATTGAACGATAAAATAAATCTTCGGTTATCCATCACCGATATATTCAATACCCAGCGCTGGAAGCAGGAAGTGAATGTGGGCAATGTGAACTATAACTATATCCGCAAATGGGAGAGCCGGAATATCCGCCTGCAACTGACCTGGAAATTTGGAAAGACCACCTATCAGGCCCGCGACCGCGAGCTGGGCGCACAGGAAGAAAACAACCGTATTAAATAATCAGCCAAATCAAAAAACGATAGTATGAAACAAATCATCACCACTATTTTGATAGTATTACCTGTTATGATGGTATCCGCACAAAGGGGGCCGCTTACCGGTTCCGGAAAACTGATGAGCAATACCTATGATGTAAAGCCATTTAATAAAATAAAACTCATAGACCTGGCAGGTAAAGCAGACGTGGAAGTGGGAAAACCATTTGCAGTAGCAGTGGATATCGATGATAACCTGGCGTACCTGCTCTCCGTATCCTGCGAAGAGGGGGTGTTGAAAATTGCATTCAACGACAATCAAAACAACAGGCTATATATCGAGAATACGAATATCCGGATTAAGATTGCTTTGCCTGCACTAAATACACTGGAGCACCGCGGCAATAACAGGGTGGAGGTAACCGGTCTTTCAGCTAAACAACTAACAATCGAAAAATCCGGAAACGGCAATCTGCAATTGAATGGCCAAATAGAAGAACTCATCATCAACAAGAGCGGAAATGGAGAGGTGGATGCCGGCCAATTGATAGCGCGTATCGCTAAAGTGCATGCGTCGGGTAATGGCAATGTAAATGTGAATGCTTCGGATTCATTTGAAGCAAACGGATCGGGTAATGGTGATATTCAAAATATTGGCACAGCACTGGCCACGTCTGGTTCCGGCAAATCCGGAAACGGGAGAATCATCGATGCGGGTTCGAAAAAGGCGGAAGCAATGAATAAGGAAATTGAAAAAGCACCGGCAATATCGGTACGCCTCAGCAATGACTCCGAAAAAAGAATGGACCTGAAAATCGTGTATCCCGTAAAAGGTTCCTATGGCATATCATTGAATGCAGGAGAAACACGCAAAGAAAAATTTCCAGCAGGCACCAAGGTTTACCGCGATGGCAATGGAGGCGGTTTATTATTTGAGATCACGGCTGAGGATGAAGGTAAGCGGTTGGCGGTTGGCGGTTAGCAGTTAACAGTTTGTAGTTGGCAGTTGCGGCGTGCTGCTCTTTATGGCTTACTGACTACCGGTCTTCCCGACTCTCGGTCTTTCCGACTTCCCGTCTTTCCGACTTCTCTCCTCACTTCTCTTCCTCAAACACCCCCGTCTGCCGGTTCTTCCGCACATTGTCCCAATTGAAGAAGCGGCCATTCATAGCTACATATACACCATGCGGAAGGGTTTGCGCAAAGGCGAGGGCGCTGCCCAGATTGAAGAGTCCATCAGAGCTACCAAATTTAATGGGGATCATAGCACCGGTAAGAACGATGGTTTTGTCCTTTACTTTTTGCGCCAGCACTTTAGCGGTATCGCTCATAGTATCGGTACCATGGGTGATTACGATCTTTTCTTCTTCGCAATTATTGCATTGATGTACGATCAGATCGCGATCCTGGTCGGTCATTTCGAGACTGTCCACCATCATCAGCGTGCGGATCTCTACGGATACACGCGAACGACCCATCTCCAGTAGGTCGGATAAATGCGTGTCTTTGAAATACAGTTCACCTTTCAGTTCGTTGTATTCCTTATCAAAAGTGCCACCAGTAATAAAAATGCGAATCGCCATAATGCTGAATTAGGCCGTGAAGATAATATTTCAGGTGTACCCGGGAAGGAGACCGGATTATAAGTTATTCAAAAGAACAGTCGTTAGTCTGGATTTTATAAAAAAATGCAGCTTTTGTTCGTTCAATATTAATAAACTGTTACTTTAGTGTTTCAAAGCCCCTAAATTTTCTATCTCCGGGGTTCTAATGATTGCCTGCTGTTGTTTTCTCAGGAATGGACACAAAAAAGGTCCTTCCGTAGAAACGGACTGACCTCTAACGATTGCTTGCCATATGAAATTCTTAATAAGTGCGGTTTCCTGTTGCTGATTACAATTGCCGGATTCCCGAAAATCAGCTTTTGGCTTTATCTTTGACCTCTGACGCTTGCTCCTCTGACGATTGTAGCCCGGAAGAAGAAATTTGACCGGGCAGCCATATGATCAATCATCTGACACGAAAGTAGTACGCAGCGCCTTGTCCTTCAAAACAAATACGGCATCTTTTCAGTATGCCTAACGGCCCGGACAAATTGCAGAATGCTTGCTGGCAGGGGATTTCAGCCAAAAACCTTTATGATGCCCAACCGCACCACCGACATATTATTTCAACTCATAAAATCGCTTGAGAAGGCGGAAAAAAGGCATTTTAAGCTCTATATCAAGCGCAGTTCGGGCAATGAAGACCTCAAAATCGTCCGCCTTTTTGATGCCATGGATAAGCTGAAGGACTACGAGGAGAAGGCGCTGCTCAAAAAACTGGAAGATGTGACCAAGCCGCAGTTGGCCAATCTCAAAACACATTTGTACAAACAGATCATGGCCAGTTTGCGCCTGCTGAAAAGTGCCGATAGCATAGACCTGCAGCTCAACGAACAATTCGACTATGCCCACATCCTCTATAAAAAAGGGTTATTCATGCAAAGCCTGCGGATCATCGACCGGGCAAAGGAAATAGCACGGGCTAACCAGAAAATCAATTTTTTGCCCCAGCTCATTGCATTGGAAAAACGTATCGAAGGATTGCACATTACCCGCAATGTACAGTTCCGGGCAGATGAACTGTCTGCAGAGGCCAATGAAGTAAGCCTGCATATCGACAGGGTGGCAAGGCTTTCCAACCTGGCGCTGAAACTTTTCAGTTGGTTTGTACAGCATGGTCATGCACGCAATGAAGAAGATGAGAAGGATATCAAAGCCTTTATGAAAGAGAGCCTGCCGCAGGGGGCGGGGGAACTGACGGGTTTCTATGAACGATTATACCTCTACCAGAGTTATTGCTGGTATGCATTCATCCGTCAGGATTTTTTACAATACTACCGCTATGCCGATAAGCAGGTGCGCCTGTTTGAATCCAATCCGCTGATGAAGCGGGTGGAGACCAGCCACTATATCAAAGCCATACATTATTTGCTCAATGCCAATTTCGACTTACGCAATCACCGCGGGCTTGCACAGGCTTTGCAGTTATTGCAGGAAGTATCGCAAACGGATCGGGTAAAGGATCACGACAACTTTCGCATACAGGCTTTTATTTACCTGAGCCAGGCTAAGATCAACCGGCATTTTATACAGGGCAGCTTTGCCGAAGGGCTGGCATTGGTGCCGGGCATAGAAAAGGAATTGCAGGAGTATGATATTTTTCTCGATAGCCACCGGGTACTGGTGTTGAATTATAAATTTGCGATGCTATGTTTTGGCAGCGGCGATTACAATCGTTGTATCGACTACCTGCAATTCATCATCAACGATAAGACCAATCTGCGGTACGATCTGCAATGCTATGCACGGGTATTACACCTGATGGCGCATTATGAATTGAACAACGATATGCTGATGGAATCCCTCAGTAAGTCGGTGTATCGCTTTATGGCCAAAATGAAAAACCTCACCAAAGTGGAAGAAGCCATGTTTAAGTTTCTCCGTCAATCGCTGCCCTTATCGCCCCGTCAGTTACGCCCTGAATTTGAAAAGCTCCTGCACACCATCAAGCACCTCGAGCAAAACCGCTTTGAAACCCGCGCCTTTGCCTATCTCGACATCATATCCTGGGTGGAAGGGAAAGTGTATAATAAACCCATGAGTGAGGTGATAAGGGAGAAATATTTGAAGAGTAAACGAAGGTGAATTAAACAGCCAGATTTGAGCTGCAAGCTATCAGCCGCAAGCTACAAGCAAACAGCCAGCAATCAACAGCCAGCTATGAGCCGCGAGCTATCAGCTTTGAGCTTTCAACAGCCAGTTTCAAGCTGTTAGCTACAAGCTGCAAGTAAACAGCCAGCTATGAGCTGCAAGCTATCAGCTACAAGCTACAAGCAAACAGCCAGCTACGCGCTGCTAAATGTATTCAACCCTCCTACGCTTCGCTAAGGCGGGCAAGCTTATGGAACTCGCCACGGTTTACCTGCCGTAATGAAATGCAGGCAGGCGGGCACGCCAACCGAAAGCCGCGAACTGTATTCAACCTCTTAAACCTCTTGAACTTTTTGAACGTCTTGAACCTTTTAAACTTATGCAACCTATGCAACCTCTTCAACCTAACTTAAACTATCTTTACCCCTCACAGACCCCCGCCACATGAAATACATCATCACCCTGCTAATGCTCATCAGCACCGCATCCGCGCAGATCAACCCTGCCAACATTACCATTGCCCGCGACAGCTTTGGGGTGCCGCATATATTCGCGCCCACTGATCCCGAAGTGGCCTATGGACTGGCCTGGGCTCATGCCGAAGATGATTTTGAAACCCTGCAGCTGGTGGTCATGAGTGGTAAGGCAAGACTGGGCTCTGCCATGGGAAAAAAAGGGGCGGAGGCGGATTATGTAGTGGCCCTGCTACGTATCCGGCAAACAGTGGAAGAACAATGGAATACGCTCAGTCCCGATTTTGTGGCGTTGATAAAAGGATATGTAGAAGGATTGAATGCCTATGCCAAAACGCATCCGGATGAAGTGAAGTACAAGCAGGCCTTTCCCTTCGATGAAAAAGATTATATGACGGCCGTGGTATTTTCTATTGGTTTGTTTTGCGGCGTGGATAATATGTTGCCACAGATCATTGATGGAAAAATACCCACGCTCCCGGAGATGAACCCGAAGGGATCCAATGCCTTTGCGATGAATTCAACCAAAACCACTACGGGAGAAAGTTATCTCGCTATCAATGCACACCAGCCGCTCGAAGGGCCGGTGGCTTTTTACGAAGCGCATTTACAAAGCGAACAGGGTTGGAATATGCTGGGGGGATTATTTCCAGGTGGTTGCCTCATCTTTCATGGTACCAATGAAAATTTAGGATGGGCGCATACCGTAAACTTTCCCGATAAGATCGATGTATACCAATTGGAAATGAATCCGGAGAATAATGATCAATACAAATTCGACGGACAGTGGGTGAACCTCGAAGAAGATAAAGTAAGCCTGCATGTAAAGGGCGTACCCATTGCCATTGGTAAAAAAATATACTGGAGTAAATACGGGGCTACCATGAAAACCGATAAAGGTGTTTTCTCCATACGGGTACCGGCTACCATGGACATCAAAGCATTGGAAGAATGGTACCGGATGAACAAGGCCCGCAACTTCACGGAGTTTTACAAGGCACTGAGCATGACGAGCCTGCCCATGTTCAACATCATGTATGCAGACCGCTACGATACCATCTTTTATATCAGCAATGCAAAAATGCCGAGAAGAAACCCCGATCCAAAATACCATTGGAACAGTACGCTGCCCGGCAATACATCCGCTACCTTATGGACAGAATTCAAACCGGTGCAGGAATTACCACAATACATCAACCCCGGTTCGGGCTATTTGTATAATACCAATCATTCGCCCTTTCTGGCAACAGAAAAAGCATTTAACCTCGACCGAACCAAATACGATGTTAATGATGGCTTCGAAACCTATCATAATAACCGCAGCCAGCGCGTAACGGAGCTGATCAATGGAGATAAAGTGGATTATGCCACCTTCAAAAAAATAAAATTCGATCAGCAGTTGCCGAAAGAATTAAAATATATCTACAGTATCGATACCATGCTGAATATGAAAGCGGCTGACTATCCAGAGCTGGCTTCGGTCATTACTAACTTTCAGCAATGGGACCGCAAAGCCATTACGCCGAGCAAAGGCGCTGCGGTATTTGTACTGGTATATGATTATGTAAGTAAAAAACTTAAGGGTGAGGCACCGCGACAATTAACCAAAGCCGAATCCATCGAAACATATCAGTATGTAAAAGATTACCTGATCAAAAATTTCAAAACAACGGATATTACTCTCGGGGATATTCAAAAACTCGTACGCGGCGATGATGCCCGTGCGGCCTGGGGATTACCCGATGTACTTACCGCGGCCTATACCGAACCCTATAAAGACGGCCTGCGAAAAGTGATCTCCGGCGATGCCTATATCTGCTTTGTACGTTACCCCAAAAACGGTGGCCTGCCACTCATCGAATCCGTGAATACCTTCGGTGCCTCCATGCACCCGGACTCGCCGCATTACAAAGACCAGATGGAAATGTTTCAGAAACAGCAAACGAAAAAAATGACGCTGGATAAGAAAGAAGTGCTGGCGAAGGCGGAAAGGGTGTATTCGCCAATGTAGAAAGCTGCGAGCTGTCAGCCGTGAGCCGCAAGCTACAAGCCAAGTAATTTAAACGGTTTCCCTCTTAAAAGCGACAGGATATATTCGTTTGATAGAAACGCTGAGTACAAGAAACCTCTCCTTTGTGTTCTTTGTGCCCTTTGTGGGAAAACTGTATTTCTCCCTTAGTCCCAATATTAGTGTACTACTAGCCAATTGCTGTAATGCGTACCCTTAACCAGTCAAAAGCGACAGGATTTATTCGTTTAATAGAAACGTTGTGTACATAAAACATCTTCTTTGTGTTCTTTGTGCCCTTTGTGGGAAAACTGTATTTCTCCCTTAGTCCCAATATTAGTGTACTACTTGCCAATTGCTGTAATCAGTACCCTTAACCAGTCAAAAGTGACGGTATATATTTGTTTGATATAAACGTTGTGTACATAAAACCTCTCCTTTGTGTTCTTTGTGCCCTTTGTGGGAAAACTGTATTTCTCCATTAGCTCCCAACTTTAATGTGCTACGAGCCAATTACTGTAATCAGTACCCTTAACCAGTCAAAAGTGACAAGATTTATTCGTTTAATAGAAACGTTGTGTACATAAAACCTCTCCTTTGTGTTCTTTGTGCCCTTTGTGGGAAAACTGTATTTCACCATTAGCCCCAACCTTATCGTACAAGGTGCAGTAAGCTGTGAGTCAAGTACCATAAACAGTGCCCTCAACCTCTAAAAAAGCGATGATATATATTTGTTTAATAGAAACGTTGTGTACATAAAACATCTCCTTTGTGTTCTTTGTGCCCTTTGTGGGAAAACTGTATTTCTCCATTAGCTCCCAACTTTAATGTGCTACGAGCCAATTACTGTAATCAGTACCCTTAACCACTCAAAAGCGACAGGATTTATTCGTTTAATAGAAACGCTGAGTACATAAAACATCTCCTTTGTGTTCTTTGTGCCCTTTGTGGGAAAACTGTATTTATCCCCTGGCCTTGCGATAACAAGAAAAATGAGATAACTTTAAAAACACCAATACCTCTTTTTACAAATGCAACCAGCTAACCCGTTTGCATCGACTAGCATAAACAACCCGACCATGAGAATTCCCTTCCTCCTTGCCCTATTACTAATAGCAGCCGCCCTGCCTGCACAGGTGATTCGTAATACCCAACCTGTAAACAAATCAGTGAATATTAATAATGCGAATAATATTAAAAAAGACACCACACCCGCACGCACCACCACAAAACCCACCACTACCACCGGTATGCGGCCAGTTCGCACCGCTAATGCTCCGACCTATCTGAAAGATATCGCCATACTACCAAACCTTAAATGGTTCACAACTTATATCGCCACCGACCCGGATGTAAAACCACCGGTATGGACGGCGACCTATTCTTCTGGCGAGTTGAAGTACATCACCAATAAAGGGCAAACCCCACAATGGAAAGCAGACTTTATCTGGCATACCATTCCCGCAGACGCCACATCGGCCCGGGTGGAAATCAGCGCACTCCCTTTTTCCGCTGATAATAACGCCGCAGTTATAGAAACAAAACAAATACCCCGTACCCAACCAGACAGTATAAAATTTATAATCGACTTCAAAGAAAAGCTGAATGTACCGGATAATATCCCCCGACGTACCAATCCAACCGTATTGCCTGTAAAGCGGATCAACAATAACTCTCCGAAGGGTCTTTCCAATATGATCGTTCCGGGTTCGTATTATGTAAGGTTGACCCCGCTCAATGCAAAAGGAGAAGTTGTGGGAAAACCGGGTAATACCATTAAAATAATACCGGATACCATCAACTTTCCGGCGCCACCAATACCCACCAGCGAAGATTCCCTGCAATCTGATTATGAGATCACATCGGTAAAATACATTCCCATGCATTATCCGGAGCAGCAGTTTGCACAATGTATTGTCGTTACCGGTTACAACGAGGGATTTATTGCAGGACCGCTCGGCAATACATGGGGCGAGCAGATGATCAACAGTTTTAAACAAGCCTTTCCGGTAGGAAAGATCATATGCCCTTCACCACCCAAAGAAAAATCCTGGTATGAAGAAGCATTCGACAATATCACTAATGCGGCAGCCATAGCAGTAAACGGAGCATCCAAAGTATATAATGAAACGAAATCTTACCTCAAGAAAAAGTTCAGTGAATACATGTGCAATTATGATCCGGCAGTAAGCATGAATAAAAAAATGGTGGAGCAGACCGGCCTGAGCAAAGAAAAAATTGATTCAGGGTGTAATACTGCTACAGGCATTGCATTTGAAACGGCCATGACCTATGCCGGTATGCCACCCAGCATTCCCAATTTCGATGAAATGTGCAAAATGGCGAAAGGGCAACTGGTGGAATTATTGGTGCAAACCGCCATTGATAAAACAGGAATGCCCTGTGAAGAGATTTGCCGGCAACAGATCATGGCCGGTCTTAACCAAATGATTGAAGAAAGCGCGAAGAAAAATATTCAAAACGGAGGATTCTTCAATTACAAACCAGACCCGCGCGGACAATACAGGCCTGCATATGTGGAAATAGAGATCACCCGTAAACGAAATTCGCAAAAAGGACAAACCATAATTACCAATCTCAACTTTACCCCTATCGTTAATAAAACCGTTTCGCAAAAGGATATCAATGGTAAACCGTATTCCTTGTACATCAGCAGTGCTGCTTTATATGAACGTATTCAGTTGCCTGTACCCTATTTAACCAATGCCGGAGATAAGATCAAACTGGTGGCCGTGCTTACACCCAAAATGACATTTATAGTGAACAATTGCAGCGATAAAAAAATATCGGGAATAGATTCCCGTCAGCATCTTTGCCTGGGTTGGAATACGATTGAACAAAACAGTGACGATGCAAAGAAAAGCAGCGGATACAGCCTCATGCTCGACAATGCCGTGATACAGGTAAACCCGGCCGGAAAAATAAAACTCGCACCGGGTGTGAATACGCAATTTGTACACCATCAATAAAAAATATAATCGTTGATACTCCGTACCAGCGGGTATCAATAATCACCATTCCATATTTATCTTTGAACCCATAAAAACGACCACATATGAAAAAATGGATCACCCTTTTCACTGTTCTTTGTTTTTCCCTTTCTGTATTCGCACAGTTCGGGCCCAATACCAGTAATCTTACCATCAGTACCACCGGTGCCAGTAACCTGAAGATTCGTCTCGCCGGAAAAAAATACAGCTTGCAGGATCGCAGCCTTACCTTTCAGGGACTCGCCCCCGGCAATTATACCCTCAGTATATTTCAACTCCAGCCGAAAGCATTCGGCGGCGGTACTGAATATGTAACCGTATTTGATCGTACCATCACCCTTACTTCGCAAAAACATATGGAAGTATGTGTACTGCGTTTTGGTAAAGTGGCCTGGGATGAAAAATTCATCGAGCGCGACAACTGGAACGAGAATTTCCAAAACCCCGAACCCGACCGCGACCGCTGGAATAGTGGCGGTGGTGGCAATGGCGGCAATGGTGGCAACTGGGGAAACAACAACTACCGCGAACCCGTAGATCCCAATCAGTTTGCCCGCATCAGGGATATGATCAAAAAAGAAGCGTTCGACGATAATAAGAACAGTACGGCCAGAGCTATTATGAAGAACAATTGGTTCACTGCCGAACAATTAAAAACCATCGCCGGCTTCTTCACCTTCGATAATGGCCGCCTGCAATTCGCCAAATTCGCTTACGATTATTGCACCGACCCCGGCAACTTTTTCATTCTTGGCGATACGTTTGTGTTTGATAGCAATAAACAGGAGTTGATGAAGTTCATCGCGGGAAAGTAGGGCAGGTTGCATAAGTTCCATAGGTTGAAGAGGTTGCATAAGTTCCATAGGTTGAAGAGGTTGCATAGGTTCAAGACGTTCAAAAAGTTCAAGAGGTTTAAGAGGCGTGCCCGGCTACCTCCACTTTGTTTCGGCAGGTAAACCGTGGTGGGTTTAAGAGGTGACATAAGTTGAATACAGTTCGCGGTTGCGGGTTGCTGGTTTCTTGCCTGCCTGCCTACCTTCATTTCATTACGGTAGGTAGGTTGCATAAGTTCCATAGGTTGCATAGGTTCAAGACGTTTAAGACGTTCAAGAGGCGTGCCCGCCTGCCTGCATTTTATTACGGCAGGTAAACCGTGGCGGGTTCCATAGGTTGAATACATTTAGCAGCACGTAGCTGGCTGTTTTCTTGCCCCAAAGGGGTAAACAGCTTGTAGCTAACAACCATTATTGTCCGGGGAAAGTTTTTGCAAAGCCCTGAAACATTGCCCCAGAGCGGGTTCTAGCCCCTCTCCTTTGGGGAGGGGTTGGGGAGGGGTCTGAATTGATTTTCAAACTAATAAATAGTTTTACCGGACAACACGGACAACAATGGCTAACAACTTGAAACTAGCTGTTGAAAGCTCAAAGCTGATAGCTCGCCCCAAAGGGGTAAACAGCTCATATCTGGCTGTTTACTTGCAGCTTGTGGCTAACAGCTTACAGCTTCTCTCACTCCTCGCATCCAATCGGCGCTCCCGGAGGCATTACCGCATGCATCGTCGGTTTTGCTTTTTCGGGAGCGCTTATGCGTTCAAGCGCTAATAACAAATGACCGGCATAGGTTACATCCTTCGCCGTTTTACTTTTGGTATCAATGAATAGTTTCAGCTCCTGCAATTTTTTCCGGATTACGGATTTGGTAATGAAGGAGGCATTATCATCTATACTGGCAGCTAATAAATACGTGAGTAATACCTGTTCCGTTTGCAGTTGTATCAATCCTTCCATGCCCGTGCGGCGCGGTGCTTTCCAGGTGGCTTGCAGTAAAGTGTCGATCATTTCGTCGAGACCAAGTCCTTTATATTGTACCTGATATTCCACCAGGCGATTGAGGCGTTCACTGTTGAACAATAACGATAGCGGAAGATCGGCAGCGGTTTCTGCCGGACTCAATACATCAAAACCCAAACCCGTACGTTTTTTAAATAATTCACGATTGTATTCATAGCCTGCCGGGCGGGGCGGAATGATTGCCGCAATTTTTTCAGGCAATACCAGCGCAGCGGGATGTAACGTAGAGATTACTCCCTGCAAAGCCTTCAGTTGTTCGTCACGGGTCATGGCTTTGGTAATGGGCTGACCATCGCCGCGAAGCGCATAAGAATAGTACATGCCGCCAACCTGCTTCACCACGGCTTCCACCTGGTAACGATGCAACAAGTATACCGGTACCAATACATCTTCGAGCTGCGCCAAAGGCATACCGGTGCGAATATTTTTTTCACCAAATTGTGACAAGGCTTTCGCTCTCACTTTCATGATATGTGATAACTCCTCCACGGGGCTCTGTCCATTATCCCACAAATGCGCAGTGGGATGCAAGCCACCGGGCGCACGGGCATCACGATCGCTGATGTATTGCAGCCCTTTAGTGAATGCATTGGAGAGCAGTTGATCGAGTTGTGCTTTTTCATTTGTTCCTTTTGGAAAATCCTGATAGCCCCAGGTAATGCTTACCTTATCCCATTCACCAATACCATCGGCATAGGCATTGCCCAGATCGATCTCACCGTTTGCATTCAATTGAATGGTGGGATGCGGATAATCCATCACACTGCTGCGGTTTACCACGCTGGCGGCATAGTTGTGCATCAGCCCGAGTGTATGGCCCACTTCATGCGCCGATAATTGTTTTAATCTATTCAATGCCATCTGCAGCATTTTATTATTCTTCGGATCAGGCATCGTATTATTTTCAAAAGGGGCTAACAATCCCTGTGCGATCAGATAATCCTGTCTTACCCGAAGGGAACCCAGTGATACATGCCCTTTAATGATCTCACCGGTACGCGGATCGGTTACGGAAGCACCGTACGACCAGCCCCGGGTGGAGCGGTGTACCCAGTTGATCACGTTAAACCTTACATCCATCGGATCGGCATCGGCCGGCAATATTTTTACCTGAAAGGCATTGATATATCCTGCTGCTTCAAAAGCCTGATTCCACCATTGTGCGCCTTCGAGCAGGGCACTGCGGATGGGTTCGGGAGTACCATTGTCGATATAATATACGATCGGTTTTACGGCTTCACTACGTGCGGCAGTGGGATCTTTTTTCTGCAGCCGGTGACGCATAATGTAAAATTTATCGATCGGCTCAGATACCGGAGTGCTGTAATCAAAAAAAGAAATGGGTATATAACTGCTGCGCGGGTCGAATACTCGGGGTGTATAGTTGCCATCGGGCAGTTGTACAAAGGAATGATGCATCCGTAAGGTGATGGCTTCGGAAGAAGGGGTTACTGAATTCACATAGTTGCCCGTTTCGCCATCACTGTTTACGAGGGTAATGCTGGCTTCGAGTTCGGTATTCTGCGGAAAGTTTTTACTCATGGGCAGATAGATCGCAGAGCGTGATTTATCCAGTGCATAATTGCCCTGCCGCATACTGCGGATACGGTTGCCGGCCCGCATGGCATCACGCAATAAAAAATCGGTAAGGTCAACCAGCAGGTGTCCGTTGCTTTCTGCTTCAATAGTAAATCCCCAGAGGGTGGATTGGGCAAAGGATTGCTCCACGGCCTTTTTTTCATTTGCATCATTGGTAATAGCGCGGTAATCATAATTCGGTTGTACCATCATCAGTTTACGGCCAGAGCGAATGAATTTGATGATACGGGTATCACCTAGCAGGCCGCGGTCGAGCCCGATATCGTTGGAGCCGAGTGCTGCGGGAAGCGACGTGATATAGAGCAGTTCGCTATCGGTTTGATTCACTTCCAGCCAGATCTTACCTGTGCTTTCATCCCAATAGAAATGCATATACCCTTCATACTTCTTCAGCCCTTTTGTTTTATCCTCAATCGTGGGCAGTGCCTGCGAAAAAGATGGGAGGGAAATCAGCAAACAAAGCAAACCGGTAAGCCATCGCATAGGAAGTGTTTTTGTTCTGTACAAGATAAAGTAGTGCGCGGAGTTGGGCAAAAAAGTTTCAGGAGGTTGCATAGGTTCAAGAGGTTCCAGATGTTCAAGAAGTTCAAGAGGTTCCATAGGTTACATAAGTTGCATAAGTTTCATAGGTTTCATAGGTTGCATAGGCTTGCCTGCCTACCTTCATTTCATTACGGCAGGTAAACCGTAGCTTTTGCGTAGGTAGGTTCAAGAGGCGTGCCCGCCGTGGCGGGTTCCATAGGTTACATAAGTTGAATAGGTTGCATAAGCCTGCCTGCCGGCAGGCAGGTTGAATACAGTTCGCGGTTAGTTGTTCACCCAAAAGAGGCTTGCCTTCTTTTGGGCTGGCTGTTTGCTCGAAGCTCGCCCCAAAGGGGCAGGCAACTTGCAGCTAGAGGCTGTTAGCTTGTATCTGGCTGTTCAAGGCTCACAGCTCGAAGCTGACAGCTCGCTTCTGGCTGTTTTCTTGTAGCTTGCAGCTCACAGCTTGTAGCTCTTTTCCGTACCTTGCACCCATGATGGATTATTTACAGGGGCTCAATGAGCGGCAGCGGGAAGCAGTGTTGCATAAAGACGGGCCGATCATGATCGTAGCCGGGGCCGGCAGTGGCAAAACCAAAGTTCTTACTACCCGTATCACGCACCTGATGGCCCACCATAAGGTGGATTCCTTTAATATACTCGCCCTCACCTTTACCAATAAGGCCGCCAAAGAAATGAAAGAGCGGGTGGAAAGAATACTGGGCAACGGCGAAGCCCGTAATTTATATATCGGTACGTTTCACTCCGTTTTTGCACGCATATTACGCTTCGAAGCAGATAAGATCGGCTATCCGCGCGACTTTACCATTTATGATACCGACGATGCCAAAAGCGTGGTAAAAGGCGTGATCAATGAAATGGATCTGGATGATAAGCATTACAAACCCAATGTCGTTTACAACCGGATATCTGCAGCCAAGAATGCCCTGGTCAATCCGTCGGAATATATTAATGATTATGGGCTGCAACAGGAAGATATGCGGGCCAACCGCCCCGCTATCGGACAGATATACCAGGCCTATGTAAAGAAATGTTTCAAGAACGGGGCTATGGACTTCGACGACCTGCTGCTCAAATTTTATGAACTGCTGAAGAATGTACCCGAAGCATTGTCCAAATACCAGCATAAGTTTAAATATATACTCATCGATGAGTACCAGGATACCAACCCTGCCCAGTATGAAGTAATCAAACTGCTCGGGGCCATGCATGAAAATGTATGTGTGGTGGGCGATGATGCGCAAAGTATATACAGTTTTCGCGGAGCAACCATTGAGAATATTTTGCAGTTTCAGCGGGATTACGATGAAGTGAAACTGGTGAAGCTGGAACAAAACTACCGCAGCACCAAGAGCATTTTGCATGTGGCCAATGAAGTGATTAAGAACAACAAAGGCCAGATCGAAAAAGTACTGTTTACGGATAACGGCGAAGGGGAGAAAATCAAACTGGTCCGTACCATGACGGACAACGATGAAGGAAAATTCGTGGCCGACAGTATTCAGGAACAAAAACTGCGCAATCACTACAGCAATAAAGATTTTGCCATTCTCTACCGAACCAATGCGCAGAGCCGTGCCTTTGAAGAATCGCTTCGCCGTATGGGCATTGCCTATACTATTTATGGAGGCATCAGCTTTTACCAGCGAAAAGAGATCAAAGACCTGGTGGGTTATCTGCGCCTCATTGTAAACCCCAAAGATGAAGAAGCACTGAAGCGGATTATCAATTATCCGGCCCGGGGTATTGGAAAAACTACGATTGATAAATTGGTGCTCATTGCCAATGAAAATAATATCTCCATGTGGGATGCGGCCTGCAATGCGGCCATGTATGGATTCAAATCGGGAACATTGTCAGCGCTCGATGAGTTTGTGATCATGATCAAAAGTTTTGCCAGTATGCTGGGCAAACAGAATGCCTATGAAGTGGCCTTTCATGTGGGCAAGCAAACCAATTTGGTAAAAGAACTCTTCAACGATAAAAGTGCAGAAGGGGTACAGCGGTATGAGAACATACAGGAATTATTGAACTCCATAAAGGAATGGACCGAAAGCCCCGACAATGAAGACGGGGAACTGGTGGATAAGGGACTTGCATCCTACCTGCAGCAGATCACCCTGCTTACGGATGCGGATGAAAAAGATCCCGATGCGGATACAGTAAAACTGATGACGATACATGCGGCCAAGGGATTGGAGTTCAGTTGTGTTTTTGCGGCGGGTTTGGAAGAAATGCTATTTCCCAATGCGATGGCCATTAACACGCGGGAAGAATTGGAAGAAGAGCGGCGATTATTCTATGTGGTAATTACCAGGGCCAAAAGCAGGCTTTGGATATCCTATGCCAATACGCGGTATCGCTTCGGGCAATTGGTACAGAATGAACCCAGCCGGTTTATCGAAGAGATACCGGAGCAGTATATGGATCGCAGTTTTGCCGGAGGCGGTGCATCGCACCAGTCGGGTGGAAGCAAATGGAGCAAGGGCTCTGCCTTCGACCGCATGCGGGGCAAACAAACCGAAGACGGTGAATCCGGCAAAGCCACCAAGCAGAGCGGTACCTATTTCAACAGTAATTCCACTGCGGCACAATCATCTGCCCCTTCTTATTTACCACCCAAAGGAGTACCGGCCAAAGTAAAGGAGCATGTGCCCTCGGCCGATTTTGAAGCCAGTGATACATCGAGCCTGCAGGCCGGGCAGAAAGTAGAGCACCAGAAATTCGGTTTTGGCGAAGTAATGAAAATGGAAGGCGCTGCGCACAATCCCATTGCTACCGTAAAGTTTGAGCACAATGGCGAAAAGAAGATCATGCTGAATTATGCGAAGCTGAGAATAGTTGAGTAACGGATAGATGATAGTGAAAAGATAATAATGGCCTGCGGAAGCGGGCTTTTTTCATTGAACAAGTATCCGAATCCATCAGGATGGCAGGATTGGTTATCTCTTGGTGCAAATAAAAAGTGACTAACGGGTATGGCATTGTTTGCGGATTGCCTGGTGCCTGCTAAGGCAGGGAACCGGTGGTGGCACCATGTTTGGACCGTCTTCTCCCTCGGCGACACCGCGAATGGTGACGGTTTCCGGGTCGCCCTCATCCAATGCATATACAAAAATAAAGCGGGTGGAATCAATGCCTTTTGCGCGCAGGTATTGGATAACGAAATAGACTTTGTCCCACGAAAATTGCTGGCATTTAATGCAACTGGATCCATACCCATTCACAACAAGACGGCAATCCGGATTTTTTTTCATGAATGCGGCAGTACTGTCGAGTTTCTTTCTGCTTGCCGCAGGCATTAAAAGTGTATTGTGCGAAAAGAGGATTGTTTTTTCCGGAAAGGCAGCGATGCAGCCGGAAGATTGTGCCTGACTTGCCTGGGCAAAAGCGCAGATGAAAAGGGAAAAGAGGAATGGCTTAATCAAATGGTGGGTAATTTCGGGTGTACAATCATTGTTTAATTACGGCAGTTTTTAAAGCTGCCCGTATGGCCAGTCCTGCATCGTAATCCTTTTCATCAAAATTGGCGACCACCATTTCATTGCTTACCGGATCTGTAAACACGAGGTAGTATTGCATAAAGGCGGCTGTCTGGTACCGGCAAATGGCGAATTTGATTTTTCCACTGGTGATTTCTTCGCGTTGCCAGCCAACCGGGAAGTTTTTTTCACAATCGGCTTGCAGTTCTTTCAGGTAGGTTTCAGGGGTATAGCCGCTCACCATTTTCATCATCATAAAATTGGACGCTCCATTACTGAGCTGCATGGTCGTATTGTTTACAGCATAGCCCGCTGGTGGAATGATATAGATACTGCTACCGGGAATGGCCACGTGCTTATCTGTAATAGTATTGACCGGAGGCCTGTCGGCGGCTTTTTCTTCCACCACCACTTTTTTCTGACCGGCAGAATCATTGTTATTACAGGAATAAAAAACGATACAGGCGGCAAGCAAACGAAGGGAGGGCTTACATACAGAATAGAAACGGCTCATGGCAGGTGTGGTTGATGAGTGGTTTTGGATGGTATAAGAGTAAGATAAGGTAAATTTTTGAGATGAAGTGTGTGTGGAGGGATGCTGCGATGATTTAAAATTTTTATGAACTGCTTTGTTCCCCACTTTGGCATTTTTCAGGCTACTAAAAAAGCCACCTCCTGGTGGCTCCCAATTTCTTTTATTTTTTTGAATCCAGCAGCTTCTCCATCAGTGCCAGCTTTTCATCCTTCTCTTTCAACAGCGCCTCATATAGCCTTTTATTCTCTTCCATGGCTTCGAGCCACTTTTCGATTGGGTTGATGTTTTGCACTTCCACTCTGTTATTCAGCATGGCATTATCAGAGAAACTACAGGAAATATTATAAATCGCCTGCTCCTCATCGAAATTCCTGATTGCATCTACTGGAATTTTCAAAGCCTTTGCAACATCCTCTAATAACCCTTTCTCAATCTCTTCCTTGGCTTCCAGTCTGGAAACCTTTATCTGTGTCCAATCATCGCCGAGGGCAGAGGCAAGGGCCTCCTGCTTCAGGCCTAAGAGCTGGCGAAAACGGGTAATATTCCGGCCCTGGTGTATTTTCTTTTCCATAGAGTCAAATTTACAGTTTACGGGAATGAATAAAAAATTCAATGTGTTGGTTGGAAAATACGTAGATCGTGAGGGGGGGCAACCGTGGGTGTGAGATGTTTTCGGTATTTCAGCAAATCCTTAAAATATGTAAACACTACATGCCTGGAGTACGCCGGATAAAGTAAAGGATGTATACTTAAGCGCCGGTATTTCAGTTAAATATCCCGTTGCGAGGTAGTAATTGGAAAATTAGCAGAAAACTTCAGAGGTGTTCGTGTGAAAAAATCAGGAAAAAATGGTTTTTGGAGCCACTTTGAGGATTTACTGAGAGAGAAGGGGAATTGTTTCTCCTTGTTTTTTAGAGATTGTCAAGGTCTATCACACTACTTTTATGGTATAGCTTTATCAAATCTTTTGAACGTATTCTAAATTGACTCCTGCGTTTGTCTCTTTCTTTACCATCTTCATAGAAAACTTTAACAGCTGGATCGTAGTAAATATTTCCGGAACAAAGTTGTGAAAGGAATAAATTAAAATCTGTTCCTTCACCTAAAATTACATTGTTACCAAACAAATATTTCCTAACAGGTTCTTTTTCAGTTTTACAAGGAACATAACTTGCTTTTGCATGCTTTTTATTCCAATGCCCTAATATAGAAGCGAAGGACCAGGAGGCAGCATTATTTTCTTTAGAGTCCAAAAGATATATACCTCCTGCAGCGTTTACAATTTTTTGACTATCAATATCAAATCCGTCAACTATCAACCGAAGATTTGTTTTAGTATTTAGTATGCCGCTTTTATAAATTCCACCAAAATTTTTCCTGTTGTCTATTTGCCTGTCAGGGTATCCATATGTATGAACAAAAGGCCTAACTCCTTTAGATACATATAAACCACCATCAGGCTCCGGGGTCATTAAAGTTAGTACACTACTGTTTAGCCTTTCAAAATTTGTTACCCCAAACTGTTTTATTTCCCACCCTAGATAATCAGGTTCAGCAAATCCATTGGGAATAATGCCAAGCTCAGCTTCTAAAGTGTAACCACCACATTGGGGAGCATTACAATCTTGAATTTCCCCTGCCTTGTTTAGCCTTTTTGAATCGATCCATCCTTTGTTTCTAATACGCTTCAGCTCATCTAATAAGACTGTTTTAGGATCTTTTATTACTTTATTTCCAACAATTGTTATTGTAAACAAAACCCCTTGCTTTTCCAGGCCCTGCATATGCTTAAACTCTTGGGAAATTTCATCTTCAGGATTAACTGCATAACCATAAACAGCTCCGTTATCGGATATACCAAAAAATAAAAAACGTCCTTGTACTTTATTATTAAGAATCTCAGAAGGAGCTTTTTTGCAACCCGCGAGGAATCCAGAAAACCGAACTTCCGGGTAGTCGGGATATAGAATAAATTTAGAATGTGGTGCAGGATATGAATTACCTTCTTGATCAAGCCAAGAAAAATCCAAAAGCGAATGAAAACTGATTGTTTTTCTCACGCCACTTTCAATAGCAAGAAAATTCTTAGCAGGAAATAAATTCAAAACCTGCGTATCACCAGATGCAATATATATCTGCTGCTTTGAGTTATTGTTTTTTTGTAACTCTTTCACATAGATTTTTGAGCACCCTAAGTCACTAAATAGTTTTATTAAATTTTTTAAATTCATTTAATTTTCATTTCTAATGCACCCACAAGTTTTTCTCCAATTGCTTCTATTAAAGGAACAACTACAGAATTGCCAAATTGCTTATACCCTTGATTCATTGACACAGCATTAATCTCAAAATGCTCTGGGTATCCTTGAAGTCTTGCGGCTTCACGTATTGTAAGCCTTCGTGGATTTTTATTGTTTTGTGGTATTAATATTTCTGATCCATCCTTATAGTATCTGGCACTCATTGTTCTTGAGATACCATTTTTATCAACTAACCCAAATCCAAAACCATTTCCTTTTTCTTTGTGTTTTTTTGCATAATCCTGCAGATATTTCCACAAATGATCGGTCAAAGTATATTTTGTTTCAACTTTAGGTTCAAGTATATCTTTGATTTTTCTAGTTGGCTCGGGGAGCGCTGGGAATTCGAAGCTTTCTTTGTTTTTGAAGACCCTTTTGTCAAAGCCAACCATAAAAGTTCGTTCTCTGTGTTGTGGTACAAAGTGTTTTCCATTCAGTACTTTATGGTGAAATGAATAGTCAAGGCTGACTAGTGTTTCTTTAATTACCTTAAACGTATTTCCTTTATCATGCGACATCAGGTTTTTTACATTTTCCAAAAAGAAAGCCTTTGGTCTGTGCTTCTCAATTATTTCGGCAATATGGAAAAATAAATTACCCTGCTTTTCATCCTCAAAACCATGTTTTCTGCCGAGGCTATTTTTTTTTGATACCCCAGCTATGGAAAACGGTTGGCAGGGGAATCCACCGCATAAAACATCGAATCGATTTGGAATCCATTTTTTAGTTTCATCCTTTGTGATATCACCAAATGGAATTTCTCCAAAATTTGCATAGTAAGTTCGTTGGGCCATTTTATCCCATTCAGAAGAAAACACGCATTCGCCTTGCAATCTTTGCATTGCTATTCTGAATCCACCTATACCCGCAAATAAATCTATGAATGTAAATTTGGGATTTGCTGGTGTTGGGAAAAGTACATCATCGTCGAACTTTAACAGATACTGTAGGGACTCTTCAGCTACTTTGCTTGTCAGATCACCATTTAAATAGCCCTTTAGAAAATCTGTTGCATATTCAATTGCTGCTTTTTTCAGCTTTTTATTTTTTGTTCTTAAATAATGACTTATTACAGCAGATTTATAATTGTCCGGACCGAATAGTGATATTTTCCAAATTTTATCTGCAGCTGCCTGAATCTTTGAACTAATTAACACTGCCTGTCCCTCGTTTTTCATTTTGTCTTTTTTTTCCGTTAAACAAATCATTATTAAAAAAATCCTTGAAACTTACCTCCAATCCATTGCATATGATCTTAGAAAGTGTTTCAACTGAAGCATTCCTCTTTCCATTTTCAACATGGTTCATAAAAGTTCTGTCCACATCTGCTTTCCATGCTACTGCCTCTTGTGTAAGATTTTTATCGTTCCGGATTTCTTTGATCCGAATGCCGATTTTGACTTTCATATCCATATGGCAATACTATTTTATGTGACTTAAAGTATATTGGTGTTTAAGTCACGTTTAATAACTTGTCATTTGATTTCAAATGAATTTTCGAAGAAGAGTTGAGAGGGATTTGTCGATTTTCTGTGGTTTTAACGCGCATTCCCATACGGTAATCACTTTCCATCCGTTTTTCCGCAGTGCTTTTATAGCCTTAGCATCATTCGCCTTATTCGTATTGATCTTATTCAACCACCATTCCGTCCGGGTCTTCGGTATTTTAAAGTAGTTGCAGTTGGTATGCCCGTGCCAGAAGCATCCATGTATAAAAATGACAGTTTTGTATTTGGGGAGTACTATATCGGGCTTTCCAGGCATGTTCTTTACGTGCAGCCGGTACCTGAAACCCTGGGCATGCAGAAACTTCCGCACCACCATTTCCGGTTTTGTATCCGTACTCCGTATGCGGCTCATATTATAACTTCTTACTTTTTTGCTGTGTACATCAGCCATTAAAGGAAGTTACCTGTTTTAGCAATAAAAGGGATAATAAGCGCGGTATAATTTTCCGGAAAAGCCCAATGAAAAGGGAAACCTGCGGGCGCTGTTTTAGTTATTTTGCAGAAGCAATTCTTTAATAACCGGTCAGCGCTGACCTAAATTATTTTATACATCGTTATGCCTCATCATACACTACCAGCACATCAAAACTGAATTGAGCGGAAGAGCCCATCAACTCAACTACTACCTGCAGCGGATAATCAGTCAAATTAACCCCGTCTGTCCACAGATCGTTAGGAATATGAATTGGTTGTGGAAGAGTGAACACCGGTTGATATAAATAGGGGTTGTTGAATGAAGAAAGAACATAAGGTTGGCGTACCAATCCGGCTTTGCTGTTTGTGGATGTAATCTGCATATATAATCCTTCACTGATGAGCTTTGCAACCCACTCATCAGGCCCTACCCACTCAAATTTGGGTGTTAGAATGATTTTTTTTATTTCAATGAATGCGCCATCATACTGCAGCAAAAATTCCTTTCTTCTCGCAGCATTGGTGAAGCGCATCAGCAGGTCCCTTCTTGCATTAATGACAGGTTGAATGGAATAATGGGTTCCGGGCCCCGTTCCATGCTTTTGTAAAAGGTTTGTGTTTGCCATTTCTGCCAGTATTCTTTTTATGGTAGGTAATGGGATGTCCAGCTTTTCAGCTATCTGACCGGATTTAGCTCCGGGATGGTTTTCGATGAACTGATAAATTTTCTTTTCTTTTACCGACATGCGGGATGCATAATTTTTGGTGTCCAGCTTCTGCATCAACTGGCCCTGAATATTCATCAGGCAATTCAGAAAGAAAAGCACCCAGTCGTGAATATCCTCCCCGGGTCTTTGCCGCTGGCAATCCATCAATACCCGGTAGTATTCTGATTTACGGCTTTCTATTTCATGTTCAAAACTGACATACTGAATCCAGGAATAACCCTGGCGGAGTAAAAGCAAGGTGGTCAGTAAACGACTGAGCCGCCCGTTACCATCCTGAAAGGGGTGAATGCTCAGGAAGTCATAAATGAATACAGCGGTCTTTACCAATGAATGTACTTCCGTATCTGACCTGTACCATGCTATCAGGTTTCGCATCGCATCTTCGGTGGCGAACCCCGGTTCGGTGGTTTTGAAAACTGTATGTTTGCTTCCATCCGGGTTAGTGGCTTCCACCTCATTGCTTGCCTGCTTATATTTGCCCTTATGCCAGGCATCCTTTCCGCTGTATTTCATCAGCAGGCTATGCAGGTTTTTCACATTGCCTTCAGTTATATCAATATCCCGAAAGGATTCGGAGATCAGATCAAGCACCTCAAAATAGCCCGCAACTTCCTGCTGATCTCTTTCCTGGAGCTTTTCCACCCGCAGGTTGCTGATTAAAGCTCTCACCTCATCATCTGTCATCCTGGAGCCTTCAATACGGGTGGATGCACCTATGCTTCGAACCGTGGCGATGGATTTAAGCTGCTTGAGTGTCTGGCCTTCCCGGCGCTCAATGGCAGTCCAGGAACCTCCAAAACGGTCCACATTACTTAACTGGTTGATTAGCTGCCAGTCAGGAAATAATTGGAATGTGTAAATTTTGTGATCCGTCATTTTTGATACGATATGATACGTAAATATCCGATATTAGTTCGAATAAATCAAATAAAACTGATACGATATGGTACGAAAATATTCGAAAAATAACACTAATCCCATCCTGCAGCCTCAGACGGATAAAGATTTTTTAATGATAGTGATATCAGTACCAGAGCAAATCTCAAAAATTGTTTTTTCCGGGATGTCGTAAAGGCGGGATGTAATAATGCTTGAATATCAGATTTTACAACTTACCGCCTTACCGGCAATAGTAGTTCTGGCAATTTTGAAACAAGTTCTGATTAAGTTTTTCCGGTTTACTTCTCTGGCATATTTTTTTGCTGTGTATATCCGCCATACACGAATATTACAAATTTTAAAAAAACGCCCGGCCAGCATTCAACCTATGCTGGCCGGGCCTTTCATCTGCAAATAAACAGCCTTTCTATTCCCGTTTGAAATAATAAAGCAAATCCGGAGCGAGAGCATTACGCCCCCCTTGTTTATCTGTTTGCAGAACAAACAATAACTGCCATCCCTCAGTTGCCAGCAGATTAATTACTTTAAGTGACCTGCCGCCTTTATTGATTAGCTGATTGATTTTTTTGTTATTCAGTGTAGTGTCAGCCCCGTGTTTGATACTTTCCGGCAATGTCTCCATTACGATATTTCCAACAGCATCAAAACGGGCGGATACCTCCAGGTACTTTCTGCTTACCTGCTGAGAAAAGCAAAAGGAACATGAAATAAAAAAAACAACAATAAAAAGTAAATACTTTTTCATACGATTTATTTTTTAACGTAACGAATGAATACACCACATGTACGTACATGCGATACTGTTGCAGGATTAATTTTCACCTGCCCGTTTTGCTAAGTTGTAAAAAAGGAAATGTGTGGTTAAGCGAATGAATAGCTAAATAATAGAAATTAATTCAACCTTTAAATAGTTGAATATTTTTTAAGAAAATTATAGGAAAGGCAACCGGAAAGTAATGTGAATCAGAAAATAAATTACTTACTTCCCCTTTATCGCAGGCAAGCCGGTGGTTTTCAGCAATGCCTTTGCTTCCCGCGCCTTTTTCACAAAAAAAGGGTGCTTCTCGTAATTGCCTACACGTTCATCAATTACCGGCGTTACTTTTCTTTTTGAAGTTTTTTTCTTTTTTAAGGTTACTGGCATACAACAAATTTAAAAAATTATTTGCGGCGAAACAAAAATGCTTCATAATTATGGTCTCTTTCAAAAAGTACCCATTTATCATGATACAACCCATATATCTCAAAATCTTTCTTTATATATTCCAGATAATTAGTAATGCCGATTCGGTACAGTCTTGTTCTTGACCTTGAACTTCCCTTTGCAAAAATCCAGTGATCAGGATAATGATCTGAAAAGGAAATGATAGCCGCAGCCACAGTGATCAATACTTTCCGGCTGTCATTGTTATTACTTACTGTTGAATCATATATCTCACCCGTTTCGTTGTCAAGGTCGCCAAAGCCAACATTAAAAACTTGTCCGGAAATGCGGGTAAAGCGTATCACCTTCCTGATCTGACCCTTTGGGCCAATGCTGTTAAATTCAAAATCGAGAAAGCTGCTGTTTGTTTTAAATGGGTACGGAGAAAAATGCATCCGCAAAACTATATAACATCTTTTTTCTGTATGCCTTTATCACTCACGTAAAACGGTTAAAAAGATTTTTTAGAAATTGCAACCTCAGGTTTATAAAGGGTTTTTTTAACTGATTTTTTCTGAATGAAATTTATCTTTTTCAACGGTTGCAGGCTTCACTTTTCTACTCCGGATGCGGCTCATATTATAACTCCGTACCTGTTTGCTGTGTACGTCTGCCATTACTGTAAAGTAATGAATTGTTGCGAAACTCAAAGTAGCAGAGTAAGCGCGACACACGGGTGACCTGGCGTATGATCGATTGCTGGCAGCATGCAAATGTTTTAACCGAAAAAATGCTATAATAATACCGGTTCAGTAAATAGTATTTTCAAAAAAGAGTATATTTTTGTTCCTGTAAAGCCGGCAAGCGCGTTACAATTATCCCAACATGAGCACTTTCCATTTTATATGAAATAAAAATATTAAAAATGGCGAAGCCTATTAAAGAAACACCGATTCTCAAAGGGAAGGATGCAAGGAAATTTATCCGGGAGCAGCAGGCTCCAAAGGATATTTTAACTAAGCGAAAAGAAAGAGAAGAAATTTTGAAAACCTATCACCTCTTTAAAGCTGCTGAAAAGTTTTGATACAGATTTCCGATCTTCAAATAATCCGTCTTAACCCCTCACACCCATTTTTACCATTCGACTGTCAGGATGAGGATCTGAATAGTTTTTTGCTGAATGACGCAAAGGCTTATCTTGGCAAACTGCTGTCAGTTACCTATCTTTTTTAGTATAACAGAAAAACCATCGCATTCTTCAGCGTAAGCAATGATAAAATCACTGTGTCAGATTTTGAATCAAAGAGACGGTTCAGGCGGTTGTTTGCCGATACAATGCCCGCCGGGAAACAATATAAAAGCTATCCCGCTGTAAAAATCGGCCGGCTGGGTGTGCATACTGATTTTCAAAGTACGGGCTTTGGCGGTCAACTGTTAAACTATATCAAAGGAATGTTTATTTATAATAACAGAACGGGCTGCCAATATATTACCGTGGATGCTTATAGCAGATCATTACGTTTTTATGAAAAAAATGGGTTCCGCTATTTTACTGATAGCGATAGCCAGTCTGATACACGTCAGATGTATTTCAGCCTCGTTGATCTCGTGAACTGATCCTGGCTATAACACAATGAATAGTTTTTTTGAATAGCGAAAATCGAAAGCAAAAAGTTCATAAGAGTCTTAACGTAATACTAATCCGCCCGTCCAATCTTTTCCACCTAATTTTGCTGATTCATTACAAAACCCCAAAACACTCCCATGCCCACAACACAAGCATTTGGCACCACCAGTGCCACCGCACCCGTTGCATCCTTAACTATCGAACGGAGAGACCCCCGCCCCCATGATGTACAGATCGAGATCCTGTATTGCGGCATCTGCCATAGCGACCTGCATACCGCACGTGGTGAATGGCCCGGTACCGTTTACCCCTGTGTGCCCGGTCATGAGATCGTGGGCCGTATAACTGCCGTTGGTGATCATGTAAAAAAATTCAAAGTGGGCGACATCGCCGGTGTGGGCTGCCTGGTTGACAGTTGCCGCGAATGTGATAACTGTAAAGAAGGACTCGAACAGTTTTGCAGCCAGGGCGGTACGTTTACCTACAACAGTGCCGATAAGATCAGCGGCGGCCATACGTTTGGCGGCTACAGCAAAAGCATTGTGGTACCCGAAGATTTTGCGCTGCATATATCTGATAAGCTTCCCCTCGATGCAGTAGCACCCCTGCTCTGCGCGGGCATTACCACCTACTCACCCCTTCGCCACTGGAAAGTGGGCAAAGGCACCCGCGTAGGTGTGCTGGGCCTCGGTGGCCTGGGACATATGGGCGTGAAACTCGCCGTAGCCATGGGAGCTGAAGTAACCATGCTGAGCCATTCCCCCTCGAAAGAACAGGATGCTAAACGCCTCGGCGCCCATCGCTTTGTCCTTACCAGCGATGCGGAACAGGTAAAGACCGTGAGCGGCTATTTCGATTTTATACTCGATACCGTATCCGCCGAACATGACTATAATTTTTATCTCGGATTGCTGCGGGTAAACGGGGTAATGGTATGTGTGGGCGTACCCCCGCAACCCATAACCGTACCGGCGCTCAACCTCATCTTTGGCCGTAAATCCGTAGCGGGATCACTCATCGGCGGATTGCCTGAAACCCAGGAGATGCTCGACTTCTGCGCCGAACATAATATCGTTTCCGATATCGAACTCATCAAACCCGACCAGATCAATGAAGCCTATGAAAGAATGCTGAAGGGGGATGTGCGGTATCGGTTTGTGATCGACTTTAAGAGTGAATAGTGAATAGTGAAAAGTGAATAGTTGGGGTCGTTGAAGGCAGTTATTACCTTTCTGTTAGCGGAGAACCCAACTATTCACTCTTAACTTTTATCTATTAACTGAGAAAACCCGTACTTTAAAGATTTTCCATTAAACGTCTCCACGATTGCCTCTTCGAGGGAGATATCGAGTAAAGAGGCGAGCAGATCGAGATAGATGGCAATACCACCGATCTCTTCTTTGAGCATGTCTTTTGTAATATCTTTCGCGGTATAGCTGCTGCCGCCATCCACACCGCCGCGCTCCACGCGCTGCATTTTCTTGATCATATTACAGAGTTCACCCACTTCACCGGCAAGCGCCGTGGTCCAGTAGGTGAGTGGTTGGTTGTCGTAACATTTAAAACCCTCCCGGGCACGTTCTACATTGATGGGGCGGAGAGAAGCGAGATCGAGTTTCATGTGCAATTGTTTTAGCTGCGAAAGATACGAGGAATACAAGCCTTGAACAGCCAGCTGCAAGCTATGAGCTACAAGCTGCAAGAAAACAGCCTGCTATCAGCCTCGAGCTACCAGCTTTGAGCTTGAAACAGCCAGCAGCAAGCTACAAGCAAACAGCCAGTAACAACCGAAAGCCGCGCTCTGTATTCAACTTCTTAAACCTTTTGAACGTCTTAAACGTCTTGAACCTATGGAACCTATGTAACCTATGAAACCTATGCAACCTATGGAACCTTTTGAACCTATCTTTGCCCCTTCAAATCACCTTTCTCCACCGGATGCTAAACCGAAAACAAAAAAAATACATACGTCGCGTACTCTTTATCACCCTCGGGGTATCCTTATTGGCCCTCGGCTTGTGGATGTTCAACAACTGGATGCAATACAACAAGGCTGCATCCACCCGCTATACCGAGTTCGGAATAGATATTCCTAATGGGTATGAGATACATGGTATCGATGTGTCCAAATACCAATCCACCATTGCCTGGGAGGAAGTGAAGAAAATGAAGGTGGACTTTATCCAAATGGGATTTGCCTTTATCAAAGCCACGCAAAATACCGGCAGTACCGATCCGATGTATACCCGCAACTGGAAGAATGCCCGCAAAGCCGGAGTTCCGCGCGGCGCCTATCATTTTTTTATAGCTTCCTCCGATGGGGTGGCGCAGGCCAATCATTTCATTGATGTGGTGGACCTGGAGCCCGGCGACCTGCCGCCCGTACTGGATGTGGAACAAATGAATGGTGTATCGCCCGAACGACTGCGCACAGAAATAAAAGACTGGCTTCGCATTGTGGAAGAACATTACAGCGTAAAGCCGATCATATATACCAATGTGGATTTTTATATACGCAACCTCGGCTCCGAATTTGATGACTATCCCCTCTGGGCAGCACATTACTATCAGCCCGGTCAGCCCCGCATCGGCCGCTCCTGGACCTTCTGGCAACACAGCGACCAGGGACATGTAAACGGCATCACCCACAAAGTAGATTTCAATGTATTCAACGGCGACTCCATCGCATTTAAGAAATTGCTCATTCGGGAGGAAGCTTTTAGCTACTAGCCACAAGCAAACAGCCAGCAGCAAGCTGTGAGCTGCAAGCTACAAGCTGTTTACCCCTTTGGGGCAAGCCTTGAACAACCAGAAGACAGCTTCTAGCTACAAGCTGCAAGAAAACAACCAGCCCAAAAGAAAGCAAGCCTTGAACAGCCAGCAACCAACTGTATTCAACTTATGCAACTTCTTGAACTTTTTGAACCCGCCACGGCGGGCACGCCTCTTAAACCTTTTGAACCTCTTGAACGTCTTAAACCTCTTCAACCTATGGAACCTATGCAACCTATGTAACCTCTTCACCCCCATCTCCCCTGAGTAACCGAAATCAACTAACTTCCGGAAAACTCCCAACATGAAAAAAACACTCGTAATAATAACGGTACTCCTCTCCCTCCGCGCTGCCGCACAATCCTCCGATGAAAAGGAAATACGCAACCTGCTGGCCACCCAAACAGCCGCCTGGAACCGCGGCGATATTGATGCGTTTATGAATGGCTATTGGGAAAATGATTCGCTGATGTTTATCGGCAAAAGCGGTGTTACCTATGGTTGGGGAAACACCCTCCGCAATTATAAAAAAGGATATCCCGATACCGCATCCATGGGTAAACTCACTTTTACACTCATACAGGTTAAAAAATTATCAAAGCAATATTATCATGTCACCGGTAAATGGTTTTTACAACGCAGCATTGGCAACGTAGGCGGACATTATACCTTACTTTTTCAAAAGATCAGAAGGAAATGGGTGATTGTGGCAGATCATAGCAGTTGAGAATTAATAGTTATGAGTTAAGAATTTAGAATGGCAATTGTTGGACAAAAGTTTATTAATTAAAAGAGTAACTATTATTCCTTAGGGTTCTTAGCCCCTCTCCCTTGGAGAGGGGTTGGGGAGAGGTTGTATAAACCAATGTTCGTTCAATAATATAACACCCGTTCAATCCCGGTGTCAATAGCCCCTCTCTTTAGAGAGGGGTTGAAGAGAGGTCTCAATCCATAAAGAATATTATCTCCATTTCTTAATGAGGTATCTTATCAGCAATACAAGCGTTAAAATAGCGAACGCATAAAACAGGATGGTATAGATAATGGGTTTACCATTGGGATAGGCCAGTTCATGATACAAACCCGCAGTAAGACAAGCCAACAGCCATATAAGACCAAGGGCAATAGAATTGAGAATCTTTACAAAAAAATGTTTAACCTCCGGATCCCAGTTGGGTTGTGCTGACATAGTACAGCAAAGTACAAATTAAGGGGTAAAAAGTTCAAGAGTTTCAAAAGGTTTAAGAGGTTCCATAAGTTCCATAGGTTACATAAGTTGAATACAGTTGGCAGTAGACAGTTACCAGTTGGCAATTGCTTTCAGCTCGTAGCTCAAAGCTGGCTGTTTTCTTGCCCCAAAGGGGTAAACAGCTTGTAGCTAGTAGCTTGCAGCTGATACCTTGCAGCTTCTCTCAATGTTCACAATCTTCCGCATGTGCATGATTATGTACCCGGCAACTGCGGAAATTGAGAATATGAGCAGCAATGATGAGCAATACGGCCGGAATAAGCAGCCAGGCATGAAAATGCACGAAGAATTCTTTCACCACGAGAAATACAAAACCAGCGAGAAACAGAGAGAGCGGTACCAGGCTGTGATGGTGTTTTTTATAACCATGATAAAGGGAGTAGGCACCGATACAAAAAGCCAGCCCGATCATACCCCCTTCGAAGAGGATATTATCAATGATATTGATGCCAAACAACGGCAGACTGCTGAGAAACAAGGGCAGCAGGGCACAATGAATGGCACAGGCCAAAGAGGCCCCAATTCCTAACGCATCCCAGTTGACTTTCATGAGCCTGTAAAAATACAGAATAGCAACATAGTTGCAAAATAATGTCAAATATATTTCGGGTGACCGTCCCTGCCCTAACTTTGCATTCTCAAACTACCGGTATGTCGAAGAAAAGGCTTTTTTACCTCGGATTTTTTGTGTTGCTGGCCATTGGTTTTTATATCGCACTCACGCAGTTGATTCCCGATTATAATAAGAAAGGTGTGGCTCCCATCAGTTTTATCCGCCCCTTTGCCTTTACCAGCCAGGAAGGAAAAACAATAACCGAAAAGGATGTGGCCGGCAAAGTGTATGTGGCGGAATATTTTTTCACCACCTGCAAAACGATCTGTCCCACCATGAACAATTACATGAAAATGGTGGAGGAAGAACTGAGAGATCAGCCTGATTTTCTGATCCTCTCTCATACCAGCGATCCGGACAATGATTCGGTGGCGCGGATGAAACGCTATGCCGATTCCATAGGCGCTAACCCCAAACGCTGGATCTTTCTTACAGGGCGCAAAGACAGCCTGTACAATATGGCCCGGGTAAGTTATACCATCGACGATCCCAAAAATAACCTCACCCGAATCGAAGACCAGTTTTTACATACCCAGTTCTGGGCGTTGGTAGACCGCAATGGCGATGTGCGAAAAATATACGACGGCATTAAAGAATCGGAAGTAAAGGAACTGATCAAAGACGCGAAGAAACTGCTGAATGAAAAATGAGTTTTACAGAACGGTTTTTTTTGAGAACTTTACCTGAACAACATCAGCAAAGGACCCATCCATGACAGCGAAATCAACCCTATCCACCGGAGAGCACGCAGATAACCTGCTGAAGCGGAACAACCTTAGTGTGACCGGCAGCCGGAAAAAGATATTACAACTGTTTTTCGAACAGACCGGTGCCTTGTCGCATGGAGATATAGAAAAAAAAGCGGGTGAAAAATTTGACCGTGTAACGGTATACCGAACCCTGCAGACTTTTGTAGATAAAGGCATCATTCATACCATACCTACCTCGGATAATTCCATCCGTTATGCCCTTTGCCGCGATGAATGTTCAGAAGGCCATCACCACGATCACCATATCCATTTTGTATGCACCCGTTGTGACAACACCTACTGCCTGGATGATGTGGTAACCCCCGATATCAAAATGCCCAAAGGCTATCAGGCCAGTCATGTGGAAGTAGTAGTGGAAGGATTATGCAAAAACTGCAGCACCCATATCTAATAACTTTCTGACTATTGGCCTCACCGCCTTCCCGACTCACCGTCTTTCGGACTTCCGGTCTTTCCGTCTTCCGGACTTCCCAAAAAAAACAAAGCCCCGGTGTAGAAACATCGGGACTTTTTGGTTAAGGCTCTGATTAGTAGCTATTTTAAAATGCGCTGCTGCGGATAAGTGCAATGGCGCATAAGGAAAATCGCTTAGATTCGAAAGTCAAAAATAAGTGCTGGTCTTCAAATTTCCGAATTTACTGCATACCACTTTCAGGGTATTTTAAAGGGTATCCATTTCGGCCTTTACAAACTGCATCAGGGTGCTGATATGCGGGGGCGAAAAATCGAAGCGCAGCCCTGCCGCTTCAAACAGCGCCGGAAGCGTTTGGGTGCCACCCAGTTCCAGGGCATGCATATAATTCTGAACTGCTTTTCCGGGATCCTGCTTGTATTGCTGCCAGAGGCCAATGGCACCTAATTGCGCAATGCCATATTCGATATAATAAAAAGGCACTTCAAACAGGTGCAATTGCCGCTGCCATCCATACCGGCGGTATTCTTCCAGTCCGCTGAAATCAATGACCGGAGAGGAAAACTCTTCGACGATCTGCATCCAGTTGGCAGCCCGTTCTTCTTCCGTATGGGTGGGGTGTTCATATACCCAGTGCTGAAATTTATCGATGGTGGCGATCCAGGGGAAAATGGTGATCACCCGTTCCAGTTGTTGTTCTTTGGCCCGTTTCAGTTCTTCAGCATTTGTAAAAAACACATCCCAATGGCTCATACTGAATAGTTCCATAGACATACTGGCCACTTCAGCGATCTCAGTGGGATATTCTTTGAATCCGTTCAGCTCCAGCTCATGTGCCAGAAAAGAATGAATGGCATGTCCGCCTTCATGAACCATCGTCGTCACATCATCCAGTTGGCCGGCCGCATTCATAAAAATAAAGGGAGCACCGCTTTCAGCCAGGGGGCAATTATATCCACCCGGGGCTTTTCCTTTCCTGCTTTCCAGGTCCAGGTGTCCCATTTCCTTCATTTTTTTCAGGCAATCGCCAAAGAAGGGCATCATTTGATGAAAGCAGGCAATGGTCTTTTCGGTCAGTTCTTCCCCGTTTTGGAAAGGACGGAGGGGTTGTATACCCGCCGGCTCTGCTTCCACATCCCAGGGACGCAGTTCCGTGAGTCCCAGGTTTTGTTTTTTCGCTTCGTACAGTTTATTCACGAGCGGCATCACATGCAGTTTTACCGCTTCATGAAATTGGAAGCAATGTTCTTTGGTATAATCAAAGCGTCCGAGCTCTGCAAACCGGAAATCGCGGTAGTTTTCAAAGCCGGCATTGAGTGCCACCTGGTGTCTTTTTTCCAGCAGGGAACTAAAGAGCTGATTCAGTTCTGCTTTATCCTGACCCCGGCGCGTATTGATCTTATGATATACTTCTTCGCGAACAGCACGGTTGGGATCTTCTAAAAAACGGGCTGCTTGTTGTAAGGTATATTCCTGTCCGTTCACTTCTACTGTCATCTTGCCGGAGATCACACCAAATTGCTGTTGCATCACATTCAGTTCGGCATTGATGGGAATATTCACTTCCCGGAAAAGCTCAATATTCTTCTTCACATTGCGCAGATAGGTGAAATATTTCTGCTGATCCAGTTGTGCCGTAAATGGACAGTCCACCAGTTTTTTATTCAGGGTATCGGCCCAGGGCTGAACCTTTGGTTGAATCTCCATCATAAAAAAGTTGAAGGCTTCTTCCAGTGTTTTATTCTCTGTATCGCAGGTCATTTTGATCTGGCGCCAGCAGGCATCTTCGCTGATCACCGCTTCAAGTTCGCTCGAATCACGCAGCCATTGTTCCAATTCTTCCAGTGAATTAATCGGTCTTTCACCCAGTTGAATAAAATAAGGCTCCAGGTCTTCCCAACGGGTAAGCGTAAAACCGGCAGGTAAAAAATGGCGGGGTAGTTTTTGTATATCGGCAGAATACATATTTAATTAATTAGATAATTTAATAATGTTATAATACGATAATGTAAGAGCGAGATGTTGCACGCATCGAATAATTATTGATGTACCACTTTCAATAGGACTTCACACAAAAATGTGCTAACGGCTGTTTCATTATCACATCAGCACATTAGCAAAATATCACATTATCACATCAGCACATTAGCATATTATCACATTTGTATTACTCGGCTTTCTTCTTCCTCGCTGTCTTCTTCGGCGTTTCTGCTTTTTCTTCAGCGGGTGCTTCTTCTTTCTTTTTCGCAGGGGCTTTTTTGGCTTTAGCAGGTTTGGCCGGAGCTTCTTCCACTACAGGCGCAGCAACGGGTTCTGCTGCCACTTCTTCTTCCTCTTCCACCACTTCGGTGATCTTCAATTCAACATTATTCTTTTTAAGCTGGCTGAACCATTTCACCATTTTCTTCATATCGCTGGCATATACCCTTTCAAAATCCATATCGGGATATACGGTCTCAAAATATTTTTTGATGGCAGCCGCATCTTTATCGGAGGGCAGTTCGGCACCGGCAGCATCCATGGCTTTCAGTACATCTACCAGGTTCACATTATCGCGGATGGTATATACTTCAATACTCTCCAGGTGGGAAAAATTGTGTATGCGGCTCGACACAAAACGGGAGCTTTTATCATCCAGAGAGCGTACGATGGCCCCGTCTGTTTTACTGCTGATCAGTTCAAATAATCCCGGCAATCCGGTCACGGCAACAAGTTTACTGTATTCCATATAAATATTAATAATTAAGAACCCGCAAGATACTTGAGTTCCGCCAAAAGAAAGGAACTCCGTTTAAAATTTCACCCGGAATGGGCGACATGCATTTTCACACGCAAAACCCATATAAATCGGCTATCGGGGTGTTAGGGTTGTGCCCGGAATCGGGTTATTTGCCGGAAATGCCCTGTTTTTTTATTTTTAATGCCTTTCGGCGAACGGTTTGAAGGGATTGTCCGTCCTATTAACCGGCTATTCGCCCTTTTACTTATAAAAATCAAACGGAATGAAAAAAATTGTTGCTTTAACTACGGCCTTTTTTGCCCTGACGGCTGTTGCATTTGCCCAAGGCGGTGGAATGAACCGCATGACTCCCGAAGAGAGAGCGGCCCGCATTCATCAGAAATTGGACAGTGCCTTTAAATTGCCTGCGGCCGACATGGCTAAAATTGATACGGCCATAACGGCTCTTTACAAAGCACAGGATGCTAAAAGACAGGAACTGATGGCTGGTGGTATGCCAGACCGGGAGACCTTTATGGCGGAAATGAAAAAATTCACCGATGCACAGGATGAGATCCTGAAAGCCATGCTGACCAAAGAACAATTTGATATCTGGAAAGAAAAGATTCAGCCATCCATGCGTCCGCAGCGTCCTCAGGGCGGTGGAGGACCCGGCGGTGGCGGCGGCAGACGATAAACACACTTATTCGAAAACAAAAAGGCTGGCTTATCAATAAGCCAGCCTTTTGTATTTGTAAAGACGTCAAGAGCCGCGTGGTCTACCCACTATCATCTATCATCTGTTTATCTATAAACTATCCATGTTTCATGCGCGCACTCACTCCCGCCAGCGTAATCACCCCCATTATCCCCAATGTCGCATACAGGAGACCGTTATGTCTTCCGCTTTCTTTATTCATTAAGGGTACCACGGCTGCATAAGAAGTTTCTGCAGGCAGGTATTTTTCTTCGGGCTCTTCCACGACTACATCCCAGTCACGGTATGTTTTGCCGGTGAGGTAAGCCAGCATTTCCATTTCATCCGCACGGCGCTGTTTGAGTTCTTTCAGGTATTTTTTACCTGCTTCACAACTGAAATCACCAGTGGCAGGATGTGTGATCACATAACGGGCCTGGTAGCTTTCCGTATTCGGCGTTACTTGAAACATCAGATCCTGCGGAAACTTATCCCGGTTATATCGTACATGCAAACGGGTGAAATATACATTGTCGGAATAATCTTCTTCCTCCGCATCGTTTTCATAATTTTCCCAATCTCGGTTGATCCACCATACACCTGCCTGTACCAGGTCTTGCGTGGAAGGAGCGGTGGCCACACAGGGATCGCATTTCACATAGTTTTTCGGGCTTACATCCCAGGCGTATTCCAGCATAGCGATCGACTTACCCTCTTTCATCCACTGATGCTGAAACAGGTTTGCATAAAAACTACCAAAGTTGTTTTTTACAAACAGCGGGATATTATTACCGGTGGGCAATGTTTGCGTACGGTAATTCGTGCATTCTATTCTGCCTTTCTTGCTGAATGCATATACGATCATATCCTGATCACCATCTGCATTGGCCATGCCGAGGCGGATGGGCAGCATGAATTTGGGTGAACTGAAACTGATCTGCAAGGGGCGCAAAAAATTTCCAGGCAATTTCTTTTTCTCTGCCTCATTTACTTTTACCACAAAGAATTTGAGATTACTTTTGATATAAGGCTCCAGTACTTCATCCGCACCTGCAGGAATTTTATATCCATTCTCATCGAGCCAGGTCTTCAGTCCGGATGATTCCTTTGCAGATAAGATGAGAATATCATATTCACCCACCAGGTATTGGGCTTCTATTTTTACACCCAGATCTTTCTCCTTTATATTTTCTGCAGATGACTTTTGTACCTGCATACCAGGTACCACGCCGCTCATTTTATCTTCCACCATCTCATATTTGTTGCAGGGATTCTGATCATAATACTCCACCAGGCGGGGCTTGCTGTAATCATTCAGCGTATTGAAAATGGCCTGGTCCACCACTTTGATGTCGGCTTTATTCAATACCACGGGTACCGGCACCACCATGGCAAAATCTTTGAAATTGCCTTTGAAATCATTGTACATGGTGATCACATTCCGGTTGCCATCGCGTACAAGTATCACCTGCGACGTTTTGTTTTTGAGCGTGCCGTCGGCTTTGCTTACATAAAATCCACAGAAGGCCGCAGCTTCATGGCTCAGCATGGCTGCCAGTAGTATTACGGCAGCACCTTTTTTCATAATCGGGTTCATGACTAATCGTTTTATTGTTGATAAAAATGAAAAATGCAGAATAGTATTCTTCCAGCCGAAAGCGTTGGCTTTGAATATCCGGTCGAGCAATGGCACCAACGGGCCCGCTGCCACCAGCACCCATATCAGGGTATTATATTTCCATTTGAAAGCAGCCAGGTAAAAGGCTACAGCCGCAATGAGTACGGCCCAGAGTATACGCGCAAACGGATGATTGGGCGCGGTACGCGGATCACTGATCATAAAGAACGTAAACAATAACAGGCTGCCCGTACTCACCGAATGCATGAAATGATCCAGCGGCCATCCCAATACATATACCTGCCGCCACCAGAGCAATCCAACAAACGTAAACAGGAAGGCCAGCGATACATCCAGTTTTTGAACGCGGGTAACCACGATCGTACCCAATGTAATGGCGCCAAACAGGATAACGGTGTTGCTGCCCCATTGACCCGGGCTGAGCCAGGCATCACCGGTAGCATACAGGGCGGCCACAATACCGAATGCCGAAGGATTGAAAAAATGTTTTCCTTTATAGCGGAATATATATTTAGAAGCCACTGTTGCAAACGCTGCAAATAAACTGGTGTACCAGTAATTCACTTTCAGCAATAAACAAAGACTCATAGCACTGATGAGTACACTAAACCCCCATTGATTAAAATTTCGTAAACTGGCGAATCGTTTTTCTTTGATGGATTCTGCCACATATTGGAAAAAGATACATCCGCTTATTGACAGGAAATAATGCTGCCAGTCTGCCGGCCATTCCAGATACAAAATGCCATAGCTTAAAAATATAGCCTGAAACATTACCTGGAAAAAGCGGGGGTCGAGTGAAATGAAGCGTTGTTGTTGCATGGGAACAGGTTTGATGCCTGTTCAGGATGAAGGCCTCTGGCGGATTACACAGGGCTGACTGACTTTTTTTAAAAAATAAATAGTTCAATTTTCTTTATGGAATCGGACCCCTGCAGCATCGTTCGCACTTAAATTACACTGACGAAATAGGAGTGCTCCTGTCAACTAGTGTTAAGTTAATCTAAAATTGACGGATATAACTTCTTGAGCTTAATCCTTGCTTCACTATTGGTGAACTGCCAGTTAATCTTACTTATTTTATTATTTCTGCAATTTGTCCACGCCATCACTTCCTCTTTGATTTTTTCGATAGTGGGTAAGTGCCGGTTTAGACATTGGCCGTTCAATACATGCAATTCAATTTCGGCCATATTTAGCCAGCTTCCATGTTTTGGTGTGTAAACAAATTCAAAGCGGTCAGCTAATCTTTTGGCCTCTTTCGGTTCAAAGGTTTCATATAATGACGAGGTATTGTGAGTGGACAGGTTATCCATAACTAATGTGATTTTTGCAGCTTTTGGATAGTGTTTATCAGCCAGTCCCTTAATAAATAATGCCCAATCTTTCTTTTTCTTGAATTCTGTAACCTCCGTTATCCGTTTACCCCTTAATGGTTCGTTTGCCATAAACAGGTTGACTACCCCTTTTCTGATATATTCATAATCTACACGCCTGTCACGCCCGGGTTTCATTTCCAGGCTCGGCTGAACCTCTTCTATCAACTGTTTGGGGCATTCATCCATACAGACTACAGGGTACTTTTCATTATAAGGTCGTTTATATACATCCAGTACTTTTTCCATATTTGCAACAAACTCCCCATTTTTTGCAGGGGCAATAACCCAGCCTCTCACTTTCCAGGGCTTAAGTTCGTTTTTTTTAAAAGCGTCCTTACGGTAACATGAGAAATACTTTCAACATATTTTAATTCTACCAGTTTTTCAGCCAGCAATCTTAATGACCATTTTCCATATCCCTTGGGAGGATCACTGCAGCACAAGGTTACCAGTTGAGCTTCCAACTCGCCATCTGCTTTTTTATCATATACCCGACTGGTAGGGCGTCGCTCCAACACTTCTTCCAGCCCCTCTTCAATAAAACGTTTCTTTACACGGTCAATCGTTCGCATTCCGACTTTGAGCACCTGACTAATCTGCTCATTTGTTATTTTCTCAGAATATTTCCCTTCATCACAATTCAAAAGAATGTACGCAACACGCATTGTTTGTGCACTATGAGTCCCTTTTGAAATAATTTCCCGCAGATGATTCACTTCCTCTTTCGTCAAATGGATAGTATAATATTTCATGGTATTTGGTTTCCCAAATATAAAGAAATATTATACGTCATAATAAATTTAACTTAACACTAGCTTTCAGGACGGTAAACATCTTTGAGCTTCCATTTAATCATTTGTGGGGTCATCGCAACTGAAGTGGCCGTTGCGCTAATACTTGTCATTATAGCTATCCAGCACACTGTCTGTCAACAGTTTCACTGGGGAAACTGCTCTGTTTTATTACCAGGCACTGGAATCAGTTTAAATGACCGAATGAAGGGATGAACGGTAACCACAGCCCGATCTTTTTTCAGACCTTTAAAGAACGCAGAATCATTATTAATTACACCCCAAAACCTAATTTATGCGACTACTTATTACTGCGATCATCCTTTGCAGTGCAACTGCCTGTCAACATGCTGATAAAGAAAAGCCAGCCCCTTTTGATATCGGATCTGCGCAAAAATATATCGCTGAAATGAATAAGTCCTACAACCAGCGCTTTACCACGAACGACACTGCGTATTACAATGGACGCTATTGCAAAGATGCGGCCGTGTATTCACCCGGTATGCCTGCCGTAGTGGGTAGGGATTCGATCATTCAGTTCTTTTATCAAAACGGTACCAACAAAGAAGCAAAGATCGAATTGCCAATAGGAAATATTTATGGCAACGAATCGCTGGTAGTGGAAGAAGGCACCTACAATTTCCCCGATGGCAAAGGAGGTAGTTTTGATAAAGGCAAGTTTATTGCCCTTTGGAAACAGGAAGCCGGCAAGTGGAAGCTATACCGCGAAATGTGGAATACCGATATGAACCCTGCAACAGGCAAGTAAATCAATCATTTTTTGCGTACATACAAATAAAAAAATATGAATAAACTCTGCACACTGCTGATCGCTTTCACCGTATCTGGTTTTGCTCATGCTCAGCTCGACCTGCCACCCAGTGCAAATAACCCCAGGGCCACCATCACCGAAGAAGTAGGCATTACTTCCATTACCATCAAATACTCCCGCCCTGATGTAAACAAACGCGAAGGCAAAATATGGGGCGATGGCAACCTCGTGACTTATGGATTCAGCACTTCGAATTTTATTACCAATCAGAATACCTCTCCCTGGCGCGCAGGTGCCAATGAATGTACCGTCATTTCATTTGAACATGATGTGAAAGTAGAAGGACAACCGCTGAAAGCCGGAAACTATGGATTGTTCATGGCGATGGGTGCCGATCAGGTAACGCTTATTTTTTCCAAACAAACAGAAGCCTGGGGAGCATTCTATTACAAACCCGAAGATGATGTGCTGCGGGTGAATGTAAAACCGGTGGCGCTGGATAAGAGTGTGGAATACCTCAAGTATGAATTTATCGAACACAAGGAAAAATATTGTGTGATCGCCATGCAATGGGAAAAACTGTCTGTTCCGTTTAAAGTAGATGTGGATGTAGACAATATTGTATTGGCGAGACTTCGCGAAGAACTCTCCACCCGCAAAGGATTTACTCCCGCCCTTACCCTGCAGGCAACGCAATATTGTTTTACGAAAAATATAAATCTGGAAGAGGCGCTACAATGGAGTATCTGGGCCATCAATGGAGTGGGCGGACAAAAAACATTTATTACCCTTCGCAACCTGGCTACGGCCTATGAAAAACTGAACCGCATACCCGAAGCAGACTCAACCATGAATGAGGCATTACTTATCGCCACGGCCAATCAATACACCGCCTATGGTCGTCAGCTCATTTCACAAAAAAGAGCAGACAAAGCCATGGAAGTATTTAAAGCAAGTGAAAAAAGATACGGGGATGTATATGGAGTTAATAACGGACTCATGAGCGGATATTCAGCCAAAGGCGATTTCAAAAACGCCATTAAGTATGCCGAAAAAGCAATGGCACAAGCTCCCAATGATGCCACCAAAAAACAATTCGAAGGATTGATCACCAAACTCAAAGAAGGGAAAGATATTAATCAATAGGTAAATCGTTTTTGTAAACGCCTAAATGAATATACATGAATAATGCAATCAGTTGGTTTGAAATACCGGCCACCGATCTGGCCCGCGCCACCACATTTTATGAAACCATAATGGGGATCACCTTCATACCCATGGATCTGCCGAATATAAAGATGCGTATGTTTCCTATAGATGATAATATGGGTGTAGGCGGCGCTATTGTAGACAGCGGCGGTTTTCACCGGCCTTCCGCAACAGATGGCCCGCTGGTATACCTCAATGCCAACCCCGATGTACAACAAGTACTCGATAAAGTAGAAGCAGCCGGCGGAAAGATCCTGGTACCTAAAACGGAGATTAGCCCCGAATACGGAAATATGGCAGTAATACTTGACACAGAAGGAAACCGTATCGCCTTTCACAGTGTGCCTCAATAATCATTGTAATGGCCTATAATGAAAAACTAGCAGATCGTGTCCGTGAAATGCTTTCAGAAGCCCAAACCAGGATCGAAGAGAAAAAGATGTTTGGCGGATTGTGCTTTATGGTGAATGATAAAATGTGCGTGGGCGTGGAAAGCGAACGCCTGATGGTGCGGCTCGATCCCGCCCTGCAGGAACAGGTGTTGGAAAAAGAGGGAGCCAAACCCATGGATTTTACGGGCAAAATAATGAAGGGATATGTGTTTGTGGATATTGAAGCGCTCAACACACAGAAAAAGCTGTCTTATTGGATAACGCTCGCATTGGACTATAATAAAGTAGCAAAGGCCGCGAAGAAGAAAAATAAGAAATGAATGAATTCGGAAATTGTTTTTCGCCTTTACACCGTTATTCAGTGCAATATTTTTTATTAGCTGTTTTGCAAATGAAAAGCAGCTCAACCTATACTATATGAGATACATTATTTTGATTCTTACTTTCTGTTATGCTATGCAGGCCGGCGCACAAGACAGCCTGCTGGCAAAACGCCAAACATACCTGGGCGTACTCTCCCTCCCTGAAAAATACAAAGATGAAAAAAACTGGGGGCCCGAAGAACAACGAATCGTGGGCGAACATTTTCAACGCCTTGTAAAACTTAAAAATGAAGGAGTGGTAGTACTGGCCGGACGCACACAACTGGAAACGAATGATCCCGCTATGATGGGACTCGTGATTTTCTATGCCAAAGATGAAAAGGAGGCAGAAACATTCATGATGAATGACCCCGCCGTAAAAAATAAAATCATGCTGGCAAAAGTATACCCATATGGAATTGCAGTAAGTTCGTGTAAGTAGTACTGTATGCTATAATTGCTATACAGATATAAATCACAAGCAATGAACTATGCTCAATACGAGGTATTTGAAGACCTGCAACCTTTTGTAAAATGCTATTGGAGTTTGGATGCGCCGCCAGCACCAGGACCGGAACGTCAGCGCATAGTACCGGATGGGTGTATGGAAATGATTTTTCATTATGGCGATTTGTACCAGCAATATGCTCTTGAAGGAATTGCACACTTGCAGCCACGTTCCTTTGTATTCGGACAAATTACCGTTCCGCTGGAAATCGCCCCCACTGGGATTACGGGTATTATCGCAGCACGCTTTCAACCCGATGGCTTCTGTCCATTTTCTGCTATACCATTAACTTCCATGAATGACAGAGCGGTTGCCCTCACCGAATTGTTTGCAGAAGAAGGCAGCCAGCTCGAAGAAAAAGTAATGCAAGCGCAGGATAATGAAGAACGGATTCAGCATATCGAGTCATTTTTATGTAAGAAACTGCAAACAGAAGATAGTATGAATCGGGTGGCTCGTTCTGCAGTACAGGCACTGCTGGAATCAGGAGGACAGCATCCGATACAGGAACTGGCCACACAACTGCAGATAAACCGCAGACAGTTGGAACGAAAGTTTTCAAAAGCTACGGGCATGAGTCCCAAACAATATTCCAAAGTACTGCGATTACAAACTGCATGTAAACTCATCGGGAAGGGCACTTTTCAGCATCTTACCGCACTGGCCCTCGAAGCCGGTTACTATGACCAGGCACATTTTATAAAAGATTTCCGTGAGTTCACAGGAGTAACCCCCCGCCAGTTTTACGCACACAGCCTTCAGATGTCTGCGTTATTTACTCATGCAGGCTAAACTGTCGCATTTTTACAATTTGGTTTACTAAATCAAATGCATTTTTACACCGGCTCCGAACTAATCATTGTACCCATTTTGCATTTATTAGTTTTTGCCAACCGGGCAGCCTGTTGCTTACCGGTATCAGATTTCAAAAACAAAAGCAGACCAATGAGAAAAAATAGTTTGTTACTATACATACTGATTATTTCCTGTACACTGGTGAACGCACAACCTGCGGCCACGTTCAACTGGCTGGAAGGCACCTGGATCATACAAACAGGCAAAGGCACGATCGTTGAAAAGTGGCAAAAAGCCAATGACAGTACATGGAACGGGCAGAGTTTTTTTGTGAAAGACGGAAAAGACACGATACCCCAGGAGAAAATTGAATTGTCTTATCGCAATGGCAACTGGGCGTATATACCCACAGCGCTGGGACAGAATAATAACCAGCCTGTAACATTCAGCATTGTATTTTTCAAAGGAACAGAGTTTGTAGCTGAAAATCCGGCCCATGATTTTCCGCAACGGATTGCGTACCGGCGTATAAAGGAAAAGTTATGTGCCAGTATCGAGGGAAAAAGGAACGGAAAGTATGGGAAACAGAATTTTGATTTTATACGCGTACAATAACCCGGACTAGGAAGCATTGAAAATGAAGATGCTTATTGTGAATGGCAAAAAATAAGCCCGGAATGCTCCGGGCTTATTTTACAATATCAGTAGATATTATTTTTTTCTCTTCAACATCACATCCATCACTTTCATTTCTTTACCATCCGGCCCGGTATTGTACATATTCATCGTATAGTTATCATCGTCCGTAAAGATCGTCTCCTGCCGCATGTCGGTTTGTGTACCATAGGTTGGGTCTGTTTGTTTTCCTTTCATGTTCAATGTTTTGGTAGCTGCATCGTAGGTGCCTTCCATCAAAATAATACCGGAGCCCATATTGTCAATCCAGGTGGAGACAAATACATTGCGGATATTATCATATCCCATGGTGCTCCGTCCCATAAAGGGTTGGCCCATCATCGTGCTGCTGAAATCGCTCTCCTGATACAAACCGTTCATCGACATTCTGGTTACTTCTTTCCCTTTTTGTGTATCTACCGGTGCTCCGGGCATATAGCTGTGTACTTCACCCTCCCAGGTGCCGGCTCCTTTTGCCAGCCATTTCTGCATATCACCGGGCGTCATATAGGTTGCCCATCGTTGTGCAGCGCCGGTCGTATCCATATTGCCGGGTTCAGGAGCTTTGATATCACCTTTGTCAGAAGCGGATACTGTTTCCGATCTCACACCTCCTTTGCTGTCGTCTCCTTTTTTGTCATTGTTGCAGGCCACAAAAAAAAGTGTACCCGCACATAAAGCAAGCAGTTGATGTTTCATAATAAATAAATTTAGGTATATAAGGTAGCTAATTTGCCAGTCTTTAACAAGAAAAAATGGCATATCAGAAAACACAGGTATCAAGGCCGGTCTATTAGCCTGATTGTTTGATTTTTATACGCATGACCGTAGCAATACTGGTAGCCCTTTCTTTGATCTGAAAAGCTTTTTCTCCTTCAAATAACTCATCGGTGGTTGCTTTGAAGTAACGAAGCCATGTTTCAAAATGATGATCCGTTAAGGGCGATTTTTTATGAAGATGGAGATGCGGCTGCATCGCATTTTTATGATACGTATCTGATTGAAATAATACGGAATCCCAGAAGTCAACTAATACAGGCAAGTGGTGTGGAAGATCAATTCGGGCAATATCTGTAAACAGGTAGCTGATAGAAGTATCCGCAAGCAGTTTTTCATAAAACCGGGTCACCAGTAATAGCAGGTCATCCCTGTTTTCAATATCTTTTTTCAAATTAAATTATTTGATCTGTTCGTATAACCTTTCTGCATCGGCCTTGTTGAACAACTGCGTACCATCATTCATCGTGGCAGCACTACCACAGGCCACGCCAAAACGAATCGCTTCCTGCAATGATTTACCTTTTTGTAAAAACCAGGTAATACCGGCCACCATACTATCGCCGGCACCCACGGTACTTTTTTTCGGTACATCCGGTGCCGCGGCAAAATAACTTTCAGTGCCTGTAACCAACCAGGCACCCCGGTGACCCATTGATACCACAATGATTTCTGCAAATCCATCGGCAATGGCCTGTTGCGCTGCCGCAGGCACTTCCGACATATCCAGCCATTCCGTATTCAGCATCTGGCAGAGTTCACCAATATTAGGCTTTATCATAAAAGCATGTTTGCCTTTAAGTGCCTGTAAGGCCGCACCACTGGTATCTACGATACAACGTGCTCCCACGGCCGCTGCATTCTTTACGATCAATCCATAAAAATAATCCGGAAGCCCGGCGGGCAAACTTCCGCTGGCTACTACATACGAAGGGGTGAAGGAACGAATCTGCTCCACCAGCGATTTCACTGTTTCTTCCAGTATCGTACGACCGGGAAAAGTAAAGCGGAATTGGTTATTCACCGATGTCTCCAGTACGATCCAATTCTCACGGGTTTCCACCTTGGTATCTACTGCATGAAATAAAATACCCTGTTCCTTTAAGAGCGAACAAAGCATATTTCCATTATGTCCGCCAGCCGGAAATAGCGCTACAGAGGGGCATTCCAGCTTTTGCAATGCTTTGCTCACGTTGATACCACCGCCACCCGGTTCATTCACCACTTCGGTACAACGGAGTTTGGCCTCGGGTTTAAATACGGGTACCGTAGTACTTTTATCAATACAGGGGCTGAGTGTAATAGTGAGGATCATAATAAAAAGATCAGGTGGATGATTTTTGTATGTCGGCAAGTACCGATTGCAGCCGCGTGTTCAACGTAGCTTCATCCGTATAGCCGCGGGCCAGTAAATAAAATTGCTGATCCGACGATTGCAGCAATACCTGCGGAAAGCCGGTCACCTGCAATTGCTTGCACAATGCAAATTCATACAACGCTTTTTCTCTATAGGTTTCGCTGTGTAATTTTTCATAAAAATGTTCTGGCTCTATTGCATATTGTTCCAGCAAATGCCGGTATGCTTCATCATCAGTAAGATCACGGCCTTCGTAATGGAGGGCATATTGCAATTCGGCGGCGAGCTTTACCTGATTCTCCGGAAACATTTCTTTGAGAATACAAAGCGCAATAGCTGCTTTTTCTGAATGGGGAAACCAGTCGCTCTCACTGGGATTGAATATATGCCAGAGATAATCGGGGCCGAACGTAATACCGGTCAGTTCTTCCACCCGCTTGTAGGCATCTTTGATATATCCGGCGGTTGCACCAATCGGTCGTGGGTTTTCAGCGGGGATCATTCCACCTGATAAGACTTCGAAATGAAATTGATCAGCATACTGATCGGCGATTTTTTTTATCACCGGGCTGAAGCCATAGCACCAGCCGCAATAGGCGTCGTAACAATAGATGATTACAGGTTGCATAGAAAATGCAAACTTAGGCCATAAGCCGGGTAAAATATTATGACTTTGGGAAAATGAACCACCGTGAATACTTCATTTTACAATTTTAGAGCGACCGGCTGTTAACCGCCAACCGCCAACTGCCCACTGCATTCAACGATTCCTGCTTTTCACACTTTCAAACTGTTTATCATAATCTTCCCGTATCGTACCCATCATTCGGTCCCAGAATAAAAAGTATAAACCATAATTGCCTTTAAAGTATTGATGATGCTGGTTGTGACTGACAGAGGTATTGATCCATTTACCCAGCCAGTGTTTACTGAACCCTTTGGGATATAGCTCCCAGCCAAGATGGCCATACACATTGTACACGATCATGAACAGGAAGAAAAAAAGCAAGTGAAAAAAATGAACGGGTATCGTGAATACAAATACCAGGAAGATACCCGCTTCCAATACAGCTTCGAAGGGATGAAACGAGTAGGCGGCAAAGGGACTGGGGTTGGTCGACTTATGATGTACAAGATGTACAGCCCTGAATAAAAGCGGGTGATGAATAAGCCGGTGCATCCAGTAAAAATAGGTGTCGTGGATCAGGGCCATTAATGGGAATGCCAGTACAAAGTAGAGCATGCCATGCTGATTGATATCCGTATAAAACTTTGTGTGCTTTGCCAGTTCGGGACTGCCTAAAATTGTGGCAGGGATAAAAGACATGATGAAAACGGTGGAAATGGAAAAGCCGATCTCTCTTGCATAGTCTTTGAATTTGGGATAACGCTGCTGAATTTTTTTGGATTGCAGCATTCGCCGCAACAGTACATACCAGATCAGGAATACAACGCTGGCGATGATGAGATAGCGGCTGCCAATAAGGATCACGTCATTAAAATAAAACTGCCAGTTCATAGTGGGCATTAAATTACAGAAATAAATATTTATTTACCCTTGCTTTGGAGTCAATCCCCTTTTTTTCGGAATAAGATGTGTTCTAGCGGGAGTAAATAGTTGGGGTGGCAGGTAAGCCCCTCTTCGGTAATGAACAAATCGATCCCTTTAAAACTAACCTGTTGTAAACTGGGGTTCAGGCCCACTTCGAAATAATCGTTCTCCCCGGATTCATCTTTGATCATACAGGCTACGTCGGGGAATAGTTGGTGTTGCAGGTAGATTTTATCAACCGGTGTCTCCGGAATAATGATCTCCTGCTCCCGGTTACAGACGGTATCCAGTTGTTGCCCGCTTACGAAATAAAGGGCTCTTACGTACTCTGCCAGCATCGGGTTGGGATCTGTTACTTTGATGGTGACGGGCCCTCCTCTTTTCTCCTGACGGATAATCGTGAAATCGTTTCCGGCCGCTTTATCACTCTTGAGTTTTATCGTAGTACCATCAACAGTATAGGTGCCGGTAGCATTTCTGTCTGCCGCCCCGTAGGAATAAAAGAACTCAAACCGTTCCTGATCGGTGAAATAAAATGAAGCAACCAGCTCCTGCCGTTGAAAATGGTAAATACCGGGAAAATTATCCTGATTCATACTGTAAAAATTGCCGGTGAAAACTATTTTAAAATGGCCTTTGCCACTTTGGGATCTATAATGATCGTATCGTGTTCAAAATCCAGTTTGATACGCCATTTCTGCAATGTATTTGCCCCCAGTATCACATCTTCGGAGATATTATCGATCACCATGAATTCGTCGGAGAGACGAATATCATTATAATAAAAATCAAGAACAATCCGGTTTTCGATTTTTAAATAGGTGTCTTTTGCAGCCGTAGCAATTTCCAACGACTTTCTCATTTTCTCAAGATTGGCCAGGCTTTCGGCATGCGCCGCACTGATACAGGAAAATGTTGCGCCGGAATCAAAAAGGGTATAGAGAATTGTTTCGCCCTTTGAACCCTCATATCGGATAGGTATTTTAATAATAGACATACACAAATGTACAGCTACGCGATATTTATAAATAATTTGATGTACAAAACCGGGTTTTCGGCGTATCAATGGGCTTCCAGCCAGTTTTTTCCTTCTCCGCATTCTGCGATCACGGGCACCTGGTGGGGAAGCAACATTGCCGATTGCATATTTTCCAGGATCAGCGGTTTTAATTCGCTCACCTCCGTTTTCAATGCATCAAAAACAAGCTCATCATGTACCTGCAGGATCATCTTACTTTGCATTTTCTCCTTTTTCATGGCTGCCTGCACTTTTTGCATCGCCAGTTTGATCATATCTGCAGCAGTACCCTGTATGGGGGAGTTAATGGCATTTCGTTCTGCAAAACCGCGTACAGTGAAATTGGCAGAGTTGATATCACGCAACCAACGCTTACGACCCATCAATGTTTCCACATATCCGTTTTCTCTTGCAAAATTGATCGTATTATCCATGTATTGCTGAATGCCCGGGAATTCCTTTTTATAGTTATCAATAATCTCCTTAGCTTCTGTACGGCTGATGCCCAGATTATCTGCCAGACCAAAAGCCCCTTGTCCGTAGATGATACCAAAGTTTACACTTTTGGCTTTATAGCGCATTTCTTTGGTTACTTCATTTACAGGAACATTATACACCCGCGCTGCTGTGGCTGTATGAATATCGGTGCCATCCACAAAAGCCTTGCACATATTATTATCACCACTGATAGCGGCCACAATGCGCAATTCAATCTGTGAGTAATCGGCAGAAAGAAGAATATGTTTATTATCTCTCGGAATAAATGCTTTACGGATCTCTTTGCCCCTTTCTGTACGCACCGGTATATTCTGCAGGTTGGGATTATTGCTCGCCAGCCTTCCCGTTACGGCCACTGCCTGGCCATACGTGGTATGCACCCTTCCTGTTTTATTATTAATCAGTAAGGGTAAGGAATCCACATAGGTGGATTTAAGTTTGGTCAGCTCCCGGAAAGCCAGGATATCGTCCACAATGGGGTTACCTTTGGCAGCAAGCTTCAGCAATACATCTTCCCCGGTCTGGTACTGCCCGGTTTTTGTTTTTTTAGCAGAAGGATCCAGTTTTAATTTGTCAAACAATACTTCACCAAGTTGTTTTGGCGAAGCCAGGTTAAACCGCACCCCTGCCTGTTTATACACACTTTCTTCGGCACGTTTGGCATCTTTTTCCAGTTCTTTTGAATAATCAGCCAGAAAGTCCACATCAATTTTTATACCCTCATACTCCATATCCACCAGCACTTTTACCAATGGATTTTCCACTTCGTTAAATACTTTTTCTACTTCCCTTTCTTTGAGAAGGGGAACAAACTTGTGTTTCAACTGCAGCGTGATATCAGCATCTTCCCCGGCATATTCTTTTACCTTTTCCACTTCCACATCGCGCATAGTACCCTGTGTCTTGCCTTTTTTTCCGATCAGCTCTTCAATATGTACCGGCTCATAACCCAGGAAACGTTCGCTCAATACATCCATACTTCTTTTACCATCCGGTTCAATTACGTAATGGGCCAGCATGGTATCAAAGAGTTCACCTTTGATTTCCACATCATACCATTTCAGCACCAGCAGATCGTATTTGGTATTCTGACCAATCCAGGTTTTTTTCTTGTCTGCAAATAATGCATCAAAAAAGGATAGTATCGCTTTGGTACGCTCCTGATCTGCCGGACAGGGTACATACCAGGCTTCTCCGGGCGTAACGGCAAAACTCAGGCCTACCAGTTCTGCATCATTGGCATCAATACCGGTGGTCTCTGTATCAAAACAGATCTCATCGTGTTTCTTTAATTCAGCCACCAGATTTTTAATGGCTGCATCGCCTTCCACTACCAGGTATTCATGCGGTGTATTGTGTATGTTTTTGTCCACGCTCAATCCTTCACCGTCTGTCTCATCATTACCAGCCGGCAAAGGTTTTTTTATTTCTTCTTTTTTGGGTTCTTCAATGATATTGCCAAACAGATCGGTCTGCACCCCCTGAGGAATCTCTTTTTCCACGACTGATTTTCCCGTAGCGGGCACTGCAAAATCCTCTCCCAGCAACCGTTTGCCCAGCGTTTTAAATTCGAGTTCGGCAAAGATTTCTTTCAGTTTTTCTTTATTCCATTCTTTCAGTTTGAAATCCTCTTCATGAAATTCCACCGGTACGTCGGTGATGATCGTGGCCAGCTTTTTGGAAAGTAGCGCCATCTCTTTTCCCTTTCTTACTTTTTCACCCATGGCACCCTTGATATGATCGGCATTGGCCAGCGTGTTTTCCAAAGAGCCATATTCTGCGATAAACTTTGCAGCAGTCTTTTCACCCACACCAGGTATACCGGGTATATTATCCACCGCATCACCCATCATACCCAGCATATCCACCACCTGGCTTACATTACTGATATTCCATTTGGCACATACTTCGGCCGGGCCCATTATTTCCACATCATTACCCTGGTAAGCGGGTTTATAGATCTTCACTTTATCGGAAACCAGTTGTCCGTAATCTTTATCCGGAGTCATCATGTATACATCGTACCCGGCTTTTTCACCTTGTTTGCTGAGGGTGCCGATCACATCATCGGCTTCAAAGCCGTCGATAGCAATGATTGGAATATTGAACGCTTCAATTATTCGTTTGATATCCGGTACGGCAGCGCTGATGTCTTCCGGAGTTTCCTGCCGGTTGGCTTTATAGTCTGCAAAATCGATATGCCTTTCGGTGGGGGCAGAGGTGTCGAAACATACCGCCATATGGGAGGGCTTTTGTTTGGTGATGAGTTCTACCAATGCATTGGTAAAACCAAACTGGGCATTGGTGTTCTTGCCTTTGGAGGTGATTCGGGGACTACGTATCAGGGCATAATAGGCCCGGAACACCAGGGCAAACGCATCGAGCAGGAAGACTTTTTTTTCCATGGGGCTAAAATACCATAATTGGAGTTACAGGCATGAATTAGCGCCGAATTATAGTAGGGGATTAAATTTTTCAGACCAAACTGCGGAAATACGGGCATAATGTACTTAAGTAGTTGATTGGCAATATATTGAAAATAACTATATCTTTATAGCTATTTTATTTGGCTATAATTTTATAGCTAAATATCTTTGTGCAAATTATTATCGATGAAGATCATTATCGGACCCGCAGCGGAAGGCGATTACTACTTTCACCGACCTTATCTGGATGAGCTGTTTTGGAAAAAAATAAAGGAGAGCCACAATCTGTCGATAGCTGCTCCCCGCAGAGTAGGTAAATCATCCTTTATGCTAAACCTGCTGAAAAACACCAAAAAGGATTATCACTGTGTTTACATTATTACAGAATCCATCAATGAACCTAACGAGTTTTTCAAAAAGGTATATAAAACAATACTCGGTCAGTTGAACAACGGAGGAAAGTTAAAGCAGTTTTTTGACGATCTATTTAAAAGACTTGACATCCGAAAAATATCAGTCAGTGAGATTGAGTTTGGCAGGAATGAAATAAATTATTACCAGGAGATATTGTTGCTGTGCCGGGAAGTAAAAGAAAATGATAAACAGGTCATATTGCTGATTGATGAATTTTCGCAAACCGTAGAAAACATAATAAGTGACCAGGGGCGCGACACAGCAAAAAATTTCCTGCATCAATGCAGGGAGCTTCGCCAAAGCCCGGACGTAAAATCAAAAATCAGTTTTGTGTATACGGGTTCTATCGGACTGGAAAACCTCGTTATATCAATAGATGAGCCCCGCTCTATTGCAGATCTGGGACATTTTACCATACCTCCATTGACTAAAGAAGAAGCAAAAAAACTGATCAATCAGGTAATGGATGGAGATGCAATCGTATTTGCAGCAAAAGAGCAGGATTATTTTTTACAAAAAATGAACTGGTTACTCCCTTACTTTATTCAGGTAATGATGAGTGAAATGGAAAATTTATGCCGGGAGCACCCATCTCAGAAAATTACCACCGCGATGGTGGATATCGCATTTGAAAAAGCACTGGATAACCGAAGCTACTTTGAACACTGGCTTACCCGCTTGCGTACCATTTTTAAAGGCAATGATTTCAGTTGTGCCAAAGAGATACTGAAAATATCAGTCGTAAAGAATGGCATTGATTATTATGAACTGCAAAACTGTATGGCCCGGTTTCAAATCGAAGATGCTGCTCCGTTGATCAATATCCTGCAGCATGATGGCTACCTGGTTAAAGATCCAAACACAAATAAATACCGGTTTAACTCCCCATTGCTGCAGGCATGGTGGAAGAAAAATATTGTAATTTAATTAAAACCATAACCATGAATACGCTTCAGGGACTTTACCATGCTGATAAACTGGATGAACAATCCTTTATTGACAATTTCACTATCCGACTTAAAGAGTTTCAGCAGATAATGGATACCCTTCGCGATCAGCAAACAAAGCCCTTACAGCATTTTCTGATCACGGGCAAGAGAGGAATGGGAAAATCTACCTTGCTGCGAAGGATTTTTATTGAAGTGCAAAATACCTCTCTGAAAGATAAAATGTTTTGTGTAAGACTGGGTACCGAACAATACCGCCTCAGCAGACTGTATAAATTATGGGAGATGGTTATTGAAAACCTGGCCACACAAGTGCCGGAATTGGAACAAAAAAGACAAGAGATGGAGGAGAGTAAAGACTATGAAGAACACCTGGCACCTGTAATCGGAGATTACCTGGCTGCGACCGGTAAAACACTGCTCTTGCTGATTGATAATTTTGACCAGTTTATCGACAAAATCACAGAAAAGGACAGGCATGCATTAAGGGAGGCGTTGATACAGTATCCCGTACAAATAATAGGCAACACTGTTTTTTATAATGAACATTTTTTCAGTTACAACAATCCCTTTTTCGATTTTTTTAAGCCAATAAAACTCACCAACCTGAGTAAAGATGAGGCCGAAGATTTTATTCGTGACCGGGCCAGAAACGAAGGCATTGAAAATTTTGAAGAAGTATTTAAAACCCAAAAGGGAAAAATAACCGCCCTTCGCATTCTGAGTGGCGGGGTGCCCCGCACCTTACTCATTTTATTAAGTATCATCTCGCGCAATAATACCGGTGATGCTGTAGAATACCTGCACGAGATGATCGAATTGGTAACACCACTCTACCAGGATCGGATGAAATCACTCTCTCCGCAACAGCAGGAGATCATGCACCACCTGGCCATGCAATGGGACCGTACGCCAGTAAAAGAGCTGGCTGCGGCCATGCGCATACCCAGCAAAAGCATTTCTGCCCAGCTATTGCAACTCGAAAACAGCGGCTATATCAATAAAGTGGATATTCCTGGCCGCAACCATTACTATGAAATAGATGAACGCTTTTTCAATATCTGGCTCCTGATGAGCGAAGCCGCACCCTATGATACAAAACGTGTGATCTGGCTGACGAAATGGCTGGATGCTTTTTACAGTAAGGATGAGTTGATGGATTTTGCCAGTTTTTGTAATACTGGACTGAAAGGGGAAAAGCCGGTGAACATGTTTTTAATTGTTCAGGCATTGAGTGAAAGTGAAAAACTGGATTATAATTACAAAAAAAACCTGGTAAAGCAAACATCGGAAGAGCTAAAAGATAAAATTGCGGAGGTAGGAATATGGGAGAAAAATTTTAATGAGAAAATATCGAGGAAGGAGACCGAATTACGTACGCTCATTTCTAAATTATTAGAAAACAAAGACTATGAGAAAGCGATTGATAAACTTGATGAGTTGATGAATTTCGATGAAATGATTGCTTTTTGGATGAAGGGAGTTGTTTATCATATTCTCGCTGAATACGAAAAAGCAGAAAAGAATTATATAATGGCTATTGAGAAAGGGAGTACTGATGCTGTCATGTACATTGCTGATTTGTATAAAAATAGTTTGAATAATATTGAAAAAGCCGAAGAATACTACCTGAAGGCGGCTGAGCAGGGAAATGTGTCTGCCATGAGCAATCTCGGAGATATTTATAGGGAAATAAAAAAAGACACATTGCGTGCAGAAAAGTTTTATTTGCGAGCAGCAGAACTTAATGATGATAATGCCATGTACCGTCTGGGTAATTATTATTTACTAGAAAAATATTATGTCAAGAAAGCCGAACATTTCTATCTTAAGTCCGCAGAAAAAGGTAATACGTACTCAATGGTAATGCTATGGCTTATGTATAAAAAATTTGAAATTGATATTTCCAAAGCAGAAAATTATCTTAATAGGGTTCTTGAGTCACAGAATGAGGATGCTAAACTTTTTTTGGCCGCCCATTTATTTAGTTTAAATGAAAATGAAAAAAAACATCTAGCCCTGGACATTTCTATTCAAAGTTTTATTACTAAAAAACCTGAAATTGATGTTCAGACAATAGCATACATCAATATCCTTTTGTGGAATGAAAAAGTTAGTGAAGCGCTTGCAATAGTTAGGGTTTTATTTGAACAAAAGCCACTTCATGATTCTGCTATCGAAATTTTGTCCCAATCCTTGCAATATTTATTATTATTCCGGCAAACAGCGTCACTTAAAATATTACTATCCGACAAGAAAAATAAAGACCGCTTCAAACCTATTTACTACGCCCTCATGCATGAAATGAAAGACCAACACCCCAAAGAGTACCTCCGCATGCCCGAAGAACTGAAAGAGCCGGTGGAAGCCATTCTGAAATTTGTAAAAGCGGAACGAATGAAGCTGGGCCTTGGTGAATGAGAATACGCTACCAGAACCTTTACACAAGGTTCTGGTAGCGCAGGTTAATTACAAATTTTTACAATCAGGGATTCTTCGCCAGCATATTTTCACCAAAAGCGGCCGGCACCTGCTGGGCAGATGTAGGATTGATATCCACTTTCTTGTCTTTGTGAAAAAGGTTGAGATAAAGGGCGAAGAAGAGTACATTAAACGCAAAAAATGTTGCGATCTTACGAATGCGGCTTTTCATACTACTGGATTATTGGTTCTTAAATATTGGATTGGCAATTGTCGCATTGCTGCTGCAATTGCACAGCTAAATTACTTACAGATAAAGGTTTTTCAAAACACCAACACCTGTATTTTTCAAATTTTGGCACAAATACTTTGTGAGACAGGTAAATTTACGAATGAAACATACAAAAAAATAACCCCGGCAATTACACCGGGGCTTCACTGATACTGTTTTTTGCTCAGTTAATTTATAGAAAGTTTCAACGCAGTGCCGTCATTACTGGTCACTTCCGTTTTGTGTTCAGTTGTGGTAGCCACAACCGCTTCCTTTTTTATAGTTTGCTCAGGGCTTTCTACCAATACAGTCCCGGATTGTGTTGTTTTTACGCTTGCTTGCTGTGAAGCAGGTGCTGCAACAATCATATTCTTATCCTTATGAACGAAATTGAGATACAATGCGAAGAAGAGAAGGTTGAACGCAAAGAAATTTGCGATTTTACGAACGCGTCTTTTCATAATAGTGGATTTTACTGGTTTTAAAAATATTGGATAGTTCTGGTTTTCATTGCTAAGATAATAAGCGTTTATTCACTGGCAAATCTCCGGACGCTCTATTTCGCGGTTTTGAGTAAAAGTACTCTGGGGGCCGCAGTAGTTGTACTAAAACGAATGCCGGACTTGTTTTAGTGTTCCACCTGAATTAAACAAACAAGGTACTTATAACCATTCTAAGAGGTTGATTATCAGTCTTTATTCGGAAAAATCAGAAAAGTTGAAAAGTTTTTCGTTTATGGCTATTTTTACGCCCTTATCATATAGCCGACCATACACATCACAAAAAAATTCCACTCAGCAGTACGCACAGCTTTCATCTGTTTGACAGCCACTTTATTGATGATTTCCTGCCAAAAGGAAGTTGATTTTGAAAATACTGGTACCGGTTCCGGTTCCGGTGGCGGTGGCGGTGGCGGGTCGAGCGTTTGTAAAGCCTGTTCCTATATTCCTATGTGCGATGGTACTGTTTATTCCTACTATGATACCCTCCTTACAGGTACTCCATCCATTACAGCCGACACCTTGTCCTACATTAAAGACACCACATTCAGTGGCCGCACGTACAGGAAATTTATCACCAAAGGATATACTACACCCTATTATACCAATTGTACCAGTGGCACATTTCGCAATGCAGTTTTGAATGTGGGAGCAACCGGCGGTACCATTGCAAAACTGGAACTGATCCTTCTCAAAGATGATTTGCCGGTGAATGGCACCTGGACTGATACTGTCACCAATGGTCTTGGACAAACTGTATATTATAAAAATAAGATCATCGCAAAAGCAGTCAGCCGTACGTTGCATACGAATACATTTCCCGATGTGATACATGTACAGTCAGAAAACGGTGTTGATTTACCATTTGTCGGCTATATGGCGGTCGGTGTATCCGATTACTATTATGCCAAAGGAGTGGGCCCGGTAGAAGTAAGGGTGGCAAGTGCAGATGGTCTTACCGTATACCAGCACCGGGTAATCAAATCATATAATATTCCCTGATAAAAATTGAGGGTATGGATTACAACGAAATTTGTAATCCTGCCCTTTTATGAAACGCAAAATCTTGTGGTGTTTTCAGTGAACGATTCGATTCGTATTGGAGTGAACTGAAAATCGAAAATCGGACATACAAATTATTTCTTCATTTCCTCCAGCTTACCCTGCATCGTAAACATTTCATCCCGTAAGCGCGCCGCTTCCATAAAATCCAGATCACGGGCTGCCTTCTCCATATCTTTTTTGATACGGTTCAGTGCTTTTTCCATTTGAGGTATGGTCTTATATTCCGGCTGCTCTTCCGCCGCCAGTTGAATCATATCCTGCTCGGGTGCAATGGCATAAGGATTCTTTTCGTCATATCCCTTGATATCCAGTACGGAGGTTTGTGCAAATACATCTTTGGTGGATTTTCGGATAGTGGTCGGCGTTACACCATGTGCAATATTCCAGGCGATCTGTTTTTCACGACGCCGGGTGGTTTCATCAATGGTCTTCTGCATACTATCCGTCATTTTATCCGCATAAAAGATCACTAATCCATCCGCATTACGGGCTGCACGCCCCGCCGTTTGTGTCAGGCTTTTTTCATTGCGCAAAAAACCTTCTTTATCTGCATCCAATATGGCCACCAATGATACCTCCGGAAGGTCCAACCCTTCCCGCAACAGGTTCACACCCACCAGTACATCAATCACACCCAGACGAAGCTCCCGGAGAATCTCCACCCGCTCGAGGGTATCCACCTCACTGTGTATGTATTTTGATTTAATATCAATTTTATGGAGGTATTTATCCATCTCCTCTGCCATCCGTTTGGTGAGGGTGGTCACCAGTACCCGGTCGCCTTTTTTTATCCGCTTATCTATTTCATCCAGCAAGTCATCGATCTGGTTCACCGAAGGCCGGATCTCAATAGGCGGATCGAGCAACCCCGTGGGGCGCACCACTTGCTCCACCACTATGCCATCACATTTTTCCAGTTCATAACTGTCAGGCGTAGCCGAAACAAATATGGTTTGACCGGTGAGCGATTCAAACTCATGAAAATTCAGTGGCCGGTTATCCAATGCAGACGGCAGCCGGAACCCATAATCCACCAGTACCAGCTTGCGGCTGCGGTCACCCCCATACATACCACTCACCTGTGGTATGGTTTGATGGCTTTCATCCACTACCGTTAGAAAATCCTTGGGAAAATAATCCAGCAGGCAAAAGGGTCGCGTACCGGGGCGACGCCTGTCGAAGAAGCGGGAGTAGTTTTCAATTCCATTGCAATAACCAAGTTCACGTATCATTTCAATATCATAGTTTACCCGCTCGGTAAGTCGTTGCGCTTCGATATATTTCCCTTCCCGTTTGAAATAATCTGCCTGTGCATTCACTTCATCCTGTATCTCATATAATACCTGTTGTAAAATATCCTTAGGGGCCACATACAGATTGGCCGGAAATACCGCTGCATTTTCCATTTTGGCGATCCGCTTGCCGGTCACCACATCAATACTCTCAATATCTTCTATCTCGTCGCCAAAAAAAGTAATACGATAACCATAATCCACATAGGGAAGATTGATATCCACGGTATCCCCCTTTACCCGGAATGAGCCCCGGTTGAAATCGATCGTGGTTCGGTTATACAATGAATTCACCAATGCATGCAGAAAAGCCTGCCGCGAAAGGGTTTGGCCTTTATTGATCCGGATGATGCCATTTTCATAATCGGTGGGATTACCCATACCATAGATACAACTCACGGAAGCCACTACAATGATATCACGACGCCCGCTCAGGAGACTGGAGGTGGCCCGCAGTCTTAATTTATCCAGTTCGTCATTGATGCTCAGATCCTTTTCGATATATACATCACTTACCGGCATATAGGCTTCCGGTTGGTAATAATCGTAGTAAGACACAAAGTATTCCACCGCATTTTCCGGAAAAAACTGGCGAAACTCTCCATACAATTGCGCCACCAGCGTTTTATTATGCGTAAGTACCAGCGTTGGGCGCTGTACCTGTTGAATCACGTTGGCGATGGTAAATGTTTTACCACTACCGGTTACCCCCAGCAGCGTTTGATAACGCTCGCCATCTTCTAACCCCTGAGTCAGTTGCAGAATAGCTTCCGGTTGGTCGCCCGCTGGCGCATAAGGTGTATGGAGTTTAAATGACATATAGATATGCAAGTTACAGATTGCCCGCTACAGATGAACCAAACCGGATGCGTAACGATATTTCACATCCCGGATTTTACCGGCGATATCCGCATATTGTTTTTACAGAAAAAAACCTTACTTTTAAAGAACTCGCAGGCTGTTAGATTTACCTATCACTGAATAAATTTTCTTGTATGAAGAAAATAGCCTGTTTGTTTTTGTTGGCAGTCTACCCTGCCGTTTTCCTTTGCGCACAAAAAATTGAAGCTGCGCTAAACACACAATTGCTGCATTATACTGCCGAGAAAATATATATACAGTATGACAAAGATTATTATGCAGCCGGCGAAACAGCCTGGTTCAAAGCTTATTTGTATATGAACGGGCAACCTTCGCAGATCAGCAATAATTTTTACCTGCAATTGTGTGATAATAAAGGGACCATACTGCTTTCACAAAAATACCCGGTAAAAGGGGCTTCCGTATCGGGGTATATTCCACTGCCGGATACATTGTCTGAAGGAACCTATTGGGTAAGGGCACTCACACCATACATGAGCAACAGTGATCCGGCATTTCATTATTTTAAACCCTTATTCGTTTTTAATCGGGCCCGGCGAGAATCAGCCCCGGTTGTAAATGAACTATCATCACAGCTTTCCCTCCGTTTTTTTCCGGAAGGTGGCGCACTCACTGCCGATATACTCTCTGCAATAGCTTTTGCAGCAACGGATGGTACCGGTAAGCCGGCAGCTATTAGCGGTATCATAAAAACAGACGATACTGTTACCGTAACTACGATACAAACCACACATGAAGGGATTGGAAAATTTCAATTCAAGCCACGACCGGGTAAGATCTATACGGCTGTGGTAACGCGAAACGGACTCACCTCCTACTTTCCCTTACCGGAAGCAGCTCCATCCGGCACAGGTCTGCGGGTGGAAAATGAAAAAGGGGGCAAAGCATTCACCATCAGCCGGAGCAGGAAAGACAAAGAACGGTTTGCTAAAGTGCGTCTGGTTGCCCAAATGAATAACAGGATCGTTTATGACACAGAAATTGAATTCGACAATTATTTCCAGGTAAAAGGTCATCTGCTGACCGACAGTATGCCTTCAGGTATCCTCCATTTTACGCTGTTCGATGAGAATAACCTACCCCTGGCAGAACGCTTGTCTTTTGTAAATAACGGGGAATATCTGTCAAAGGGACGTATAGAAATTATAAAAAACGGTACGGGCAAACGGGAAGAGAATATCCTGGAAATAAAATTTGATGATGCGATGCAACGAAGCCTCTCCGTATCTGTAACTGACCCTTCCGTAAGCAGCTTTACAGGTAAGGAAAATATGGTGTCATCGTTCTTACTTACGAGCGATCTCCGGGGTACTATTTATAATCCTTCCTGGTATTTTCAGGAGGGAAATGACTCTTTAGTAGTTACAGCACTCGACAACCTGATGCTTACGCACGGATGGAGCCGGTTTAGCTGGAAAAAAATACTGGCGGGTGAGTTTCCTGAAAGAAAAATACAGGACCCTTACCTGATCGAAATTCCGGGTATCGTGAAAGACAGCAAAACAAAAGAGCCGCAAAAGGGAGGACGTATCAGCTTTTTTGTAGAGTCGGAGGATTCTGCTACTCAGCATTTTGATATACCGGTAGACAACAATGGCCGGTTTACTGTTGATTCTCTGCTGATCAGGGGGAAATCAAAAGTGTTTTTCGGATATACCAATCAACAAGGTGCCGAAAAGAACGCCGACCTTTCATTGTTTACGCATCCCACCGACAGTACCATTGCAACCCTGACGATCAATAAAGAAGCTGCGGCCGAACAAACAAATTTGTATGCGGGCCTTTACAACGATCCGGCCATTGCCATTCGGGTACCGGAGAAAAAATCAAAACTGGAAGAAACCAAAGATCTGGATCCTGTAATTGTAAAAGCCAAAGAATATAAACGGCCGATCGATGAGGTGAATGCTAAATATACAAGCGGGGTATTCACATCCATGGGTCGTTCAAATTTCGACTTCATCAATCAACCGGAAAATAACCGGTCACTAAGCGTATACGATTTTGCACGCCGTTCGATCAGGCAGATCACGGAACAGGGCGGTGAGTTTGTAAATCAACGGAATTTCGATCTGTTCGACAGCCCCAATGCTGCACAACAAATTCAGTTGGATAAAAACAAGGATACAACCCGTTTAGCCAATGCCGGCAATCCGAATGGAGATGATGATTTCTTTAAACCGGAATACACAAAAGGGAAACACTTTGTAGTGGGAATTTACCTCAACGAGTCCCCGGCCTTTATAGGTATTCTTAAAACAATCCGTATGGACGAGGTGGCCCTGATAAAATTTTATGAACCCGGGTTTATCGGTTCAGGTGCAACCGAGTCGCCGGGTGGTGTGCTTTCTGTGTATACCCGAAAATATGAGGCGCCAAAAGGTGAAGTACTGGAAAAGCTGGATAATACCAGTTATAACGGCTATGCGCTGGTAAAAGAATTTTACAGCCCCGATTATGCCACAGCAGCAACAACGGGTACTCCTGCCGATACCCGCACTACGCTGTATTGGAATCCCGAACTGTATACCGGAAGCGATACGAATACGGTGCAACTAAAATTCTATAATAATGATATAAGTAAACGGTTTAAGGTCATTATTGAAGGATTTGATAATAAAGGACACCTGGTACACATCGAAAGAATACAGGGAGACTAACCGGTGCTATGTTATGCTGATTTACATTTAATATCAACACACAATTAAATTAATAATAACTCCGCTCGTTAAAGTGTGCCGGAAATGTTTACCAAAATGAAATTGTTAACGCCACGGATAGTTGCCTGTATCGCCTTCCTGCTCTTTATTGCAGATGTATATGCCCAGCAGGCAGAAAAGGCACTGGATGTTTTTATAAAGGAACATCCCCAGGAGAAACTTTACATCCATTACGACCGGGAATACTATAGAGCGGGAGAAACCATCTGGTTTAAAGCCTATTTATACCACAATGGGAAACCTTCGGATCTGAGTCATCATTTGTACCTGCAATTGTCAGACCCAAAAGGCATAACCATTACCAATCAGCGATACCCGGTAAAAGGAGCGACCGTATCCGGTACTATAAATATTCCTGATTCATTGGCTGAGGGCGTTTATTATCTCCGCGCCACCACGCCTGCGATGCTGAACAACGACCCTGCATTTCTATACAAACAACCATTGCTGGTGGTGAACCCTTCAGCAAGAAAATCGTTGCCTCCTGCGAAGACCCCTGACGATATCACGCTTCGTTTTTTTCCTGAGAGCGGTAACCTCATAGAAGGCATTCAGTCTGTTGTCGCATTCCGGGCTGCAGATGCATCAGGCAGGCCGCTTGAAATATACGGGTCAATAAAAACCAATGATACACTGGTCGTAACACCCTTTCACACATTTCACGAGGGTATTGGCAGTTTTCAAATGCGACCGTTGGCTGGAAAAAAGTATGTAGCAGAAATCCTTTACAAAGGAAAAAAAATAATTTTTCCACTCCCGGAAGTAATGAGCTCTGGAATAAATATCCGGGTGGAAGATGAAAATGGAGGCAAAGCGTTTACACTAACCAGAAGCAAAAAAGACAAAGATCAGTTTGCCGCAGTACGCCTTCTGGTACAATCCAATAACAGAATCGTATATGATGAAGACATATCGTTTGATAAATTTTACCTTGTAAAAGGGCACCTGCTTACCGACAGCATTCAGTCTGGTATCCTGCATTTCACTGTTTTTAATGATAAAGGGTTGCCATTGGCTGAACGGCTCTCCTTTGTGGATAATCAGGAGTATGAAGCAGGAGGGAAAATCGATATAATAAAATATGACACCGGCCGCCGGGCGGAAAACGATTTTGCCATTTCTTTTCCAGATGATATACAGCGAAGCCTTTCCGTATCTGTTGCCAGTATCGGGTATGCCAATTTCAGCAACAGGAATGATATTGCCTCTGCCTTTCTGCTTACAGGCGATCTGCGGGGTGAAATCGATAATCCTTCCTGGTATTTTCATAAGGGAAAAGATACCGCTGTGCAAAAGGCATTGGACAATCTGATGATCACACACGGATGGAGCCGGTTTCAATGGAAAAAATTACTCACCGAAGGAATGCCTCCCCCAACGTATCAAGACGAATGCCTTTTTAAAATAACAGGCACGGTCTATGATGAAAGCGGTTCTGTTTTAATGAATAACGGGACACTGGATGCAGTGTTTTTATTGGAAGACTCCTCTATGCTATCATATACTGTACCGGTAAACCAATCCGGTACGTTCATACTGGATTCGCTGCTTTTTCAGGGTACCGCCCGGGTGTATTATACCTATAAAGATGTAAAGGCAAAAGAGAAAAAAGTAAAAATTGCCGCCCGGCAGGTCTTCCCTGCATTAAATAACGAAATTTTCCCTGTTACAGATCCGAAACAGGATTCCCTATCAGCCGGTACAGCATGGAGAGCATTTGCAGCAACAGACGAAATGCCAGTGATTCAAATAAATACCCCGGCACCCATCACACTCGAAAATGTGAAACTGGCCAGTAAGGCCAAAAGACCATCGGATGTAGTAAATGCCAAATATGCAAGCGCTATTTTCCGCAGCGAAGGAAGAATTATAGCTGATAATATTACGTATCCGCCCAACGACAGGGCAATGAATGCACTTGATTTTGTTATCAACAGAGTCACAACGGTATCGATTCAGCAAGGTACGTTTGTAAATAAGAAAAACTTTTCCCTCGAAAATCACAAAGACAAAGCAAATAGTAAAGATGGGGAAATGCGGTACTGGGAGGTGGCGCTCTTTTTAGATGAAATGCCGACCACGCTGGTACATTTAAAATCGTTGCGGGCAGACCAGGTGGCACTGGTCAAATTCTATGAAGCAGGATTTATGGGGGCAGGAGGTGCATATCCGGGCGGGGCCATCGCCGTTTATCTGAATGAAAAGCCGGAACTAAAGATACCCGATAAAAAGACGTCTACCTATACGGAGGCGGCTTATTCAGGCTATACACTGGTAAAAGAGTTTTACAGCCCCGATTATGCCACCGCTGTTAACACCACGCCTTTTACGGATATTCGTACCACACTTTATTGGAACCCGGAGCTGTATACCGGCAGCGGAACAGCTATTGTGCAACTAAAATTTTATAATAATGATCTTAATAAGCGGTTTAAAATAATAGTGGAAGGTTTTGATTCAAACGGACGGCTGGTCCATTTGGAGAAAATACCCGGCGAGTAAAAAGGAGAAGGGCTTTCGGCTATTACCGTTTATCCAATCGTTGATCATTCTTAACCAGCCGGGCAATAACTTGTACCGGTTAATCAGGAGCAAATGAAACCCCATATCGCAAAAATTATTTGGTGTACAACAGTGCTGCTGCCATTTGTATTGGCCGCACAAAAAGCAGAAAAACAACTGGAATCTTTCTTAAAAGAACACCCTTCGGAAAAACTCTATATCCATTATGACAGGGCGTATTATATCGCCGGAGAAACGATTTGGTTTAAAGCCTACCTGTATAACGACAGGAAACCGTCTTCGATTAGCGAAAACCTCTTCCTTCAATTCTGTGATGGCAAAGGGAATGTAATAATCAGCGAACGCTATCCGGTGATGGGGGCCGTAGCAAAAGGCAATTTACATATACCCGACACATTACCACAGGGTAATTATTATATCCGGGCGCTCACACCGCAAATGCTCAATGAAAGCGAAGATTTTATTTACACTAAAAAGCTTTCTGTATACCGGTCAACGGCACCGGTTGCTGCAACCACGCCACCTACTCCGGCGCTGTCGTTGCAGTTTTTCCCCGAGGGTGGCCAATTATTGCAAGATCAGCTTTGTGTAATCGCGTTCAAAGCAACGGATCAATACGGAATACCTGCAGAGGTGGATGGTTTGATCAGGTCGGATGATGGCGTGGTGATCGCCGGGTTTCATAGTTATCATGATGGTATTGGCAGACTTCAATATAAACCCAAAGCAGGAAAAAAATATACCGCAGAAGTGGAAACGGCTGCTGGAAAAAGAACCTATCCTTTACCGGAAGCACAAACTGCAGGAGTGCAGATTAAAATACAGGATGAAAAGGAAGGAAAGAAATTTCTCATCGCACGATCCGAAAAGGACAAAGCCAATTTTCAAAACCTGTACCTGGTTGTACAGCAAAATGAACAGGTAGTTTACGAAACCGATATCGATTTTGAAACCTATTTGTCAATAGAGGGGCATTTGCAGACCGACAGCCTGCCATCAGGAATACTCCATTTTACGCTCTTCAATAAAGATAATATACCACTTGCAGAGCGTTTGTGCTTTATCGATAACGGGGAATACCGGAGCAAGGCCGCTGTAAACACCATTACGATCAACACACAGAGAAGAGCGGCCAACGAACTGGAATTACAATTTGCAGATATGATTCAGCGGAGCTGTTCTGTATCAATTATAGATCTGCAGGCAACGACAGAAGCAGACAGAGACGATATCATTTCCCGGTTTTTACTTACCAGCGATCTTAAAGGATATATTTATAACCCGGCCTGGTATTTTGAAAATCAAAATGACAGTACCCGGCTGGCACTCGACAACTTGCTGCTCACACACGGGTGGACACGGTTTAACTGGACAAAGATCCTCAGCGGTAATTTCGAGGCTGCAAAATATATGGACAAAGCACTGATCAATATCAAAGGTTTGGTGGTTGACCCCCAGTCAAAGCAACACCTCGCATATGGAAAGCTTGGTTTCTTAGTAGAAGCGGAAGATTCCACTTCGCAAACCATCGAAGCAATAGTGGATGCTACCGGTCATTTCCATATTGACTCAGCTGCATTTTTCGGAAAAACTAAATTGTTTTATGGTTATACAGATAAGAATGAAAAACAAAAACCGGCTTTGGTCATTCCGGAAGCAGACCTAACGGAAAAAGCAGTACAGTTGGTGTCCGCTTCAATAGCCAGCAAAACATTGCCTCCCGGGGTAACACTTCCATTGAATAAAGAAGAACTGATCCGCAGGCAACAACAAATACAGATCGGGCTGGACCAGATAAAGGAATTGGAAAATGTAAATGTGCGTTCAGTCAGCAATAATAAAAAGCCGGAGGATATAGTAAATGATAAATATACTACAGGGGCTTTCAGGGGTGCTGCCAAAGAAACCCTGGATAACACGACCAACCCGACAAAGGACAAATCACTCGGCGCCATTGATTTTATTAAGAACAGGATACAACAGGTGGAGTATGCCGGTAACCGCTTTGTAAGCCGGAAGAATTTCAGTCTGAGTACCGGTCAAAAATGGCTGGTGGCCCTTTATATCAATGAGCAATTGGCAGATGCCGTACAGCTCGCTACCCTTCGGGCGGAGGATATTGCGTTGGTGAAATTTTTTGATGCGGGTTTTGTTGGAGTAGGAAGCACATTTCCCGGTGGTGCGATTTCTGTGTACACAAAAGAAAAATTGCCGGAAGAGCGCAGGCCGGATAAACTGGAATATATTGAGTACAAAGGTTATGCGATTACCAAAGAATTCTATAGCCCCGATTACAGCATTAACACCATCCGGCATCCGGCCTCCGACAAGCGCACGACACTTTACTGGAGCCCTGATATTTTCACCGATATTCAAACTCCAAAAGTGAAGATCAGGTTTTACAACAATGACTTCAGTACTGGCTTCCGCGTAATAGTGGAAGGGTTTGATTCAAATGGTAAATTGGTGCATGCAGAAAAAATAGTAAAAAGCGATTAAATTGCAGGAATGATACAATACCTGCAGTTGAAAAAACAGTTTGATTCGGTGGCTATGCAGGAAGAAGTGAGCAGGCTGGCCGCAAACTGGTGGAAAGAACACTATAACAAGGCACATTACCAGGGATCATGGAGTGTGATTCCCCTTCGCGCTGCAGGCGGGGACCCTGGCAATATTTATTCCATTCATATATCAGCCAATCAAACACTCCGTTACGAAGATACTCCCTTGCTGAAAGATTGTCCCATCATACAGTCTGCACTGGATTTTTTTGAATGCGAAAAAACATCCGTGCGCTTAATGAAACTCAATGCCGGTGCGGTCATAAAGGAACATACCGATCAGGATATGCACTTTGAAGAAGGCGAAGCGCGTTTTCATATTCCTGTTATTACCAATGATCTGGTTGATTTTTTTATTGAGGAGGAAAAGATCCCCATGAAAGAAGGGGAGTGCTGGTACCTTAATCTTTCGATGCGACACCGGGTTACCAACAGCGGTGCGACCGACCGTATACACCTCGTGATCGACTGTATAGTGAATGACTGGATAAAGCATCTTTTTGAAACAGCAACTGCCCTGCGAAAAGATACAGACAGGGACAGAATCGAAGGAAGGCAGATGTCATTGGATGAAAAGAAAAAGATGATCGTACAATTGCGCGAATTAAACACGCCGGTTGCCAACGAACTGGCAGATAAAATGGAAGCTGAGAATATATGACCAATGAAAATCTGATTCAAACCGTGCTTCCTTTTTTGGAAGAAATAGGCATTGAGGTACAGTTTGCCGAACTGAACGATGACTGTTTTTTACCCGGTCTGTCAATAGAGAATGGCCGTATCATCATCGATATGCAACGCTTAAAATATCCCGGCGATATTTTACATGAGGCAGCGCATATTGCGGTGGTGCCACCGGAAGAGCGCAGCACACTCAATGCAAAAAGTATAGCCGGAAGAAAAGATAATGCTGCCGAAGAAATGATGGCCATTGCCTGGAGCTATGCCGCTGCAATACATCTTCATATTGACCCCAAAATCGTATTACATGATGAAGGATACCAGGGCGGCGGCAGCAGTATCGCGGATAATTTTTCAGAAGGAAAATACTTCGGCGTACCCATGTTGCAATGGACAGGGATGTGCGCAGATGATCAAAATGCCATAAAGTTAGGGGTTAACCCTTACCCTCACTTACTTAATTGGCTAAGGAAATAATTTTTTTACAATCTGTTGAAATACTTAGTGTAAAAAGTTTTTACCTTAATGGTCTTCTTTAACCATCAAATACTTTTTCTATGTCTGCCACCAACGTTCCACTCACGTTACAAACAATGATCAGCTATTCCAACAACAGTTATTACAGCGCAATGAGTATTGGTAAAACCGGACTGAACCAGCAGGTAACGGTTGCTCCTTCCACATTGGGCTATTACTGGATCGTGTTGCTAGACCGATCTGATCTGAGTGTAAAGCTCAACTTTACATTTCAGCCCAATAATGTAGTACCATCTCAGCTCACCCCTTACCTGAGCACACAAGGACAGTATATCCTGATCCTGACCACCATTGGATTGTCTTCTTCCAATCTTCCAACAGGTGCGTTTTATAATTTCCTGATTCAGGAGGGTGCCGGTGCCCAATTAAAAACACTAGAGCAGATTTATGCTGCTTTCAATTGCGGTACCTGGGGCCGCTTTGGATACACCATGGTTACGGTACTCGATGGAGCTAATTCCGGAAGCTTTGAATTCAGCGCCATTACCGGATGGGCCATGGTATCCACATTGCTGTTTCAACCCATTCAGGTTGGAAGCCAAACCATTTATACGCCTATTGCAATCAGGTAACAGATGCCGGATATATCACCAAAGCCCGTAATGGTGGCAGTGGGAATTTATGTGCCGGGTTACGGGCTTACAAGAGTCTTTGAAGAATTGTTTTGCCGGCTTAGCCAATATTACACAATTCATTGGTTGGGCATTGCATGGAGAGGGGCTGTAATTGAGCATCCTCATTACACCCTGTATCCTTCCAATCTCAAAGGAGGTGATATGTATGGTGCAGCCGAGGCGGCAGCTATGGCAATCGAGGTGCAGGCCTCTGTCATTTGGTTGCTCAATGATCTGTATATGCTGCGTAACTACCGGCATGAATGGGAGCCACTAAAGCAACGGAATATTAAACTGATCGCGTATCTGCCATTGGATGGAGATATTGTATATGAAGATATCATGGCCGATGCACTGTTCTTTGATCAACTGGTCTGGTACAATGAATGGGCCAGTGAACAGGCCAGTCAGGCGATACAACGATTTCAGCCGGGTATGTCCGGCGTAATGGAAAAGTATAATGCGTTTATCTACCATGGTGTGGATACAGAATTCTTTTCTTCGGTATCAGTCGACGGGCAACAGGCATTGAAAGAAAAACTTTTTCGTGTACCAGACGTTGCCGAAGCGGTATTCATACTGAATGCTAACCGATACAATGAACGAAAAGATATTGAAACAACGATAGCCGGATTTGTACGGGCATCGGCTTCGTTTGAAAAACCAGCATATCTCTGTCTGCATACACCGGGCATTGATCCGGCAAGGCTTGACGCATTGCAGAAAAAGATCGATGCAACACCGGTGGCTGGCAGGATTTTATTGAACCCTTTGGGCACTGCCTATATAACAAATGAATTGTTGCGCGATCTCTATCGTGCTTGTGAAATAGGCATCAATACCAGCCTCGGGGAAGGATGGGGGCTGATCAGTTTTGAACATGCAGCCTGTGGTGGTGTACAATTGGTACCGGCACATTCGGCTCCGGCAATTGTATGGAAAGATGCTGCCATTCAAATACCCGTAAAACAGAAATTGTGGCTTGACACCAGTCCTTTCTGTATGTATCAGCTTAACGAAGTTTTGCTGGCAGAGCAATTGAGCAGTATCGTCAATGATGCAGAAAAAAGAAAACAGTTAAGAGTTGGTTCTTACGAGCATGCCCGAATGGAAATATTCGATTGGAAAACGATTGCGCAACAATGGAAACAGATCATAGATGCTTTATTAATTTATTGATCGATCATTCAAATTATGTTTGGAATTTATAGTATTTATATTAACTTCATCGCCTCAACCACTTCTTCAAACCTTTAAACGCTTATTTTTATGGAAGGAACCATCGCAGAAATAAGGATGTTCGCCGGAACTTTTGCACCCCGCACCTGGCTTTTTTGTAACGGCCAGACAATGTCAATCGCACAAAACACCGCCATGTTTTCTTTGTTAGGAACCACCTATGGTGGTAACGGACAAACTACTTTTGGTATACCCGATTTTCGCGGACGTGTCGCCGTGGGTACAGGTACAGGCCCCGGTCTGCCCAACGTACAGTTAGGTCAGATTGCTGGTACACCCACTGTTACATTATTAACCTCCAATATGCCGGCACATAACCACGCCATTACTGGTACGGTAACAATGGTGGCCAATGCTGGTACCGACGGACAGACGGATGATCCGAACGGGCGTCGTTTATCAGGAGCAACCATTTATACCAATGCCACCAGCGAACCGGCACCCATGGCGCCCCTGCAAACCAATCTTACCGTAGGTGTAAATGGTGGCAGCCAGCCATTCAGTATCATGCCTCCTTATCTGGGTATGAACTATATCATTTGCCAGTTTGGTATTTTCCCATCCAGGAACTAATACCTTCCTAAATACTATTTAATCATTTAAAAAACTATTTTATGGAAGGATACATAGCAGAAATAAGAATGTTTGCGGGTAATTTCAATCCGCGATCCTGGGGATATTGCGATGGATCTTTGCAATCCATTGCCCAAAACACCGCTTTGTTTTCATTGATTGGCACTACCTATGGCGGAAACGGCCAAACCACTTTTGCCCTTCCCGACCTGAGAGGCCGTGTTGCAGTAGGAGCTCAATTCAGCCAGGGGCCAGGGTTACCTGCTTACCAATTGGGTGAAATGGCGGGTACTCCCAACACGACTCTGATATTGACAAATCTGCCTTTTCACAACCATACCCTTTCAGGTACAGTAACGATGGTGGCGAACTCTGGTACCGATGGTCAAACAGATGATCCCAACGGACGCCGTTTATCCGGAGCAAGTATTTATACCAATGCCACCAATGAACCGGCAACCATGGCGCCCTTGCAGTCAAACCTTGCCACAGGGTTTACTGGTAACAACGCTCCTTTCAACAGCATGCCGCCTTACCTGGGTATGAACTATATTATTTGTCTCGAAGGAATCTATCCATCAAGAAACTAACGACCCGGTTACGGCAACTTAATATTAGAAATCCCTCTTCTCCATTGTGAGGAAGAGGGATTATCTTTATACCCTCATATATCACCATTACAAACATTTTCATTACACATGCTTCGAATCGGCGTACTACTGCCCAGATCCACGATCTTCCCTTCCTTTGGACTGGATATTCTGAACGGAATTAAGATCTGCCTTAAGCACTACAACCTGTCAGATAATTATAAATTACTTACTGAAAATATCGGCTTCGGTATTGAAGAAGCCGAAGTTTATTCCAAAGCAGAAAAATTGCTCCTGCAGGAGGATGCTGATATCGTGGTGGCAGTCGCCGACCTAAATATCGCCGAATTGCTCGGCCCTTTATTTACCAGCAGCAATAAATTACTGTTGATGGTGAGTATGGGAGTTGGTATACCGGATAACTGGCGACCGGCACCTACTACCATTGTTCATTCGCTTAATCTGAGTTTTCATACAAGACTCACGGGCAAACTGGCTGCCAATGAAAATGAGAATAAAAAAGGTGCCTATACCTTATCCTATTATGACGCCGGATACAGACATACCTATTCCATGATGAACAGCCATCAGCAAAGTGGTGGTGAACCCATGTACACACATGTCACACATTTGAAAGCGGAAGAATTTACCCTTGACCCGTTGGAACAATTTCTCACAGCAAATTCCGATGTTAAAAACCTGCTTTGCCTGTTTACGGCGGATATGGCGACTCAGTTCTATGAGGCCATTACACCCCTGCAGGAAAAATTACAATTACAACTCTATGCTTCACCTATGATGCTGGAAGCCTACCCTTCCACTACCCCGGCACCATCTGTGAAAGGATATACCTGCTGGCATCCGGAAATCAACAACACTGCCAATACATTATTTATAGACCTGTTTAAAAAGGCAACCAATAAAGAAGCCACCCTGTTTGGCGTATTGGGCTGGGATACCGGCCTGCTTTTAAAAGCAATTGCAGAACAATACCAGACGGACAATACCAATGCTGCAACAGTAATTCCGGCGCTGACAGCTTACAGTTATGAGAGTCCGCGCGGATGGATGAAACTGGACCCTGCCACTCATTACACCTATTCACCATCCTGGTTAGTAACGATGAACGTAAATGGTAATAATAAAGAAATAAAGGAATTGGAATCTACCGAAAGTGAGTGGAAAGAATTTTCATCTGATCATTACCCCGAAGACTCTTACGCCGGCTGGCGCAATACTTATCTCTGTATATAATATAAAATGAGCAAAGAAGTAAAAGCACTGATACTCTGTAATAATCCGGTATCCATTCCGGGTATCCGCGAATTTCTCTTCTATGGAAAAGTAGGTGCAATCGCCGTTACGCGGAGAAATAAAGAAATGCAGCAGATCATCCGGAGTATGATCGAAGGTTTGGACGTGCGGCTGCTGATCGTTACGCGCAAAGACTATGAGGAAAAACTCTTAGACGAAATTAAGGGTAATGGCATAACAGTCGGATTGATGATGACCTTTCCATACGTACTTACCGAAGAATTATGGAAATTACCGTCCAGTGGATTTATTAATTTTCATTATGGACTACTGCCACAGTGCCGGGGGCCGCAACCGATACTCTGGCATTTACTCAACAACGACCGTGAAGCTGGAGTAACCTTACATAAAGTAGATGGTGGCATTGATACCGGTGAAATAGTGATGCAGGAGAAAACAGCGATTGGCGATACAGATACCTATGGAGTATTGCAGTCAAAGCTGGGTCATCTCGCTGCAAAACCTGCAGCCAACCTTTTGAAGATATTATCGTTTGGATCTTTTGTACCCTCTAATCCGCAGGATGAAAGCAAGGCCAACTATTACGAAATGCCCGGTGTAAATGACCTTTCCATCAATTGGGAAAAAATGGAGGCTTGGCAGATCGTACGATTGATAAATGCCTGTAATCCCTGGAATAAAGGGGCCGGCACTTTTATCAAAAATTGGTTCATTGGCGTAACCGAAGCGGAAATAGCCGGCGAAGCACCAGCAGGTGAAGAAGAGCCGGGCACTATTCTTGCGTGTGATAAAGCACAGGGATTACTGGTAAAAACAATGGACGGGAAAAAATTGAAGATTAATATCATATACCTGCAGGAAGGCTTTTATTCCGGTTATCGCATTGCTGAATTTTCTGTTACCCCCGGAATGATATTTAATTGACGAATAACGGAAATCAAAGAAATTTTTATTCGGAAAACATTAAGTATTTTTACTGCGTTGAAGGGCTGATTGAAACAAAATTTCCAAACTTTATCTGACTTACCATGAACAAATTCAAGCTTATCCCAGTCTTGCTGGCTTTTTTATTTATTTCCTGTTTTGAAGCAAAAGCCCAAACAACACTTGTAGCAGGTGACCTTGTATTCACAGGGTTTAACTGTGATCTGGTCAACGATAATTTCTCTTTTGTTTTACTAAAGAACATAACTGTAAATACAACTATACGGTTTACTGATTTCGGCTGGCTTACTACCAATCAGTTTGGTTCAGGCCTTGCATCTGAGTCAGAGATGGTCTTCGTTTCAGGTGCGGCCATTAATGCCGGAACGGAGATTGTTATTACAGGCGCCGCCGCTCCAACGGCTACATTTTCAGGAGGAGGGTCTGCGGGTACGGTTACTTTCACAACCGGAACGCTGGCAGGTGTGGCAGCATTGACCACCCTTAGCCTGAGTACGGGCGGTGACCAGATTTTTGCCTATCAGGGAAGTTTTGCCTCTCCCACTTTTATTGCAGGCATACATTTTAATACGCTGACAATTGCCGGTGGCGATGGTATTAACACTGGTGATGCTAACTGGGATGGAAATTACGGAACCAGTCCTTCGAATGGCTCGAGCAGTTCAAAACCATCTGCCCTAACCACGGCTGTAAGCGCAGTCTGGATGGGAACAGTAAGTGCTACTTCACCCTTTAACGTAGAACCGGAAAATGGAATTTATAATTGTACTGGTACGTTGAATTCAGTGGCCAATGTGCAGGCTGCTGTAAATAATAAGGCAAACTGGAATGTAAATGATGCGACAGCTTACACACTTCCATCCAATTGTACTTTCCTCTCCACTCCTGCACCAACTTTTACTACTAACCCCTCTGCATCCACCGCCTGTGCGGGACTTTCAGTTTCATACAATGCGGTAGCTTCAGGGGCTAGTATTACTTTCCAATGGCAGGAAGCTACTGACGCAGCATTTACTACTGGGCTCGTTACTCTTTCAAATAGCGGTATTTATTCTATCAGCTCCACAGCCACCACTTCTGCATTGACAATTTCTGATAACACCACCGTTAATGGAAGATTTTATCGTTGTGTGGCTTCGAATCTGGGTGGAACTGTAAACTCTACAGGCGCCGGGCTCACAGCATCGGCCAATAATTTACCGACTGGTAACACCAGCGTAACCCAAACGGCCGGCACTGGCAACAACAGTATTTATTTTGCCAGCGCGTGCAGGCTTATTGCAAAAGTTCTTCCTTCAGGAGCAACTCCTGTAAGCGGCAATATTACTACAGAGGTATGGGTTGAAGGTGCAGTGGGTACTGTAGGCCCGATTCCTTTTGGTCAAAGGCATTATCAGGTAACACCCGCAGGCGGAAGCACGGGTACCGTAACGCTTTATTTTACACAAACAGAGTTCGATAATTTCAATGCCCATCCTGGTAGTATCTTGAATGTGCCAACCGGCCCCGCAGATAATGCAGGAAAAGCAAATCTTCGAATAGGAAAAATAGCAGGATCCAGCGGGGATGGCTCAGGTCTCCCGGGTTCCTATACCGGTGTTCGTTCAGTAATTGATCCAATTGATGCGAATATTGTTTGGAATGCTACAAATAGCCGTTGGGAAGTTACATTTGATGTATCCGGCTTCAGTGGCTTTTTCTTGCAAAGCACCAATACCCCGCTGCCTGTAAAACTGGTTAGCTTTACCGGAAAACTGAATTCCGATAAAACGGTAACCCTTAACTGGAAAGTTGCCGAACAACAGGATATCAGCACTTATACCATTGAGAGAAGCAACGACGGGGTACTGTACAGCCCTGTTAACGCTGTAAATGCCACCAATACGGACAACTATACCATTCTCGATCCCATGCCTGGTACAGGGAAAAATTATTACCGGCTTAAAATAACTGAAAATACCGGAAAAGTGATTTTCAGCAATGTTATTATCATCAACCTGAAGGCCGGTATCGTAATTTCCCTATACCCCAACCCGGTATCCAACAAATTAACTATACAGCAATTTGGTACAATTCAAAATAAAACTGCGATATTAGCAGATCAGCAGGGCAAAGTGCTGCAACAGGTTAAGCTCACCAGCCTTCAGCAAACGGTCAATATGGAACGGTACGCTGCAGGAATTTATATGTTGAAGCTGGAAGACGGAACGACCTTTAAGATAGTTAAGGAATAAGAACTGATTCTTTTATCTATAGTTGCCGGCCCACAAACCGGCAATTTTTTTTACGGACCATAAAACCATAAACTCTATGCAGCGTCGAAATTTTATTTCCAACCTGGCTGTAATATTGCCAGCGGGGATAGTTGCACCCAAACTATTGCTCGAAGATTCTCCCGTTACCGGTAAACTGGTAAAAACAAAAGTACTCGTACTCGGGGCGGGTGATGCCGGGCTTTTTATTGCGCGAAAATTCAAGGAACAAAAAATTGAAACCGTTATGCTGGAACCGGGTACCGGTACTGGCACCGAAGCGCTTTATAACCACCATACACAACCTGGCATTATTCGGCAGCACAATCAGCATCAAAAAGCTGAAACCATCACCATTTCAGCTGCACACGTACAGCCAATCAGCGAAGAAGTAAATGCAGGATTTATTCCTACCTCTATCCGTAAAACCGGCGAAGGGTATTTTGTTACAGACGGGTCCACCACTTATCAGGCTACCAAGTTAGTGGTGGCTTTGCCAATAGAATTGGATACCACGTCTGCCAGCCTGAAAGTAAAACTGAATGCAGATGGAAAAGCAATTCATATTTCCTGCAAAAGGAAAAACATGCGCAACCCTGCTACATTAATAACGATTTCTGCTGCAAAGATTGATGAGGCCGTGGTTGACCAATTTGGCCAACTGCAATCACATGGTTTGCTGGCAGTATTATAAGCTTTCGAATGAGCAAGTATTTTATTCAGATTCCTTCTTTACTCAGGCCGGATGAACTGGACAGGATCGATGCATTATTACCTTCCATCGATTTTGCAGAAGGCAAAACTACTGCCAGCATGGCTGCCCGAGAAGTGAAAAATAACCTGCAGGCTAAGGAGAATGACAGGTCCCTTTTTCAGATACAAGAAATAGTGGACCGGGCACTCAGCACCAGCCCATTGTTTAATATTGCAGCCCTCCCCAAACGGGTATACCCACCTCTGGTTAGTAAGTATGGTACGGGTCAGTATTATGGCTGGCATGTGGATAGCCCCGTAATGGGTGACCCCGCTATGCGCACTGATCTGGCCATGACCATTTTTCTCAAAGACCCCACTAGCTATGAGGGCGGAGAGCTGATAATTCAGACAGCTACCGGTAGTGTAGCCTTAAAACCCGCCAAAGGGGATGCGGTACTTTATCCCTGTCAGTACCTGCATTGCGTAAATGAGGTAAAGTCCGGTGAACGGGTGGCGGTCGTTACCTGGATACAAAGCAATGTGGCCAATCCGGAACAACGGCAGATCCTCTTCGATATCAACCAGGTACATGCGATGATGAGCCAGAAAGATATGCATTCACCGGAAGCCAACTTATTATTACAAACCCACAGCAATTTGTTTCGGATGTGGGCCGAAGTATAAACTGTTTATTATAAATGAAAAAGCCTCCAAACGGAGGCTTTTTCATTTCAATATCGTGCGTTGGATCAGAATTGTGCAGATACAGTGATCTTGGGTTGTTTGGCTACTTTACCCCCATCAATAGGTTGACCGGTAATACCAAAATCAGCCAATGTAATAGTGAAAGCAGCAGCCACCGCTACTTTACCACCTGCTACAGTTATTGTGCCGGGTACTTTGATTTCTTTGCTTACACCCTTAACGGTTAAGTTTCCGGTAACGGTTACTTTGTAAACACCATCTTTTGCAAATTTCACTTTATTCAGTTTGTCGATCTTTCCGGAAAAAGTGAATTTGGGGAAAGAAGCTGAATTCATCCAGTTTGCAGCGTTGAAATGCTCCTGAATTTTGGGATTGCTGAACGCAAAATTGCTAACGGCAGCTTCAAACATTACTTCTCCAGTCGTTTTATTGATAGAGGCGATTACTGTTTTGTTGTCGGCCTTGGGCAATGCATCCGCCGGGGTAGTAGCATCAAATGATACAGAAGCGGATGAAGTGGTAAGGGCTTGGGCAAATAAACTGCCGCTGAAAACTGCTAATGCAAGAACGAGGATTGTTTTTTTCATTGTGTTGGGTTTTTGTTGTTGATTATTTTGTTGAATTAAATGTTGCTCTTTTAAAAGTAATGGCCGTTGTTTTAAGTATCTCGCTGAATATGCTGCCACTGCACACTCCTTTCAGGCTTACCGCATCGCCCTGCTTAATCGATTTTGTTTTCTCAAACTGGTCCTTTTCCAGAGAAAAGATCGCATAAGAGCCGGTGCTGTCTGCAAACCTTACAGTACTGGTGGAGTCGGGTAGTATATCCACTGCTGATGCCATACCGTTTACTACCAATACTTTATCCATATATTTTCTGTTGGTGGCCGTATCATTGGAAATAAATTCCTGAATCAGCGCATCAGCCGTTACGGTATAATCTGCTTTTATTTTTGCTGTATCAGTATGTGTTTCAGATAATATCATTTTTTCTCCAATCTTATATCCGCCAAACGCAATAACCGGGCCTACCAGCAACCAGGCCATTTTCCAGATCCATCCTTTTGATGGCATAGTCGTAATTATGAGACCGATGGCTGCAAGAACAGTGGTATAAGCACCAATTTTTAACATCCCGGGTATGGATTGATCACTAAACAGGAAATCGCTGAACACATAGTATACGGTGAACTGGGAAAGTGCCAATGCCGAAGCTATATAGGAAAAGGGGGCTGTTTTCTTTTTCAGCAGCCCGAGTATGATCGCTACGGCTGCCAGGAGGGGTATTAACCAAAAGACATAAAAGGAAAAACTGAATTGGGGAAAAGGATTACCGATGGTAAACTTTTCTTCTGATACCTTGAAAAACTCACCGGTGGCCAGGGATGTGCCCTTAATCAAGGAGCCTTCCCAATTGATCCAGGGTAGAAAAAACGAACCAAGCAATACTGCGGCAAACAGTAAATGGGCCAGAGAAAGCGGGTTAAATTTTTGGTCTGATTGTGGCATAAATAGTTTTGTTCTGTATCGCTTATTTTGACCCTTGGGTTGCATAAGTTGAATCAAATATACAATGTTTAAACATTGAAATTGGATTTCGCCCTAAAATATTTGTGAAAGTATCCCTTTTTAACACGAAAAGAAGCAGAACCAACTGATTTTCAGGTATGAAATTATTATGAACAAAGAAAAAACCGCCACAACTGCGGCGGCGGTTTTATTCACTAACCCATCTGCTAAAAATAGCAGTCTTTTATTAATAACCCCTTTCAGGGCAATACAGATTCACTTGCCCAAGATTTATAGACAACCCTACCGTAAAAAAATGAAAAGATAATTCGTGGTTTTCTTTACAGACCATCCAACCAGGAATTGTGTAGCCTGATCGAATGGTCTGATGGACGAAATGCCCGTACTGTTAAAGGATAATAACTTAAAATCTGTTTGAGAAAAACATCACCGGGTACTTCAGGTACTTCGGGTACTTCGATCATCCGAATTGCGAATGTATACAGGCAATGCGACCAGGATCGAAGGCAGTACTTCGGTAATTTAATGATGTATTATAGGACTATAGGGTCTGGTAAATCAGACAGCCTGCATTTCCTTTATTTTCTCTCTGATCTTTGCTTCGATTTCTTTTGCCATCTCCGGATTATCAAACATCAGTTGTTTGACAGCGTCTCTTCCCTGGCCCAATTTATCATTGTTATAGCTGTACCAGCTTCCGCTTTTCTGAATAATGCCCAGCTCTGTACCCATATCAATGATCTCACCGGTCTTGGAGATACCTTCTCCGAAAATAATATCGAATTCTGCAGCCCTGAAAGGAGGAGCTACTTTATTTTTCACCACTTTTACTTTTACGTGATTACCAATTGCCTCATCACCATCTTTCACTTGTGTCATACGGCGAATATCCAAACGTACCGATGCATAGAATTTTAAGGCATTACCTCCCGTTGTGGTTTCTGGATTGCCGAACATTACACCGATCTTTTCCCTCAATTGGTTGATGAATATGCATATCGTGTTTGTTTTGGATATAGTAGCCGTGAGTTTACGCAGTGCCTGACTCATCAACCTGGCATGTAAGCCCATTTTACTATCACCCATTTCACCTTCCAGTTCACTTTTTGGTACAAGGGCAGCCACAGAGTCCACTACCACTACGTCCAGCGCACCGGAAAGTATCAGCCGGTCTGCGATTTCAAGGGCCTGCTCACCATAATCCGGCTGGGATATCAATAAATTATCTACATCCACGCCCAATTTTTTGGCGTAACTGCTATCGAAAGCATGTTCTGCATCAATAAAGGCACACATACCGCCATTTTTTTGTGCTTCTGCAATAACATGCGTGGCAATGGTGGTTTTACCGGAAGATTCTGGTCCGTATATCTCGATCACACGGCCTCTTGGAAGACCCCCAATACCTAAAGCCACATCCAGACCAAGAGAACCAGTAGAGATCACTTCCTGTTGCGTTTCCGCTTTTTCACCCATGATCATTACAGACCCCTTTCCATAGTCTTTCTCAATCTTATCCATGGTAAGCTTGAGCGCTTTTATTTTTTCACTATTGATGTTTGCCATGTCTGTAGTTTTGTCAGATTTTGCCATAATTTAAGTTTATAAAGTTTCGTATTGTAAGTCAGCCTTTGTAGCTGTCCGGGATCAAAGCTAAATGATTTAGCAAATAAAAACTAATATTTTTTGGATTTTTTTTGCTAACCCTGTCGGCTTATAGCTTACCCGCCCATTTTTGTTCTTCTTCCAATTCTGCCTTCCTTTTCAATTTCAGCCGGTACGGTACCTGCTCCGTATATAAGGCTACCAGTATCACCACATGATAGATAAAGAGCAACAGCACCGCCAATGAGAATGAAAGGTGCCGCATCCAGATGTATTGCATCACCAATGCAAATACTCCTCCCGCAATGATCAGGTAGGGCGAATAACTTTTCTGCAATGCCAGTAATAAAAAGAAAACGGCAATAATTGCATATAGTAATACCATGCTATTGGTGATCCAGTTGGATTTAGTTACTACCAGGTGTTGTATAAGACAGGTTACCGTAATTAAAATTCCAAAGGTGCCGCCATAGGTACAAAAGTTTTGCTGGCGTTCATTAAGGGGGTTAAGCGGGTCATTTGACATTATTCACGGCGGTTTAAAGCGGCAAATATAATAATGAAATCAAAACCCCAGTTCAGTGCCCGGATCCCAAAACAAGGTATCAAATTCCACCACCTGATCATTTTTAACCCGAATTCCTTCCTGCCTCAGTAGTTTTTCCATGTTGTCGGGAGGAGTAAAATGATGCTTACCACTTAGCATGCCATTACGGTTCACCACCCGGTGCGCTGGTACGCGGGGCTTTATATTATGCGCACCATTCATGGCCCACCCTACCATCCTGGCCGATGATTTAGCACCCAGGCAAGCAGCTATAGCCCCATAGGAAGTAACCCGGCCTTTGGGAATTTGCCGTGCTACCTCATATACCAGTTCAAAAAAATTGTCTTCTCTTTTGCCTGAAGGCTTCACTGATTTTAATTGCGCTGTTTTTCTTTTTGTGGCCATAGCAATAACATTGATGCGAATATCCTGATTGTGTAAAATAAAGGCAAAAACGTTGTGCAAAACCCTGTTTTAGCGGTATCAAACAGGCAAATTATCCCTTATTCAACGATTTTCGCTTGATGGCATGTTGCGGGATTGCTTTAAACTGCTTCGCTTCGGCTCCGGCACATTGTCGAAATCATAAGGGCAATGTTTACACCCGTTGCCACAGCAATACCCTTTTTCCAGGTGGTATTTTTCGGTGAGCACCACATAGCCTTCTTCGTTGATATAGTAATCAACACCTTCAATCAGTTCCTTCATGGGCCAGTAGTTTTTCTTTCAGTTCTGCATCTTTTTCTTTTCCCGCCAACTGATCCGGTAATGAAAAACAGAGATAATGCACGCGCTTACTGCCTGCAATATCCAGTGATTCATAATGTGTTTTTATTTTTAATTCATCCGGAATGTCCGCAGCAGCAAACACATCGTCCATATCAGTATGCACCTGGCACTGATACATGTCAGTTACCAGTTTGGTAAAGCGATACAGATCGGGACTGTCGGTCTTTAAGTGGACCAGCCCGCCGGATACTAATAACTGCTGGTATAAACGAAGAAATTTCGGATGGGTCAGTCGTTTACGCGCTTTCGACATACGCAGTTGCGGGTCCGGAAACGTGATCCAGATTTCCTGTATTTCCCCAGCCCCGAAATATTCATTGACAAAATCAATCTGCCCTCTTACAAATGCTACATTGGTCATGTTTTCCTGCAGTGCCTTGCGTGCCCCCACCCAAATGCGATTGCCCTTGAGGTCCACACCAATAAAATTACGCAGGGGATACATCCTTCCCAATCCCACTGCATATTCTCCCTTACCACATGCCAGTTCGAGTGTTATCGGATTATCGTTATTGAAATGGGTATGCCATTTGCCTGCCTTATCCCGGGGGTATTGCAGCACATTCGGAAATGTTTCAAGCTCCGCAAACCGTATTAATTTCTTATGACCCATGGCGCAAAGATAAGGAAGGCCGCATGCCGGGATGACGTGTAAACCGGTTATTTAACCAGCATAACAAAGAGTGATAATTGTTTAGAAAATGCCCAGTTACAAGGATGGAAAAATAAACAGTAACCAGCCTTATCAGAATTTTACGAGCACACCAATACCCACCAGCGATTTTACCTGTAAACCGGGACTGGTTTTGGTAGGACCAAACAGCCGCACATCATCATCATAGATCAGGTCCACGCCCCAGGTTGCCGATAATATCTTCGACAGTTTTACACTGAGAATATTCGACATAAAGAGATCCACATTCTGCGGGTTCTTTTTGTAATTGGAAAACAGGTCAAGCCTTCCTTTGTACGTGATATTCTTGCTGATCTCTTTCTGGTAACCGATCGTTGCAAATCCTCCCACTTCCAGATTGGTTTTTTTACCGGGTTGAACCCCATATGCCCCTTTGTTGGAAAGGACTGTATCCCTTACGATCACCCAACGGGCGGTAAGCGGTGATACATATATGGAAAGATTTTTAGTAGGCTTGAAGTCAAGACCCGTACTGAGCAATAAATAACCCGGCGCCATAAAATTGGAAGACAGGGTCTTTACATTCTCCGTAAAGGAATAACCTTTGAAGAATTGTGAACGAAGATTCACCAGGCCCGCCAGGTTTAATTTAGGATTGAGTGCATAACCGTATTTGGATAAAAGATCAAAGCGATCATCATTTTTACGGCTTCCCAATGAAGTGGTATTTACATAACCGAGATTGAAATCAAAGGTATTGTCCCAGCTATGACGGTCTTTTTTATAAAAAGCATACAAACTGAGGAGTGAGTTCACCGCCAGTGAAAATTCATCACCACCGGCCGCCCAGTTGCTGAGTGATGCCTGAGAAATATTCAGGTTGTACAGTCCTCCTTTTCTCCAGTTTTTACGGGTCGTATCATCCGATTTCTTCTGTAGGTATTTCAGGCTTTCATTTTGGAGGTTTCGCACACTGAGATCCTGTGCAGTTGCGGCTATAGCAAAACTGATCAATAAAGAAGCGAACAAAATCCTCATACCTGTTTTTTAGGCCGCAAAATTAGCGGCTCTTGCTTTTTTTACAAAACATAGCGAAAAGAAAAGGGTAAAAGAATAATAATTCCTGTCAGATCCGTTTGTCTTCGATGAACGTGCGAACAGTTGTACTCAGTTTGAGTGAAGGGTTTTGTTTGATATTGATCTTCTCCAGTTGTTGCAGGGAGATAATAGACTCAGGAAGTGATATGAGTTTATTCATTTCGAGATAGAGTTCCGTAAGCCGGCTGAGTTGACTGATATTGTCCGGCAATCCATTCAATTTATTGCCATTGAAATCGAGTAATACCAGCGAGGTTAATTGCGTCAGAACTTCGGGAAATGTTTCAAATTGATTATAGGGAAGTGCCAGGTATTTCAAATTGGTAAGACGGTTCATCGAAGATGGAAGAGAAGAAAGCAGGTTGCCGCCCATGCCAACTTCGGTAAGCTGGGTGAGTTGAGTAAGGCACTCCGGAAACGCACGAAACAGGTTGCCGTATAAATAGATTTGGGTAAGGCTGTGCAGTCCCGACATATACTCGGGTAAGGCCGCCAGCCGGTTATTGTTGAGGTACAACTGATCGAGATGGGTAAGCCGGGTAATGCTTTGGGGAATAAAGGAAATATGATTATCGCTGAGATCCAGTTCTGTGAGATTGGTCAATTGTGTAACTGCATCGGGTATACTATTGAACCGATTGAAACTGATATCAAGTTCAGAAAGTGATTGCAGGGTAGAAATAGTTTCCGGTAAACTGCTCAGTTTATTCCCCGCCAGGTTGAGCGATGTGAGGTGTTTGAAACGGGTAATGGCAGCAGGTACCTCTTTCAGTTTCTGGTTATTGAGCGAAAGAATATATACCTCATCCGGGTTTTTCAGCGCTTCTTCCATCGAAGAAAACACTTTTTCGGGTTGTGCATTGCCTGCCAGCAAAAGCAGGAGAAAGCAGAAGCTAAGGGCTGTTTTTTTCACGTGCGATGGTTAAGGTGGTATGTACGATTGCGCTAAAGTTATTTGGTTTAATAAGGCTCAGCGCAAATATCAGGTGTTGCAATAAATCAGAATAAAGCGGATTACTCCTTGAGTTTTTTTTCTTCCCAATGGTATCCTTCATCGGTTTGTTGTTCATCCTGCCAGCCGGCATATACTACGGGTTTGCCGTTGCGCACTACCAGATAAAAGTAATCACCAGATCCGGCCCACCATCCTCCTAGTGCCATAAGGGCATCGGCGGGTATTTTCTTTTCGGCGTATTCAGCGGGGGCTATTTCGCCACAGCTATAGATGGTATCAATGGTGATTTTTTTACCACCACTTTGCAGGTACAAAATGCTATGGGGTATGCCCATGGAATCTTCGGGAAGCACCTGGCAACTGAAGCTGGGTGGCTGGTTGGTAATCGTGTCTTGTACAGGTGCAGTTGGTTGGGTAGTATCGGCAGCACTGGTGGGTTTACTGTCGCTGTTATTTCCGCAGGAAATAATGAAACAGGCGGCTACGAATAAGATGATACGGGAAAGTGATAGTGGCATGGTGGTTAGATTTGAACTAAGGTACAGCGTAGAACTGTATTTTAAAAATCTAACAAATGCATCATTCCAACCGGTAAAGACCGCGGGTTGAAATTTTCCGCTTTATCGTTGTATAAATGAGTGATTCAGAAAAAATAAAAGAAAATACTTCGAACTGATAAAATCCTGTTTGCAGAGAGATGAACAGGTATCTGGAAATAACCGTTGCATTAAGCAGGCAAAGATGCAGGCATCGACCAGGTATGGGATTGAATTTTCCATTCATTATCTTCCCAAATCCAGGTAACACCGTACGTGCCTTCGCCCAGTACAGTATCACCGCTTCTTTCCATATCCCGGAACCGACCGTATTCGAAAGCCAGATTTTCACTTATGATCAACTGCTCCCGTTCAAACAGGACATCCACTTTTCCTAAACCACCTTTCATAAAATCAAGTATGTTGGTATTGCCCTGAACAGTTTTTTTTCCCGGCGGGAAAATGAGGGCTAGCTCTGCATATAGCTGTTTAAATGTATCAGCGTCAGCGGTATGCCAGGCATTTGTCCAAACCTGCATGGTAGGCTTTATCATTCGTTAGTTTTTACGTTGCGCATAAATAAATCCGGCATCAGTACCTCCACCAGCCAGTGCGATGGCAATATTTACATGTGCAATGGATTCGAGGTGACGAGCCTGTTTAATACCGCCAACCACTAATCCATGAAAGCCGGCGTCGTTGGCTATGGTAGTCACAATTTCTGCAGCTTCATTATTATCCGAAGCAATAAAGACGGTTAATTTCTGCCCGTTAAATTCCTGCTTTTCTTTGTTCATTACATCTGCAAAAACGGTATTGAAAGCTTTCACTACGGCTGAATCCGGCAGTAAACGGGCTGTTTGTTCCCCTCCGCTATCATTACCCAAAAGCAGTGGCGACCAGTCTGCACTATTAATGGGGTTGGTAATATCCACGACAATTTTACCGGTAAGTGCTTCTTTATGGGTGGTAAGTAATGCTGTCATAGCAGTAAAAGGAACGGCAAAACAAACCACTTCACTGCATGCAATAACGCCGGCCACAGACAACTGATCATGTTCCGGATGATGTGTGCCGTACTTTACGGTATAACCGGCCCCTGAAAACAGGTTTCCAAGCGATAAGGCTACTTTTCCTGCACCAACAAAACCAATATTCATATTACCTTGTGTATTTTTATAAGTGAGCAGCAAAATTGCAGTAACATAATCAGATTTTAAAGTAGTTACCAAATTGTAGGATGGTTACCAAAAGGTAAGTATTAAGCTATGCGAAAAGAAAACTCGGTTAATTTAAAAAACGAAAGGGCATTGGAATCGGAATGTCCGTTTATTTTTACTTTATCATTGATAGGAAAAAGATGGAAGCCTGCTATACTGTGGAAAATGACGCATGGGTATAACCGGTTTGGGGAATTAAAAAAAGAAATTCCGCAGGTAAGTGAAAAAATGCTGAGTCAGCACTTGCGGGAGATGGAAGCCGATGGACTGATCGCACGAAAAATATACCCAGAAATGCCACCCAGGGTTGAATACACGCTTACAAAATTGGGTATATCACTCCAGCCTGTCCTCAACCAACTTAACCAATGGGGGCAAAAAGCGAAAAAGAAAAGGGTAAGAATGAATTGACAGATAAGCAGATGGCATCCCGGAAGACTGGCAGACATTTGATATTACAAAGCTGTTGACTTCATTCGTAATCAATACAGCAGTTGTATTATAAATAGCTTGTGTTTTTTTCATTAAGGGAGTGGAATCTTTTTGCCAGTAAGTACTGGCATACGGTACGCTAAAAGTGGGAGTACTAAGTTGTTGCTACCTATATAGAGCTGTATTCGATTATTGTATAACAATCAGACTGTCAACAGGACATTCAAATAAGATCAGGGTCGGCCCACCTGAATTTTCATCCTCACCGTGCAATTCAAACATTGATATTGATAACTAGAAATAGGTGTCAACTGCAAATTGATACTGTGCAATAAAAACATCTTTAACCGGGGTGATATTATGCTGCTCATAGAATACCAGCATCGCTTTTTTGTATTCAACGGGATCCACCGTTCTGAACGAAATAGGACAATGGTTGTTGGCCACTAGTACTGCATTGCTGATGATTCGCGCTGTTCTTTTATTTCCATCCACGAATGCCTGAATATAGGAAAGCAGTACCAGTGCCAGCAGTGCTTTTTCAAAAACGGACGGTTTGCTATTCACGAGTTCACACATAGCTGAAAGGGCTTCCCGGATCTGGTGTTCGTTATCCAGCGGTCGGTAATTGGTTCCAGAAATTCCGACTCTTCTTTGCCGGATATTCCTGTCTATCCCTAGATCCTCAATCAATATACTATGAATGTCTTCGATGCCGTGTACACTGAGCGGCGATACATAATCCTTGTTTTTCAGGATGAAATTGATCGCTTCTTTGTGATTCAGTAACATTATTGCATCGGACTGTGGTTTACCCGCTGCAGTTTCTTTTTTTGTGAGCAACCTTTCTGTTTCCAGAAGCGAATAGGTATTACCTTCTATCTGCGAAGATTTCCAGCTTAGGTCGATCGCTAATCGCTCCATCTCTTTTTTATAGGTGGTTTCGTCCAGCTTTGAAATATTAGACACAAACCTTGACTGCAGATCATCCAGTTTTTTTTGTTCGGCATTAGTGAAAAGATCGATTTCTGCAAGCATTGGTATCAACTCAAAATTGAACTGCTCTTTTATGTCACGTTCGTCTATTTCCTTTTTGAAATAAGCCTCCATATCAAACGGGGCCAGCAGGTTACTGGTAGGACTAACCCTGTATCGGGTGGCTTTGCCATTGCCTTCGGAAAAGATCAGGTTTTCCTGTTCCAGTTTAGTCAATAATCTTTTGACAGTGGCATAGCTGACCTCGTTATGCAGATATTCATGAACAGCTCTGGATGAGCTACCTGGATTCTTTGTCAGATAGCTTAAAATTCTATCAAGAAAACTATTTTTCAATTTGAAGCTCAATTTAATAAAGAATACAGCTTAAATATACTAAATTTTGAGCTTAAAGTCTAAAAAAATGAGCTGTATTTCTATATAGGTAGATATCATTCAGGGTTTAGCTCAATTTAGAAGAATATTGAGCTAAAAGCCAGATTATTTGAGCTGATTGAAACTTATGACGACCATCTTGACCTATTGTTACCGGTATTATCCAACCTTTTGTTAAGCGAGTCGCTAATCTAAGCATAGCCAAAAAGCCCTTCCCGAAGGAAAGGCTTTCAAATGTAATTGCTGTAAGGGGAGGGGTCTACTCCGCCGCGGCGGATAGTTAGCTAAATGGCATAGCAAAGGTTATTTGTCAACCCATTACCATAATGTTATTGAATGATTTCCATTCCTGGACAAGGGGTTCGCTGCCGTTGGTATATGATAACAAAAAAGCCTCTCCCGAAGGAAAGGCTTTCAAATGTAATTGCTGTAGGGGGAGGGGTCTACTCCGCCGCGGCGGATAGTTAGCTAAATGGCACTACTAGCAGTAGTGGTCAACCCATTACCATTCGTTTATCCTATGATCTCCACCCCCGGGACAAGAGGGTCGCTGCCGTTTGGTATAAGGCAACAAAAAAGCCTCTCCGGAAGGAAAGGCTTTCAAATGTAGTAGCTGTAGGGGGAGGGGTCTACTCCGCCGCGGCGGATAGTTAGCTAAATGGCACTACTAGCAGTAGTGGTCAACCCATTACCATTCGTTTATCCTATGATCTCCACCCCGAGACAAACGGGTCGCTGCTGTTGTTATAAGGCAAAAAAAAGCCTCCCTGTTTCCAGGAAGGCTTTAAATGTAATTGCTGTAGGGGGAGGGGTCGAACCTCCACGGAGTAGTTAGCTAAATGGCACTGCTAGCATTAGTGGTCAACCCATTACCATTCGTTTATCCTATGATCTCCACCCCCGAGACAAGAGGGCATGTCTGCCATGCTTTCGCAATTTCATCACCCCACAGTATTATCAAAGAAGCTGGTTATTCACCGTTTTGACAATACAAATATAGGTTCATTAGTCAATTCGTTCCAATTTTTTCAATAAATATTTTGAAAGTATAGAAATTATTCAAATATTTGCTATAATTTATAAAAAAAATCTAAAACACTATTCCAAAATGGCCGCCAAATTGAATCTTGACAAACTCGACCTCCAGATCATTCATCATATGATGGAGAACGCGGAAATGTCGTATGCCGATCTGGGCAAAATACTATTTGTTTCCGGAGGCACCATACATGTGCGGATCAAAAAAATGCAGGAGGCCGGCATTGTAAAAGGTACCCGCCTGAAGGCCGATCTGAAACAACTGGGCTATGATGTGATTGCATTTATCGGCATCTACCTGAAAGAAAGCTCCCTCTATGATGCAGTTGCCAAAGACCTGCAGAAAATTCCCGAGATCGTTCGGCTCAATTATACCACGGGCAACTACAGCATGTTTGCTGAAATCGCGTGCAAAGACATTACACAACTTCGTTTTGTGCTGCACGACCAGTTGCAAAAAATAAAAGGCATTGAACGGACTGAAACATTTATCTCGCTTGAAGAAAGCTTTAGCCGGAATGTGAAAGTGATGTGAGTGGTAAGTCCCGAAGACCGAAAGTCCGTGAGTCGGAAAGGAGCTAACTTACGGTCTTTCCGACTATCCGTCTTCTTCCTTACAACTTCCCCCTCACATTCAGCGCATCGCGCAAACCATTACCCAATAAATTAAAGGCAAGCACCAGCAGCATAATCGCAAAGCCCGGGGCCAGTGCCAGCATGGGATTTTGCGTAATGATGAAATTATAATTCTCCTTGATCATCAAGCCCCAACTGGGCATGGGAGGTTGTACACCCACACCCAGAAAACTGAGCCCCGCTTCTATTACAATGGCCGATGCAAAATTACTGGCAGCAATTACCATTACCGGTCCCATGATATTAGGCCATATATGCCGGATGATGGTACGTACTCCGGAATAGCCCAATGCACGCGTGGCTTCTACATATTCTTTTTCCCGCTCGGCCAGTACCTGACCGCGTACGAGTCTCGCCACATTCACCCACATGGTAAGTCCCACTGCAATGAACACCTGCCAGAATCCTTTACCCAATGCCAGCGTAATGGCAAATACCAGCAGCAAGGTAGGTATGCTCCAGATCACATTGATGAACCACATGATTACTTCATCGGTGCGACCCCGGTAGTAACCGGCCAGCGAACCCAGCACCAACCCTATACTCAGTGAAATAATAACGGTGATGAGCCCCACACTCAGGCTCACCCGTGTGCCTACAATAATGCGGCTGAGAATATCTCTACCATATTTATCGGTGCCGAGCCGGTAGCTGAGTTGTACCACCGGGTTTGGGGCAAGCTGGTTGCGGTGCCAGGCTTGTCTTTCGGATAGATCCTCGTCCATGTATTTCTGCGCAATGATACTGTCGCCTTCGTTGGTATAGCTGTTCACTGGTACATAATAATACTTGTCTTCTTTGCCACTTACCAATTGCTGAATAAAACCCGTATGGGGAACGTTTTTTTCTTTTTTTACTTTAATAAACTGTCGCGTATAGCCGGGTTTTTCTCCGCCTGTTTCGAGAATGATACGGTTGGCGTACGGCGAAGAATCGGGGGCCAGAAAGTAAGCAAATACAGATACCAATACTGCCAGCGCAATAACGATAAGGCCGAATACGGCCCCTTTGTTTTTTTTCAGTCTTCGCCAGGCGGCTGCCTGGAAGGATGAATTGCCTGACATGATAAGAAGAGAGAATAGATTCGTACAAATATATCCTTATCTGATCAATACGGTATGTGGGGCCCGGGGCCTGGCTATTTTACTTTTCGGCCTTTCCATTCATAAGCCCCCAATTGCCCCAGCAATCCCGATATGATGGTATATATAATATGTAGTGGTTGAAAAAAGAAAAAATAGCGCAGTAATGCAGTATGGTTAAAAAAGAAAGCCACCTTGGTTACAAAGGGAAGCTCGACCAATGTTTTACCCAACAGAAAGCCGGCGGGATACAGCCAGTACACACCACCCTGAATGGCAGCCCAAATCAGTAAAGCCGGAAAGCAGCAATTGAACAGATATACCAATGCCAGCACAGCGGTAATCCGCTTATCATTGTACTGGCCAGCCTTACTGGCCCAGCGAATGCGTTGGTTAAAAAAACTTTTCCATGTAAGCATGGGCTGTGTAGTTACAATGGCCTCGTGTGCGGATAGATAATGCACGCGATCCGGGTACCGGCTGGCGATTTTGTGCATCAGCAGCATATCATCGCCGGAGGCAATATGGTCGATGCCTTCGAAGCCGCCCACTTCATCGAATACGCTTCGTTCATAGGCCAGGTTAGCCCCATTGCACATGGAGAGATGGCGATAATGTACGGCCGCGCCGGTAATGCCCTGCAGCACGAGAAAATCCATTGCCTGGAATATTTGCAGTGCAGATCCATTGTGCGAATAGGTAACGGGGGCTGCAATGAAAGCAGATTTATGGCTGGTATAAAATGCAGCGATAGTAGCCAGCCATTGCGGTGAGGGCAGGCAATCGGCATCGGTGGTTACGATCAGTGTGCCGGTGGATGCGGCAATGCCGGTGGCCAGTGCTTTCTTTTTATAGGAATTGATAGCGTCTTCTTTGAGCGACAGCAACCGGGCAAAGGAATAAGTATTTACGATGGCAGCGGTATTATCCGTAGAATGATCATCCACTACGATTACTTCCAGCAGGGAGGCGGGATAGGTTTGCAGGCGGATGGCATCCAGCAGGGCGCCGATATTTTTTTCTTCGTTGCGGGCGGGAATGATCAGGCTGATGGATACGGCTGCCGGAGATGCCGATGCGGTAAAAGGGGGAATGGCACGCCAGCCCCGGTAATAATACCCGAGCAGCAAACTGTATAAGATGAACAATACTGCGGTAAATAGGAGCAGTGCCATGGTGCTCAAAAATACAGGAATAATAGGCAGGGTGAGTAAACCAGGTGATCATCGAAACGAAGAAGTGCCAGATCTACGGCTGTATGGTGCAGTCCGTAAAATAAACCGAAGCGAAATACATTTCTAAGTAATAATAAAAAAAATTTTTAGAATATTTTTTCTAGTTATAATAACTTAAAATCAAGTTTAAAAATCTAATTCATCCCTTATTAAACGCTTTCCTGTTCGTACCTACAATCGCGGTGTTGGTGAAGTAGTTTTTATATTTGTTGCTATCATATATATTTTTGAATATATCATTAACAAAAAAAATATTTATGAAAGCGCAGAATGAAAAAGTACAAAAAACCGTTAAGTTAAAATTGAATAAAAAAACGGTATTTCGACTTGGTAAAAAACAAATCGGGGCCGAACAAGCTGGGATTTTTTTTCAGACATGGGATGATATAATTACTGGTTGTACCAGCAGAATGACAAATGATGGTGTAAGAGGCCCAAGATAAAACCCATTCTTCATTAAGTATGGTTGAAGTTATCCATGTGTTGCTATTAATAAGTAATAGCAACACATTATTATAATACAAAAATAATGTGTCGTACATACAAATTGAAAAACTGGAAATTGCTTTTTCTGTTTTTTATTTTTCATACTCAATTATCGGTTACAGCAATTGCTCAATTGTCTGACGTTGATTTTGTGATTGAAAAAATCCGCAAAGATTACTTCCCTTTAGGAATGAGTAAAGACTCGGTGGCGTTTGAAAAATTCATAAAGGAAAAACTCAATGTTCCTATCACAGATACCTTCCAGCTTATTTCCAGTATTACAAATTTTTTTGGGGATCAGCATCTTATTTGTTATCAAAGACAACAGGTTGAACTACCTGGTAATTCTTTGCGCTACTTAAACCCAAAGGAGTTATTCATTAAAATCAATAAAGGAATAAAAAAGGGAGACAGGTTTACCGGCTTTTGGTTAAATGATTTAGGTACAGAAGTGATTGGTATTTTGCGGGATCAAAAATTTGAAAACAGTTATAATGGCTATGTATATCAATCTGCAGACTCAAATACCAGGGGGCGATTAGTATTACGTTTTACAACAAATGATACCTCTGTTGTTTTTTGTGAATTCATAAACGCTTATTTTCAATACAGACTTATTTCTCCTCTGAAGTTTATTTCGGAAAATGAATTTCAAATCTGGTCTTATTCCCGATGGAAGAAATTGAGGGCTGCTTCAGTTAAAAATAAAAGTAAAGTAAAGGAATACGACTATAGGGCTTCTGTAATATCAAATAGAAACGGGATTATCGTTTTTAAAATACCAGAGCACTCTCAGGAGAATGTGATAATTGTAGATTCGCTGGTAAAAAAATATCAAGCTGAAATTGAGAATGCCAGAGTTTTAATAATTGATATCCGCAATAACCCGGGTGGAACCATTCGGACATATTCAAAACTTCTTCCTTATATATATACAAACATGATAGTTCGCCCGGATGGACTAAGCTATATATCAGATGATCTAATTGCGTATGAGGAGCGCAGTCTCAAAAATCTTGATTCCATTCGGGATAAAGACCAATACCAACAACAAGTATATTATATTGATTCTTTAAAAAAAAATAAGGGTACAAGAGTTCTCATAAAAGGGAAAAATAAAGTTTTCGACAAGGTTTATTCAAAACCGTTAAAGGTGGGTTTACTAGTGAATTATGGATGTATGAGCGCTGCTGAGGCAATGATTCTTGATATAAAACAAAGTAAAAAGGCACTTGTTTTTGGAGAGAATTCTGCAGGAGCTATCGATAACCTTAATACGTTCGCAATGAGAGCTCCATCTGGTAAGTATTCTATGTGGATGCCAACTTACAGGGTCATACCATCCGGTATACATAATTATTATTCGGGGAAAGGAATTTTGCCGGACATTAAAATTCAGCCATCGGTAAAAGATTGGATAAAGTTTGTAAAAAACTATTTTGAAAAGAATTAGAACTCATATTGTATTCTGGTCTTTATTTTGCCTATACTCACTCACAATTGATTTCTACACGGGCGAGTATATAGGTGTGTTTGCACATCTAATCTATATCTTGACACATCATGTTTTGATATTTTATTCAACATACTTTACTATACGTTATTATAATGCCTCCTCTCAATACAAGCTCTTAAAAATGATTTTATTGTTTGCAACGGGGTTTTGTTTTTTTATTGGTGTACATTTTTTTGTTCGCCTGTATGTACAGCAACTGTTAATCTCGCCATTTAAGCCGCTGAAGAACTATCTAAATCATTTTTTATATGGCGTTACATGGTACGTACAATATTTTTTTATGGCTGCTGGTTTTATTTTCCTTGAAAATTATAAATCTTCGTCCCAAAAGCTAAAAATTTCAGAACAGCAACGGTTACAAACCGAATCAAACTTCCTCCGCGCTCAAATTAACCCGCATTTTCTGCAAAACACCCTGAATTTTATTTATGCCCAGTCCATCACCGGCAATACTGCTCAATTGTCGGATGGCATCTTATTACTGTCTGATATGATGCGCTATTCCCTTCAAAATCAGGGCGACAGTAATGCCCGGGTGCCATTAGCAGATGAAGTACAGCATATGCGTAATTATATTGCTATCAACCAGCTTCGTTTTGGCGGTAAATTACAAGTGGTTTTCGAAAGCAACGGTTCTGCCGCAGATCTTACCATTATCCCGCTGGTACTTCTCACCTTGCTGGAAAACGCATTTAAACACGGGGAACTTTTTGATCCTGCCCACCCATTGCGGCTTAACCTGCAGATAAAGTACGAAGAGAAGCTGCTGCAATTTGAAGTATATAATAAGATAAAGACGGGTCCACGGGAGCCGTCCACCGGCATCGGTATCGAAAACACCCGGCGCAGGCTCGATGCGGCCTACCCCGGCCAATATGTTTTGCAGGCTATACCCGATAACGGTTTTTATAAGGCCCTGCTCCGTGTACAGTTAGCCACATCTCCTGCCGAATAAAACGACAATAAGAATGATAACTTGTTTTGTACTCGACGACGAACCACATGCTATTGAGGTATTGACCCACTACATTGCACAAACACCCTATCTTACCCTGATAGGTACAGGCCAAAACCCGCTGGAAGTATTACCCCGACTCAATGAAGAAGCCCCTGATTTACTTTTTACCGATATCAATATGCCTGGCTTATCCGGTATCGAATTGGTAAAATCCCTGCGGAGCCGAACCAAAATAATATTGTGCAGCGCGCATACCGAATTTGCTGCCGAAGGGTTCGAACTCGAAGTGATAGATTACCTGTTAAAGCCCATCCGGTTCCCCCGGTTTGTTCAGGCAGCACAACGGGCGTTCAACAGTATCGGCACGCCCAACCTGCAACACCCTATTCCCCTGGAAGAGGATTATATCTATATTAAAACTGAACAGAAAGGTAAACTCCATAAGATCAACCTGGTGGATATCGAGTATATAGAAGGAAGAAGAAATTATGTCGCCCTTCATTATAACGATCACGTGATAATGGCCCTATTAAATATGAAAGATCTGGAAGAGCGGCTGCCATCGCGGCATTTTATTCGTATCCATAAATCACATATTGTTCCCATCCGGTTTATTACCGGCATTGAGGGTAATATCATTCACCTGAAAGATAATTCAGTAAAATTTGTTTTGGGGGATACGTATAAACAGGCCTTTATAGAGAAAATGCAGACAAAACTGATGTTATAGGCGTTGGTACTGCTAATCGGCCTGTTCGTGTAACAAAATTTTCAGTTCATCCCCATTTTTTGATCTTACGGCAAGGAAAATTTATGGACTTGCTAATAAAAGATCGCTTGGCTGCATTACAACGTATAATTGATGCAGGCACAACCAGAGACGATTCATTGTTCGGAGGGAATCTCGGCCTGGTATTGTATTGGTGGGAATGGTATCGCTACACGGGCAACAACAAATACGCGAAAAAGGCATCACTATTACTGGCATTGGTTATTCAGCGGCTTGATGATGATACAAGTAATTTAAAGGGTACTTCGCTCAGCCGGGGTGGCGCCGGATTGGCATTGGTATTGCTCCTGCTGGAAAAGGAGGGCATGATATCCTCATCAGACGGACAAGCTATTAATGCGCTCAACGAATTATTGTTTGAAGAAGCTACTCTTCAATTGGATCAGGATTGTACCGATTGCCTGCACGGAGCATTTGGAATCATTCATTATTTCACGATCTATACCCGGCTTACCGGCTATAATGATTACTTGAATAAACTGGTAGCGCAAGCTTGCTCCCGTGTGGTAAAACAGCCGGACGGATATTGGTTTCGCAATGCCATGCTTTCTCAAAAAGGGCAGGAGCCGGTCAATTTCAGTTTGTCGCACGGGCAATCTGGTATGCTTCTGGTATTAACTGCTGCGCTTGCACTTACTAAACATACAGACATTACGGGAGAAGTGATCAGGCGGGGCATACAATATATATTGAAGCACCGACTGCAGGTGGATGATCAGCGGGGCGAATATTCCTGTTTTCCTTTTTCTGCATCCGATGATGGGGCTATACTGGAAAACCGGCCAAGGCTGGGTTGGTGCTATGGCGATCTTAACGTAGTGTTGTTATTGTACCGCGCCGGAAAATTATTCAACGAACCGGAGTGGATACGTATCGCCGATATTATCGGTCTTTATTCCACTATGCGCAAAGAGGAAGCTGCTACGCAGGTAAAGGATCCATTTTTTTGTCATGGCGCTTCGGGCCTGGCACAGTTTTACCAAACACTTTATGTGGAAACGGGGGATGAAAAATACAAGGAGGCGCAAGCCTATTGGATCGGCGAGGCCACTGATATGTTAAACGATCCGGTTATCGGTGCTGCACTCCACCAAAATGCGCATAGCTTACTGGATGGTGTGGCCGGGGTATCGCTGGTATTACTGGCCGGTCTGCAGGATCGAAAACCTTTTTGGTCGGAGATGTTGTTTTTGTGAACAATTTTTTCAAGCAGAATCCGTTCCTTAACATGTGGATGTTGCTAAACCAGTCAAGTTCAGGCATATGACTTTAGGGTTCGAAAATTCATATCAGGACATACTGCCCGGCGACTGTCAACCCTGCCAGGCGAAAGGCTGGCAAAGGAGAACCCTGACAAAAGGCTATGAAAAAAATAATTATCATCCTCATAACAAGTGTACTGGTATCATGCAACTCCACAAATAAATTGCATTCAAAGCAATCTGCTATTATCGGTACGTGGCGTCTGGTTGGCAATCAGATTAATTACCCCACCATTTCGTTTACAGCGGATGGACATGCAACTTTCCATAGCAGAATCGATACTGTATACTCTTTTAAATACTTTGTGGAGAATAAATATTTGAATATCGTACTTCCCGATACATCCATCAGCAAAAACCGAATATTGGCTTTAACACGTGATAGTTTGATTTTTGAAACCTTACTTGAAAATAAAAAAAAGCAGACTTACTACTGTTTTAATACCCCGGGATACTAACAGGGATATTTATATAAAATCCGTTTTAAAAACACCGATAGCGCGTGAATGCTTTTTAGTTGTTAAAGGAAAAGTACGAAACAAGATTAAAAATCTGGTTCTTAGTAATATTGATTTAAAAGACAATTTAGCAAGGCTAAATATGAAAATTGACTCAAATGTAATACAGCAAATCACGAAGGGGGATTTTATTCTTCCAGTTACAGATAGTACAAGATATTTTGGTACAGTTTCATACCACCCATCGATTTCTAAAATTCAAAAGAAAGGGAAGCAATATTTTATTGATTATTTTTTTGATAAGTATGGCATTTTGAAGGATAACGTACCAGACGGAAAAACCCTGGAGCAAATCATCGAAATTTTATACAACTGGAATGTTTATATAAGGGAAGTGGAAGGGACGCTTGAAATTAAAAAGTAGTGGCTATCCCCTAATCCGCCAACACCGGCACAATCTCCCCCGCATGCTTCTCATGTAATACCTGGTGCCCCGCATGTATGATACTGATACGGCATTGCGCTTCTATCCCTTTGCGAAAACGCTCGCCCACCGCAGCGAGAATGATCCGGTCGTGCCTGCCATAAACCAATCGCACCGGAATATTTTTTTCAGCAATCATTTTTTTAATGACAGACAGACGGGGTTTTAATTTGCGCAAAGTGGTCCAGCGGGTATAGAGTAATTGCCGTACGGTTTCATCACCGATATAATAATTCACAAACTTGAATATACTGGCATTCACGAGTCCCAACCGGTTCATCACTTTCAGCATGCCAAAAAACCAACCCGGATGCTTCATCGTAAAGGCAAAAAAACGATTGCCCAACCAGGTTTGTGTGGCCAGCCAGTACCAGCGGTTTACCTTTAGCCCATCCGGTGCCAGTAATACCATCCGGTCTGTATTCAACTTTCCGGATTGAAACAAACTCAATACCACCCGCCCGCCAAGACTATACCCGATCAGCGTTACCGGCCGGGAAGGGTTCACATTCTCTTGCGCCAATATGCCCTTTACAATCTCCACTAATTGATCAATGGTGAAATTCAAGCCCCCCTTCCAATCCGTATCGCCATGAAACGGAAGGTCAATGGCAATAAAAGTAAATTGATCACCTGCCGATTTTTCCAGAAAAGAGAAGCTGCCAGCCTTTTCCCCATACCCATGAAAACAAACGGCCACACGCTCCCCGCGACCCGCCCGGAGGTAGCCGATCCGGGAATCCTGGTACCGGTATTGCTGATACGCTGACAGAAACAGAAATTTTTTAGCTAAAATATCTTGGAGGATTCAAATATAATACTAATTTTGGATAGTTGCACAAACAACTATATGCCAAACAACCAATTTAAAAAAGGGGAGCTCTATAGCTTTATCACGGGTAAGGCCTCTACCGCCATTGCCCGCCGGCTGCAGAAGAAATTCAACACGGCAGGCCTGAATATCACCATCGAACAATGGAGTGTATTGTATCATTTATGGAAACAGGAAGGTATCAGCCAGCAGGAATTGTGCAACGCCACTTTTCGCGATAAACCCAGCATTACCCGGTTGGTGGATAACCTCGAAAAACTGAATCTGGTAAAACGCGTGGCTTCCGAAAATGATCGCCGTATCAATCTGATTTACCTGACCAAACAGGCGCAGAAATTGCAGGAAGAAACCATGCAACTGGCCGATGAAACACTCAACGAAGCCCTGATCACCGTACCACCTGACAGGATCGATGTATGTAAGGAAGTGTTGCAGATTGTGTATGATAACCTTAAATAGATGATAACGGATAGATAAAAGTGAATAGATAATAGTGAAAAGTGACGTTGATAGTCAAACGACAACCCCCAATTTTAAAATAGAACTAAATAATAACGTTTTAAACTATTCTTTATGAGCACCGCAGCAACAACAAGCACCCCGGCCATCAGCACGATGAAGGGGGGAGAATGGCTGGTAAAAGCCTCGTCGCCCGCAGAAACATTTATTGCGGAAGATTTCAACGAAGAACAACAGATGATCCGGGACATGTGTAACCAGTTTCTCGATGCAGAGATCTACCCGATACTCGACCGCATTGATAACCTGGAGCCGGGTCTCATGAAATCACTCGTTACCAAAGCCGGTGAGCAGGGGCTACTCGCCACATCTTTTCCGGAGCAATACGGCGGACTCGGTAAAGATTTTGTTACCTCCACCATCGTGAATGAATACCTGGGTGCAGGCCACTCCTTCTCTGTGGCGATTGCTGCCCATACGGGTATCGGCACCCTGCCCATTCTGTATTTTGGTACCGATGCACAGAAAGAAAAATATATTCCCAAACTCATCAGCGGTGAATGGGCTGGTGCTTACGGATTGACTGAACCCAACAGCGGAAGTGATGCACTCGGTGCCAAAACAACCGCCAAACTGAGTGACGACGGCAAGTATTATATCCTCAACGGACAGAAATGCTGGATTACCAACGGAGGCTTTGCACAGGTATACACGGTATTTGCCAAAGTGGATGGTGATAAATTCACCGGCTTTATCGTAGACCGCGGTACAGAAGGATTTACCCAGGGACCGGAAGAACATAAAATGGGTATCAAAGGTTCTTCTACCGTACAATTATATTTTCAGGATTGCAAAGTGCCGGTGGAAAACCTGCTCGGTGAAATTGGTAAAGGACATAAAATCGCCTTCAATATTCTGAATATCGGCCGTTTGAAATTATGCGCTGCTGCTATCGGTGGTGCACGCAAATCACTCAGCGGTACTGTAGAATATGCAAGAACAAGAGAACAATTCAAACAACCGATCTCCAATTTCGGTGCCATTAAACATAAACTGGCCGAAATGGCAATACGTGTATTTGTGGGCGAGTCTGCCCTGTACCGTACAGCCAAATGGGTGGCGGACAAAGAACATGAACTGCTCGAATCCGGAAAGCCTTTTGAGGAAGCGTTGCTCGGTGGTGCTGAAGAATATGCCATTGAATGTGCCATGCTGAAAGTATATGGCAGTGAAGTACTCGATTTTGTTGTGGATGAAGGGGTACAGATACATGGAGGTAATGGTTTCAGTGCTGAATACAATATCTCCCGTGCTTACCGCGACAGCCGCATCAACCGCATTTACGAAGGTACCAATGAGATCAACCGCCTGCTCACCCTCGACATGACGCTCAAGCGTGCGATGAGTGGTCGGCTTGGACTGATGGGTCCCGCTATGGCCATTCAGAAAGAACTGATGAGCATTCCCGATTTTGGATCCGAAGAAGAAACTACTTTTTCCAAAGAAATAAAACTGGTCAACAACCTGAAGAAAGCCATTATGATGGTGGCCGGTGCTGCCGTACAAAAGCTGATGATGAAGATCGAAAGCGAACAGGAAGTGCTGATGAACATCGCTGATATGGCGATCGAAACCTTCAACGCAGAAAGTGTCCTTTTGCGCGTGATGAAACTGGCCGAACAGCAGGGCGAAGCCGCAGTACAACTGCAACTCGATATGATGCGCACCTACGTGTACGATGCCGCAGACCGTATCAATAAATCAGGCAAAGATGCCGTAAACGCTTTCTCCGAAGGTGATGAACAACGAATGATATTAATGGGATTGAAACGTTTTACCAAAGCAGAACCCTTCAACAGCAAGGATGCCCGCAGAAGAATCGCCGATAAAATGGTGGCAGAAGGTAAATACTGTTTTTAATTCCAGTGCTCTTTATCGAAATCAAGCAGAACTGTCCTTAACGGGGCGGTTCTTTTTGTTTCGGGATAGATCTCAGACAACTCCCTGCGGGTCACCTTCAGCTCCGTGAGCTTTTGAATACGTTTACGCTCAATGAATATACCAGCAGAAATGAGCAACGATGAAATGAACGTTACCATAAAATAGATCAAAAAGGTATCTTCCACATACTGGGGCTTTACCTGATTATTGGCATCCAATTGTGCTTTGAATACATAATACATCAGGTAGATGATGGTGTAACAACCGTAGGCAAACAACAAAGAGGATACGATCAGGGCCTTACCTGTAGCTTTATGATGTACGATCGCCAGTTTTACCTGACGGGTGAAAAAGTACAGGCAATAACTGAACACCAGGGGAAGACCAGGAGCAAGTATAATTGTAATAGCATCAATATTCAATCCCGTAAACGCAATCACGATCGCTTCCCAGGCGAGAAACGCAACAATGAGCTGGTGCATCCGCTTTTGGAAACGACGGGTTGTACTGAAATAGGTCAGAAAGTAAAGCATCAGCGGTACATCCAGCAGGTTATTGGCAAGCCCCCAATAGTACACCACATTGGCAGGCGCATGAATATATCCCGCTGTAAACATATTATACATTACCACACTGAAATAGTAAATGAATAAAGCGGGAAAGCTCCTGTAAGTTGCCAGCCGGAGTACAGCAATGAGTAAAACTGGAAGAAACAACGCAAAGGTTGAAATAAAGGCCATAATAGAATTCCAGGTCATAGGTCAGGTTTTCAAGGATAAAGATTAATAACGCTTGTTCGGTCAGGTAAAATGGTATGCAATATTAACGAGAGTCTTTTCTCAAAAGTGTTTAACATCATTGCTTTGTATCAAAATCGAGTAGAAGTTTGATAAACATTCGTAATACTACGGAACACCCCCTGCGGTTTTTTTTATTAACTTTCAGGGATGTTACGATTCGGACTTTTATTAATGCTGTTATACAGCCAGCAGATTCATTCTCAAGAAACTACGAGTAAATACTTATATGGGAGGACTAAGGGAAGTTTACCCTACCTGGATTATGGCCTTGGAGTGGACCGCCTTGGTGCCGCCAAGATGACCTTTCTGGATACCGGTGTTTTACTCAAAGTAACAGACAGCACGATCGTGAATTATAAAGTGCAGTTATCTGCGGCCCACTCCGCCTGGTTATCCCGCGAAAATTTCAGAAAAGATACGTTGGTAAAAGTACCCGGCTATTACCTGAGCAGCAGCCTGCTCATTAATGGGGATGATAAATACGACTATGTCACCGTTTCGCTGGATGAAAAACTTCCTTACCGGAGCATACAGCAGATCAACCCCTCCCGGATCGTAGTGGATATTTTTGGTACCTCCAGCAATACCAACTGGATTACGCACCGTACCACTGCCAAAGAAATAAAAAACGTTTGGCACGAACAGGTGGAAGACGATGTATACCGGGTGATCATCGAACTGAACCACGATCAGCATTGGGGCTACAGTATTTTTTACCGGGAAAAAAAATTAGTGATCAAAGTAAAACGGCAGCCCAAAGATCTGGGCATCGAACACCTGAAAATAGCCGTGGATGCCGGACATGGAGGCGACAATACCGGGGCCAGCGGGGTAAAGACCGGCATACAGGAAAAAAAATACACGTTACTCATTGCCAAACAACTCGAACATGAGCTGCTGGATAAAAATGCCACGGTATTCATGACCCGTACCAAAGATACCAGCCTCAGTATGCTGGAACGTATAGCCATGGTACAAAAAGAAGACCCCGACTTTCTCATCAGTATTCACCTCAATTCTTCGGTAAAGGACAGTGTACGCGGAGTAAGCACGTATTACCGGTATATCGGGTTTCGCCCGCTTACCCAATATATTCAGCAAAGCCTGCTCGAAACAGGGCAACTGGCCGATTTTGGCAATGTGGGCAATTTCAATTTTGCATTAAGCGGCCCCACCGATTACCCCAATTGTCTGGTGGAAGTTGCTTTCTTAAGCAATAAGGAAGATGAACAACTCATTCTGAAACCAGAATTTCATAAACATGTAGCCGAACATATCGTGAAAGGAATAAAGGAGTGGCTGAAAGCGTGTAGGAAAGAGGTTCCATAGGTTCCATAGGTTTAAGAAGTTCAATAGGTTGGCTGTTTCAAGCCATTGTTGTCCGGTAAAACTATTTATTAGTTTGAAAATCAATTCAGACCCCTCCCCAAAGGAGAGGGGCTAGAACCCGCTCTGGGGCAATGTTTCAGGGCTTTGCAAAAACTTTCCCCGGACAATAATGGTTTCAAGCTCGCGGCTCGCAGCCATTGCTGTCCGGGGAATTTTTTATAAATATTGAGACCCTTTGATTTTGAATCAATTTTGTATCAAATTGAGGATTTTATCAACTCCAAGCCCCCTATGTTATAAAAAGTGAGGGAGTGAATGTTTGTATTCCTACCCGTTTGGCTCTTTTGAGCAGTGATTTTTC
>JAPLEH010000028.1 GCA_026391455.1 Bacteroidota bacterium
GAGAATCGGACTCACGACCTTCCCGATACAAGGTATCGGGATGCTCTACCACTAGCTTCAACGGTCTCAACTCACAAAGAACGATGGAGCCGTTAGTGAGAATCGGACTCACGACCTTCCCGATACAAGGTATCGGGATGCTCTACCACTAGCTTCAACGGTCTCAACTCACAAAGAACGATGGAGCCGTTAGTGAGAATCGGACTCACGACCTCTTCCCTACCAAGGAAGTGCTCTACCACTGAGCTACAACGGCTTTTCCACTGCCGTCGCAGGCAGTAATGAAAACTGAGCGGAAGACCGGGCTCGAACCGGCCACCTGAAGCTTGGAAGGCTACCGCTCTACCAAATGAGCTACTTCCGCTGATTCCCGCCCATGCGGGTCTTTTTAAAAGAACTTGCTATGTTACCTGCTGATCTTCGTTCAGCGAATAAACGTCCCGCTTCCGGGATTGATTATCGTCTTTTCAACAACAATCGTTGTGGGCAAGGATGGATTCGAACCACCGAACTCCGAAGAGGACAGATTTACAGTCTGTTGCCGTTGGCCACTTGGCTACTTGCCCCTAAACCTGACGGTGGTCTCCGTCCGATTTATTTTATCTGGTGTTTCCACCTGATTAAAATGAGCCGAAAACTGGAATCGAACCAGCGACCTACTGATTACAAATCAGTTGCTCTACCAGCTGAGCTATTTCGGCGTAATTTTCCCGTCATACCTTTACCAGCGACCTTCCCGATTTATCAATCGGGATGCTCTGCCAGCTAAGCTATTTCGGCGTATTATCTATCAATGAACTGTTTTCCCCAAATGCTTCACCAGCGACCTTCCCGATTTATCAATCGGGATGCTCTGCTAATCAGGTTATTCAGGCTAATTTTCTTTATTTACAACCGGTTTTTGATCCGGAGATAAATACAGCAAAGAACTACCCCCTTTTTTGGGAAGGCAAAGGTAAGGGAATTTGAGAATTGGAAAAATTTTGAGAAAGATTTTTTTGCTTGTTTTCAGGTACTTGTGCATAAATCCTGAAAAGAATTGCTCACTTGGTTACTACTCCCTGTGCCAAAAGCTTGTTTTTACACTTAGCGCAATAGGATTCTCCTTCGTCCAGGTTCATTTTACCCTTTGCATCGATCATCAGGCAAACCGGATCCGGGCAATGCGGCAAGCCATAGGTATGCCCCAACTCATGCAAGGCCAGGGTGATCATTCGCCTGTTAAAAATGGATTCACTCACTTTTCCTTTGCCTCCCCGAAAAGAAGAAATCACGCAAGCCGTACCCGGACAACTGCCGAGTCCCAATACGCCCCAGTTTTCAATTTCTCCCTTGCGGGTCGATATATCCCGGGTGGTAAGACCAATTATCTTTTCACAGGCCGCTGGTCGCTGGCCACGGAGATAAACCAACAGGCTGTCTGCGATATACCGGTTCCGGGGTTTGTAAAACGACATCGCGGGTAGTGGTTGCCCTTGCATCAGTTGCACCGCCACTTTCAGTTTTGTCATGATCCCCTTTTGAATCAAGGCTGCCATCGCGGGCGGAGTGCCCGCAAATTGGTAAAGTGCTACATTATGTGCTTTTGCAGGAGTTATTGAAGCCGCATGGTGCGACGGAGGGTGTTCCTTTCCGGTTGCCGGCTCCCGGCAGGCTACCATGGCTATGCCTGTTGCTGCCAGAAAAAGGTATCTTGCTTTGACATTTTTCATTGCTGTCTGGGAAATGGGGTTACTGTAAATAAAAAGACCTCATCCGGGATGAGGTCTTGGATAATTTTAATAGGTGGAATACTTTTTAAGCGGCTTTTCTTTCTTTATTTCTTTTAATTTGAGTGATCAGTGAGTCCATTGCACTGTCAAAAGATTCTTCGAATGATTTTGAAGTTGATTTAACAAAAAAATTGTGTCTGGGTATATGCACCCTGATCTCTGCGATCTTGTCTTTGATGGCATGCACCACATTGTCAAGTTTCAGAAATACATTTACCTGAATAATCCGATCGCTGAATAAGTTAAGCTTTTCAAGTTTCCTTTTTACATACTCAATTAACTTACTGTCAGCGTCAAAATGAACAGTTTGAATGTTTACGTTCATAGTCATACTAGTTTAATCAGTGAACAATAAATAAAGAACTTCTTTCTGTTGTTTTTCTGTAGGGATTGGTTCTTTTGTCAACTTCAAGTTACTGCAAAACTTATTTTCCTGCAAATAATAAGTTGTTATTTTTTTTATTGTGCAGATACGGTCATTTTATGCTTTCGGGTGTGCTTTTTTATGTATATCCTTTAACTTTTCTATGGTATTATGCGTATACACCTGAGTAGAGGCAAGGCTGCTGTGTCCGAGCAGTTCCTTTACGGCATTCAGATCAGCCCCATTGTTCATCAGGTGGGTGGCAAAAGTATGCCGGAGTACGTGCGGACTTTTTTTATCGAGGGTGCTCACCTGCCCCATTAACTGATTTACGAGCAAATATGCATACTTGGGATATATTTTTTTACCCTTCTCTGTTACCAATAATACCTCATCCTGTTTATCCGCTGCCAATGGAGCGCCAAACTCTTTTTTCTTGTACTGAACATATTCCCTGATCACATTCATCACCTCCACGCTTACAGGAATGATCCTTTCTTTATTTCCTTTGCCCAGTATTTTCAATTGAGACCGGCTGTAATCGATCTGTTTCTCTTTCAGGCCGGTGAGTTCGCTCAATCGCATACCGGTGGCGTAAAACAATGTCACCAGCATCTTCCCGTTCAGACTTTTCCAATCTTCTGCCACCGTGCCGGCAGTTTGAATCAGTTGACTGGCCTCCGATTCTTTCATAAACACGGGGAGTCTCCCGGGAATTTTGGGGCTAATTACTTTGGACATCGGCGATTTTATGATACTGCCTGTTTTCAGGTGGTATTTGAAAAAGGATTTGAGGCTGGATATCTTCCGGTTGATGGATTTGGCCGTCAACCCGCTTTCCTTAAGAAAGGCCAGCCAACTCCTGACTATGCCATGTTGAATTTCACCGATGGGAGTTTGCCCGTATTGGGTCAGCAAGTATTCAAAAAAATCCCGGAGATCGGTTTCGTAGGCCAGAATAGTATGAACAGAGTAGCGTTTCTCGAATTTGAGATAGTCAATAAAACTGCTTATTTCCTTCGAAACGGAGGTTGACATAGTATAACTATAAAGTTACACAATAAAAATAGCCGCACGATATTTTCGTGCAGCTATCCGGTATCTTCAGGCTTTGGGAAAAAGCTATTTGATAATTTTTCCGCTGGCGATATTCTGCTTGTACACCGCTTTGAGGATTTCACCCCTGCGTTTTACAGAAGGCTTGGTGAAACTCTGGCGCTCGCGCAATTGAAGGAGAACTTTCGATTTTTCGAATTTCTTCTTGTACTTCTTTAACGCTTTGTCAATGTTTTCGCAGTCTTTAGAATCGATAATCAGCATAATTTTTATACCTCCCTGGTATTTTTTTTGGATGGCAAAGATAGAGGGATTTTATTAAACCAGAAAAGTTTAGTTATTGAAAAATTTCCTTACTCCGGTTTTATTATAAAAAACGGCGATTTGCTGTTAAATTGCAGGTATGTTTACCGGTATCATAGAAGCGACTGGCCTCGTTAAGGAGGTGATTTCCAATGGCTCCAATAAAACCTTCTGGATTGAATCCTCCCTTTCGGCGGCATTGAAAACAGACCAGAGTGTAAGTCACAACGGCGCCTGCCTGACCGTTGAAGAGGCAAAAGAGGGCCTGCACCGGGTTACAGCGGTGGATGAGACCCTGCAAAAAACCAATCTGGGCGACTGGATTCCGGGCACGATGGTGAACCTGGAGCGCTGCCTGGCGATGAATGGAAGGCTGGATGGCCATTTTGTGCAGGGGCATGCCGATTGTACGGGTATCTGTTCCGATGTTTTGGAAAAAGATGGAAGCTGGGAATTTTCCTTTTCGTTTCCTGAGAAATTTGCCGCTTTGCTGGTGGAAAAAGGTTCAGTCACCATCAACGGAATCAGCCTCACCGTTTTTGATGTAAAGAAAAAAAGGTTCCGGGTGGCGATCATCCCCTATACATTCGAACATACGAATATCCAGGCTGTAAAAGCCGGCGACCGGGTTAATCTTGAGTTTGACCTGATTGGTAAGTATATCGTTCGCCATTTTAAACTGTATAAATAAGCGGTTATACAAACATCCGCTCACCATATAAACACACCTATACCCGGCAAAATTCATTATCCCGCGCTCGATGGGCTACGGGGATTGGCTATTTTATTGGTAGTAGTGTATCATAATTTCGGGTTCATCAATTATTTCTTTTTCGGCTGGCTGGGTGTAGACCTTTTCTTTGTGTTGTCGGGCTTTCTGATCACCGATATTTTATTGAAGACAGTGAATCAACCCCGTTACCTGTCCAATTTTTATACCCGGCGGGTGTTGCGCATCTTCCCACTTTATTACCTCTTTGTAGCGTTAGCCTTGTTTGTGATTCCCCGGCTAAGTCCGCATTTTGATATCAGTTATTACTACGACAATCAGGTATGGATCTGGACATACCTGCAAAACTGGTTGTATATTTTCAAAGGTCACGATGGTACCAATGCCATGCATCATCTTTGGTCGCTGGCCGTGGAGGAACAATTCTACCTGTTCTGGCCTTTGGTCATATTGGTGCTACGTAAACCTACCCGTCTGCTCATCTTTATTTCCATTGCCCTTGCTGCAGTACTGGGACTTCGCTTGTGGATATGGGTCAATCATGTGGCAGACCTTGCCTATTTCAATTTGTATACCTTTTCACGTGTGGATGGTATCTGTATTGGCTGTATGGTGGCCTTATTATTGCATATCAATCGCGACTTTCTAAAAAAATATACTCCCTGGATTGTGATGTTCTTTGCAATAATGAATTTTGCTTTCTTCTTTGTAAACAGGAGTTACCATTTCAGTTTCCCCTATCTGGCATTGGCCGGTTATACCACCTTCGCTATGCTGTTTGGACTACTGGTGAATGAAGCGGTAACAGGAAGTACGCCTTTGATTAATGCCTTGTTCAATTTTGCCCCATTACGTTTCTTCGGGAAAATCTCTTATGGGTTCTACATGTTTCACTGGCCGGTGTTCCTGCTGCTGAGTCCCTGGTTGTATGCACAATTATCATCGCTGGTACAGGGTCGTGTATTACAGTTTGCCGTATCTTTTATTGCTACACTGGCAGCCATTCTGATCAGTTGGATGAGTTACCGTTATTTCGAAAGTTATTTTCTGAAATTGAAAGAGAAATGGGCGTAGTGCTGTCTTTCAGAAAATTGTCTATTCTCTTGTTATAGAGAACCATTTGCTGATCATACATTGAACTGTTTCTTAATCTGCGTTTAGATTGTATCTTTATCGCTGTCAATGTCTGCCAACACGATCATATTGATCCCCTTTTTCAACGACAGTGAATCGCTGAATACCCTGCTCCGGGAATTGGGTGCTTCACTGGCACCTTTGCAGCAGCACCGTTGCGCCGTGGTGGTAGTGAATGATGGTAGTGCTGAACCTTTATCCATACAAAAAAGCTCAGTATTTCCGGTGGAGGTATTGCATCTGCAACGCAATATTGGTCACCAGAAGGCCATTGCGATCGGTATGGCCTGGGTAAAAGAGAACCGCCCCTGCGAAACCCTGCTGATTATGGACAGTGATGGAGAAGATCGTCCGGAAGATGCGGCCCTGCTTTTGCAGTCAATGACATCCAATCCCGGTAAAATTGTTTTTGCCCAACGAAAATCCAGGCAGGAAGGAAAACGGTTCCGTTTTTTCTACCGGGTATACCAATTATTTTTCCGGGTATTGACTGGTCGGCGGATCGCCTATGGCAATTTTATGGCGATGCCCAAATCCCTTCTTGACAAAGCCGTTTATTATAGTGAGATATGGAGCCATGTGGCAGGTGGTTTATTGAAAGCAGGGCTCCCCTATGCTGCCGTAGAAACGCACCGTGGAAAACGCTATGCGGGAGAATCTAAAATGAATTTCACCGCACTGGTACTACACGGCCTGGGTGCCATTGCTGTATTCATGGAAGTGATCGCCACCCGGTTATTATTTCTCTCTCTTCTGCTGATCGGCTTTTCGCTTACGGCCATATTGGTGTTGCTGGGCATTAAAACATTTTCGGATTATGCCATTCCCGGCTGGACCTCGACAGTAGTATCAGCTATGCTCATCGTATTATTGCAAAGTTTTCTACTTTCCCTTTTTACCATATTCCTGTATCTCTCCTCCCAATCGCAACGAAAATTCATTCCGGCACATCATTATACGGATTACACCGGTGCGGTTGAAACCATCAACGAATGACGGATGTAACCAAATATCCCGGTGATGAACTGGAATTATTTCAGCATGCCATTCGCTGGAAAAGTTATTTTTCACGGATCATAACACCGTATATCAATGGACGTGTGCTGGAAGCTGGCGCTGGAATAGGTTCCACCACCCTGTTGCTCAACAAAGGCATTGCGACCGATTGGTTATTGCTGGAACCCGATACAGAGATGAGCCAGACACTGCAGGAAAAATGCAGCCGGGGTGAATTGCCTGGGAACTGTACAGTACAAACGGGAACTACTGCAACAGCGAATGGCAGCTTTGACACCATACTTTATATTGATGTGCTGGAACATATTGAAGATGACAGGGCGGAGCTCGCGAGAGCTGCCGCATTACTCAACCCTGGCGGACATCTGATCGTACTCTCTCCTGCATTTCCCTACCTGTACAGTCCGTTTGACAAAGCGATAGGCCATTACCGCCGTTATACGCGAAAAAGGATGCATGAAGTTGGCCCGGATGGTGTTTCGTTGATAGCTAACCGTTACTACGACTCGGTAGGTTTTTTTGCAGCGCTGATGAACAAATGGTTGCTGCGCCAAAAGTATCCCAGCTTAAAACAGGTAAAGTTCTGGGACCGGTGGATGGTGCCGGTATCGGAGGTCACCGATAAACTATGTTTTCATGCCTTTGGGAAAAGCATTATTTCGGTATGGAAAAAATGAGTCACCAGTTTACCCAATCAACCCGTACTTATTATAGCTTTGTATGATACATGATGCACAATCTCGAAGGCATATCATTTGACGAAGTAGTAAATCAGCAGGGAGAAAGTTATTCAGCATTTCGCCTCAGGGCAAAACCCATTTACTATAAAGTATGGCTGGATATAGCAAAAGGATATTTCTTCCTGGCCGCTGTTGTTATGCTTTACCTGTACCTCGATCATCGTTTTCATTCCTGGTGGTGGGCCTATATCATTCCTCTTGGATTATTTACGGGTTATATTGCAGCTTATCTTGCGCTGTATATCCATGAGGCGGGCCACTTCAATGCCCATCCTGATAAAAAAAAGAATGACCGGCTGGCTACCATTTTCCTTTGTTTACCCTTTGGGTTGTCAATCAAATCGTACCGCAAGATTCATTGGCAGCACCATGTACACCTGGGTACGCCACAGGACACGGAGGTGTCGTATACTAATCCGTTAACACGATTGTTTATATTAGAAACCCTTACCGGTATACATTTACTTCGCACCGTTCGGAAGAAGGGCAATGATGGAGTGCTTACACCTGAACAAAAGAGGGAGAGCCGGAATATGTTGCTGGCCGGATTATTATTTCATGCCGGCATCATAACGATCATGTTGCTGATGGGGCATTGGACTTTCCTGTTTATCTGGTGCAGTGGGTTTGGTGTATTCTTTCCTTTTTTTGCCACCATACGGCAAATACTGGAACACCGGGATGAACTGGCCCATCATGCAACTGATTTTACCAAAGTGGCACATGGCAAGATCAGCCGGCTTTTCGTACATACCGTACTCAGCAGCAGCTTTGGCGCAGCAGGATTTACCCGGCATATGATCCACCATTGGGATCCGCAACTCTCCTATACACAGTTAGGTGCAGCAGAAGCATTCCTGTTGAATTGTGAACAGACTGCCCCGATCCTGAATACTTCCCGGACCAGCTATTTACAAACTGCAAAAAAATTACTGGCTGCCCCATGATTACCGCATCCCCAACCTGCCCGGTTTGCCAGTCTGCGCACACACAATTGTGGAGTAAAGCTCCGGATTATGAGTATTTCTCGGTGCGTGGTGCATATAACTATTATCATTGCCCCGATTGCAGCACCATATTTATTGACCCGGTACCTGTGGAGTTACTGAAACAAATATATCCCCCGAACTATTATTCATTTGTAAACAAAGGAAAGAACATTCTAGTACGATTGAAAGAATGGCTGGATAAACGTTTTTTCAAAAAAATACTGCGTAGGCTTCCCGGTGAAAGCCTGAGTGTATTGGATGTAGGTGGGGGTACCGGCTGGATGCTCGATGTACTGAAGAAAACAGATGCGCGTATTACCTATACACAAAGTGTAGATATCGATGAAAAAGCGAGGACAGAAGCCGAAGCCAAAGGCCATGCTTATTTTGAAGGTACCATTGAAGCTTTTGAAACCACACGGAAATTCGATCTCATCCTGATGCTGAACCTGGTGGAGCATGTGGCATCACCTTTAGCCGTATTGCAAAAAGCAGAAACATTGCTGAATCCCGGTGGAGTGATCGTGATCAAAACGCCGAATCATGATAGCTGGGATGCCCGCATATTCAAGCATAGCTACTGGGGTGGATTGCACAGTCCCCGCCATTGGGTAATCTTTTCTGAAAAAAGTTTTCGTTTATTATTGCGCTCCACCGGATTGGACGTGCAACAGCTTAGCTATACACAGGGCGCTCCTTTTTGGGCTTTCAGTATCATTGCTGCGCTATACCGGAAAAAATGGGTGCGCATCAATGCTGAAAGACCGATCATTTTTCATGGCTTGTTTGCACCGGTCAGTGCGCTCTTCGCCGTTTTTGATTTTATACGCAGGCCATTTGCTAAAACCTCTCAACTCTTTATCATCCTGCGGGCGAAGGAACGCAAATGATGCCCGGTTGACAGATTTTTTCTCTATTTTGTAACCGGCAAACAGGAAGCCCCACATGAAACTATTACAAAACATGCAGCAGCATCGCATTCGCTACCAGCACTACCTGCTGTTGCTTTGTATTTGCCTGCTGGCTTTCTGGCCACTAAGCCTGGGTATATTCAGTGTAAAGAATGATGCGATCCATTATTTTCTCCCCTACCGTTTTCATATCAGTGAAGCATTGCGCAATGGCGAGTGGCCTTTCTGGAGTCCGTACATTTACAATGGCAACCCCATTATGGGTGATATGCAAAGCGGGGCATGGAACCCTTTTGTTTGGATCTTTTCACTGGCAGGCCGGTACGATATTACATTATTTCATATAGAGAACCTCTTGTATATTTTTCTTGGTGGCATTGGCATGTATAAACTCACAGCAAGACTAACGGAACATGCCACTACTTCCCTGCTCATAGCCACCGGATATATGCTCAGTGGATTTATGCTGGGCGGTCAGCTCATCAACTGGTTGGCGGCTGCCGCATTTCTGCCCTTTGTACTACATTATTATTTGCTAGTATTAAAGCAACCCACACTTTCCGGCAGTATCAAAACAGGAATTGCATTATACCTCTTGTTTACCGCCGGTTACCCCTCCTTCTTTATTCTTACCGGCTATTTAATGGTGTTGTTATTTGTAGTCCATATAATTCAACTCGTAAAACAACAAGCGCAATACAACAACGCACTGAAGGGACTTATTTTGCAGCAAGTGGTCATTGTGACTGTATTTGCCGCTTTATCATTGCCCGCACTGCTCGCGTATACCGATCTTCTTCCTCATTATGCCAGGGGAGCCGGTACCAGTTATGCCGCTGCGGCGAGTAATGCTTTTGATCCGCGATATTTTATGACGGCCCTTTTGCCCGCCACGATCAAAAGCAATGATCTGGTAACGGCGACTGATATCACGTGCCGGAATATCTATGTTGGGTTACTCCCATTACTATTGCTGATAGCAGTGCCCCCCCGATTTAACCGCCGTACTGTTTTATTATCCTTGCTGGCTGTATTTGCTGCATTTTTCAGCATGGGTAATCTTACGCCCGTGAGAGAACTTTGCTACCGGTTTATTCCTTTATTGGATACATTCCGGCATCCGTCGCAAATGCGGTTGTATTTAATACTGGCCGTGCTATTGCTGACAGCACCTTCCGTAAAGCGATTGCTGGACCAATCGCTCACACCGGTTGAATTAAAGCGATTGAAAGTATCAATTTGGGTAACCACTGGTATGCTTGTATTAGCAGTAGCCTTCAGTTTTTCGCGTTCATCCTTTTCCGGAAAGATGCTGCAAGCTGGCAGTATCCGGGATACGATAAAAACGTTTATTGAATCCGTTTCACTGGCGGATGCACTAGTATTGAATAGTTTGATTCAGTTGCTCTTTCTGGGAGTTTTATTGGTATGGTTTGGTAAATGGACAAAACAAGCAAAATTTGCCAGCTTTATCTGGATCATGAACCAGGTATTGATGGCGCAATTAGTATTGCCGGCAAGCTTTGTAAGCAGGGTTTCACCGGCAATGATCAATGCAAACATACATGCTTCACCCAAAGGCTTTCCGGTAAATACCACTTCCGGTTCTTTGCAGGAAAACAGCCGGGATCTGTTTTCGCAATATGCGATCAGCGGGATACAGTCCTTTTACAATAAAAAGCCCGGTATCAGTAAGGTAACTAATTCTCCGGCCTTTCTTACGCAGATGGACCAGTTTGTACAGACAGATAAATTGTATGCCTATGTAGCTTCGCAGCCCATGATTTACCTTGCGGACACTATAATTGGACTAAAGGACACCGCCTATCTGCATAGTGATCCGGGCTGCCATGCTGCGGTCATTGATAATGTAGTATGGCACTCCGGCTGTAGCAACAGCGATAAGGCAACACTGCTTTCCATGGGAGCGAATACAATAGAGATCGAAACAAATACGATGGACAGCGCCTGCCTGGTACTTACGCAAAATCAATACCCGCATTGGAATGCAACAATAGATGGCAAGCCCGTTACTATTTATAATACGAACATCAGCTTTATGAGTGTGTTTGTACCGGCTGGTAAACATCAGGTCAAATTCAGTTTTGAACCCCGGATGATTCAAAAGAGCATGTATGTTTCGGGGTTAACAATGTTGCTTATAGCAATGATATTGATAAGGCAGCGCTACCGCCAAAAAAGCAAGAAGGCATGAACAGACCGAAACGAATCATACTAACCCTGCTGCTGGCATTGCCCATCCTGGCATTTATAATACACCATTATACAGCGCACAGCAGGGAATTGCATCCAACGGGCTTTACGGTGGATGAGAATGTGTTGTATATGTCGTACGCGCATCAGTATCTTGATCAGTCCTCTTTTAGTCTGGGTTATTCGAATCCCTTTAGCGGAGATCCGCAATCACCAAAGATCTATTTTCAACCTGCCACACTACTATTGGCGGGTGTATTGAAAACGGGTGCCGATCCCGGGTTGAGCTTTACTTTGTTTGGGCTATTAATGGCCATCGCCTGTATCTATATGGGCATTAAAATACTGGAACACCTGCTACCCGGGAATAAATACCTGGTGCTTATTTGTGTTTTATTTACCTGGGGGGGAGGATTATCAGCGCTGGCTGGCATTGGAGCCGGCTTATACACAGGTATGCCTTTGCATGCATGGCGAGATGCCATTTATATAGCAGACCCTGCCAATGGATGGTGGGGACTCAATTGGGGACGAACTTTATTCATTCCCCTGGAAGCCTTTTATCATTTTCTCTTTCTGCTGAACATATACTGGATACTGAAACAAAAATGGAAAGCTGCATTGATCACCGCAGCCTTGTTATCTATTTCCCATCCGTTTACCGGTGTGGAATATCTATTGATCATTTGCGGATGGGCGGGCCTGGAACGGGTGGTGATAAAGGATAAATATATTCCGGCATGGTTCTTTACCGGCAACATTATACTGCTCATGCTGCATGTCGGGTATTATCTTTTCTTCCTGCAACAATTTGAGGAGCACCGACAGTTATTCTCCCAATACCGCGCCCGGTGGACCTATAGTTTTCGGGTGTTTATTCCGGCTTATGCACTGGTGATCGCTTTATGTATTTGGGCAGCAAGAGTAAAGAAAGGATGGGCCGTGTTATTGTCCAATCCTATACAACGTTTGTTCCTTTGCTGGGCCATCATCGCATTCTTATTATCCAAGCACGAATGGTTTATACCGGCCATGCAGCCGATTCATTTTACCCGGGGCTATATATGGGCCGGTGCATTCCTGCTGGCATTGCCGGGGTTGGTGGTGCTTTTAAACAGTAATAAGCGAAACATCTTTCAACGAATAGTCCGGGTATTTTTTATCGGGTTATTACTTCTCGATAATACATTTTGGGTGTATAATCAACTTCGTGAAAAAGCAACCGTGGAATGGGAAGGACATATTACACAGGATACAAAGGATGTATTTAATTATCTCCATACACATACCAGACCGGACGACCTGCTGATCGGCAATGCGCAACTAGTGAATTATATGGCTAATGTGTATAGCCCTGCCAATGCATGGGTTTCACATCCTTACAATACCCCAATGATCTATGACCGGGATGACCGGATGGACCATTATTTAGGGACTGGGGAAAAGCCAGCGGAGTGGAAATCGAGAAGGATCATGCTGATAGTGGATAAGCGTTTACCGGAAATGAAAATTTCCCCCTTATTACAAGGTGAAAAAATCTGGGAGAATACCACGTATACGATCATTCTTCCACATAAGTGAATTAAGAGAAATGAGCGATGACCGATCATCCGCTTATTTAAGAATATTCTTCCCTTTCATCGCCCTGCTGATGGCAGTGTCCATTACCCGCTCCGCATAGGGTCTTGAAAGCTCATTCAGTTTTTCGATGGCCGCATGAATTTCATCTTTAGTGCCGGTAGCGGTAAGTTGTTGCAAAGAATCAATCGCGTTAGTAGTAGCTGCCACTTCTTCATCGGTGAGCAGCTCCCGATTCTTTGTAATAAACAATTGGGTAGTATCAATGATCTGACTGGCCTCCGTTTGTGCTTCCACCAATGCCCTTACCTGAATATCTTCTTTGGCATGAGTGATGGACTCCAACAGCATTTTTTCCACTTCTTCATCGGTGAGACCATATTGGGGTTTTACCTCTATACTTTGTTCCACACCGCTTCGCAATTCTTTGGCCTTTACCACCAGTATCCCATCGGCATTGACCAGGAAGCTCACTTCGACTTTAGGTAAGCCGGCGGGCATGGCCGGAATATTGGTAAGATTAAATTCGGCCAGTTTACGGTTATCCTTTACAAGATCTCTTTCTCCCTGGTAAACGGAAATACGCATACCGCTTTGTCCATCTTTTTGTGTGGTATATTGCCGCCCGGCTTTGGATGGAATTTTTGAATTGCGTGGAACCAGAACATCCATCAATCCACCCATTGTTTCAATTCCCAAAGACAACGGGGTGATATCGAGCAATAAAAAATCTTTATTGTTTCCTGCAAGGATATCGGCCTGCACGGCTGCACCCAATGCCACTACTTCGTCGGGGTTCATCGAATCGTGTACCTTCCGCCCAAAGAAAGCGGCTACTGATTCTTTTACAAAGGGCACCCGGGTGGAACCTCCCACCATTACCACTTCATCAATATCCTTTACAGTGAGATCTGCATCAGCCAATGCATTCTTACAACAATCAAGAGTTCGCTGTACATAACTGCCGATCAGTTCTTCCAGTTTTGTTTTTGTGAGCGTCACTTTTTCTCCGGATACAGCCGATTCAAATGTATCATGAAAAGACAAATGTTTTTTAGCTTCTTCTGCACGGAGACGCAGTTCCTGTCCCAGTTGTTTATGCTGATCCAGTTCTTCCCGGCTCAATCCGAGTAAACCGATCCAGTATTCGGCAATAGCCCGGTCAAAATCATCTCCGCCCAGGTAAGTATCGCCATTGGTGGATAATACTTCGAATATACCTCCGGCAATGCGCAATACAGAAATATCAAATGTACCACCTCCGAGGTCGTAGACAGCAATCGTCTTTGTTTCATCCTGCCGCAATCCCATGCCATAAGCAAGGCTGGCAGCGGTGGGTTCATTTACTATGCGCAAAACATCCAGACCTGCCAGTTTACCGGCATCACGTGTGGCCTGCCGTTGCGCATCATTGAAATAAGCGGGTACGGTGATCACGGCTTTCGTTACGGGTGTTTTCAGAATATGCTCAGCACGTGTTTTCAGTTCTTTTAATATCAGTGATGACAATTCCACTGGTGAATAAAATGCATTCCCAACCTGTATTTTCACCAGACTTTCTGTGTTATCGTCAATTACACGATAGGTAAAAAAGTCGGCATGGGCTTTCAGGTCATTGTATGACTTACCCATGAGTCTTTTCACCGAGAAAATAGTCCGGTGCGGTTCAGTGATGAGGTACTCTTTGGCCGTGTCGCCCACCGTTGCCAATCCGGTTTCATCAAAATGCACAACAGATGGCACCAACGCGTTGCCATCATGCTCTTTCAGTACCACCGGTTTTTTAGACTCCGGGTGAATAATGGCCACCAGACTGTTGGTAGTACCGAGGTCGATGCCCACAATCATTTCCTGTTGCTGCAAGCTTCCTGTTGCGATATTGATACCGATCTTTGCCATAGTTTAAATTACTTCAAAACGATGTGATGTAAAAAAATGTTCCGGATAAAATGAGGCGCGTATCTCCGGGTCACTTAGTATTTCTTCCGGCTTTACTTCCGGTATGTCAGATGTCTGTTTTACAAAAAACAAATTATAACCCTGTTTGTTGGCACCAGCCAGCTTATATCCTTTTTGTTTGGCCAGTTTACATAAGGCAGGAACAGAGGCCCCGTTGTACATGGCATCCGCCTGGTGGTGATTGGTTTCACTATACGGCACTGCCAGGCTGCTGTCGCCCAATTCCACTTTTGCCTCTATGCATACTATTTCCGGTTGTACAGCTTCAATTGCTTTCCATATCCAGAAATCATTACCGTCAATATCCACGGAGAGCAACCCGATTGTTCCCTTCAGACCTGCATCCGTCAACAGTTTATTGACGGTGGCGGGTTTTACTTCTGAACAAACAAACTGCAGATGATGACCATTCCTTTTCTGTGGCTTATAAAATTTTTTGCCGATTGCCAATTGTTGTTCATTCCTGTCGGCGAAAAGTCCCTCCCATCCATAATGTACAGCCAACGCAGCGCAATTACTTTTAATACAATCACCGGAGCCAATATCAGCAAAGGTTTGCGGAATGCCGGGCAGGCGGCTGATGAGGTATTGCAGGATACCATCTTCGCCATGATAGGTGAATATATCGAAGGAAGTATCCGACAGTTTCGATGGAGGGGTTTCATCCCAACGGACCAACCATTTCTCCATCTCCCTTTTCCGTACAGGCGATAACGAATACCGGTACACGAAGTGACCCCATTGTTTTTTTATCCATTGTTTTACAGCCTGCATACAGCCGGCAAAAATCGGTCATATAGCCGGTATAAAAAAGTTCCGGGTTGTACCCCATTTGCCATTTAGGGAAAAACAGGAAGTGGAGGAAGTGGTTTTTTCAGGGTTTAGGCAATCGATTCACTTATATTCAATTTTAATTACTTATTTCCTACCTTTCGTTTCAGATGCCCGCAGCCAATTCCCATACGGCCAAACGTATTGTAAAAGCAGTGCTTGCGGGCATAGCGGCCGGCATTCTGCTCTGTGAGCTTTGCATGCGTATTTATAACCCCACCCCTTCTGCAATCAGAAACGGCAAACTATTGCTGCCGGCCAATCAGCATAAAATATTTACCAATACCTGGATCAGCAAACTGGACCGGCAGATTCATTATTCAAAAAACTCACTCGGTTTTCGCGGGCCAGAACTTCCCGCAGGCAAAGCACCAGTGCTCTCCATCGTTACTGTAGGCGGAAGCACCACTGAGTGCAAATATTTATCCGACAGTTCCACCTGGCCCTTTCAGCTTTATCTGAAATTGCATGGGGCTGACCCAAAAGTATGGCTGAATAATGCCGGCATAGACGGACATACCAGTTTCGGACATATCACATTGATCAGCGAATATATCATTAAGCTAAAGCCCCGGTATCTGCTGCTGATGACAGGTGTAAATGATGTGGAACTGGATGCGCCGGATGAATTTGACCTGGCGAGTTCAAAAAAAATAAATACCGGATCGGCAAAGGCCTTTCTTAAATCACTGGCCAATCAAACAGAACTGGGCCGTGCGTTCCTGAATTATTTCCAATTGCATGTATCTTTTAAAAAAGGGCTGATGCACAGGGAAATAAATCTTCCGGCGCTGGCAGACAATCCATTGTCGGAAAATGTAATGGCGGCCCGGTTAATAAAGCAGGAGCCCTATCTGCGTCAATATGGCCGGCGAATTGACCGTATCATACGGCTTTGTGTTGGTGCAGGCATTCAGCCTATCCTCATCACCCAGCCTTCCCTCTATGGTGATTATACGGATCCGGATACCGGGGTGAAAACTGGTAATAAATGGTTTGCCCGTGATCCGAACGGAGAGAATTGCCTCATGATGAAAAGAATACTGGAGCTGTACAATGATGTATTACGTTCATTTTCGGGAAAGGTACCGGTAATCGATCTGGCGGAAAAGATGAAACCACGGTCATCGTATTTTTATGATTTCACCCATGTTACGAATACCGGGGCAGCTACAATAGCTTCGATACTGGCGACTGAACTGCCTCCCATTTTATATAAAAAATAATTCCGTAACCATTAAAACAGGGCATGCTTTTTAATTCCATTGACTTCCTGGTTTTTTTCAGCATTGTATTCCCGCTTTATTTTTTTCTTAGCGGGCCATACAGGAAGATCCTGCTCTTCATTGCAAGCTGTGTGTTTTACATGTGGTTCATCCCCTATTATATCATCATTCTTTTCATTACTATACTGATTGATTATGTGGCGGCGATTAAAATGGAAGACAGTCCGAAAGCCAGAACTAAAAAGAATGTTTTACTGATCGGCATATTGAATACCTGTCTGGTGCTGTTCTTCTTTAAATATTATAATTTTTTCATCCACTCCTTTAATTTACTCGGTCTGGCGGAACTGCCGCACTGGAAGATCATATTGCCGGTGGGGTTGTCTTTTCACGTATTTCAAAGCCTGAGTTATGTAATCGAAGTATATCGGGGAAATATCCGGGCGGAGCGTAACCTGCTGGTGTATGCGAATTACGTAATGCTCTTTCCCCAATTGGTGGCGGGCCCCATCGAAAGAGCGCAGAACCTCCTACCCCAGTTACGAAGCTGTGATCAGCGCATCCGGTATTCGGACATACTGGTGGGCTTCACCCGGTTTTGCTGGGGGTTGTTCAAAAAACTGGTGGTGGCGGACACAGCCGGTGTGTTTGTAAATGAGATCTACGGCAGTTATGCGAGTCAACCCGGTGCTATGCTTGCATTAGCCACCCTGTTCTTTGCCATACAGATCTACGGCGATTTTTCAGGCTATTCCGATATGGCCATTGGCACAGCACGTATGCTTGGTTTCCGCTTCAATGAAAATTTTAATCTCCCCTATTTCAGTACCAGCATTACCCAATTCTGGAGAAGATGGCATATTTCGTTGTCTACCTGGTTACGGGATTATTTGTATATACCATTTGGTGGTAACCGGCATGGCAAATGGGCCACCTATAAAAACTTGCTGCTTACCATGTTGCTCGGTGGACTGTGGCACGGCGCATCCTGGAATTTTGTGGCCTGGGGCGGCTTGCATGGCATTTACTTATCAATAGAAAAAGCATTGAAACCGGGGAGCCGTGCTAAAAGCTCACTGCTTCGCAATATTGCCGGATGGCTGATCACTTTTTTGCTGGTATGCTTTGCCTGGATATTTTTTCGTTCAGAGAGTTTTACACAATCGCTGGAGATCATCCGGAGAATGTTCTCCACTTTTCATGTGGCGGATATATTAACCATTGAACGGATCACGGCTGGTCCCATTCTTAATGGCATTGTTTTATTGCTACTGGTGGAATGGTTCCTGATAAGAAGAATGAGTTTCGATGTACTGTTTGAAAAAAAACACGGAGATACCGCCATGGTCGCCTTCAGCACATTTATGTTGCTCTATGTTTTTCTATTTGGCAATGCAGCAGAAAACCAATTCATTTACTTCCAGTTTTGATCCGGCAATTGCTACTTATTTCTACATATACCAAACGAACAAGGCCCGCTTACGCGGGCCTTGTTATTAAGAGTTATTCATTTATCAACGCATCAGGTACATTTTACCATACCCTTTGTTGAAGTATTTATCGGTGTTATCGCCGGTGGCTTTGTATTTATCCAGCGATTTTCCGTTGAGGTTGGTCACCACCCGATAGAGGTAGATACCATTCGCGAGTTTTTGTCCGTACTGATCGGTACCATCCCATTTGAAATCCGTGATATTACGTCCGATATGCAGCGGGCCTAATTCGTCTTTGGTGATTTCCCGAACGATCTTACCGGTAACGGTCATGATCTCGATCTTGATATTTTGCGGCACTTCACTACCCGTTACGGTAAACACAAAGGCGGTGGATGTGGTAAACGGATTGGGATAGTTGAGCATATTGGAGATCATGGGTTTGTTGATCACTTCAAACACCACTTTGTACTCAATAGCACCGGCCGCATTGTTGCTCTTATCGCGACCTGTAACAATGAGTTCGTATTCTCCATCCTGGGCCAGGAACGGACGCAGGTTGATGGATGCCGTATTGTCGTTTACAGGAGCCTGACCGGCCGGGGTAAACCGTACGGTGTCGGTATTATTGAAATAGAAACGTTTCAGGCTACCGTTTGGATAACGTATCTGCAGCGTAAGCAACGTGGTATCATCCAGTGACAGCCATCTTGCTTCATCCTTCAGTTTGATCAGGATATCCGGTTTAGACGATACAATATCACGGTTCAGGATGTGTACGCCATCGAAGGTTACATCGAGCAGCGGGTTAAGGCTGTCCGGTTTCACATAGAGGTTGCGATATGCGAAATTGTTGAAGTGATATTGTTCCACCTGATCATTATCCGGATTGGCTTCAATATAAAGTGTATTATGTCCAGCCAATGCGTTGGTATTTACCGTTGCACCGAGGTGTAAAGTATCACTGGGCGCATTCACTTCGGTAAGCAGCGGCCTTCTTTTAGGAATCGGCACAATATGCGGCACGTTATTCTGGTCGGTGATCACCATTTTAACTTTAAGGCTATCAAACGGCACTTGACTTACATTCTTAAAGGCCACCCTGAAATCCATGGGCTCTCCCACTTCCACCGTGTCTTTTGTTTTCAGGTAAATATTCGGAGCAATGGCACCTTCCGGAGCCGGATCATACGTAAGCCGCCAGTAGCGCAACTGGTACGGCGTATAATTTGTATTATCAGCGGTTCGTAATTTCAATTTCACATACGGGAATTCAGTAGCGCTGATAGTCGACACATCAAAGTTTTGTTGTGCCGTAGTGATGCGGGTAAACAATACCTGTTCACTTCCATCAATACGCTGACCGATCACATCTACGGTGGCGGTATCACCAATGGGATCACCGGTGCCTCTCCAAATCAGTTGTTTCCATCCTTTGGAAGGACCAAATACTGGCGATGTCATATATGCGACCGTATCGGTAGTATTGAGGTTGATGGACAGTGTCGGGTTATCAATCGAATCTCGTCCCACCAGCCATTGTGGTGTAAAGGATGGATCATTCTTTTTATATACCAGTACCCAGGGCCTTGCTTTATAGAATGAATCGATTCCACTGAAACCGGCATTTTTCAGGTAATGGTAAAGCGACTGACCGGCTCCCCAATAGTTCTGGTCGTTTTTCCAGTCTTCTGCCCATGCTCTGGGGAATCCAAATGCATTGATGAGGGTGAAGTTACGCACCACTACATAGTGCCCGTCGGGGATCGTATCCCGCATCAGGTTCATCATTTTCCTGCGGCTGGCGGTATCTGTATAACGGTATTCGAAGTTATAGTAACGGGGTTCATCAAAACAGTTGTTATCCGTGCTGCCATATAAACCTTGTCCCAGCGTGGTGGGGAATGTATGCGGCACTACGGTCCGGTTCACCCAGGGTCGGAATGATATCGGGTCAAATACGTTGAATACAAGTGTGGAGAACCAGCAAGTTAAACGGATATGCGGCACCCCATTGATAGAAATGGACAGCGATGTAGGTGTGGTGGCACCACTGGTGATCCAGGTACCCATTTGAATAAAGAGATTCTGTGGCACTTGCCCATACTCCCACCTGCGGTTTGCAGGGTTATATGTCATCTTCTCGTTCTTCGACTTATTATGCTGGTAAAAATGTGATTGGTTGTAACCAGTATTGTTAGTACCAAATGTAGAGGGGTTCAGGTATACAAAGCTGGAGCCATTCCATACAGGACTTCCACTCGTTGGCACTGGAGATACTCTCCAGTAATAAACGGTACTATCGGTGAATGTTATACCAGGATTAAATTCCAATACACCACCGGGTGAGCTGATCGTTCTTGTGATCTTAGCCGGTGAGTTGAACAATTCGGTGGTATCCATTTCCATGGTGTATTGTTTCACCAGGCTGAAAGGATTAGCTGTGGAAGCCACCAGTTTGATATTCTGTTTGTTTACGATAGCATAGTTGTAAGGGAAAACCGGTCTGGCTTCATCTTCATAGATAAACACATCTTTTGTTACACAGTTATTAGTTTCATACAGTTCATCCACTGCATTATCTGCATCAATACAAATAGAGATTTTATTCAATCCTTTATCGCGGGTGGCCACAATCGGGATATTGTAAGATAATGAATCCATGTAACGTATACCGCGAATCGTATCCCTGCGAATCACTTCGGTGGTAAGGTCGGGATAGGTGCGGCGCAGTTCCACTACGATCTTTTTATCGATCGCTTTGGAAAGGTTGAACATTTTTGCATCCACTTTAAAACTTGTTTCGGCCACCGAAATAAATGACGGTGACACTTTCAGGTAAGGTGCTTCAATGGCATAATCCGGTTTATCACCCATTACATCGAGTCGGATAGCCGGGTCGCCGTGAATAGTAGTCTGTTCGCAATGGAAACGGGCATAGTAATCATTCTGAGTGGTGAGATTATAGGTTTGAGTGATAGACTCCCGCATCAGCTCACCTAATGTTTTTCCATACTGTGTGGTGCTGGCGCCAATATAGGTGCGGGTATTAAAAATATCGAGGTAGTGTACGATTCCAAAGTGTGTACTCGCAACAAACGCGATCGAACCACGCTGGTTGGCCAATACGAATTTTTCGGAAAGGGTTTCTTTCAGTACGAACCGGAGTGGATTGAAATTATAAAAGTTACCCGCATTACATCCCAGGGTGATGGTAACGGGATATTTTCCCTGGTTATTGTAATTGTCCGGGTTATCAAGGTTAAACTCCAGCGAACTGGCAGAAGAGTGTCCGAAATAGGTCATGAGGCCGATACCTTCCTCGAACAGGTGGTACAGGCGTTCACTGGCATTGGGTTCAACCGGTGCAGAAGATACTTTACTGAATGTATTCACATTAGCCCCATACAGGGTATCACTGATAATGCTTTTGTAGTTCTCCATATCTGCCTGCAGAATAGCTCCCAGGCTACCATCGCTTGCACCCACCACATGCACCACATTCTTGGTCCATGCTTTATCGGCGATCAGCGGCGAAGAGAATGCCTGTTGTGCATCGTATTGTTTCAGTTTGGCAAGATAGATGGCCACTTCATCTCCGTTGATGGCAGAAATACGGCCAATAGAAACTTTGGGTATTTCATCCGGTCCGGGATCAGCGGCCAGCAGATTATCCGAAGCAGGAACACCGAATGTGGGTATGAATGATAATTTTTCAACATCCGGATGACTTTCATTGGCGTTGTATTGCTGGTAGTTCAATCCTTTACCGACCAGCAGCACATTCTTTACAGGAGAACTATAAGTATTACGTGCCCAACGGATAAAATTGCGTAATCCGTTCGGGTTCTTTTTTATACCATAGCCAAATTGATCGATCAGATCATCCACCATATAGATTTTAGCGGTATGGCTTCCACCTACTGCCGAACTGCGATAAGCCCGATAATCTTCTACCGGGTTGGCACCACCGGCAGCAGTAGTGAGTGCCGGATGCGATATGATGAGGTAATTACCCTGATTGGCGGGCAATGCATAGTTTACGAAGTTGCGGGTTTGAAGTGTGGTTACGTCCCTCGCAAAGCCATTGGCTTGTGTAACCAATAAAAGTTTGCGGGCTACGGTAGAAGCTTGCAGGGCCATTTTTATCACAGGGGCCGCGGAAATATCACAGATATATCGTTTGCCATTGGTGAGATCATATAAAACCGGGCTTACAGAACCATAATTGAAGTTGGTGATCTCCAGGTAATTTCCATTGGTGCCACTGGCAGGCAATTCAAACATAAAATTATTGACACCGCCCAGGTTGAATGTGCGGGGATAGATCAATTCTGTTTGTGCGATCACCATGCGGTCATTGGGCGACAATCCAATATTTTTGATATCAATGACAGCATTGCCACTGCTGATTTGGGAGATGGTAAGCGGAACCTCAACTTTCGCATAATCAAAAAAGTTAAGGGGCACTACCTGAACTTCGGTTCCATTCAGTTTAATTTGTACATCGCGTGGGTTGAGGGCATTACCTACTATATTGGTCTTCAGCACCGGGGCCGACGCACCGGGGCCCGTATAAGGATTAAGCGCATCGTAATAATCACTGCGGGTGACATTGATACCAAAATCCGATGTGGTCCATCCTTCGCCCTGGTCGTAAGCAGAAGAGTACACATACTCTCCCACGATGGCGGCATAACCCGAATTCATTTTCTCTTTATAGTATTTCCCAACGGTGTGTACGAAATAAGGTTCTGGAGTAAGTGAGCTTGGCAGGTTGTTAAGTGTGGGTACCAGGCGTTTATTTCCACCGGCCGGTGTGATAGTCAGGAAGAATGAAACAGTGTCTGTTTCAAGGCTCCACTTATCATTCAATTGATGATCAGGAATACGGTAAAGTTCTTTATCCGGTTTACCGTCATTCATTTCACCCCAAAACTCAATATAATCGGTTCCGGTCATTACACCAGTTTGAATAGTGGTGTAGAGCGGCACTTCTTTACCATTGCGCCACAGTTGAAAACGTTCTACCGGAGTGGCAGCTATACCCATGGTGGTCAACGTGGGTTGGCTGATTCGGTAAATACCAGTGGCTCCTATTTTGAACTTATAATAGGTCTGGTTATAGTTAATCCATTCATTGTTATAGGGCTGGGCTTTTACCAGCAAACAGGAAAGGACCAGGATAGAGGTGAGTAAAAAATTTTTCATTGCCTATCGTTTTTTGGTACAGATGGTGGTTATTGATTGTTGTTTTTGTTCGCAGCCATATTCAGGCTTAATGAGAATACGTGTGTAAACAAAGGGTTCGACTGGTTAGCCAGGTTCGTAAATGCATAATCAATGGTTACATTTCCGATCCGGAATCCGGCGCCGCCGCCGGGTTGAAAAATCCATACTTTCTTTTGGTTCAGTGTATCGCCATCCGAGAGGGCCCGCTGAAAATTATTAATGCCGCCACGGAGGAAGAATACGTTGTTGATATTGAGCTCCAGGCCGAGCTTGGGGTCTGCACTCACAGGATCTGCACTGATAAGAGTATTACGCTGCCCATCGAACGTGACATCGAAGTTGGCTTCTGCCAGCAGGCTGGAACGTTGGCCCAGTTTGAATTCGCGGCCGATACCCACTATCAGACGGGGCGCAGTCAGTTCGGTTGATTTAACCGGTATATCATTTTTGGTAAGATAAAGCACTTCCTTTTCCTTTTCAGTAAAAGTGAAGGACCAGGCGTTGAAAGTGGTGGAGATATCCCTGGCGGAAAGACCAAAGCGCCAGCGTTTCCCCTGCATCTGAAAACCTGCATCGAGACCGAAACCCCATGCTTTTGCAAATTTGCCCACGCTGCGGTGTATGACTTTTGCATTTAAACCGAAATTGATTTTTTTATTTTCTGTTTCTTTCAAACGCTGCCCGTATGAAAGAATAAAGGCATAATCAGCAGAGGAAAAAGCCTGAATATTATTGTAATTCAGTGATCCGTCGGGTTCCACCAGAAAAAGCGTATTCATGATATCATCCACGGCGAAGCGGAGGCCGGTAACGCCGATTACTCTTTTTTTATTGGATGAGGGAAAGGCCACACTGGCATAATCATATTTGCCGATTCCTGCAAAATACTCCGCGTGCATCAGGTTGATTTGTGGGTAATCGCGCACCCCCACCATACCGGCAGGGTTCCAATAACCGGCAGTGCCATCGTTAACAGAGGCAACCTGAGCGCCCCCCATGGCAAGACCACGGGCACCTGCGCCGATATTTAAAAACTCATTGGAGTATTTGCGAAATTGTGCTTGGGTGGTGAGAGATAATAGTATTACCAGAATGGTAAATGATAAGCGGTTCGTTTTCATTGATTGAATTTTCTAATAAGCAAAGGGTTGAGTATTGTTTTTCATAATGTACGGAACGGGTGTAAAAATAGTCTTTCGGCTTGTAAAATCATAGGTTTGTAGAGCAAAAAGACTAATAACTGAAAACGAACTAATTATAAAATTATTGTATAAAAGCGGGGTTAGATTATTGTGCAGTAAATTCGCATCGCCTAAAGGAGCAAAACTGCATTTTATTAATTGACAATCAATATTTTAAAAAAATGAACCTGATAGCTGAATTAAGGTGGCGGGGTATGATTCAGGATATTATGCCTGGAACCGAGGAACAGTTAAACAAAGAAATGACCTCGGCCTATATCGGGTTCGACCCTACGGCTGACAGCCTTCATATTGGCAGTCTGGTACCCATTTTATTGCTGGTACACCTGCAAAAAGCCGGGCATAAGCCTTATGCATTGGTAGGCGGAGCCACGGGTATGGTGGGTGATCCCAGCGGGAAAAGTGAAGAACGCAATCTGCTGAGCGAAGAAGTGTTGCAACAAAACCAGGCCGGGGTGAAAAAACAACTGATGCAGTACCTGGATTTTGATCCGACCAAACCCAATGCGGCGGAAATGGTCAATAATTATGACTGGTTCCGGGAGATCAGCTTCCTTCATTTTATCCGGGATGTGGGCAAGCATATTACCGTGAATTATATGATGAGTAAGGACAGTGTGAAGAAAAGGCTGGAGGGTGAAACGGGAATGAGCTTTACTGAATTCACTTACCAGTTGGTGCAGGGATACGACTTTTACTGGTTGTATAAAAATAAGAACTGTAAACTTCAGATGGGCGGCAGCGACCAATGGGGTAATATCGTGACCGGCACTGAACTCATCCGCCGAAAGGATGGCGGAGATGCCTTTGCTTTTACCTGTCCGCTGATCACCAAAGCCGATGGCGGAAAATTTGGGAAAACAGAAAAAGGGAATGTATGGCTCGACCCCGAAAAAACAAGCCCTTACCAGTTTTACCAATTTTGGCTGAATGCCCGTGATATCGACGCGGAGAAATGGATCAAGATCTTTACTTTTTTGAATCAGGATGAAGTAAATGCGATCATTGCTTCGCACAAGGAAGATGAAGGGAAAAGGCATCTGCAAAAAAGACTGGCCGAAGAAGTAACACGTTTTGTGCATGGTGAGGCGGGATTGCAGGATGCGCTTACCGCCACGGAAAAAGCATTTGCCCAAAAAGAAGTACCTGCAGAAGAATTAAGTGTAGAAGATATTGAAGCCATGCAGGGCGTTACACAATTGCACTATTCAAAAGAAGCATTACTTGCGGGAGTGGATATTGTAACGCTACTGGCAGAAACGGGATGTTTTCCCAGTAAAGGGGAGGCGAGAAAAACGATTCAGAATGGCGGAGTAAGCCTGAACCGTCGCAAAGTGGAAGACGTAAAACTGATGGTGAACGATTCGCATTTGCTGCACGGTAAATATATTTTGTTACAAAAAGGAAGGAAGAGTCATTTTGTGGTGATGGTTGAATAGTTTTCAAAAAAAATATACTGAATATGCTTACTGTTAGTTGATGTGCAACAAACCCTTTTACTGATCGGCAGATTCACCTTGCATACTAATTGAAAACAAACATTACAACGTCAGCCTGTTCTCGTACAGAAATACATATCGAATATTATTATACAATTGGCAAGCCCGGTAAGGCTTGCCAATTGTATGTATGGGGGAATGAATAATCTCCTGTTTCTGAATTTACATATTCATTATTTTCACTTCGCCCAATGCGCCGCAAACCAATGCTTCCCTCCTTCATCATAACCGGTTACGCAGCGGGTCAGCAGGCCGTTGCCGGTATTGGTCTCCCATTTATCCTGGTAATTGTCGCCGGATGATTTACGGGTAGCGGCATAACTGCTGTAACCAGATTTTTCATACCAGATCACAGAGAATCTTGTTTGCCCTTCGTGATGATAGGCATTGATATATACCTGTTCCCAATTCTTTGCTTTCATTTCATCAAACTTATCCTGGTAACCCTGCTGTGAAAGAAAGCTCTTCAGTATCACGCCTCCCACATTTCTCTTTTCATAAAATGCAGCGTAATACAATTTCCCTCCCACAGAAGTCACCGATACATTAACCGGTACATATCCCTCACCAGTATACTTTTCAAATAATGATTGGTGCGTTTCCGGAGACACCCCATGATATGCCGGTTGTGCAGTTGCCTGACCCGGTTTTTTGATGAAGATGGCTGCGAACTTCAGCTTACCCGCATCATTATAATTATCCACCTGCTGAAGACGATACCCTTTCTGTTTTACCCACTCATCATATTCAGCTTGATAAGACTCTTTGGTCATGTTGTGACGTGCTGTTACATCGAAATTATCTTTGTTGTACCGAAAAATGGTATTGAAAAAAGTTTTACCCGCCACATCATAAGCATCCACCCACACCGGGTAATAGCCACAGCTCCATACTTTATTGAATTCTTCCTGGTAATTAGCCTCTGCAATACCATGCTTTGCGATCTCTGCTTTTCCGGATGGATACCAGCAAGGCTTTTTTGCAGAAGGCCAGATCATACACCGGCGGTCCAATTGAAATGGCAGTCCCATTTTTTCTACTTTTTCCCATGCTGCATTGGGATCAGGTTTATCGAGTTCATTCTTATCGATGATATAAATGCCGGTGAAATTGAGTGGCCGGGTATCGCCATCCCCATCTGCATCCGGATCATCGATTACCTGTATATGCCCATGGGGTTCACTGGATCCGCCGGCATTGCCCAATTTTCCAATTACATCACCTTTCTTTACCACGGCCCCTTTTTTCATCAGGCTTTTTGTAAGTGATCCGGGCTGCATGTGGAAATAGCATACCGTTTCTTTTCCATTGTTGATTTTGAACCAATTTCCGCCGCCACTTCCGCCACCTTTATTCCCTTCATTCTCTTTTACGCCATCTTTAAAATCAACTACAATTCCATCGGCCGCTGCCAGGATGGGTTTGCCATAGGCGAGATAATGCTCGTTTTTAGAACCATCGGTACCCGGGAATGTACCCGCCCACTCTTTTTTGGCCTCATCCCAACCGATCGCTTTAAAATCGTAAGCATAAAACTGCGATCCACCACCATGGCCCCCATACGAATACCAATACTCATTGATACGCAGATCAGACTCTCTTCCGGGAAATGCATATGCACCACCTGTTTCCTGATTCGCGTAAGGCTTCAGGTTGCGTGTGATTTCAAATGGCTCGTTGTATCCGCGGAAATTCAGTTTGATAGAAAGTGATGCGGGAAGCGGACTCTCCACCAATAATGCATTATCCACCTGATGATAATCGCGGCTGTTTTGCCAGGAGAATGTGGCTCCGGAAGGGATCGCAATTTCTTTTTTTGTAATGTCGTTAATATCCAATGTCATTATTTTTACGACAGGTTGCCCATTTCTGACATAGGAATATACGATACTGGTAAGCGTAAGGGGATCAGACTCGTTGTTTTTGATTTTGAATCCGGCAGATAACTGTGCGGATGGCTGTGCGGAAGACGTTCTGGCTGCACAGAGCAGGTAATAAATATTTCCTGATGCATCTGCAGGTTTCACATCCAGCAACTGTACCGATGGAGCTTTGGCCCTGTTGTCTGATTTTCTTACCGGATCCCCGGCTGCATTGGCTACCCGGTGCATGGGCAACCAGATGGTGCATAAAAGTGCCACGGCAAGTACGGGCGCTTGAATTATGCTCTTTTTCACATTTGATTTCATAATTTAAGGTTTTAATGGTGATGATATTTACCCGGCTAAATTATCAGTCATTCAAAAGGCAAACTGGCTTTTCTAAGTGTGAGGCTGGGGTAGATTGAGCAACGGTATAAAATACCACTTTCAGGGTAGTACTAAATAGTCATGATAGTATGAGCAATTTTTACTCTTTCATTTTCATTCTGCTGCTGTACATACCTGTTAATGCGGTACAAGCACAACAAACGATACGCCTCCATTTTTTGTATGGCTCTAAACCTGCAAAGGAATACAAAGAAGTGGAATCAAAACATTTTGGCGGCTTGAAAGGCGGGCATGTTAATATAGAAGTCAATGGCAGGGTGCTTGATTTTTTACCCGGGAAATGTCCCCTCTTTCCCAACAATAAAAAACCAAGTGGTGGATACTATATCAACCATGGTATTTCCTGGGATACAGCCAATACCAAATGGACTATGATCACTATACCCGTGAATCCTGCTCAAATGCAGCAACTGGAACAGATCATGGACAGTTTTGCCAAACGAACGCCGTATGACTATGCCGTATTTGGCATGCGTTGCGCTGCGGCCAGTTATGATGTACTGAGCCGGATAGGCTTGGTAAAAAAAATGAAGAACGCTAAAAAAGTAACGAAGTTCTTTTATCCGAAATTATTACGGAAGAAGATGATGAAATGGGCCGTGCGCAAAGGATACCCCGTTATTCAGCATGAGGGCCGGCGATCACGTAAATGGGAAGCAGACAAAGGAGTATTGTGAACGGAGGTGAATATAAATTGTCAGGTGTCGGTTAATCGTTCTACATAACTGTTATGCTTATTTCCCGATTACCACTTTCCACATGGCATCTGCGAGAAACTGGTTTCCCTTATCATTCATGTGTACCCGGTCGTAGGTGAGTATTTCTTTTTCTTTATTGTCCGGATTGTTCTTTTTGAGATAATCCTGAAATTGCTGGCGAAGGTCCACTACCGGCAGCGAATTCTTTTTAGCGATATCGCGAATGATATTGCTGTACCGGTTCAGATCTCCATCAAGTGGATTGCTCATATCCGTTTTCTCTCCCACTACGGCAGGCGTACAAACGATGACCTGAATATTTCGGTCTTTCAATTTTTTAATGATAGCCTGATAGAATTTCTCGAATTTATCAGGATCCGTTCCGGTGCCTAACAACGTTTTATGCCACACATCATTTACGCCCACATAGATCACCACCACATCCGGATTTTTACTGAGTACATCTTCTTCGAGGCGGAGATAGAGATCATATACTTTGTTTCCACTGATGCCGGAACCCACTAATTCATACTGATCGTTCAACTTGGCTGCACGGAGCATACTGTCCATACGAACAATATATCCGGTATACTTATCTTTTTTTACACCGAGCTCCGTAATGGAGTCCCCAAAGAATATCACTTTCGTTTTCTTTTGCGGAGCAAAGGCGCAGGAAAGTAATAATATGGAAAAAATGACAGCTATTTTTTTCATGTTGAACGCTTTGAATGTAAGTGTGTAACAGTTGAACAAAAGCAATTTACGTATTTCAGATGTAATAAAAAGGGGGTGCGTTGCAGACTGTATGTTAAAGCGGATATTTTCACATTTACATAGCCTAAAAGATTTCCCGCAAAAAGGCAAGGCCCGCTAAGCGAATAACCAATAAAGTTGTATTCATTTCCACATTAGCATATCATCACATTAGCACATCAGCTAATTAGCTAATTAATCACTCCACATCTACTTGTTTTTTGATCACAGAACCATCATTGGCTTCCGGGAGGTATTTTCTTTCTTTTATGAGGTAACCATTACCCTTTTCGCAGAAATGTACTTTCAGATTTTCAATACTGATCGGGTTTCCATCGGGTATGTCGGCAATATTGGAATGCAGTATATCGTGTCCGTCGATGATAACAACCAGTCCGCTGCCAATCGCTTCCATTTTATTTCCATCGGTGATCAGCATGCCGGTATCTTCACCGAGTCCGATGCCGATACAACCCGGGTTGGCCGCTACTGCCTGTGCCAACCGTCCGAAACGGCCTCTTTTTTCAAAATGAGAATCGATGATGACGGAATTCAGGAAACCAAGGCCCGTAGTGATCTTTACTTCACCTTTGAGGTGGGCCCGGGCAGCATTTCCTTCGTAGATCATGGTATTGCTCATCGCCATGGCTCCGGCGCTGGTACCGGCTATTAGGAAATTTTCCTCGCGGTATCGTTTTTTCAGCAAGGTTAAAAATTCAGTGCCGCCATCCGTTGCACTCAGCCGGAGCTGGTTGCCCCCGCTGAACATCACCGCATCACATTGCCGGATGCGTTCGATATATTCCTGCTGCATGGCATCTTGCCGGGTACGAATATGCATAAGGCCGATATTGGTGCAACCGATCTTGCCAAATGCATTCAGGTAATTCTCCCCCACTTCATAGGGAATCATAGAGGCGGTGGTGATAACTTCAATGCGTGCATTGACACCACCTGCTTCTTCCACTACACGGCGGAGAATGCCAAGTTCAAAAAAATTGAGGTTGTTGCGGTGGAGACCATCCACTTCCAGTTCAGTGCCTTTATGTTCAGCGCCACCAATGGCGATCAATTTTCCTTTCGGATGGTTCATTCATCGGGGTTTGATTAAGACAAATGTAACAGAAAATTAATGAGTCTGATTAGATGGACGCAGAAAATGTGGAAATGTGGAAAATGGAGGTGCTGAGCGAATTTGCTAAAGTGGGAATGGATGCGGAAGATTCAGGCCCGACTGGCATTTGCCTGGGTGCTTATACACCATCCTTGATCCATATTTTACAGGATGTTGATCGCCGATGTCTGCAGATTAATTTTCCTGTAAATTAGCAATAAGTTGCCCGTTAAATTTATTTCTCAATGGCTATAAATCCCCGGCAGTACGATTCGCCTGTATGAAAAAATGAGCAGTAAGACCATATATTTTCCGGGGTTAAACGGGCTCAGGGCCATCTCGGTACTCGCGGTAGTGATTTCACACACCACAACCGGGCTCTATCATTTCAATATCGATCCCAGCATTTTTGGCACGTTGCCGGATGGTAATCCCAAAGGGTTGTGGCTGGCTGACTATGGCGTAACGATTTTCTTTGTACTGAGCGGTTTCCTCATCACCTTCTTATTACAATCCGAAAAGGACCATCAGCCCATTTCAGTAAGAAAATTCTATCTGCGCAGAATCCTGCGTATCTGGCCCTTGTACTATGCTTACGTTTTGGTGGCAGTGGTTATCAGCCTTATCTATGGACTTTATCTGAATCAACAGTCGTTGTTGTATGTACTTTTTTTCGGGGCGAATATCCCCTTCCTGCTTAATACTTCTATTCCATTGCTGATCCACTATTGGTCGTTGGGAGTGGAAGAACAATTTTATATTTTCTGGCCCTGGGTAAATAAAAAAATAAAATCCCTGTTGTTGTTCACGGTAATTGCCATTGTATGTATCATCACCATTAAGCTCGTACTACATTTCCGGCAACCGAATAGCTTTTGGGAAAGGGCGATCCAGATCACCCGTCTTCATTGTATGATGATCGGCGGACTGGGGGCATTGCTCTACAAAGAACGGCATCCGCTCTTTCTGCGGATTGCCGATAATAAGCTAACGCAATGTATTTGCTGGATATTCATTTTGCTGGTAGCGATCAATAAATTTCATATTGTTTCAGTAATAGATACCGAGATCATAGCCGTGGTAGCCCTGCTGCTGATCATCGGGCAGATACAGGTAAAAAACCGGCTGATCAATCTTGAAAACAGCATCATGGATTTCCTGGGTAAAATATCCTATGGCATTTATGTCATCCACCCTGTTGTACTTTTCTTTTTCTCCTGGTATATCGGGCGCCTGACCGTACCGGTCCCTTTCAATTATATGCTTGCTTACACACTGATTCCTGGCTGTACGATACTTCTGGCCTGGTTATCCTACACTTATTTTGAGAAAGGTTTTCTGAAGTATAAGAAAAAGTATGAGGTGGTGAAAAGTGCTTCCTCCAGAGAGAGTGGTGAAAAGTAACAAAGCTATTCATGGCCTTCATTATTACCGGCTACTTACCACAATCCCATCTTTCATTACCATTTTAGGAGAAAGAAAATTCCGGTAATCATCAAACGGGCTTTTTTCCCAAATCAATAAATCCGCTTTCCGGCCTTTTTCGAGTATACCATACTGACCCTCCATACCCAGTGCCCTTGCACCGTTGATGGTGGAAATCTGTAGTATTTCGGGTATAGTAAATCCGTATTCGAACAGCAACATTTGCTCCGACAAAAAGACCTTCCCTCCATTCTGACAATCGGTACCGATCCGCAATGAAATGCCCTTATCGACCATTTGACGGGCATATCCATAAATATTTTAAAATTATCCCTGCACCGGGTTATTTGTACATCCGACAATACCGTGTCTTTGGTATTTGTAAAATACGTAAGACCGAACTGTTCCGCCATCAGGTGTATGGTGGTGGAAAAACTAACTCCATGCGAAGCGAGCAGATCGATCAGCGAATCCATAGCAGCAGGTTTGTGATCGTGTATGAACCGGAACATTTCGAGACGCACGGTGGTGAACCCAACCGGTATGCCCGGATAATACTGTTGCATGAAGGCGCCAAATGCAGGCCCATCCTGCTGAAAATGAAGTACGGAATTATCTAGGGTGAGTATATGTTCGTAATTTTTTAATCCCTTCTCCAATGTGGTATCCATATACATTATGTTCTGATCAATATGGCCGTATGCTTTCATACCCAAACTATCTGCCGTTTTCAAAGCCGCTTCAAATTCCGGTCGGCGCAGCCGCCAATACAGTTTAATATGCCTGATTCCTTTGTTGTAATAATCCAGCACTTTTTGGCGGGCAGCCTCCGGCGACTCAACGGTTATATGTCCAACATAGGGTTTACGGCTTTCTTTTGAAATCAGAGCTCCGCCAGTAGTATACAAATCAGTATAATATGGAGATGGATGCGTTGACCATTGTAGTATGGGATCAAGCCAGTTTTCCGGGTGTCCCATCATCATGGCCATGGTAACCCCATTTGGCAAATACTGATCTGATAATTTTTTCCGGTAATGATCCAGCGAATCTGCAGGTAAGTACAAAGGGGCTGCCACGTAATCACCAAATACATCAGTGGGATGAATATGTGTGTCGATAAATCCGGGTGTGGCCAACTTTCCCTGTGCGTCTATATATTGCCGCGCAGGATATAATCTTCTACGCCCCGTAACTGCTTCAATTTTCCCCGAACGAATCAGTATGGTCTGATTAGGCCAGAGGGTACCCGTTTTGCTTTCGAATACCGTGGCATGTTGTATCACTACATCATATTGATTATCCTGTGCATAAGATTGAAGTACTGTGAAAAGGCAAAACAAGAAAATAGCAATTCGCATGGAGTGGTAGTTTACAATGGCTAACATTTACTAAATATACAAGATTCCATGCAACAGTCTTTCCGATGCGATCGCTTCGCCTGCACCCATTAACCCAGCCCGGGTAAGTCAACAGGAAGGAGACGTTTGTACGATTATAATTGCCGGTATTGCAACACGCTTCCTGACTTAACGGTAACGGCGGTGCCATTGGTTTCGGTATAAAACTTCACACCCAATGCGGCAGCGGCGGCACCCATCTTTACCACGGCATGAATACGGGCCAGAAAGCTTTGCCCCACGGCTGGCATTCGGGTCCCTTGCACATAGGTATTAAAGGTGCTGAGATTCGAAATGGTTTGTGAAGTTTGATTGGAGGGTACCATTATTTCGATCGCGGCAAATTGGACTCCTGTAGCCGGCCCGCTCAGTGTCATACGGATCCCATTATTAATATTGGCGGATTGTACCAGCAGGTATGCTTCGATCAGGTATTCTTTGTTGGCCTGAGCGGTAAAACTCAGATCAGGTACCGCTGTAGCATTGGCCACCAGATTGCTGTTGTTGGTGTAATCGGTGGGCGTGATAAGCGTGGTTCGGTTCTCTGCCAGAATTTTCTCCCATCGGCCATTGGTACGAATGCGCGTGCTGTTGTCGGCAGTGAGATAGATCAGCGTACCATCCGGTGGATTAAGAGCATTAATGACAGTCGTATCGGCGATACGCGGCAGCAGTAATCCTTTATCGGTACTTTCCAGTTGTAACACAGCAGATGGATGAACGGAAGTTCCGGTACCTCCTATTCTAACCTGAGCCTTGACTGTTACTGAAAAAAGGATGAGGAACAAAGCCATGCAGGCTGTTGTAAAAAATGGTTTCATAAGATATTACATTAGACGGTCATTCATTAGCATCGAACACCCCGATGGCATTCGTAATAATGAGATTCCGAAAATAGAACAAAAAGACCGATGAATACTTACTTAGAAGTCATCGGAACTGCCGGAATTTACAAACGGTGTTTTTTCTTTTCAAAAAGGACAAAACAACTTCCAAAGATTGAATTTAATTACAGCCATAATAGCTGTATTTCGTCAGGTTTCTATATCCTTTCGTCAAGGTGATTTTTTTACTGAGGTCGCGCAACGTTGCTTTACATCGTCATCGGGCAATGACCCGGATTAATCACCAACAAAAACAATCAATATGAAATCCATTTTAAAAAAATCGTTAGCAGGTATGCTTTTACTCGCCGTATTATCAGCTTTTACCCACCGTCCGGGGGGCGAAGGTTTTGAGATCTATGCCGGCACACAGTTACTGGTACAACGGTTTGGAAATGATATGAGCTCCGCTCAATCCCTTTCCCTTTCCGGCATGGAAAGCAACAGTCTTTTCATCAAGTATTTTCATTGTGGCCAAACGGGTACACAACGGCAGCTTACGGTAAAAGATGCGCAACAGCGTACGCTGAAAGTATTTCCCTTTGCTGATTCGCGTGCGTCACAGGGCGTTATGAAACTGGATATCACCGCCATCAAAGCACTGGTAAAAAGTAAAGAACCGGTACAGTTGTACTATTCCGCTGCGGAATTAACATCCCCCCGAATGCTGACCACCATTACTTTTTAATATGTACTTTAAAAACCTGTATAAACAAAAACGGTCCTGTTCAATACAGGACCGTTTTATATGAATTGAAAACCGATTTATTAGTTATCAACTATCAACTATTCGCTGCGGCTTCCTTACGTATCACATTCAGCGCACCCCCTTCCCGGAACCAATGAATCTGTTGCTCATTGTAGCTGTGATTCACATCAAAGCTTTCGCTGGTACCATCTGCGTGGTGGAGTACCAGTTGCAGCGGCTTGCCGGGTGCAAAACTGGTGAGACCGATCACATCAATGGTATCATCTTCCTGAATTTTATTATAATCTTCTTTGTTAGCGAATGTAAGACCCAGCATACCCTGTTTTTTCAGGTTGGTTTCGTGAATGCGGGCGAATGATTTTACCAATACCACTCTTACTCCAAGGTGGCGTGGTTCCATGGCCGCATGTTCGCGACTGGACCCTTCCCCATAGTTCTCATCCCCTACCACAATGGTACCAATACCTGCCGCTTTATAAGCCCGTTGTGTAGCGGGTACGGGGCCATATGCACCGGTAAGCTGATTCTTTACATTATCTGTTTTTTCATTGAAATAATTCATTGCACCGATCAGCATGTTATTGCTGATATTATCCAGGTGACCGCGGAATTTAAGCCAGGGACCTGCCATACTGATATGGTCCGTGGTGCATTTTCCTTTGGCTTTGATCAGCAGTTTCAATCCTTTCAGATCCGTGCCTTCCCATGCCGGGAAGGGTGCCAGCAACTGGAGGCGTTTGCTGTCTTCATTTACCGCCACTTTTACTGTGCTGCCGTCTTCCGCCGGTGCCTGGTATCCGGCATCTTCTACTGCAAATCCTTTTACCGGTAATTCATCGCCTACCGGGGGATCGAGTTTTACCTGCTCTCCTTTATCATTGGTGAGTGTATCGGTAAGCGGATTGAAGTTGAGGTCGCCAGCAATGGCCAGGGCGGTTACGAGTTCGGGGCTCGCCACAAAGGCCAGTGTATTGGGGTTACCATCTGCGCGTTTGGCAAAGTTGCGGTTGAAAGAATGCACGATGGTATTCTTTTCCTGTTTTTCTGCACCTACCCTGTCCCACATACCGATACAGGGACCACAGGCGTTGGCAAAAACGGTAGCACCGATTTTACCAAAAATATCGAGGAAACCATCTCTTTCGATGGTGTATCTCACTTGTTCACTACCGGGAGTGATGGTAAATTCAGATTTCAGTTTCAATCCTTTGTCTGATACCTGTTTTGCCAGACTTACCGCACGGCTGATATCTTCGTAGGAAGAGTTCGTACAACTGCCGATCAATCCTACTTCGATCTTGGTAGGCCAGCCATTTTTGGCAGCGGCTTCTTTCATTTGAGAAATAGGTGTTGCGAGATCGGGCGTAAAGGGTCCGTTGAGATGGGGTTCCAGTTCGCTCAGGTTGATCTCAATTACCTGGTCAAAATATTTTTCCGGGTTGGCATAGGCTTCCGCATCGCCGGTGAGGTATTCTTTGATTTTATAGGCTTCGGCTGCTACTTCCGCACGGCCAGTGGCCTGCAGGTAGCGGCTCATACTTTCATCATATCCGAATGTGGAAGTAGTGGCCCCGATCTCGGCACCCATATTACAGATGGTACCCTTACCCGTACAACTCATAGAAGTAGCTCCCTCTCCGAAATACTCCACGATGGCATTGGTACCTCCTTTTACAGTGAGAATACCCGCCACTTTCAGGATCACATCTTTTGCAGAGGTCCAGCCGTTGAGTTTGCCGGTCAGTTTTACACCGATTAGTTTGGGCATCAGTAATTCCCAGCTCAGACCGGCCATTACATCGCAGGCATCCGCTCCGCCCACACCTATGGCGATCATGCCTAATCCACCCGCATTTACGGTATGGCTATCTGTACCGATCATCATCCCTCCGGGAAATGCATAATTTTCCAGTACTACCTGGTGAATGATACCGGCACCCGGTTTCCAGAATCCGATGCCGTATTTATTGGAAATGGATGAAAGAAAATTATATACTTCTTCATTATCCGTTACCGCTTTGGCCAGGTCGGTCTTGCTTTCGTTTTTGGCTACGATCAGGTGGTCACAATGCACGGTGCTTGGCACGGCCACTTTCTTGCGACCGGTGGTATCAAATTGCAGCAGGGCCATTTGTGCGGTGGCATCCTGCATGGCTACACGATCCGGTGCAAAATCCACATATGATTTACCACGGGGGAAATCCTTAATCTCTACTCCGTGCCAGAGGTGGGAATATAATATTTTCTCGGCGAGGGTGAGGGGGCGTCCCAGGGCTTTACGGGCAGCATCCACTTTGGCCGGCATTCCGGCATACAGTTTTTTGATGAGGTCGAGATCGAATACCATAAGGCGTAATTATGAATTAAATATTAAGAATTAATCGTTAACCACATTTGCTGCCGGAAACAGTACCTGCTATTTAGAGAAAATGTCGACCCAGGACTGTCGACCGGAGACTTCTTAAAAGTGGGGCGAAAGTACGAAAAATAGGCTGTCTTTCCAGCCCGGTTTTGGAAGAACGGCCGATTTTTTCTAAATTAGCAATATGAACAAATTCAAGAGCTTTGTTGAATGGAATGCCTTTGGTGTTTGTTCTGCCATAGGCAACCGGATGGGTATCTCTACCAGCAAGATCCGGCAATATTTTATGTACACCTCTGTGCTCACCATGGGGTCACCTATCCTTCTTTACATGGTGCTGGCTTTCTGGAGAAATATGCGAAAATATATGTGGGCGGCCCGGCGCAATCCCTGGTATTACCTGTAATTAGTGAATAGTTAATAATTAAAAGATAAAAACCCCGGTAGTTCGGCACCTTCTTTGGAATGTTGAATTCACTGCTGTATGCATATTTTATCTTCCTGCCACTTTAATTACAAAAGGCTTCCACCGGGTTGGTGAAAGCCTTTAAATATTTTTTATCTGTAGGCGTTCTGCCTTTTTACACTAATTCCGGACAGTGGTGATTTCCACGGCACCGTTCTTTCCTTTCTCCCCGTATTTTTTTACGGCTTCTGCTTCTGTTAGTGTGCAAATTTTAAAACTTCCTTTGAGTGGCTTTGTACTCAATTCCTGTTCTTTCCCATCGACAATCACCAGCTTTTTTGCGCCATTGGTCATACTGATCGAGGGTGATTCCACAACCAGTCCATTACTGCCGCCATACGAGGCTCCGTTACCTGTACTGGTGGTAAGCACTCGTTCTTCCAATACCGGCTCCTGCCCTTTAGTGACGATACTTACGACACCATCCCGGGCTTTCTCACCGTATGTATCCACGGCTTTGGCACCTTTGATCACATTGATATGTGCAATGGAATTGGGTGACAGCTTATCTAATTCTGCACGGGAAGTGGCCACTCCGTCTAATACGTATAATGGGTCTCCTCCGTTATTAATGCCACTCACTTTATAAACACCCGTGGAATTACTCAATGACTCCATTCGAACTCCTTCTCGTTCAATAACTCTTCCATTGAGCAATTTAACCCTGGTTGCAGGAGGTTGCGGTGGCAGTGGGGTGAGGACTTGCCCATATTTTTCTTCAAATTTCTTTTTCTCTGCAGGATTCTCCAGATCATAGGATTCTTCTTTACCGTTCTTTAAGGTGATGGTGGCTTTATTGTTATTAATCATCATCTTCTCCACACCGGAAGGAAGTGGCTTAACGGTATAGGGAGCCTGGGGTGCTGCGGGTGCAGGGGGTGCTCTGTCTATACGCACTTCGGTAAGTTCAAATCCCGGTACAGCAGGAGTGGCAGGCAGGGGCGCACCGGCTATTGCTATTTCACGTACTTCTGGTACAGTGGCAGGCGCGGGTGGTGCGGGTGGCTGCGGCGGGGAAGCAGGCAGCTTTCCATATTTTTCCTCAGCTTTACGAACTTCTGCTTCATTTTCGAGATTATACTCTTCTGTTGTGCCATCCATTTTTACAATCATGATATGCACCGCATCATCTGTATTGCTGTACAACCAACCCACCCGGCTTACGGAAGGATTGCGTTTCATGAATTCGGCAGATGGGTTTTCATATTTTCCGCGGGCCGGTATAGTATCTGCTTGCCCTTCGTAATATCCATCGGGAGTTTCGCGGAGCTGACGCAATTTTTTCATCACATTTTCATAACTCAACCCTTCCAACCCCGGGGCGTTGCCAGCCAGTGTGGAAAAACTGCGGTTTTGTGATTGATCCGGCGAAAGGCCGAAGAATTCGATCGTTCTGCCATAACGGTCATAGATATGCGCTTCTGAAAAATTGCCCCAGTTTTCAGTTTGATGCAATGGCGCATACCCTTTTTTGGTTACCAGCATGGTAAACTGCAGTGGCTTATTTTCCACCGGCATGGTAAGTAAATAATATCCGTTTGCATCCGTTTTAATGGTGATATCTTTCTCCTTAACATAAATGGTGGCATTGTCAAGCGGCTCCATGGTAATGGCATCCACCACCAGTCCTCCCACCGCCACCTGTTTTGTCTCGGGGGGAAGGTTTGTTTTTTCATGATTCCATTTGTTGCGGAATGCCAGCAACAGCACCGCAGTGGCAGGCAGCAAGAAGAGCAGCCTGGCCAATTGTCTTTTTGCACTTTTCGTTTTGTTCATCATGGTTATACGTTTTTTTAATGAAGAAAAATTGAATTTCGTGGCTATACTGTATTGATTGTTTCCTGTTACTTTCAACAACAGATATTGATATTGCTTCTTATTAGTCCCCTTTTCCAGCACTTTACTATCCGCAATGTATTCAAGGTTCTGCCGGATAGCATTTTTCAACAACCAGGCAAAGGGATTAAACCAGTTGATGAGACAGATCAGCTCTCCCCAGATGATATCCAGGCTGTGCCGTTGTTTTACATGCACAAACTCATGCCGGATGATCTCTTTCAGTTCTTCTTCGGTATGCCGGGTGCTGTTGATAAAAATGGAATTACCAAAAGAAAAGGGAATGATGGGAGCGCTCACCTGGTAAACGTTCATGCCATCTGCTGCCAATGGCACCGCTTTTTTCATCATCCTGCGGAAAGAGAGCAACTGACGTAATAAACGGATGAGCATGATCAGCATTCCAATGGCCAATATGGCAACTACGCCATCCCAGGGGGAAATAGTATGCCTTGATACCGTTTCAGATATTACAGCTTCATTGCCCCGAAGCACTGGTATCCAGGCAACGATACCATTACTATCCCAATTATTCTTTTCCAGCACCGGTGAAATATTGATCAGCGGTATAAAAAAAGACAGGAGGGTATAACCCAGCAGGTACCACCGGTTATGATTATAAAAAGTAAGCTTGCGGAGTATAAAATAATAAAAGAGAAACACCACTCCGAGGCTGACAGATAATTTAAGCAGGTAAGCGATCAATGGAGGCATGGCAATGCATTTAGTGATTAGTCATTTCCTTTTTCGATCATCGAGATGATTTCCTTTAATTCCTTTGCAGATAATTTCTTCTGCTCCACAAAAAAGTTCACCAGCTCTTTATAGGAATTATCGAAATAATCCTTCACCACATTTCCCATAAACTTCTTTTTGTATTCCTCTTCACTGATGACGGGCTTATACAGGTAGGTATTGCCTAACAACCGGCTGCGGAGATATCCTTTTTTCTCCAGATTTTTTATCGTGGAAGCGAGGGTAGTATATGGCGTAGTCTCATCGAGATAATCCATAAAAGACTTTATATTCCCTTCGCCATTGCGCCAAACAGCCTGCATGGCTTCTTCTTCTGCATGTGTGAGTTTTTCCATCTTTCTACGAAATTTTCGTAAACCTACGAAAATTTCGTAAGGCGCCAAATTTTTTTTCCTTACGGTTTGTTAAAAGCAATTTTACTAACTGAAGTAAAGGTCGAGGGCCCGGAAGATGGGACGGGGATCGGAGGAATAAAGCCCGGCGCTGTTGATACAATTGATCTCTACGATCTTCCATCCATCGGGAGTATGGCCAATGTCCATTACATAGGCATCGGCGATAGTAAAGCGTGTAATCATCTGTTGTACAAATTCCAATCCATCGGGGCTAACTTGTTTCTGAAACGGCTGGTCTCCATGAAAACGATAATACACCGACTGAATGATCTGGTTGCCGATGATCCATACCCTCGCTTCGCTGATCAGGTGTTGTACCGGTGATGCCTGTACCTTCGTTTCCGCATGCAACAACGGTGTACGCGGTTGCGCCAGGGATTCATATACAAAATCCTTCCATTCAGCTTCTGCAAATACCTTTCCTGTAAATACTTTGGCATCGGCATAGGGCTTGATGAATTTCTCTTCTCCCTCCTTCCAGGTGATCTCCTTTCCGAAAGCGAATACTTCGGCTTTTGCATTCAATAAGTGTTCACCGTAATATGGGGCATATACTTCATACTGATGATTGCCACCATAAAAGGAACCCGGATACCAACTGATATTAGCTTTAGCCAGCCGGCAAAGTTTCACCGACCCATATACAAAAATATCATGCCTGTCCGTTTGCGGAATGATGGATGCTGTTTCGGGTTTGAGTTCATACCGTTCATATGTATAACCCAATTCTTCCAGCACACTGAAAACCCGCTCGTGTTCCGGATCCGAATAAATATTGGATTGTACTACATAATACATGACTAAAAAGTTTACCCATAAAAAAACCGGGACATTCATCCCGGCAAATACTTTATTACGGAATGACGATCAGATCAATTCTTTGAGCTTTTCCACTACCAGATCAATTTCAGCGGTAGTGTTATGTTTACTAAAGGAGAAACGAACCGGTACTTTATTCGGATTGGTGCTGATAGCGCGAATAACGTGGCTGCCCACATCTGCACCGCTGCTGCAGGCGCTTCCGCCAGACACACATATTCCCTGCATATCGAGGCTGAAGAGCAGCATTTCCGATTTTTCCGTTTTAGGGAAAGACACATTGAGTACCGTATACAGGCTTTCGCCTGCATAATCCCCGTTGAATTCCACGGCCGGTATATGTTGCTCCAGTGCATTCACCATATAGGTCTTCAATGATTGGATGTAGGCGCTGTCTTTCTCCAGCATGGCATCTGCCAGTTCTAAAGCTTTGGCGAATCCTACAATTCCATATACATTCTCTGTACCTGCCCGCATATTCCTTTCCTGTCCACCACCGAGTATAACAGGTTTCACTTTAATATTGTCGTTTACATACAAAATACCCACGCCTTTGGGCCCATGAAATTTATGACCAGCGCCGGTGGCAAAATGTACGGGTTTGCTTCGCAGGTCAATTTTATAGTGACCGACCGTTTGCACAGTATCCGAGTGAAAAATAGCGTTGTATTTTTTGCAAATCTCACCGGCAGCATAAATATCGAGCAGGTTGCCGATCTCATTGTTGGCATGCATGAGTGTTACGAAACAGCGTTCTTTCCGGGATGCCAGTTGTGCATCCAGATCGTCCAGATCCACATGTCCGTTGGGTAATAATTTTACAAAGCTGCTGGTAATTTTATCTGTCTTATCCCAATGTTCTACCGTGTGGAGTACGGCGTGGTGCTCGATTGGGGAAGTGATGATATGCCGGCAACCGAGGTCATTGATCGCCGCCGAGATAGCCATGTTGTCGCTTTCAGTTCCGCCACTGGTAAAGAATATTTCTCCCGGGTGTGCATTTAAAATGCGGGCCACGGTTTTGCGGGCGGTTTCAATAGCCAGCCTGTTTTCTCTTCCATACGAATAGATAGAGGATGGATTCCCAAAATGGTTCGTCATATATGGCATCATCGCCTCCAATACGGCAGGATCGAGAGGCGTGGTGGCAGCGTTATCGAGGTATATGCGGTTCATATCGAAAGATTATGCAAATATAGTGAATGGTCAATGGTGAATCAATGCCGTTTACTTAAGCTACAATTGTTTGTAATTCATTGAAGGTGGTTTCTTTTTAATTTTCTTTCGTTTAAACTTTCTATTTGGTCTGACTATTTCGGTAGT
>JAPLEH010000002.1 GCA_026391455.1 Bacteroidota bacterium
AATATTGCAAGTGTTAAGCATCAGTATTTTTGAAAAAATACCAATAGTAAAACTATTCGAAAACTCAGTACAACAACAAGATTTCAAAGAGCTAAATGATAATCAATTGACTATCTTTGATTTATAACGCAACGCTACTGAAAACTTATTACTTACAACTTAGAACTTAAAACTTATCACTCACAACATACAACTATGAACCTCGAACAAAAAATTATGGCCGAATTAAAAACCGCTATGCTCGCCAAAGACGAAGCAGCACTCCGGGGACTTCGCGCAATAAAGGCAGCTATTATCAATGCAAAAACAGCAGAAGGCGCCAAAGGTGAAATATCGGATGACGATGAAATAAAACTTTTGCAAAAACTGGTAAAAAGCCGTAAGGATTCACTCGAAATTTATCAGCAACAAAACCGTCCGGAGCTGGCTAAAAAAGAAGAAGAAGAAATAGCCATTATCGAGAAATTCCTTCCCAAACAATTATCTGCTGAAGAATTGAAAGAGGAACTGAAAAAGATCATTAGTGAGGTTGGTGCAAGTACCCCGGCCGATATGGGTAAAGTAATGGGGGTGGCCAGTAAACAGTTTGCCGGAAAAGCTGATGGTAAAACCATTTCAGCTATGGTGAAGGAACTGCTCGCTTCCTGATTATGCCCATATTAGGTTTTGTTTAAGAAAACGGTTATCCCTTTCACCGGTAACGAAGCGTTTACCAGAAAACAATCGCATGCTCATCGATAGTGTATTTGCCGTTTTAATGGTGCTGGCCGTATGGAAAGGATACAGCCGGGGGCTCATCGTGGGATTGTTTTCACTCGTAGCAGTCATCATCGGGCTCGCAGCAGCCATGAAACTGTCTGCAGTAGTGGCTGCTTATATCGGCAAATCAGTGAAAGTATCTGATGAATGGCTGCCGGTAATCTCCTTTATCGTTGTTTTTGTAGGGGTTATTCTGCTTATCCGGTTGGGAGCCAATGCCATTGAACGGACGGTGGAAGTGGTTACACTCGGATGGCTCAACAAACTGGGTGGTATCATACTCTATGTGGCGATCTATACCATTGTCTTTAGTATTTTACTTTTTTATGCGGTGCAACTGAAATGGCTCAACCAGGAAACGATACAACACTCGGTTACCTATCAATGGATTCAGCCCATTGGTCCCGCTGTAATAAATACATTTGGTTCGCTAATCCCCTTCTTCAGGGATATGTTTGCACAACTGGAATCTTTTTTTGACGGCGTGGCCAGAGAAATGCCCCCCTGATCTTTTTTCTGGTGCTGATTTTATAAAAAACATGGCTGAAAGGTATTTATGCAAAAAGTGCCACTTGCCCCTATATTTGCTCAAATTGGATTTAAGCCAAAAACCGCTTTTTTTTGCCCTAAATCAACTATTTTAGCAACCAGAGAGGGCCATTTTCAGGCCACAGAGAATTGACTGCCATGGCGTACGAAATAAAACAACAGGATAAATTTAAATTCATTGAAGAGGGCACCGGCGAACCACTGGTGCTGCTGCACGGCCTGTTTGGCGCACTCAGTAATTTTGAACCATTGGTGGAATATTTTCGCCAACATTACAAAGTCATCGTGCCCATGCTGCCCCTTCTGGAAATGGATATTCTCCATACATCTGTGGGAGGACTGGCTAAATTTGTCCATAAATTTCTCGAAGCAAGGGATCTCAAGGAAGTACACCTATTGGGGAATTCACTCGGCGGACATGTGGCCCTGGTGCATACACTCAAACATCCCGAACGCATCAAATCGCTTACACTGACAGGCAGTTCTGGCCTCTTTGAAAATGGAATGGGCGACAGCTACCCAAAAAGAGGCGATTACGAATATATTAAGAAAAAAACTGAACTGACTTTTTACGATCCGGCCATGGCTACTAAAGAGTTGGTGGATGAAGTGTACGACATCACCAACAGCCGTATTAAGGTAATTAAGATCATTGCATTGGCTAAAAGTGCCATCCGTAATAACCTGGGTGAAGAGCTCAACCAGATCAAACAACCCACCCTGCTGGTTTGGGGAAATAACGATACCATTACACCACCATTTGTCGCCAAGGAATTCAATAAGCTGATACCCAATAGTGAGCTTCATTTTATTGATAAGTGCGGGCATGCACCCATGATGGAAGTGCCATCCGAATTCAATGCCATCCTGCACAAATTTTTGAAAAAACAAAATGAGCCTGCAACAGTTGCCTGATCGTCACTGTCCTGTTAGTACCGGCCAAATGCCGGACACCTGTATTAAAAGCCGCTATCCATGTTAACAAGAGAACTTGTTTCACAGAATCTGCCATCCCTGCACCTTACCGACAAGGTGTACCAGGCTTTACAACTCATGAATGATAACCAGGTCACACATCTTCCGATCGTAGAGGGAGAACAATTTCTGGGCCTGATCAGCGAAGACGACTTGCTGCTTTCCGAAAATGATAATGACAACCTGGATACCCTGCAACAGTCATTTGCCATGCACTCGGTAAAGGACAATGAACACTTTCTTCAGGCCGTACAAGTGGCCGCAGAGAACGGGCTGAGTGTGGTGCCCGTGATCACTCCAGAAAATGAACTTATCGGAACAGTTACCTATAATGACCTCTTACGGGTGGCTTCCGGCTTTATGAGCCTCAATGAACCCGGCGGACTTATCGTGCTGGAAATGGAAAGCAATCAGTACTCATTCAATGAGATCAGCAAGATCATAGAAGCCAATGATGCCCAGATCACCCAGCTCAATACAAGCAACGATGCCGATACCGGTATGATGCAGGTGACGATACGTGTAAACAAACCCGAAATATCCGATATCATATCGTCCTTTCAGCGCTATGAATACAATGTGAAGTATTTCTTCGGTGATGAACAATACACCAACGAACTACGTAGTAATTATGATAACCTGATGAATTATCTTAAAATATAGTCTTTGTCAGCTCTCTGAAAAACAAACCAGTAAAATCCGCATAACTTTTACCCGTTCACGTTTATATTTACAAACATTGATATCGTCATTGTGCAGGCTGGAGAATACGGTGTGTACAAGGATACTTTAAAAGACGGTAATCAACCTCCGGTAAAACGGTATGCAGCATTCATTAAAATATTATTTGTTGTTCCTCCTTGCAGTGATCTGTCACCGGTATGCTCCTGCACAAAACCTGGCTGACAGTGTTGCTGCTCCAATAAAAGACACAATAGTTCAGCAGGGAACAGTACCCATCTATATCTCGGCCATTGAGATCAGTGGCAACCGGAAAACCAAGCCGTTTATCATTCTCAGGGAAATACCAGTTCGAACCGGCGAAACCTATCCCTTGTCTGTATTGCTCGAAAAGTTTGAAGACGCCCGAAGGCAACTGATGAACACCACCTTATTTCATACAGTAGTGGTAGCTGCCCAAAAATTTGAAGGGAATAAAGTAACCATTTCTGTTACAGTAAAAGAAAGGTGGTACCTCTTTCCGGTACCCTTTCTGAAACCGGTAGACAGAAACCTCAACCAGTGGCTGGTGGAACAAAAAGCGAGTCTGAACCGGGTCAATTTCGGACTCCGGTTAAAATATTACAATGCCACCGGAAGAAGTGATAAATTAAGTGCATTGGTAGGGCTGGGCTATACACGCCAGTTTTCCATAAGTTATGACCGTCTCTACATTGATAAACGATTCAAATGGGGACTCAATGTGGGGTTTAATACGGGTAAGAATAAAGAAGTGAACTATAATACCGAAAAGGATAAGCAGGTATTTATAAAAGTGAATGATTTGTTTCTGAATAACTATACCAATGCTTTTTTACAACTCACCTACCGCCGCAAAATAAAAACACGCCACAGTATTGGCTTTGCCTGGTCATCCCAACAGGTGGGAGATACTATACCCATTCTCAATCCCGAGTATTTCAATGCCGGTAAAAAGACCGTCCGTTACCCGGAACTATTTTATGGCCTTACTTACTTTGATCTCGATTATATACCTTACCCAACCCGGGGCTATGCCCTGTCAGCCGCGGTGGAGAAAAAAGGGGTCAGCAGGGATATGAACCTAACCAATATTTCTGTAAAGGCTGCCGGGTTCTGGCATGTGATGCCAAAAACATTTTTCGGTCTTAATCTCTATGGAGGTATCAAGTTCCCTTTCAAACAACCCTATTTCAACCGCCGCTTTCTTGGCTACGGTGATACTTATATGCAAGGCTATGAATACTATGTTACAGACGGAGTGGCGGGCGGGTATATCAAAGCCAGCCTTACTCATGAACTGCTCAATTTCCGAATACGGATACCGCCATTAAAAAAAGGGAAAGAAGCTGAGCATATACCTATACGTATTTTCGGCAAAATATTCGGCAATACCGGATACGTACATAATCCTGAACCCGGAGATAATTTTCTATCCAATAAAATGCTGTATTCCGGCGGAATCGGCCTTGATTTTCTTACGTTTTATGATATTACCTTCAAACTCGAATGGAGCTTTAACCAGTTAGGACAAAACGGTATCTTTGTTCACCGCAAATCTCTTTTCTAAATTCCAGCAATGAAAGCAGCTATATACAGCAGGGTATTTGAAGATCAGCAGCAAAAAGATGTACAGTTGTTTTTTGATGAACTGGCGATCCAAAAAATTGAACCGGTCATCTTTCACGATTTTTTTGAACAGATCAAAGCGATCATCCATCTTCCGGCAGATACAAAAACCTTTGCCTTATCGGAAGATCTTACAGAAGATACAGAATTTATCATCAGCCTGGGTGGCGACGGCACCCTTCTCGATACCATTACGCTGGTACGCAATAAAAAGATCTCCATCATGGGGATCAATTTCGGCAGACTGGGCTTTCTGGCCAGCATAGGCCGGGAAGAAGTACAGAAAGCCGTAAAGGCCATGGCTCAGCGAACCTATGTAACCGATACCCGCACCCTGATACATGTAGATGCTGATATACCCTTGTTTGGTAATGTGCCTTATGCACTGAATGAATTTTCCATACATAAGCGGGATGTGGCTTCCATGATCAAAATTCATACGTATGTAAACGGAGAATTTCTGAATACCTATTGGGCAGATGGACTGATCGTGGCTACCCCAACCGGCTCCACGGGTTATTCGCTGAGTTGCAATGGTCCGGTGGTATTTCCCGACTCCGGCAGCTTTGTGATTACACCCGTTGCACCCCATAATCTGAATGTGCGCCCCATTGTGGTACCCGACAATAATATTATTTCTTTTGAAATAGAAAGCCGCTCCGACCAGATCATTTGCGCGCTCGATTCCAGACGTGAAATCATCAGCAAGGAGGTACAACTGGCAGTGCGAAAAGAGAGTTTTGCCGTTAGCCTGGTAAGACTGAGTGAGAATAATTTTTTACAGACACTCCGCAATAAACTGACCTGGGGCCTGGATAAACGAAATTGAGCCATTCATACCGGCCATAGCCCCATTCACCCCCCCAATCAGCTTTTATTGACCATATTTGCGTAATTCATGCCTTAAAATAAAAGAAATTCCTATTTTTAACGTTCTAATTAATCCCGACCATATTTATTAATTATGACAAAAAAGTTTATAGCCGCTGTGTCATTTGCTGTGATCGCCCTGCTGGGTGGCACAAAATTGAATGCACAGGATGCCATCGTGCAGGAAGGTGAATTTGGAATTGGTGTAGGCGCCGGCCACTATTTTGGTGATCTGAATACCAGGGCCCGCCTGAATGTACCCAAAATCGCTGCCACCGCTTTCTTCAGAAAGAATTTTGGAAATTATATCGCGTTACGGCTTGGTGTGAGTTTTGCCCAATTGGGGTATTCTGACCAGTACAATACGCATAACAAATACATGAACCAGCGTAACCTCAGCTTTAATAGCAAAGTGTGGGAATTATCGCTCCAGGGAGATTTCAATTTCTTCCGCTTCATGCCCGGTGAACCCCAATACAGTTTCACCCCTTACGTAACATTGGGAGCTGGTATTTTCAACTACGACCCCTATGCCTATCTGCGGGGGCAAAAAGTACTCCTGCGCCCGTTGGGTACAGAAGGGCAGGGCAGCAGTCTCTATCCCGACCGCAAGCAATACAATTCCATGGCCATCAGCATCCCCTTTGGTGGCGGTATCAAATATTCCATCAACGAGCGTGTTAATATCGCATTTGAAGTGTTGCACCGTTTCACCAATACAGACTACCTGGATGATGTGAGCACCACGTATGTGGATCCCTCCATCTTTACACCCAATGTGGACGGTAGCCCCTCTAACGCGCAACTGTTGTACGACCGCTCATTTGAACTGGGAGGAACGCCGCTTGGCAGTGTGATCGGACGTGAAAGAGGCAGCAGCAAACAGAAAGACCAGTTTGTAACGGCTATGTTTCACCTTACATTCAACCTGCAGTCGTATAAATGCCCGACTGCCCGCTAATCATTTTTGCAGAAAAGAATTCTGTTATCATAAAATCACCCCTGGGGGTGATTTTTTTTTGCAGGGAAATGATTTATTTAGCACTAACGTTAAACTATTTTTACGCTGTACCTGTCTGAATAATTACATCAAATCATTAACCAAATAACATGACTATGCGCCTGACAAAAATTGTATTAAGTACCCTTCTGGTAGCCGTATTTGCTTTCGGCTCTGCATTTACTCCGGCTAAAAAAGCTGCCACAATAAAAGCCGGCGACTGGTTCTTTCTGGAAGATAAAAAAGTTGGATTCGGAGTTGATCATGATGTGATCCACTTCGGCAACTGGAAAGATGATGTACGCCAGATCAAGTTACGTGTTACTGACGGCCCGCTGAAAATGTACAACATGAAAGTTCATTTCGATAACGGTGAAGTACAGGAGATAGAACTGCGTAACCGATTTGCGCAGGGTAGTGAAAGCCGCATCATTGATTTAAACGGAGGACTTCGCCACCTCTCTAAAATTGAATTCTGGTACGAAACAAAGGGATTTTTGAGAGGAAAGTCGAGAGTGGCCGTTTGGGGCAGGAACTGATAGCTGTACGCGTATTCGAACAGCAAATAAACCGATTCAGATCCCGGCAATCTTTGCCGGGATTCTTTTTTGTACCTTCGCACTCTTCTGCCATCGCGAAAAGAATCGTTCATGTCACAATTGCTCGGTAAAATAGAGAAAGATCGCCTCCCCAGGCATATTGCCATCATTATGGATGGTAATGGGCGCTGGGCCAAAGAAAAAGGAGAGGATCGCCTGTTCGGGCATTTTCACGGAGTGGAAAGCGTACGAAACATTGTAGAAGGATGCGCTGAACTGGGAGTTGAATACCTTACACTTTATGCTTTTTCAACCGAAAACTGGGACCGTCCCGAATACGAGGTGGTTGGGCTTATGGAATTGCTGGTGAGCACCATCCGAAAAGAAGTGGAAAGTCTCAATAAAAACAATATCCGCCTGCATGTAATCGGCGATATGAGTATGCTCCCCGATTATGCCCGCAAAGAACTGAACGAAGCGCTCAGCATCACTGAAAAAAATACGGGGCTCAATCTGATAATGGCACTCAGCTACAGCGGCCGTTGGGAATTGCTCAATGCCGTAAAGAACATTGCCTTTGAGGTAAAACAGGGCCGCCTGACCGTGGAAGCGATCGACCAGGATATATTACAGCGTTTCCTGTGTACCAGCAATTTTCCCGACCCGGAATTGATGATCCGAACCAGCGGTGAATTCCGGATCAGTAACTTCCTTTTGTACCAACTGGCCTATGCCGAACTCTATTTTACCAATGTACGCTGGCCCGATTTCCGGAAAGAAAATCTCTATGAAGCCATCCTGGATTACCAGGGCAGGGAAAGGAGATTTGGTAAGACCAGTGAGCAATTGAGTAATTAAATCATTATTGTATTATAATCAATCAATTATAAATTAATAATTATTGATTAATGACAATAAAATCCATCCGGCACGCAGCTTAGCAGATATATTGGGTATTTTAACCATGTTTCGCTGTTTTCTTTAACAAAGACTTCAAATATTTACCGTTATTTTGCCGCCTCAACCAGACCGGGTAGGGTTTCTGAAGCGAATGATTCTGAGCTGATTCCCGGTGAATAAAGACTGACTTGAATTAATAAACATGCAACAATTTTTACTACGGTTTAGTGTTACCCTGATAGCTGCTGTTATTTCTGCATCCACTATTCATGCACAGGTGGATACCACCAAACCAACTTCAGTTGACCCCAAACTTATTGATTGGGAAAAAGCGCGGATACCCAAAGAGTATGTTGTTGCAGGCGTTAATATTACTGGAGTAAAATATCTCGATACATCTATCATTGCTTCTATTACTAACCTGCTTCCCGGTGATAAATTCATGCACCCCGGCGAAGACATTTTTGCTAAAGCGATTGCCAATCTCTGGCGTCAGCGTTTTTTCTCTAATATTCAGGTTTATGTGACCCGTATTGAAGATGAAAAAGTATGGCTTGAGATCAACCTGACGGAACGGCCCAGGCTCGGTAATTTTAAATTTATAGGCATTAAGAAATCTGATGAGGAAGATATACAAGCCAAGGTCAACCTGGCGAAGCAAACAATTATCACCGATAATACCCGGCGGGATCTTACCGAAAAGATCACCAAGCACTTTGCAGAAAAGGGATTCCGAAATGTAAAAGTGACCATCGATGAGAAACCCGATCCCGCCTTCGTGAATTCCAATATGCTCACGATCTATGTAGATAAGGGGGAGAAAGTACATATTGATAATGTGCGTTTTTATGGCAACGAAAGTGTGGACGATATCCGCCTTAAAAAACAAATGAAGGGTACGAAAGAAATGACCAAGTTGTCATTCAAATCGGATCATACACCCAGCCCTTACGGCGATTCCCGCCCCTTCACGTTTAACCAGTATATGAAAGACTGGGGTTTTCTTTCACTCAGCAAAACCAAACGATTACTCGATCCTTATTTCCGTTTCAAATTGTTCAGCTCTTCCAAATTCAATCCCGTAAAATTTGAGGAAGACAAAAACAAAGTACTGGATTATTATAACTCAATGGGATTTCGTGATGCACAAATAGTAGCTGATACCACGATCAATACCAAGACCGGTAACATCAATGTAGATCTGAAAGTACAGGAAGGAAAAAAATATTATTTCGGCAATATCACCTGGAAAGGCAACGCAAAATACACGGACTCCCTGCTGAATATCCTGCTGGGTATTAATAAAGGGGATGTATATAACCTGAGTATTCTGAACAGACGACTCGGAAAAGAAGCGGCACAGGAAGGTGGCGATATCAGCGGATTGTATATGGATGACGGATACCTTTTCTTCCGGGTAGAACCTGTGGAAACGGCCGTGTACAATGATACCATCGATCATGAAATCAGGATCATCGAAGGACCTCAGGCACGTATTAAGAATGTAACGATTGCAGGTAATGAGAAGACCAAGGATTATGTGATACGCCGTGAACTGCGTACCACACCCGGCGAATTATTCAGCCGTTCTGATCTTATCCGTTCTCAACGGGAACTGGCCAACCTGCAGTTCTTCAACCAGGAAACGATCAACCCGGGCGTGGTTCCCAATGCGGACGATGGTACGGTGGACATCAACTGGAAACTCGAAGAAAAATCCTCTGACCAGCTTGAACTTTCTGCCGGTTGGGGCGGTGGTGTGGGACTCACCGGTACATTGGGTGTTACCTTCAACAACTTCTCCATTCGAAATATTTGGAAAAAATCATCCTGGGATCCCCTCCCTACCGGGGATGGTCAAAAGCTGAGCCTTCGTGTGCAGTCGAATGGTAAAGCCTACCAGTCGTACAGCTTTTCCTTTACCGAACCCTGGCTGGGTGGTAAGAAGAGAAATTCGCTTACATTCTCACTTAATAAGAGCGTATTCAGAAACGGATATTATGACCAGGTGCTGGGAAGAAACGTATTCAGTGATACCACCAAACTCGGAACATTCGGTATTGGTCTTTCATTGGGTAAACAGTTGAAATGGCCCGATGACTTTTTCAGCCTGGTATACTCGCTCAATTTTACACAGTATAAAAGACAGAATTACGGCATATTCCCCGGGGCCAGTCCTACGGGTACTTCGAACAACTTCAGCATGAAGATAGCGTTGCAGCGTTCATCTGTATTCAACCCCATCTTCCCTACCAGTGGTTCCAGCTTTGTGGCCAGTGTACAATTCACACCGCCTTACTCATTGTTCAACCCCGATGTGGTGAAGTCGAAGGATCCGTATAAGAATCCGGAGTATCATAAATGGAAATTCAATGCCGAATGGTATGTGCCAATTGGTAAACCCATGGGTGCGGATAAGAACAGGCAGTTGGTGCTGAAAGTGGCTGCGAAATATGGCTTCATCGGACGCTACAACCGTAAACTGGAATACACACCTTTCGAACGTTTCCAGGTGGGAGATGCCGGTCTTACCAACAACTTTGGATTACTCGGTTACGATATCGTGGCCCATCGTGGATATCCGGTATACGAATCATCTGATCCTACCGTGAACCCGGATCAGCAAAGTGCACAGAATTTCTTTACGATCTTTAATAAATACCAGTTGGAGTTGCGTTTCCCCCTGGTGACCAATCCCAGCAGTACCATTTATGCGCTTACCTTCTTTGAAGCAGCTAACGGATGGTACAATTACAGGGATTATAACCCATTCCGTCTTCGCCGCAGCGTGGGTGTGGGTATGCGCTTCTTCCTGCCTATGTTTGGTTTGCTTGGATTTGATTATGGTGTAGGTCTGGATCGTATACAACCCGGACAAAGCGGATTGAAAGGAGCGTCGAGGTTTACCTTCATGCTCGGGTTTGAACCGGATTAATGAGGAAATGAAAGCGTAAAGCAGTGGCCGCTTACGATCAATAATAGTTGCTGCGGAAAAAATAGCATAAACCAGTTTAACGTCATAAGCATTTTACCTTTTATGCTGACTGAAAATTCAAAAATACACACATGAAAAAAACAGTATTGCTGGCCATTTTATCAGGTATTTGCCTGATGGGCTTTTCTCAGAAATATGTGATCATCGATACCCGTTATATTCTGGATAAAATGCCGGAATACAAAACGGCTCAAAAGCAACTTGACGATATTGCGGCCGGCTGGCAAAAAGACATCGATGGAAAGCAGGCGGAGCTCGACAATATGTACAAATCATACGAAGCCGAGCAGGTAATGCTTAGTGATGAACTCAAAAAAAAGCGGGAAGACCAGCTTTTCAATAAAGAAAAGGAACTCCGCGATCTGCAGCGCAAACGCTTTGGTTTTGAAGGAGATCTGTTCAAAAAAAGGCAGGAATTGGTGAAGCCAATCCAGGATAAAGTCTATAATGCCGTACAGAAAATGGCCACCAGCCGGGGCTATGACCTGGTACTGGATAAAAGTGAGGGAATTACCATTATATTTGCCGACCCAAAACTGGACAAGAGTGAGGATGTACTGAAGGATTTGGGGATACGCTAAACGTTAAAAAATACAAAAGCCCTGTTTTTGCTGCAGGAAGAGGCAACTCAAACACAATTTTTATTATCATATAAACCAAGAATCCCGGCGAACCGGGATAATACTAACTAAACAACAAAAACGAGATGAAAAAATTCCTTACAGCAGTGGCCCTGGTCATGAGCGTTTTCTTTGCAGGAGATGCGGGTGCACAAATGAAAATTGGCTATATCAAAATTGATGATATGGTGGCGATTATGCCTGAAACACAAAAGATCGATAGCTTGCTTGAACGTTTTCAGGCAGACTCTATCAATCCCAGATATGCACAGATTGTTGCACTGTATCAATATAAAGACAGTGTATACCGCGATTCATTGAAAACACCGGCTGTGGTACGTAAACAGATCGAAGACGAACTTCCTTCCCTGATCTACCAGATTCAAAACTGGCAGCAGATCGTAAACCAGACGCTCGAAGGAAAGCAGAATGAATTCCTGGCCCCTCTTTATCGTAAGGTATACGATGCCATTAAAGTAGTGGCAAAAGAAAAAGGCTACACTCACGTGATGTCCAAAGACGCCTTGCTGATAGCACCCGATGGAGATGATATGATCGGATTGGTGGCTGCCAAACTGAAAGTACCGCTGCCAAAACCCAACCCCGGCGGAAAATAAAAGAACGAATTCTTAGTATACAGACCTCCTGCTTATCGGCAGGAGGTTTTTTTATGCCCGGATAGTCGGCCTTGCCTGTATTTTTGCAGTATGGACAAACCAGCCCCCATTGGTGTATTCGATTCCGGTTATGGCGGATTAACTGTACTGAAAGAGATTGTGCAAAAATTACCTCAATACGATTATATCTATCTGGGCGATAATGCAAGAGCTCCCTATGGCAACCGCTCTTTCGATACCGTATATCACTATACCCTGCAATGTGTAAAGTGGTTTTTTGAGCAGGGGTGCTCTTTGGTGATACTGGCCTGTAATACGGCTTCGGCAAAAGCACTACGCACCATTCAGCAAAACGATCTGCCTAAAATAGATGCATCAAAAAGGGTACTGGGAGTGATTCGACCCACGGCAGAGATTATAGGTAATTTTTCAAGTACCGGGAGTGTGGGGGTACTGGCCACCCAGGGCACCGTGGCATCGGACTCCTACCCAATGGAAACGGCCAAGTTTTTTCCGGAGCTGACCGTATACCAGGAGGCCTGCCCGATGTGGGTACCCCTTATCGAAAACAACGAACATACCACCCATGGGGCCGACTATTTCGTAAAAAAGAACCTGCATCATATTTTCGAAAAAGGAGAAAACATCGATGTATTGTTACTGGCCTGCACGCATTATCCCCTGCTTAAAGACAAAATTGTGGAGTATATGCCGGTAGGTGTAAAACTGCTCTCTCAGGGCGAAATAGTGGCCGATAGCCTGTCGGAATATCTCCGGCGGCATCCGGAAATGGAAGCCCGTTGCAGTAAAAATGGTCAAAGAATCTTTTTCACTACCGACTCCACGGGCGATTTTGATAATCATGCCGCTTTGTTTTATGGCGATGATGTGCGGTCTCAAAACGTGGATCTGGGCGTATAAACACATTGAAAATCAACGCCCGGCACCCTATTTTAATTTTCCTTCCCCTGTATTATCAGTTCTGGCCGCCAACCCTTACCTTTGCCGTCCTTTCATCCAGCCCGGATAATGAATAAGTGTGGTGACTTAATCTGACCGGGTGAATTTGAAACAGGTACGCTTCTCCGTACCGCATTTATTAACGTTGCCCGGTTTCGGGCAGCACAACGAGAAAAAGCAAAAAGAAAATGAAACGTACATTTCAACCTCATCGCAAACGCCGTAAAACAGTACATGGTTTTCGTAAGCGTATGGCTACAGCCAATGGCCGTAAAGTACTGGCCAGCCGCCGTGCCAAAGGACGCAAAAAACTCACTGTTTCCGACGAGAGCAAACTTAAATAATTCAGTAGCTGTTTGTCCCACCGGGGCATTCGATACAGGCTTACTATATTTACAGCCCTGACGGTATTGTCAGGGCTTTTTTTCGCAGCTAACACAGAACTGTAGCTTGCTAACAGTCAGGGATAACCGAAAATAATGGCCAGTCAGTTTACATTAGGAAAAAAAGAAAGGCTGAAAAGCCGGAAGGCCATTGATCATCTATTTGCCAAAGGGAATAAGAAGACAATACAACCACTACGCGCTGTGTATATGCTGACCAACGATAAGAGTTTACTCTTAGGAGCGGGTGCCAGTAATAAGAACTTTCCGAAAGCAACGGACAGGAACCGTGTCAAAAGACTGATACGAGAAGCATGGCGGCTGCAGAAAAATGAATTAGCTGAAAAGCTTGCTGGTAAAGCATTTGGACTCCATGTGTTTATTCTTTGTACCGATCGGGAACTGCCGGCATACACTGCTGTAACTCTAGCTGTAAAAAAGATCATTCACTTACTCGAAAAAGAAATTGAAAGCGGGCAATTACTTAAGTAAATTCTGGAAAGGGATCAGTTTTGTATTAGGACTGCCCTTTTTATTGCTGATAAAATTATATCAGTGGGTCATCTCCCCCTGGCTGGGTCCCAAATGCAGGTTTACCCCTACCTGTTCACACTATGCGGTGGAAGCCCTTAAAAAACATGGTGTATTCAAAGGAATATGGCTTACGTTTAATCGTGTACGACGTTGCCATCCCTGGGGTGGCAGTGGCTATGACCCCGTACCCTGAAAATGACCGCTGTGCTACTTTATTTGTTTACCGGTAATTACGTGATATAATTATTCTGTATCTTGTTTTCAAAATTGGTGGCTTTGATAACTGTCTCTATCATAGAAGATGATAAACATTACCGTGAAGGACTGGAACAACTGATCAACCGGTCTGCAATATTCACGGTACTGCATAGCTATGGTTCTGCGGAGCAGGCATTGCCACATATCATACAGCATCCGCCTGAAATTGCTATCGTAGATATCAAACTTCCTGGTAAAAAAAATGGGGTGGATCTGATCTATGAGATCAAAACACAAGTACCGGATGTGTTGTGTATGGTATGTTCGTTTTATGACGACAATGAATATGTATTCAATGCGCTGCGCAATGGCGCAAGCGGTTACCTGCTAAAAGACTCCATGCCGCAGGAGATCATTGATTCATTAAAAGAACTGCATGATGGCGGAGCGCCGATGAGCCGGTACATTGCCAAAAAAGTGATCACCACTTTCCAGGAAAAACAAAGCCTGCCCAAACTATCAGAACTGTCTGAACGCGAAAATGAAATACTGCATTCCCTTTCTACCGGCCTCGCTGTGAAGGAAGTAGCGGCCAAATTGTATATCAGTGTACATACGGTGACCAAACACCTGAAAAATATCTATACCAAACTGCACGTAAACAACCGGATAGAGGCGGTGAACCGGCTCAACCAGCCCCGTGGATAAAAAACCACTCCTGCTTTCATTTTTCAATCTTAAGTTTTATCTTACACCGGGCATTGTAGGTGCCTGCAAAAAAGTAAAACTATTACCAACAAAAACAACAACATGAAAAAAACTATTTTACCGGCTGCCATCATTGCCTTATCACTTGCCTTTACTTCCTGTGGCGGAGGTGGCTCATTTGAAAGTGATGTACGTAAAATGGCTGACTATCGCTGCAAGATGCAGAAACTTGAAGCCAAAGATCCTACTGATGAAAAGGCCAAGAAAGAGTTAGAAGACCTGACCAAAGAGATGGAAGAATACGGCGATAAAATGAGAAAAAAATACGAGTCTAAAAAAGATGATAAAGACATGGAGGCAAAAGCCGACAAGATTATGAAAGAAGTAATGGACAAATGCAAATAATGCATGGTCTGCTGATAAAAAAACCCTGTTGATATTCAACAGGGTTTTTTATTTATTCGTTGTGTAAGGTATATCAGAATCTTGCTGCTACCGCATCCCAGTTGATCACGTGCCAGATTGAGCTCAGATAGTCGGCCCTCTTATTCTGGTATTTCAGGTAGTAGGCATGCTCCCATACATCCACACCCAGCAGGGGCGTACCTTTTACCTCTGCTACATCCATCAGGGGATTATCCTGATTAGGTGTGGAAGTGATCTCCAGTTTACCATCTTTTGCAATCAGCCAGGCCCAACCGCTTCCGAAGCGGGTCATACCGGCATTGGCAAATTTTTCTTTGAATGTATCGAATGAACCAAATGCTTCATTGATGGCATCGGCCAGTTTGCCGGAAGGCGCATTAATCGCATCGGTATTACCTGGTTTTTTCAAACTGTTCCAGAAGAAATCATGATTCCAGTGACCACCACCATTATTTCGAACGGCGGGAGAGATCGAACCGGCAGCGGCTACCAGTTCTTCCAATGATTTATTTTCATGGGGGGTGCCGGCGATGGCTTTATTCAGATTATCTACATAAGCCTGGTGGTGCTTATCGTGGTGAATCTGCATGGTGGTAATGTCAATATAAGGCTCCAGTGCATCGTATGCGTAGGGGAGGGGTGCGAGTGTAAATGCCATGATTATTTTAGGTTTTAGAATTTAGATTATCGATTTTAGGTTGATGTACAATAACAAATTTACGCATGTGCGGTTTAAGTTGATGGGGCTTTTGGATTTCTTTCTGAAATCGAAAACTATGCGACAATCTCCGTTGTTTTTGCCTGCGGGTTGTTACATGTTTCTGCCCAGCTTTTATAAAATGGCTGGCTTATCGTTTGTTGCGAAAAAAGTCTTTCATCAATTGGGCACATTCTTCCTGTAATACGCCGTGTATCAACTCAGCCTTAGGATGAAATGGCCAGTTGGAAGCGGTGGTTCGCTTATACCCGTTCTTTTCATCTCCGGCGCCATACACGATACGTTGCAATTTGCTCCAGTAAATAGCACCGGCACACATGAGGCAGGGCTCCACCGTAACGTACAGGGTGGCTTCCGGCAGGTATTTGCTGCCCAATGAGTTGAAGGCGGAGGTAAGCGCGATCATTTCTGCATGGGCTGTGGGATCATTGAGCCGCTCGGTCATATTATGCCCGCGGGCAATGATCTGCTCGTTCACCACCACCACGGCACCGATGGGAATCTCATCATCTTCAAAAGCTTTGCGTGCTTCTTTGAGGGCCTGTGTCATGAAGTATTCGTGGGTCATTGGAGCTTTACTATATTGGTAAAATGAAAGGTAAGTCCGGTCAATTTGCAATAACTTGGTATAAAATTACTCTTAATGGCAGATATAGCAAGCCTCGAAAAAATGCGCCAGTATTTCAGCACCGGGGTTACAAAAACATATGCATTCCGCAAAGAGCAACTGCAAAAATTCAAAGCCTCCATACTAAAACATGAACAGGAATTGTATGATGCGCTCTATGCCGATTTGAAAAAAAGCCCGGAAGAGAGCTGGGTCACGGAGACGGGGCTGGTAATATCGGAGTTGAATGCGGCTATTTCGCACCTGCGTGGCTGGATGCAACCGGAAAGAGTGTCAACCAACCTGCTCAATCTGCCCAGCCGCAGCCGCGTAATGCGCGAGCCATTGGGTGTGGTATTGATCATCGGGCCGTGGAATTATCCCGTGCAATTATTATTAAATCCACTTATCGGCGCCATCGCTGCCGGCAACTGTGTGGTACTAAAGCCCAGTGAATTTGCACCGGCTTCGGATGCAGTGATGAAAAAAATTATTGAAGAAGTATTTCCTCCGGAATATATCTGTTATGTACAGGGCGATGGTGCATCGGTGATCCCTGCCATGATGAATAATTTCACGTTTGATCATGTATTCTATACCGGCAGTACGATGGTGGGGAAGATCATTTATAAAATGGCGGCAGAGCGACTGGTGCCCGTAACCCTTGAACTGGGAGGTAAAAGCCCCTGTGTGGTGGAGGAGGATGCGAATATCAATGTGGCCGCCCGGCGCATTGCCATCGCCAAATTTTCCAATTGCGGACAAATGTGTGTGGCACCGGATTATGTACTGGTACACCAATCGGTAAAAGATAAACTGGTGGAAGCGCTGAAAAAAACGGCTGACCAGTTTTTCTCTGCCGATCCGCAGCAGAGTTATAATTATGGTAAAATGATTAATGCAAAACAATTTGACCGGGTTTGCGGTTACCTGAATAACGGAACGATCGTATATGGTGGTAAAACTGATAAAGACAACTTGTACATCAGCCCCACGATACTGACCGATGTGCCGGCTGATGCACCCATCATGCAGGAAGAGATTTTTGGTCCGGTACTGCCGGTGATACCCTTTGCTGATGCAGCGGAAGCACAGGCCATTATTGCCAAACATCCCAATCCATTGGCATTTTATATTTATACCGCTTCTTCTGCCACAGCAAATGAATGGCTGCAGGCGGTGCCCGCCGGAGGTGCCTGCGTCAACAATTCCAGCTGGCACCTCACCAATCATCATCTTCCCTTTGGCGGTAGGGGTTTCAGTGGTACCGGACAGTATCATGGTAAATTTTCCTTTGATACTTTTTCGCATAAAAAAGCCGTGATGAAAACGCCCACCTGGTTCGATCCTGCTATTAAATACCCGCCATTCAAGGGTAAGTTAAAGTTATTTAAATGGGTAATCCGTTGAATACAAAAAATAGTAAATACCGTAAACTAAAGCGCACACTCCTTGTTGTGGGTGTATTGATCGCGGCATTTGCCGTGTATGTGGAGATTGTAAACAGAAATTCAAAAAACATGACGTACCGGCAAAAACTATTGAAAGCAGTCTATCCTGCACTGATGTGGATCACCAAACTAACGGGCAAGAACACTACTAAACTCTCACATATGGATAAAACACCTGCTGTTTCCTTTTATTCCCTGAAAGGAACACTGAATAATGGCCAGCCCCTGGATTTTGCAACATTGCAGGGCAAAAAAGTTTTACTGGTAAATACGGCCAGCAATTGCGGCTATACCAATCAGTATGATGACCTGCAGGCCCTGTCTGAAAAATATAAAGACAAACTGGTGATACTGGGTTTTCCGGCCAACGATTTTAAGGAACAGGAAAAAGGTTCCGATGCAGAGATCGCTGAATTCTGCAGGGTGAATTATGGCGTACAATTTCCATTGATGCAAAAAAGCGTGGTGATTCAATCGCCACAACAGAACCCCGTATTTACCTGGCTGACGGATTCCACTAAAAATGGCTGGAACAATAAATTTCCTTCCTGGAATTTTTCCAAATACCTGGTGAATGAACAAGGAATGCTGACCAATTATTTTGATCCTTCGGTATCACCGTTGGATAAGGAGGTGACAGCCGCTGTTGAACAGTAAAATTCTATTTTTCAAATAATTTACTAAAAAGTTTGAGAAATAAACTTTTCCCCTATCTTTGTACCCTGAATAATATATATGGGCAAGAAAGAGGATGTAAAAAACAGGATCAAAGAAGCGGCTATCCGCTGTTTCGCCCAGTTTGGCCTGGAGAAGACTACGCTGGATGATATCGCCCGTCAGGTGGGGCTCAACAAAGCCACTTTTTACTACTATTATAAGAACAAGGAAGATATATTCCTCGAAGTAGCTTTGCTGGAGGGAGAACGTTTTATTGGACAGTTGCAGCAACAGACCGGCCTGAAGAAATCGGCTGAACAACGTATTATTTTTTACCTGTTGGAACGCATCCGGTATTACCGGGATGTGCTTACCGTGAATAAAGTATCTGTTGAAACCCTTGCCCGGGTGCTTCCCCGTTTTTTTGAAATGTATGAATCGGTAAAGAACGCGGAGATATCCTTCATACAACAACTGCTCCGCGAAGGCACAGCATCCGGAGAGTTGAAAAAAACGGATACCGGCAAACTTGCACTGGCGCTTTTTAACATGAGTGATGCCATGAAGCATAAAGCCGAACAGGATGCACAAATGGCTAAACTGCCTGTTGCTGATTATGAACCGGCGATACTCGAACTGCAATTTCTTAGCGGATTAATTTTCAAATCGCTCAAAAATGAATCTAAATAATGCGCTGGAAAACCGCGAAGAATATTGTTTTGAAAAACAGGTAGTCATATTACTATCTAAGCAGCAAAAATCACAGTACATAAAATTATCACATGAAATATTTTCTTACAGGTGCCACTGGTTTTGTAGGTGGTAGTCTTGCACGCCAGCTACGCCAGGCAGGACATGAAGTTATTGCTGTAGTGCGCAACCCGGAAAAAGCCGGCTCGCTCCAGTCAATCGGTGTTACCATTGTAAAAGGAGATGTGACCGATAAGGAAAGCATGCGCGCTCCCATGCAGGGATGCGACGGGGTGTACCACGTGGCCGGATGGTATAAAGTAGGGGCCAGGGACAAACGACCCGGATACCAGATCAATGTGGAAGGAACACGGAATGTACTGGAGCTGATGAAAGAGTTGCAGATACCGAAAGGAGTATATACCAGCACCCTTGCTATTAATTCGGATACCCATGGCCGTGAGAAGGATGAGTCCTTTCATTTTTCCGGAAAGCATATCAGCGAATATGATAAAACAAAGGCCGAAGCACATGCCGTAGCTGAACAATTTATCAGTGAGGGATTACCACTGGTGATCGTAATGCCCGGATTGATCTATGGCCCGGATGGAACCAGCCTGAGTGATGAGGCATTGCGTTTATACCTCAAAAAGAAACTGCCGATGATCCCCTCCCGCTCCGCTTACTCCTGGGCCCATGTTGATGATGTGGCCCATGCGCATATGCTGGCCATGGAAAAAGGTGCAAATGGCGGCAAGTATATCATTTGCGGCGAGTCGCGAACGTTCTCCGATGCACTGAGTCTGGCCCATACCATTACCGGTATCCGCAAACCCATGGTGGTGTCGCCGGTATTGCTGAAGATTACTGCCTTTTTTTCACGCCTCGTGGAATGGGCCATACCACTACCGGAAATGTACAGTTCAGAGGCGTTGCGGGTGCAGGCAGGTGTTACCTATCTTGGCAATAACAGTAAGGCTCGTGCTGAACTGGGATACGATCCCCGGCCGCTGGAAAAGGGATTAAAAGAAACGCTGGAATATGAACGCAGTAAAATGAAAAAGAAATGAACTGGGGAATGCTCCGGTAATATCAATACAAGAGGGGATGGAGGAACTGCGGCAGCTAGCGGGCAGATAATATTGTAATTTTAGTTAGCAACTTGCTGAAGATTCAGGCAACCACAGGAAAGCAGTACTAAATCATCTTAAAACAGATCAGTATGTTTACCAAAACGGACATTGAAAAATACTTCATGGCAGAAAAGCAGGAGAGTTTGCTTTTTATTCTTATCGGACTTGCAGGTATTCTGTCGGCCATCATTTTTTTCTTTTTCCTGAAATCACCCTTTTACAAAGGGGCTGCTATTCCCCTGTTCCTTATTGGCTGTCTGTTGGGCACAGTTGGCTATACAGTATATAAGCGCAGTGATGATGACCGCAAGCGGAATGTATATGCATACGACCTGAACCCTCCTGACCTGAAAGTGAAAGAAATTCCCAGAATGGAGACGGTAATGAAAAACTTTGTGATCTATCGTTGGGTGGAGATCGTGCTATTGCTGACGGGGATAGGACTTTATATATACTTCAGCCGATATGCTTTGAATCCGTTCTGGAATGGACTGGGTATGGGCTTGGCCATCATGGCTCTGCTGGCGTTATCGGCCGATTATTTCGCAGAAAAAAGAGGGCATGTATACCTCAAGGGGCTCCGCAACTTTAGATCATCAATGTAATACATATGGACATTACTTTGCAACCGTTGGCCTTTGTAACCAACAACCGGAAAGACATTACGGATGATTATTGGGGAAGGGTGATCAGTGAAATACAATTAGCCGATCATATTCCGACAGCGGCGCTCGAAGGTATCGAAGCATTTTCTCACCTGGAAATCATCTTTCATTTCAACCAGGCAGAAAAAAAGGATATGGTATTCAGCGGTCATCCCCGTGGAAACCCTGCCTGGCCGGTAACCGGCATTTTTGCCATGCGAAAAAAAGACAGGCCCAATGCGCTGGGGCTTACGGTGGTAGAACTGATAAAGCGGGAAGGCAATAAATTATGGGTCAGGAATCTGGATGCGATAGATGGCACACCCGTATTGGATATAAAACCGGTGATGAAAGAATTCTTACCAGCCGGGGAGATTCGTCAGCCCGACTGGAGCAGTGAACTGATGCAACAATACTGGAAATAGCTCAACTATGTTTTATCTCAGCTATAATTTCGGTTATGCCTTGCCGGTAGCTCGTAACCTGGAAGTCTGGGAATTGTTTTTTGAATTTATCACTGCTGAATTTATAATCCTGCTCATACTGGTACAGCAACTCTACGGTTTCCTTTACAAAGGGTATAAAGAGGCCTGCCAGTTTTACCATAAATGTATTCAATACAGAATACCTGAGAGGTTTGCCGTATAGCTCACTCGTCAGTGCGATGAATTCTTTTCCATTTACAGGTTCATCCGTACAGGGCAGATGCCATGTTTGCCCATAGGCAGCAGGCGTATTGCCCAGCAATGCGGTAGCTTTTCCGGCATCGGGCGTATAGATATAGGTGCGTTTTACCTGGTCATTAATCAGCCATTGCAATTTTTTCCCTTTCCGGATATTATCAAAAACCATGGCATTTACCCCACTCAGGGTATTGCGGGGACCGTAAAACTCAGGTGCCCGGCATATCATACCGCTCAGGGAACCATCTTTCATAGCTTCCAGCAGCATGTTGGCGATCTGTGCTCTTGTTATCCCTTTTTTACTTGTGGCATTATAAGGCGTTTCTTCCGACATGGTGCCCGCCACTGGTCCATACATATACACGTTGTCAAAGAAAACGAGCTTTGCTTGATGTTCTTTGCAGGCGTTGATCACATTTTGCATAACTACCGGCCATTGCTGTTGCCATACTTTTCTGTTGTAGGGTAAGCCTGCTGCGAGGTATACGATATCGGATCCTTTTACTGCTTCCATCGTTTGCGAGGCATTGAGCAGATCGGCCGAAACGATCTCGTCGGTGGAGTTTACTTTTTTCGGATGGCGGCTAACCAGCCGAATCGATGAAGTAAAGGCCGGCAATGCTTTTGCGATTTCTGTACTGATGATGCCATTGGCACCGAGAATGGTTTGCATGGGTTAAGAGGTTCAAGAGGTTACATAGGTTCAATAGGTTGAAGAGGTTTGGCAGCCCTCCAATCATCTAAAGCTTGTTAATAGCAGATACTTTGTTTCTTTATACAACATCCTAAACAATCAACGACCGCGTACATCGTACACCGTACACCGTAAATGTATTTAGTTTATCGGACATTTCTCATGATAATCCACCAATTGAATCGGTATTTTTTCAAACTCATAGCCGTTGTAGGTGGTACTGATGGTGTCAAACACTTCGTTGAGTTCTTCTTCTGTTTTTAGCGTAACAAGTTTATTACGGAACTCTTTGATATTCGGCAGGCCTTTCAGGTAATTGGAATAATGTCTTCTCATTTCATTGATACCCACCACCGGATTTTTCCATTCAATGGATTTGCGCAGGTGTTTACGGCATACCTGCAATCGGTCTTCGATAGTGGGAGGGGGGAGGTGTTCGCCGGTGGCAACAAAATGTTTGATCTCATTAAAGATCCAGGGATAACCAATTGCGGCACGCCCGATCATGATACCATCCACACCATAGCGGTTTTTATATTCCAGTGCTTTTTCCGGAGAGTCGATATCTCCGTTACCAATGATGGGTATGGTAATGCGCGGGTTGTTTTTTATTTTCCCGATAAGGGTCCAGTCTGCTTCTCCTTTATACATTTGAGTACGGGTACGGCCGTGAATGGCAAGGGCTTTGATTCCAACATCCTGCAGGCGCTCTGCCACTTCTTCAATATTTCTGGTGTTATCATCCCATCCTAATCTTGTTTTGACAGTAACGGGAAGCGAGGTTGATTTTACGACGGCAGATGTAAGTCGAACCATCAGGTCAATATCTTTCAATACGCCGGCACCGGCACCTTTAAGGGCTACTTTTTTTACAGGGCAACCGAAGTTGATATCGAGCAGATCGGGGTTGGTTACTTCCACGATTTTTGCAGCCAGCGAAAGGCTTTCTTCATCGCCTCCGAATATCTGGATACCGATGGGCCGTTCATAATCGAAAATGTCGAGCTTTTTACGGCTTTTGATGGCATCACGAATCAGGCCTTCACTGGAAATAAACTCCGTGTACATGAGGTCTGCCCCATTGTCTTTACAAACAGCCCTGAAGGGAGGGTCGCTCACGTCTTCCATCGGCGCCAACAGGAGCGGGAAGGAAGGTAGATTGATGTTGCCTATCTTTACCATTTTACGTCATGTCCGGTATCTTTGGCAGGTGGGCGGCGTTGCCCGGTCTGCAAAGAAATTCAAGCGGCAAATTTACAAATTAAAATGCGAGTTTACTAATGAGGGGATTTTTAAAAATGACTCCTGCCTGGAGCCAGTTGGTGATCGTGATCTGTATGGCGCTGGTCAGTTTATTCTTAGTAGGTGCACTAGGCTCCGTGATACTGGCAAAAATGGCCGGAATTAGTTTATTGGAAGTGGGAAATATAGCAAAAATGGACCCTAACAACCCCCGGACTATTTTCTTAATAAGGGGTTTTCAGGTGGTACAGTTTTTCGCACTGTTCGTTATTCCTGTATTGGTTTGCAGTTGGATGTTCAGCACCAACACAAAAAAATATCTGGGATTGCAGGCTTCTTCCCGCAACAGTTATTACTTGTGGGCTTCAGTGATTATGATCGTATCGATACCGCTGATCGGATTTGTGGGCGAGTTGAATCAGCGGGTGGAATTTCCGGCAGATATTGCAGGATGGATGAAGAAGGAAGAAGAATCGGCGAAGAGAACGATCAATGCGTTGCTTTCCAGGCATACCATAAAAGATTTGTTGCTGAACCTGATTTTCATTGCGGGATTGGCGGCTGTAGGTGAAGAGTTGTTGTTCAGGGGCATGATACAAAGGTTGCTTATTAAAATATTCAAAAGCCCCTGGGCGGGTATCATCGTAGCGGCTATTTTATTTTCAGCCATGCACGTACAGTTTTACGGATTTATTCCCCGTTTTATGCTGGGTGTGTTTCTGGGTGCGGCATATTGGTACAGTGGCAGCTTATGGGTGCCTATGCTGGCGCATTTCGTTTATGATGGATTGATGATCGTATTAACGTATTACAAACCGGAGATGATCGCCGATGAAAAGGGCGTCGCTTTGTCTTCGATGGCGGTGGCTGCATCGGTCAGCGCCGCACTCGTAGGATGGATATTGTTTCGCATGAAAAAAGAATCGGCTGCTACCTACGAATCTGTTTATGCGGATGATGCGATACCCCTGAAAAATCATCCTTTTTAAAAAAGAATATGGCATTTAACTGGCAAACATTCCGTACAAGGGCATTGACTGCTGTAATATTCGCCGCCGTGATGCTGCTCGGGTTGTTTTGGAATCACTGGAGTTTTATTCTATTGTTTTCTGTTATTCATTTTGGCTGCTGGTGGGAATACCTGAAGCTCACGGAGAAGATTCAAAAAACCCATTTTCACCCATATACGAAAATGGGGTGGATGGTACTCGGCTACGGATTGATGCTGCGCTTTTGCAGCGATGAATACCAGCTTGCAGGGTATGCAATCCGGGATAATATATCACTACCCGTTTCCGCAGCGGGTTTTGCTTTGATTTTGCTGGGCATATTTCAGCAAACCCCGGTAAAATTGAAAGCCTTTGGAATGGCACTATTGGGACTTGCCTATATATCCGTGAGTATTGGTATGATGGTTCAGTTATCCGGCTGGCGGTTTAATTATGATACCGGAGAAGAATTGTTCAAACATTATAACCGCTACTATCCGGCACTCATTATTTTCAGTATATGGATCAATGATACGATGGCCTATATCGTGGGTTCTCTGATCGGGCGCACCCCTTTATCAAAAATATCGCCCAAAAAAACATGGGAGGGTACCATCGGGGGGATCATACTTGCAGTGGGGGTTATTTTTCTGATCGCTTTCATTGCAGACATACCTGTAATAGCCCCTCCATTACCAATAGTCATACCTTTTGTGGTGGCCATTGCGGGAACATTCGGGGATCTCTTTGAATCAAAACTGAAGCGTATGGCAGGAGTAAAAGACAGCGGGAGCCTGATGCCGGGCCATGGCGGTTTTCTCGACCGCTTTGATTCATTGCTGTTTGCAATTCCGGTGTGCTGGATACTCTTAATGCCCTGTCTGGTGCAATGCTGATACCGGTATGGCAGTGCCTTCATTTCCTTATATTTGCCGTCTAACAAATGCGGCATGACCATTCATAAAGAAGGCTACAAATCCATTGCACTGGGAACCATCATTTTTGGTATTATCAATCTTTGCTCTTTTTATGTGCTCAGCGCCTCCCTTCCCCTGGTGAGCCTGCTGCTGTTTATTGTTACACTGGGTCTGCTGATTTTTCTTATTTCGTTTTTCCGTATTCCCAACCGTCAGCTTACTATAAAAGATAATTGCATTATTGCCCCGGCAGATGGTAAAGTGGTGGTAATCGAAGAGGTGCAGGCCGACGAATATTTTACCGATAAACGTATGCAGGTCTCCATTTTTATGAGTCCCTTGAATGTGCATGTGAACCGGAATCCCGTAACCGGCGAAGTGGTGTACAGTCAATACCACAAAGGAAAGTACCTGGTGGCCTGGCATCCCAAATCATCTACCGAAAATGAACGGCATACTGTGGTGTACCGGAAAGATGGTAAAGAAATACTCGTAAAACAAATTGCCGGTGCGCTTGCCAAACGGATCTGTAATTATTTACAACCCGGTCAGCAGGTAAAGCAAACCGAGGAAATGGGTTTTATTAAATTCGGTTCGCGCGTAGATCTGTTACTTCCGCTGAATGCAAAAATTCTTGTAAACATTGGCGACAAGCCCAAAGGTGGCGTTACTGTAGTGGCAGAATGGTAAGCCTGTCTGGAAATAGTAATGGATTCGCTGTTCAGTTCACCTCAGAGAATAGTTTCCAATTCTTTCAGTGAGAATACCGTGTAGGTAGGTAAAAGTCCCTCTTTTACCGGCACCTTTTCCTTTGTAAGATGATTCACATGCACCTGGTCAATGCCTGCGTTGATGGCGCCCAGTATGTCCACATCAATGGTATCGCCGATCATAATGCTTTCAGCGGGTAAAGCACCAGTCTTTTTAAAAGCGTAGTCAAAAATCTCTTTGTGGGGCTTCAGGCTGTTGCTGCCTTCTGAGGTGATCACTTCCCTGAAATATATATCAAGCCCGGAATTTATTAATTTGCTGTGCTGTGTCTTTTCAAAACCATTGGTGATAAGATGCAACTGATAATTTTTGGCGGCCAGGTAATCAAGTATTTCTTTGGTGTACGGAAAAAGCAGTTTACGGGTGGGCAGCAGATCGAGAAAGATCACCCCCATTTGCCGGGCCAGCGGCTCATCGGCTATTTTAAAATCGAGCAGCGACAGCCACATTCTTTTCCAGCGAAGTTCATCCACTTTTATATACCCGTTGCGGTAGCGGTCCCACAATTTATCGTTGTGTACGAGATATTGCCGGTGAAAGAGATCAAAATCGTTAACCCCTCTCTCCCGGAGGTTCATCGTGTCATAAAGTTCAGACAACGTAAGGCGGCTGTTGGCTTCAAAGTCCCAGAGGGTATGATCGAGATCGAAGAAAAGATGTTTGTACTTCATTTCAGTTTGTAGATTTGCAAAGAAACTGTAATTAATCAATTTCCAATATTCAATTTTATGAACATAGTAATAACGGGTGCGTCCAGGGGAATCGGTAAAGCCATTGCATCCCTGTATGCTTCACAGGGGCATAGCTGCTGCCTCATTTCGCGCAGCGCTGCATCCCTGTACAAGACCATGGAGGAGCTGCAAACCCGTTATCCTTCCGCTGTAATCAGTGCTGCCCCCTTTGACCTGAGCCAAAAAGAGGATGCTATGCAGGCCGCTGGCTGGTGCCTTTCCAAAATGGTGCCCGATGTGGTAGTCAACAATGCAGGGGCTTTTGAACCCGGTTCTGTACACAGTGAGCCAGACGGCTTATTGGAAAGCCAGTTGGCCACTAACCTGTTCAGCGCCTATCACTTTACCCGCACCCTGCTGCCCGCTATGATGAAGGAAAAAGCCGGTCATATTTTCAATATGTGTTCGATCGCTTCCCTGCATGCTTATGCTAACGGAGGCGCATATAGTATCAGTAAGTTTGCCTTATACGGTTTCAGTAAAAACCTGCGGGAAGAAATGAAGCCGCATGGTATTAAGGTCACATCTGTACATCCCGGAGCTGTGCTTACAGATTCCTGGGGTAACTATGACAACTCGTCCAAACGGATTATGGAAGCAGATGATATCGCTCAAATGGTGTATGCAGCTTCTCAATTGTCTTACCAGGCCTGTGTGGAGGATATTGTAATACGGCCGCTGCTCGGCGATTTATGATGACCGGAGCAGCTCCATCACTTCTTCTTTTCTTCTGCGGGATACTTCTATTTTAGTGGAATCTTTCAGCACCACAAAGCCTTCATGGTCGAAGAAGGAAATAAAATGTTTATTGACCAGGTGGGATTTATGTGTGCGGATAAAATGAAATGGTGCGAGCAATTCTTCATATTCCCCCAGATTCCGGGAGCTTAGTAATTGTGTATTGGTTGCCGTATAAAAACGAGTATAGGCACTCAATGCTTCACAGCGTATGATCTCACTGGGATATAAAAAATACACTCCTTCTCTGGATGGTAATGCGAGCCGGAACTGGCTTTCCTGTTGCAGGTCGAGGTTATGGCTGATGTTGGTGAATAATTCAGGGGAAGGGTATTGTTCATTTTTTGCCTGTATAAATCGTTTGAATACCTGAATGAGCTCTTCCATGTCCACCGGTTTCAATAAATAGTCGAAAGCACTGAAACGTATGGCCCGGATGGCATATTCATCATAGGCGGTGGTGAATATTACTTTGAATTGTTTGTTTACCACCGCATCCAGTATATCAAATCCGGAGAGATGTGGCATGCGAATATCCAGGAATACCAGATCCGGTTTAAAATTATGAATCATGACAACGGCCTGCCGGGCATCATTGCAACACTCCACTTTTTTATCTTCTGAAATAAATTTTTCCAGCATCATCCGGAGTGTGTCGGTGGCCTTCCGTTCATCATCTATCAGTAATATTCTGATCATACTATTATTTTACAAGTGGCAAAGAAATGGTAACACGCGTGCCGGCCGGGTTACCATTCGTATCATACCGGTCGTCTATCTGAAAATAGCTCTTGCGTACATTTTGTTCATTAAAGGTCTTCACCCTTTCGGCCGCTACTGATAATCCTTTCCCGGTATGTGCTTCGCGGTTGGATTTTTTCATAGCTGCAGTTCTGCCTATACCATTGTCTTCCACCACACAAATGAGGTTATCGTTATTGTCTTCCGAAAAATGGATAGTCAGTTTACGTACACTACCCTCGGGCAGGTGTAACAGTCCATGCCAGATGGCATTTTCCACGAATGGCTGTACGAGCAGTGTGGGGATTTTTATTTCATCGGTGTCAGCATCTTCACTCACTGTAATGCTGTATTCGAAGGAATCTTCAAAGCGAAGGCTTTCCAATTCCAGGTACAATCCCAGTGTTTCTATTTCTTCCTTCAATGCTATTTTTTCCCGGTCACTGTGCTGCAGTACAAGCCGGAGCAGCCGGGAGAATTTAGAAAGGTAGCGGGTAGCTGCAGCATCATTTCCCGAAAGGATGATCTGTTGTATCGAATTGAGTGAGTTGAATAAGAAATGCGGGCTCATCTGCAACCGTAAGCTTTTCAATTGCGCTTCGGCCATTTTCCGCTGGTGTTCCAATAATTCAAGTTGTGCTTTTTGTCTGGCTTCTTCGGCCCGGCTCCGGATGATCTTGTTTGCACAAAGAGACGCGATGGTGGTAAGAATGGAGAGGTGGCGCGAGGTAAAGAAATTTTTTCTCGGATGTTCACTGTCAATTACACCGATCACTTTGTTATTATAGATGATCGGCACGGCAATTTCTGAATACCTTCTTTCGTCATCCACAATATAACGGCTATCGAGTGATGTGTCGGAAATGATGGCCGCCACTCCGGATTGCGCCACAGCGCCTACGATGCCTTTGCCCACCGGAATATCAATCGGGTTGAGGATTTTTGCTTCCATACCCTCCACATTTTTGCCTGCATTTGTTTTGGGACCCCAGGCGGCTTTTTGTACCAGCACATTTCTTTGTTCATCCACCATATAGATCACACAATCCACAAAATGAAGACGGCTTATACAATTCCGGGTTACATCCCATAGTATATCATCGGCGGTTTGCTGTTCGTAAATGGAAGAGGCAAAATAATTGATGGCCTGTTCGGTTTCCAGTTCTTCTTTTTGCCGGGCGATCTTTTTATTTCGTGTACGCAATAGTCCGGCAATGGCCCCAAGCAAGGCCAGCACACATATTATTTTAAACCACCAGCTTTTCCACCAGGGAGTAATGATATGTAGGGAGACTGGTGCCGGGGCATTCACCCAGTTGTTTCCGTCTTTGGATACCCGTACACGAAATGTATAATGTCCGGGACTGAGTTTATAGTAATTTACCAATTGCGGTCCGTTGGTCCTTTTCCATTCCTGATCAGCTCCCTCCAACCGGTATTCATAAGAAAGATTTTTATTACTGTATGGATCAATGGCAGAGAAACTAAAACTCAGATTGTTGTCTGCATAAGGCACAGACAATTCGCGATCCGGTACATATGCATACGATTTGCTTCCCGCTGAAAAACTACTGATATTGACCCGGAGATCATATTGGATACCTTGCAGATTTTCAGGATAGAAATAACTCAGTCCCAGGTCACTTCCCCATATCTGTTCACCTGAAGCAGCCTGATAATAGGAAAGCAACCGAAACCCGGATGGACTCAGGCCATAGCTGTCGTCATACAGGATAAACTTACTGCTTTTCGGGTCGTAACAAAGCATAGCATTGTCGTTGCCGATCCAGATAAAACCATTCTTATCGGTGAGGAGACCAAAACAACGATCGCTCCGAAGGCCGTTGCTGCGGGTAAAGGTCCGTATGATCTTATTATCCTTTATCACATTCAACCCGTTGGTAGTGCCGATATATACCAGGCCCGACTGGTCTTCTGTAAAGCAAAGTGCGCTGAGGTGTGTAAGACCGTTCGACTGATTAAATACTGTGATCTCATGTGTCGAAGCATTGTATTTATATGCGCCTTTATTCGTTCCCACCCATACTTCATTGTTATTCCTGAACCATATATTATTGCAGGGCACTTTCGACAAAAGTTTCAGCAGTGGATGAGCTTCTTTTTTTACAAATGAAAAACGAGCGGGGTCAATGATACATAACCCGCCGGAAGTGGCCACCCAGAGTTGATTGTCCGGGGCTTTCACAATATTCATAATAAAATTACCAGGCAGATAGCCCTGTACAGAAGTGGTATCGGTTTCAATTTGCCGGATCACTTTCCGGTTCTTATTCAGCACCACGATACCAAAGCGGTTGAGCCCCAGCCATACATTATCGTTATTATCAAAACAGATCGTCCGCACTTCTTCGGTTCCATTGAAAGGGATGCCTTTCTTTTCACCGTATTCATGAAACTTCACCTGGTCTGTGACCCTGTTCCATTCCAATAACCGGGATTGTGTGCCCATCCATATATTCCCTCCGGGATGTTGGGTAATATAGTTGATGAAACCATGGAAGACTCTGTTGCCCGACGATTCCATGAAGGCCTCTTTATAGCCGGCGGAATGTAAATCGCAGTTGAAATAATTGATACCTGCCGACCGGGTGGTGATGAAAACATACCCGCTGCTTTCTGTATAAACATAAAAAGTATTATTGGCAGAAACCGATCGGGTATCCAACGCGTCGTGCTCATAATTGAAAAAAGTTTCGTTGCGTGCATCGAAGATATATACGCCTCCGTATCCGCTGGAGATGATATAGCGGCCATCCTTCATTTTACGAATGAAACGAAGATATCCTTTGACCGGTTCGCCTTGCTGATCAGTGAGTGTGCCATAATTTTTTATCACCTGCCCGCTTTGCACATTGACCCGCATTAGCTCCCTGTTATTTTCTGTGGTCACCAGCATTTCTTCTTTATTGAGCATCGATGCGTCTATTACGGATGGCATCTTAAACTGATAAAGTATCTGCAATGAGGCTGCATCGAGCACACAAACCTTTCCGTTTGTTGAGAAAATGAGGGTGTCGCTGTTTTCCCCTGCCTGCTGAAAATTTGAACGAACAAAAACGTAATCATTATTCCAGTTCACAGGGGCAAAATGATAATTGTCTTTTTTCTGCAACGCATACATTTTTTTTCCATAAATGGCAATGATGCCTCTGGATGCTGTTTTGCAGAGAAAACTCACATCCACCTGTTTGCCACTATCCAGCACGGGCACACTAATAAAATCTCTTTTTTCATCCACCAGGGTGACCTTTCCATTGATGGACCGGATCCAGACCCGGTTTTCATCGTCACAAAAAAGATCGGCAATATGATTACTTCCCAGTGCCGGATATTGTTCTTTGTAATATTTCTTTACGGTAAATCCATCAAAGGAGTTAAGCCCCTCGGCAGTGCCGATCCAGAGTACCCCTTTTTTATCCCGTATAGCAGATGTAACGAGATTATCACTCAGTCCCTTTGCGGTGTTCAGCTTATAGAAAGAGATATCCTGTGCCTGTAACCCGGTAGGAAAGGCAGACAGCAATGCCACAAATAAGAGCCAATATATCCGCTGGTGGAGTCTGGGTATTGTCAGATAAGAACGTATTAATTATTTAAGTTAAGAAGTTTATATCACCTTTCATTGGATGATGAGTTCCTGCCGGTGTTCGACCCGGCCATTCAGCGCCACATTCAGGTAATATACTCCTGGTTGTAAACTTCCAATAACAAGATAATCCTCCCACTTTGATGTTGTAGCAACCATTCTGTTTTCGCGCCTTAGAATTTCACCGGATACGTTGGTTAGTAAAATGGTTGTTTCTCCCGCCTCCTGTTGATCGATCATATAGTGAGCGCCCGATGGATCAATGGATCGGATATGCAGGAGACATTTTTTTCCACCTGATGGCGGCAGGTATTGCCTTGCGGGCAATAACACAGTGGTATCGGCCATGCTCATGCGAAAGCCGGCCACTCCACCACTGCCGCAGGGACCTATGGCAGCACGAAACTGGGTCGTTTCCCTGGCAGAAAAACCGTCTTGCAATAACACTTCATTACCCCCTCGCATTTGCACTTTCGATCCATCGGTGGTAAGTAAGGTAGCAGTAGCAGTTATGTTGTTCGATGCTTCATAAAATTCCTGGCCTTCCAGCGTACCGGTAATATTCAGGTTGGCCACACAGGGGCTATAGAGATCACTGCTCCAAATACCCCGGCCAAACGTGGAAGCCCTGATACGGCTATCTGCTTCTGATATCACGAGATCGGTAACGGGCACATAAGGAAGATTGTTGTAAAAGGGTACCCAGTCATTCATGCCGGTACCACGATAATATACACCGTTGTCGGTACCGATATAGGCATTGTTATTATTATCAATGGCGATGCAATTCACAGGGACATCGGGTAATGTACCACTCATATCCACCCATTGACCATTGGGGTTTGCATTATAATCGGAGTAATAAACTTTAGGCCCGTTGCCGAAACCACCAAACGTAACCCATACACGCAGTGAATTGGTGGGATCAACTCCGATAGAGGTTATTTTGGGAAAGGCGATCGGAAATCCTGTATCACTGCTCAAAATATTACCCGTTGGCCAGGTGGCACCACCATCATCACTTCTTCTCAGTACACCCGTAGTGGCCTGATAACAACCGGGTAAAGGGTTTCCGGCAGTAGGAGTGGGACAGGTACCCCCCGCCATATAGATACGGTTTCCGTTGCTCGGACATGTTTTCAGGTACCATCCACCCCGTGGCATACTGGCCGCTACATAGTTGGTGATATTTCCATTGCTTACAGTTCTGAATGTATCGGATGCGAGAAACACGGTATTCCCCAGACTGGTATGTACCGCCATGCTGGTAAAGAAACGAAGATTGGTTGCCCAACTGGAATTGTTTGCACCATCGTTGGTAAAGCGTGTGAGTGTATTATTGCGAATTGCATAGTAAGTCGATGAATTGGCATCATCATACCCCACGGTATAGCCATCTGCACCAGCGATTTCATCAAAGAAAGAAGTGCCATTGGTTCTTTTTTTGATTCCATTGTCCTGCGCTCCGGCTATGATATCTAAATAATCAGCCGGGCTAACGGCCATTCTGTAAAATTGGGAGATACTCATGTCAGTGAAATGGGAAGTCCAGGTGGCTCCATTGTCAGTGCTGCTGTACACACCGCCATCAGTGGCCGCCCATAATTTATTATCCACCGGATGAAAGCCGAGATCGTGTACATCATCATGCAGATCGCCTCTGTAAGCCCATGTTACGCCGGAGTTCAGGCTTCGCCATACGTCAATACCACCGGTTACCACGGTGGCACTGGTGGTATTACTGGTAGTAACGGCCAGGTCATAAAAAGATTGATTCGCGTTATCACTTCCATCATTGGCACGACCGAGAATATTGGGGGTGCTGCTTTGTAATACAAAACTGTTGCCGGAATCGTCGCTGCGGTAAAGACCCTTGAATTGGCCATTGGCGGGTACGCCACCGCATAAGAGATAAACCACACTGCTGTTGGTTTCTGCTACGGCCAGTTCTACCCGGGATGTGGGGCTATTGATTTGAGTATTGATAACCGGGTTGGGGTTCCAAACAATACCCCCGTCAGTACTTTTATAAAAGCGGGCGGTAAATCCATCATAGGAAATAGCATAACAGGTAAGGGTATTGCCGGGTTTGAATTTCATATTATAAAAACGACCGCCTGAGGTTTGTACGGCTGTCCAGCTTGCTCCACCATTATCGGTACGGAACAATCCCTGGCTGGTACAGGCAAAGAAAATATTGGAATTGGTGGGATGCATCACCAGTCTGTAGCCAATGACCGTATTGGTAACACCGGGAAAAGGCGCGAGCCTTGTCCAGCGCACACCACCATCAGTGGAACGTAAAACGCCAATGGAAAAACGCATATAACCAAAATCAGAAACGAGTCCGCTGATATCACTGTCACCATCGCCGGTAAGAATGAATATGGTATTCGCATCATTGGGATCGAGACCAATACCACTGATACCGAGACAAGGAAGATCAGCAGTAAGATTTGACCAGTTCAATCCCGCATCGGTAGTACGCCATAATCCTCCGCCTGCCGCACCAGCATATACAATACTGGCATTAGAAGGATGAAAGGCGAGCCGGTCTACCCGCCCGATACCATTCTCTGTATTTAGAGGACCTATCAATGACCATGCTCCGGCTACGCTTTCTATACCGCGCTCATTTCCGGATTGGGCCAATTGGCGGGGACCGCTACCGGTGGCCGCAATAAGTTTTTGATTGATGTTGACAAACTCACCGTTCTTTCCCAGGCGGCTGCTCATATACCATTCCCAGCGCTTCCAGTGTTTCAGTTGCCGCGCAGCATCCTGCTGACCCAGATCTGAGATAGTGGCAGGATCCGAATAGTAGCGCTCGATCACGGGCATAATATCCTCCAACCTGTTTTTTCCATTCAGGAGGGTCTTCAGTTTTGCATCTTGTTGCGCCAAGGCCATACAGAAAAAAAAGAATTGAAATATGGCCAGTAGTAGACTATTTTTTTTCATAACCCTTGTTTAATAACAAACAGATAAATGATCATTGTCTTCCGGAGATCGTTTGTTTCAGCAAATCATTTTCTTTTTTGAGCTGCTGCAGTTGTTTATTCATGTCAATGATATAAAGGGTCAGTTCTTCGATCTTTTGCATTTGCAGTTTCTGCATTTCGCCAATCAGGAGTCCACCTTCTTCAATTGTTTTGGCAGCCGGGATGCCGGGTAAATGCTGGTTTAGCTGAATGTACTGTTCCACTTGTGCCAGGGAAGGAAGATTATATTTTTTACTGAATACAAAGTCCGGCCAGTTGGGAACCAGACGAACCAGTAATTCTGTACAGATCGCTTTTCCGTCAACTGCCAGTTTATAACCGGATGGTGTAACGGTGTTGCCTATACGCACGGCACCGGTGATCACGGCATTGCCATCCACACCCAGGCGATGTGAGCCGGTAAAATTAGCAGCATCGCCGATGTATACATTGCCTCCCCCGTTTTGCAGGTATAAATTGGCGGGAGTACCATTGTTGCGGGCCTGTATTTCATTGATATCAAGAACGAGGTTACTACCAGTTTGTGAACCCATCATCAGGTAGCCGCTTAAATTATCGGTCATACCCACATCATTGCCACTGGTGATATGTAATTTGGTGCCGGTGGCTTCCGCACCATTACCCAATTGTACTTTACTGCCATCCCTTGCCAGGAAAAGGGTGGAGGCAACGCCATTATTTCGTGCGAGGATTTCATTATTGTCGAATACGAGGTTTTCTGCAGTCGACATGCCGATCATCATATACCCGCTCTGGTTGGCGGCAAGTCCGGCATCACCGCCGGTGGAAATATGCAATTTGGTGGTGGAAAAATCAAAACCATTTCCAAGCCGCACCTTGCCACCATTGGTGCTTTGCAGGATCAGTGTTTCAGCAGATCCGTTGAACAGCGCCTGCACAGAAGTGCCATCAAACAGCAGATTGGCATCACTTGTATTACCCAATTGTAAACGACCACCTTCACCTTGCAGGAAAAGGCTGGACGCAGCACTGTCCGTACGTGCCTGTATTTCGTTATTATCAAACACCAGGTTCGCAGCGGATTCTGCACCAAGTAAAAGGAATCCATTTGATGTAAGGTTTACGTTTGTGCCTCCGATGATATGCAGTTTGCTGGCAGGGTCGGCGGTACCTATGCCCACATTGCCTGCTGGCGTGATATACATCCGGTTGGAACCATTGGTATGAAAAACCAGTTTGCCCAGCGGATTGGTGGCATAGGAACCCAGTTCCACATTATCGCCATTGACCTGTAAAAAACCTTTGGATATTCCTCCTTTTCGGATTCGTATTATCGGATCGTCATCATCATCTATCAGAATGGCATAAGGAACAGCCGATCCGGTCAAGTCAATGTGCAACTTGCCGGCAGGTAAATTGGTACCAATGCCCACGTTTTGCGCAGCAGCCTGCGTTATATAAAACCCGCTCATGACCACAAGTAGCAGGTATTTCACCAGGTGTTTCAACAATGCTTTCATACCGCAATAATTTGATTGATTAATTGATGGGGCCAAATTATCCCGATATTATCCTGCAGATGGCTAATTAACGGGGATTGGTTGAATGTAATTGAGCAACGGCCTGAAATACCACTTACAGGTATGGCAGGATGATTTTTCCTCTCATCATTTTTTGAAATGTTTTAATACTCCCTGCTGTATTTTAGCTTTCTTATATGCGTAATGTATTGCTGGTATTAGGGTGGATGTGCAGTGCTGTGGCAGGAGCACAAACGGTTTTCAAAACCATGGTGCCGAAAGAGCCATTGGTAACGGGAGAGGCATTTCAGGTACAGTACATTCTGGAAGATGCGGACAGAAATGCCCTTGTTGTGCCACCGGAATTCGAACATTTCGAGTTTGTAACGGGCCCTAATAATTATTCAGGTACCATAGCCCGTGCGAATGGGAATAAACTGGTAATGAATACAGTCTATACACTGATACCGGGTAAGCCGGGTATTTATACTATTGGAGGCGCCAGCGCCCTGATCAATGGGCGTGAAATAGTAAGTAATGCGGTACAGGTACGCGTCATTTCAAAAGAAGCAGCTCGTAGACGCCAAATACAGGAAAGTGGTTATAATCCGGATTATGTTTTGTTTCCGGAGGAAGATGCACAAGAGAAGATCCGCAAAAATCTGTTTGTACGGGTAACGGTCAATAAGCAAACCTGTTTTGTGGGCGAACCGGTACTGGCTGAATTCAAATTATATTCAAGGCTGCAATCCAAATCTGATATTGTAAAGAATCCCGGGTTTTATGGATTTACCATGTTCGATATGGTGAACCTGGAGGATAAAGTCATTGTAACGGAAGATGTGAATGGCAGGCAATTCAATGTACATACCATACGCAAAGTACAATTGTATCCCTTGCAGGCCGGGAGCTATACCATTGATCCGATGGAAGTGCTGAACAAAGTGGAGTTTTCTAAAAGTGCAGTTCGGAAACGAACGGAACAACAGATCGCGGAGGGAATGTTGGGTGGCGATACCGATGATGAAGTACCTGCTGGAACGACCATTGTAGAATCTTCGATCAGTACAGAACCAGTACGAATCACTGTAAAGCCGCTGCCAGAAAAAACGAAGCCAGCCGGGTATAGTGGAGCGGCCGGTAAATTCAGGATCAATGCCGCCTTTGAAAAAAATGAACTCTCCAAGAATGAAGAGGGTGTGCTGGAGGTTATAATCCGGGGCAAGGGTAATTTTATACAACTGGATGCACCGGAAATACCCTGGCCGGCAGGAGTGGAGGGGTTTGCTCCGTCTGTAAAGGATTCGCTGGATAAAAGCAAGTTACCGCTGGAGGGAAGCAGAACGTTTCGTTATACATTTATCTGCACGTCTCCCGGAAAATATTCGATACCGGCCATCCGGTTTTCCTATTTTGATACTGACAGTAATACTTTTCATACCGTATCATCTGCTCCGCTTACAGTAACGGGTACCCGGGAAGAAAAAAAGATAAAGCTGCGGGAAGAGCAGACCGTTTCCATTGCTGCACAAAGTGAGAAAAAAGCACGCATGGCAATAGTGGCCTTGGTTTTGATCGTATTGCTGGTATTGTTGTTTTATAGTTTCCGGAAAAAAGAAAAGCCAGCAGTAATAGAAGAAGTCAAAGTGATTCCGCCACTTACGGCTGCAAAGGAATTCCTGGCCAACGCAGGCACCCTTTTTGAAACCGGTGGAAGTTCATATTACCAGGCTTTGTATACAGGTACCTGGCAATTTTTACAGGAACGCCTGCGCCTGTCCGGCAGTACAGTCAGTAAACAGACATTGTTGCATACGCTGGAAGAAAAAGGGATACGCCCTGAATTAACCCAAAACTTGCTGGATATACTGGCTCAATGTGAAACAGGTATCTATACTGCTGCTGCACCCACATTGGATAAAGGGCAATTGTATCAGGAAACCCTCGCCGTTCTTGAAGCCATCGAAAACGTAGTGTAAACGGTCATTCTGCATATTTATATCCCACACCTCTTACCGAATGGAAATATTTGGGATTGCGGCTATCCTCTTCAAAATATTTACGGAAGTTGAGAATAAAATTATCGATGGTACGTGTGGTGGGGTATACATTATAGCCCCAAACGGACTGCAATATTTTTTCGCGGGGCACCACTTCGTTTTTATTTTCAATGAGCAGTTTGAGCAGCATGGTCTCTTTTTTACTCAGTTCAATTTTCAGGCCGGCATGCCCGATGGCCTGCTGTGCTTTAAAATCCACGCTGTTGTTGCCAAATGAATATTGATCACCAATAGTGGTTTTATCCTGTATTTTTTTATTCTTATTAATGAGTTTGTGAACGCGCAAGAGCAATTCTTCGAGGTTAAAGGGTTTGGTCAGGTAATCATCGGCCCCTTTTTTCAAACCCAATACCCTGTCGGCGCTGCTGTTTTTGGCGCTTAAGATCAGTATGGGAACTTCGTTGTTGCTGATGCGGATGGTTTCAGTAACATTGATGCCATCCATTTCCGGCAGCATTACATCCAGAATAATCAGGTCAAAATACTCTCCCTGCAGGGCTTTTAATGCTGCGGTACCGTCAAACGCAGAAGTAACTTCATATCCTTCCAGTTCAAGGTTCAGCTTAAGTGCTTCGTGCAGGTTTTCCTCGTCTTCCACCAGCAGGATGGATGTTTTCTTTTCGGTTGCCATAGTTAATAGAAGCGGGTAAACAGCTTGCAGATAAGCCGTGTACCTTTTTATGGGGTTTTAAATATAACCACAAATTTACTTCCCTGTGGTAAATGGTTTGTCACCGAAATGTCGGCATTATGGTCGGCTGCTATTTTGCGGCAGAGGTAGAGTCCAAGACCGGTACCTTTTGTTTTGCGTGTCGATTCATTGCCCACCCGGTAAAATTTGCTGAATATTTTTTTCTTCTCCTCATCAGCAATGCCCGGGCCTTCGTCCATTACCTGAAGTTCAATACCCGAGCGAAATTTTTTCAGCGTGGCCGTAATCGGGCTTTCCCGGGGTGAATATTTTACGGCGTTTTCGAGCAGGTTATTGATCAGCATTTGCAGGAGCAGGGCATCGCCTTTGAGATCGGTGTCATCTTCCACATCACCATTGAACGTGCGGTCGGGAAAACGATTGCGGAAATCCTGGATGCAGTCTTTCAGGAGTGCGGAGAGGTCCAGCTCTTCTTTACTGGATTTATACCCCCGGCCTTCCATTTGTGATGCGATCAGAATATTATTGGTCAAAAAATTAAGCCGCCCTGTTTCATCCAGCGTGGTACGCAACAGTTTCTTTTGTTTTTCCGGATCGAGATTATATTTCTGCATCGTCTCCAGATTGAGCCGGGCGATGGCAATGGGGGTTTTCAGTTCATGCGTTACAGCCATCATAAAATTCTGCTGTTGTTGCTGGAGGCGAAACTGGCGTCGTACAGAACGGAATACAAATGCAGCTCCGATCAGGATAAGAATGAAAAAGGTAACGCCTTCTGCGATATATTTCAGGTGATTGCGCCGGATCTCCTTTTCTATTATGGCATACCGGGTGTTTTTTTCCTGCGGGGATAAACTTTCCTGACTGGCCAGTTCGTATTTCAGCGCAGCGGTATCCCTGTTTTGTTTTTCGAGAGTAATAAACCACCAGGCCAGGGCTGCCACAATATAGAGCAGCAGCATCCAGTAGATGAAAGTGGTACGACCTAATCTTCGCATCTGTTCATTGGCCATGGTAATACAGTTATTTGATCTTTTCTATGCGCAGACCGGCATTGAGTACATGGTTGAGCGGGTCTTCGCGCATGACTTGTTCGAGTGTAAATGTATAGGTGCCGGGCGTTCGGAATGAAATGTCGTTATTTACCAGTATGTTATTAAGGGATTCCTGGTGTTCATAGATATCATCCATTCCCGTAGCCAGCCAACCGCGGTCATCATTGGCCAGGGTAATTGGAAATTTAAATGACTTTGGCGCTGTAGTACCGGGTGCCTGGATGGTCAGATTGAGCCAGATATTGTTGAAGGAATATTTATCAGTATGGCGCAGGATCAGAAACAATTGGTATCCGGCAGTAGTATCTTTTATATTGAATGTAAAAGAGGGTTTAAAACGGCTTTCCCAGCTATGGCCGGGTATTGCCACTGTCTTTTCATACAGGTCGGCTGTAGAACAGCCTGCCAGCAGGCCTCCTATGAGCACAAGTGTCAGGGCTATGCGGTACCGTGTTTTCAAGCGTTTTTTTTACAAAGGTAAGCCAGCGGGGTCAAGCAGAAAAGATACTGTAAATGGAAGTACTGTCAGAGTACGTTCAGCACCTGCTCTTTCGCCTTCTCCAGTTCGTCTTTCATAAGCACCACGCATTTTTGGATGGTGGAGTCATAGGCCTTTGAACCGGTGGTGTTGATTTCCCGCCCGATCTCCTGTAGTATGAAAGACAATTTTTTGCCTTTGCTGTCGTCATGCTCTGCCAATACAGATTTGAAATATTCGCAGTGATTTTTCAGTCGCACCTGCTCTTCGCTGATATCTATTTTTTCAATATAGTAGATCAGTTCCTGCTCCAGCCTGTTACCGTCATAGTTTTCCTTGCCTACATTTTCTTCCAGCAGACGGGTGATGCCTTCACGTATTTTTTGTTTACGGAGTGGTTCCAGCTTTATCACTTCATCCTGTTGTTTCAATATATTATTAATACGGGCCAGCAGGTCTTCTTCCAGGGAACGGCCTTCATCCAGCCGGTGATTATTCAGGTCTTCGGCGGCAGAAAGTAATACTTGTTCAAAAGCGGTCCATTCCGTATCGGTAAGGGTGTCGCTGCTGGGCGTGATCACTTCCGGCAGTTTTACCAGCGTACTGAGTATATGGGAAGGATCCAGGTTGAGCGCGGCAGATAATTCTGCAAGCGGCTGGTAATAGGCTTTGGCCAGGTCTGTATTGATGGTAACAGGTTTGGCCGAGCCTGTATCTTTCAGGCTGATCATACAATCCACACTGCCCCTGCCGAGCCGGGATGACAAGATACTACGGATATCAAACTCGAATGGTTTTAAAAAAGCAGGCAGTTTAAGCTGCAACTCGAATTGTTTGCCATTGAGAGATTTGATGTCTACGAGAAACGTTTTATTGCCAACACTTTTTTCGGCCCTTCCAAAACCGGTCATTGATTTGAGCATGTATTGTATTTTAGGTTTCGTAAAGATATTTTTAATTATTGATTAATAGGAGAACTGGTTTCTGTTCATTGCCGGCCCCCTTTCAGTAATAGTTATATGCCGTTTCAGTATACTTGGAAGAGATTATTTGTAAAGTATGAAACGGGTGTGATATGCAGTTATAGGCAAAAAAAATCCCTTCGTAGTAAGCGAAGGGATAATATATGGATGGGTTAGTAAGTACGGGAAATAAATTTCCCTGCACAATATTAGAAATAAATTTCTTTAACTAAAAAAATTTCCCCAACTATTTTATTAACATTTTAAAATTCCTTGTGGATAAACCGATCCTTTAATGCCATGCAATGGCCTGCTTCATCAATCCATCACAACAATAATCTTTATTGTAACAAAGCAATTGTTTTATTCTTTCAATGAGATCGCAGCGAATACTGTCATTCGAAAATTGTTTTGATACAGCAATACAGTTAAGTTTACTGTATGACAGGTTATATACTGCCAGTTAAACAAATATTGATGCTATCATTTTATATCTGGTAACTGCAGGGTATTTATACGAGCCATGTTTGATTCCCTGCCCTGAGAATCAATTTTTGGCTATACAAAGCAGGCGGATAGCATTTACCTTTGCACTAATCCTTTTTGAATATCAGGCAAAGCAAATAAAATTTAACGTATGCGATTCGATCAACCTGTTCCGCTTACCACGATTGCACAACTCATCGGTGCAGAACTTACCGGCAACACAACGGCCCTGGCCACGGGCATCAACGAGATCCATAAAGTAGAGCCCGGGGATCTTGCATTTGTTGATCATCCCAAATATTATGATACCTGTATTCAATCGGCAGCAAGTTTTATCATCATCAACAAACGGACGGAGTTTCCGGAAGGTAAGGCATTGCTGATCGTGGATGAACCGTTTGAAGCCTACCTGAAGATCGTCAACTTTTATCGCCCCTTTGCTCCATCCATGCAGTCCGTGAGTACCACTGCCATTATTGGTGAGGGAACGATTGTAATGCCCGGGGCCTATATCGGCAACCATGTTCAGTTGGGTTCGAATTGTGTAATTCATCCGAATGTGACGATCCTTGACCATTGTGTAATCGGCAACAACGTGATCATTCAGGCGGGTACGGTAATCGGAAGTGATGCCTTTTATTATAATAAAAAAACGAACCGTGACATCCATTATAAAAAGATGGCCAGTTGTGGTCGGGTAGTCATTGAAAGCGACGTGGAAATAGGGGCCAACTGTACCATCGACAGGGGGGTGAGTGCCGATACGGTTATTGGTGCCGGTACCAAAATGGACAACCTGGTACATATCGGGCATGATACAATGGTGGGCAGAAATTGTCTGTTTGCGGGCCAGGTGGGTATTGCCGGAGCTACCACTATAGAAGATAATGTGATCCTTTGGGGTCAGGTAGGAGTCAGCAAGACACTTACTATTGGAAAAGATGCTGTGGTATATGCACAAAGCGGAGTAAAGGATACCATTGCCGGGGGCAAAGTCTATTTTGGATCACCGGTGGAAGATGCAAGGGAAAAAATGAAGGAACTGGTATGGATCAAAAGGATACCGCAACTCTGGGATAAAGTGATGGAGGGGCGTAAAAAGTAAAAGTGCAGGCCTTGCGACCTGCACCATTTTTCCATAGCCATACAGACCCGAATATGTTATAGATTACCTGTATGTGTTGTTAAGGCTGTAAAAATATTACGTTTAAGTATTCTTACCAGCCAAAACGAGCAGGTGTGCAGGTTTTTTGAGTAACTGTGTAAAAGGGGAGGTTTTTTAGCTGAATTTGGCCAAAAATTCGTCTTTTTTACGGGCTGACACCTCAAAAGTGCTCCCATCTTCCATTTCTACAAACCCACCCCTCCCTTTCAGGTACTTTTTTACATAATTGATATTGATCAGGTAGGAATGATGAATACGGCAAAAAATGGCCGGAGGCAGCATATCCTCAAATTCGCGGAGGGTTTTGGCGATAGTGTATTTATTCTTATCGGCGGTACTGATAATGGTATAATTACTGGAGGCTACCAGGTGGGTAATATTTTCCAGGTTTTCAAAAACAAGTCCTTCCTGGGTAGGAAGTCCGATTTTTTTTGCTCCCGCCACCGGAGTACCCAGGTTGTGCAGGAGGGTGGATATTTGCGCGGTTTGTTTTTTTTGTTCGAAATAACGGGTCACTTTTTCTACTGCACTTTTTAGTTCGGCAATATGTACCGGTTTGAGGAGGTAATCCATCGCTGCATATTTAATGGCCTGAATGGCATAGGCATCGAAAGCCGTGATAAACACTACCGCAAATTCCACCGGTGTTACTTTATTGAGGAGGTCGAATCCATTTCCATAGGGCATTTCAATATCCAGAAAGACCAGGTCGGGGGATGTTTGGCGGATCAGATCTACTCCCTCCTGCATATCACCGGCCGTACCTACTACTTCAATATCCGGGCAATATTTTTCCAGTAAGAAATGCAGCGAAGCGGTGTTATTCGGTTCATCGTCTATCAATAAGGTTCTGATCGCCATGATTAGTTCAATTTATTCAACAAGCTGAATGGAAAGCGTATTTCAATTCTTGTGCCGGTGCTTTGACCGTCCTCCTCTGTCAGGTCAATGATAGAGATATCCGTTTGTTCTCCATACGATTGATTAATAGCATTGATACGGTCGCTGGTAAGAGACATACCTTTTGACTGGTATTCAATATGACTGCCGCTTTTCATCGTTTCAGCCATTTTACGGCCGATACCATTATCCTCTATGGTACAGATCAGCGCATCATTTTCCACATTAAAACTGATTGTGATCAGCCCTTTATTATCCCTGCGGTTGCGAACACCGTGGCGGATACTATTTTCTACATAAGGCTGGAGTAACATAGCGGGAAGGTAAAGGAAATCTGCATGTATGGAAGGGGATAAGATGATCTTGTAAGTGAAACGGCCGGCAAACCGCATTTGTTCAAGGCCCAGGTAATTATCGAGGTATTTTATTTCTTCTGATAGTTGTATGGCTGTTTTTTCGGAATTGTCCAATGTTTGCCGGATAAGCCGGGCAAAACGAGCCAGGTAATCGTTGCATGCTTCCAGTTCATTGCTGAAAATAAAATGCTGTATGGAACTGATACAGTTGAAAATAAAATGGGGGTTCATTTGCGCCCGCTTGGCCTTTTGCTCCAGCTCAAATATCTGCTGCCGTATCTGGTTCTTTTCCGCTTCCTTCTTCCGGATGGATTGTATTCTGCGGTTGATGATGAACCAGGAAATAGCAACGATAAAAAATAATACCAGTAATTTGAACCAGTCTGTTAACCAATAAGGGGTGTTGATCGTAAACGGGATACTGATCAGTTTACTTTTTACTCCCGCTTTATTGGTGGCATATAGTTCAAAGGTATAGGTGCCGGAAGGAAGCGAAATAAAATTCAGGGATTGCTGCTGTGTTTCCTGCCATTCATTTTCCAGGCCCTTCAGGCGGTAGGTGTATACAATATTTCCGGCTGCTTTATGCGATATGGCTGTAAAATGGAAGAAGATGGTTTGCTGCCGGTGCGAAAACGAGTATCTGTCTTTTATTTCCTGTTCTATTCCGTTTACCGTTACCTGATCGAGCAGAATATTGCACGTGGTTTTTTCCGGTATATTATTTTCATTAAACCAGCTAAGTCCTTCCGAGGTGCCGGTATAAATCTTACCGTTTTCGGCATAAATGGCGTTAATAATATCGGCGGGCAATCCATCGGCAGTGGTATAACGGGTAACCGGGAACCCGGTTTTCGTGATTTCTATTTTATTGAGTCCCCGGTCTGTACCCACCCAAAAATTGTTTCCGCTCATACAGGTGGTCCGGCAATTATTGCTGGTAAGGCCTTCTTTGGCGCTGATACGTGCAATGAGCTGATTATTTTTCAGCACCATGAGGCCGGAAGAATAGGTGCCGACCCAAATGGTGCCGTCAACCGACCGGTCAATAGTGGTAATCTTTGTTTTCAATTCGGGGAAACGTTCGCCAAGCGATATGATTTTTTTATCCGGGGTTACCAGAAAGAGATCATTCAGGGCGCCATTATAGATTGAACCATTCGTTTCAAGTATTGCGGTAGTTCGTTCTTTTAAAAAGATGGTTGGTTTTTCTGGTCTGTATATTTCATAATAGCGGGCGTTTTGTATCGTACCGGCATAGATCCGGTTTTTATGAACAAACAGGGATTTATAAGAAGAATAATCAAGGGTTTTTAATGAAAGATCCTGGTTCAATATCACAAATCCCTTGTCTGAACGAAACAATACTTCCTTGTTCGGCAGGTTGATGATCTGTAATACCCGGTCAAACCTTTTTCCGGGAATATTATCCTTGTAAAAATAACTAATCTTTTTTTCCGGATCGATTCGCGCTACCATACCTGAATTGAGCCCTGCGAGCATAATATCGCCTTGTTTGCCGATAGAAAACACTTCTGTATTGCCGGGCTGAGGCGGCGAGAAACCGAGATGAAATACCTTTTCAGATCCCAGTTTATATACGCCATCATCCAGGGAGGTATACCATTTATTTCCTTCCTCATCTACAAAACTCCGCCCGATCGTTTTCCCTTCTAAAAAACGATTTATCAGTTTACCGTCAGCGTTGTAACACCACACACCGTCTCCGGTATTGAACATGATGGCAGTATCTTCAAATTCATACATCGTATTGAGGGTCGGAAATGTATTTATCTTGCTTTCTTTACCTGTATGCAGGTTACGTATTACCATTTGACCGGTTAAATTCGGATAAACCAGCATTTTACTGTTAAGGAACAATCGGTTTCGGCTGATTCCCGCCATGGTATTCAACCATATTGAACTCTTTTTTTTATCTATCTCTTTGTTGAGGGTAGCAACGCTATACTCAGCTTGATATTCATTGTTCCCGAGCAATAAAAAAATTCCCTTTATTTCTCCGGAGGGTAATAAAAAAATATCCGCCAGACTACACATCTCCTGTTCGGTCATTGTTGTTTTTTCGAAATTGCCACATTCATTTTTCCGGGTAATATAGGAAAGGCCACATTCCTGAAAAATCCAAACGGTACCTTCTTTGTCTTCCAGTGTTTTTATGGGGGTGGAATTGATGTAGATTTTGCGCAAAAGCGTGTCGTTATTCCGGTTGTAGATCCGGCCCTGGTAATAATAGGCAATCTCCCGTTTAAAAGGAGTGAACCAAACACGGTTTTTTGAGTCGCAAAACACATTGATGATATCATTATCCGGCAACCCATTTTCGGTGGTAAATACCTTAAAGTCTGAGCCATCGAAACGGCAAACACCATTGTCGGTTGCAAACCAGATAAAACCATTTTTATCCTGACACATGGCATACACCCTTTTGGAGGGTAGTCCATCTTTTACATCATAATGCACATAGCTATATTGCTGCCCGTTCATCGTGAAGGGCGCAAAAAAAAGAGCAAATACGAGGATAACTAAATACGGTCTGATGAGCCAGTGTTTTAATGCAGAAAATTAAGGAATTACCTGCTTTTTTTCGACTGACTGAGTAAATGTGCTGATTTCGTGTGTAACTGTGTTAATTACCCGGGATAAAATCATAGGGCAATAAGTCGCCCAGGTTTTTCCAGGTCCAATAACCCTGATTGACCCAGTCCTTTTGTTCATAGTAATAGCCATTTTCTGTAATGGCCACTGGCTCTTTGATATCGATATATGAAATGAGGTAGGGAACTGATTTAGGCATACCCATTTTTTTCAGGTATTCGGGCTCTGGTCTTTTTTTCGTGTAGGTAATGCTGATCTTCCGGGGATACCAGATTTCAATCTGCTGGGTGCTGTCGAGCCCGCCATAATAGCTGGTATCATATACATTGGCCACTTTGTTGAATTTTTTATCATCCCTTTCATCGAGCATATCAATGATCCATCCGTCCTCCACCACACTGCTGTCATAATAACTGCGCATGAAATGCAGCCGCGATCCCATGTATACCGCATTGCGGGCTGCAGACCATGCCCTCTTTAAACTGTCGCTTCCTTCCAATTCTGCAAAAAGGCAATAGCCCCTGTAGGAACTCATATTGGTATTGTAGTAATACACAAAAGAGTCTAACTGGTAGCGAATAGAATAACCGAGTGCGGCGTTATTTACCTGTATGGCATCTGTGGCAAGCACCTTGAGTTTATTGCTTCGTTTATAATAATAAAATTTCAAAACCTCCGGATTCAACAGGGTACACTTCCCCGCATTGGGGGTGGAACCGATGAAATTTTCGGTAAAGAAATTGCCGTATTTGGTCCAACCATCCGTTACTTCATTGGTATTTTTCAACACCACCTCACCCATGCTTTTATCTTCTTTGATCAGCAACACTTCCAGTTTATTGTTATCGTTTACACGTATCATTTGTGTTTTATAGCCAGTATAACTGAAAATAAGATCGTAGCCGCCGGATTTAAGGTTGAGTGTAAATTCACCCTGTTTATTGGTGGCAGTACCCAATGTGGTGTTCTGACAAAAGACAGAAGCTGCATTCAACGGCTCCCTGGATACAGAGTCCATTACGATACCGGTAACGGTATACTGCGCAAATGATACCGGCCCCATAAGGAATGACAGCACCAGCAAGGAAAATATTTTTTGCATGAAATTCAGATTTCGGATTAAAGATAATATCAAAGCCCCAACAGTTGCACAAGCAGCGGGTCTTATCCCATACTTTCTGACGGATACTGCAACACCTCTCCGGGATAATACCTGCCTGCCCGGGGGTAATTACACATCGGGGTTCTCTTTTACCGCCTTGCTGTATGCCTCACAGGCCTTTTGTATTGTTTGTTCCAGCGGGTTGAAGGCGAAACCGGCCAGTGCTTTTTTAATTTTTTCATTACTGAAATACGTCTGGCTTTGTGCCACCCGGGCACTCTCACGGGTAAGCAGCGGTTTTTTACCTGTAAAGAAGGATTTCAGTTTTTCCAACCGCCAGGCGATTCCCAGTAAAAATGGGGTGGCCATCCTGACGGGGCCTTTTTTACCAAAACCCTGAGCGATGGTGTCCTGCAATTTTTTAAATGGCCAGGTATCACCATTCACAATGTAGCGTTCACCACTGATACCGGATTCCATAAGGAGTATGGTAACACGCGCCACATCTTCCACATCCACAAAGCCATTGATACCACTGGTATACCAGCCAAATCCGTCATACACCTGTTTAAAGATCGCGCAACTGCTGTTGCGCCAATCACCATATCCAAGAATCGTGCTGGGATTCAGTATTACGGCATCCAATCCTTCGCTCATTCCTCTCCATACATGCAGCTCTGCCTTGAATTTGCTGATGGCATAGTGTGTGTTCACTTTGCTTTCTTCCCACTTCTTATCTTCTGTTACCTCGCCTCCATGAGCGGTTCTGCCAAGTGCGGCCACCGAACTGATATGTACGAGTCGGGATATATTTTTTTCCAGCGCTATATTCACCACGTTCGCCGTGCCGTCCTCATTTACTTTATACATGGACTTTCGGTCTCTTTTCGAAAAAGATACCGTGGCTGCAGCATGAATAATAGCATCCACCCCGTCCATCGCATCATCGAGCGATACCACATCCAGCACATCACCTTCCACCCATTCCACGTTGTCTGTTACGTGCTTACTTATCCAATGCGGCAGTTTTTTCCCTCTGCGGATAGCCCGTACCTGATACCCTTTTTCGATCAGTTCGCGGATGATATACGATCCGAGAAAACCGGTGCCTCCTGTGACAAGAATTTTTTTCAATCAGAAAAATTAAAATCAGTAAATAGAGTTTCCAGATACACGGAAAAATAATTTCTGCATGTTGGCGTATGATCGCCTGTTTTTCTATGAATATGTATAATAACCTTCGCCTGTTTTTTTTCCGAGTTTACCGGCTTTTACTTTTTCTTCCTGTATCGGTGAAGGTTTCAGCCGTTCTGGTTGTCCCATCTGCTCATACACCGAACAGCTTACGGCATAGTTGATGTCGTTGCCAATAAGATCCATCAGTTTGAATGGACCCATTTTAAATCCCACCGACTCGAGTATCCGGTCTGCCTGTGCAAAATCGGTCATTCCCTCTTCTGCCAGGCGTAATGATTCTATATAATAAGGCCGTGCCACCCGGTTTACAATAAACCCTGGTGCGTCTTTGCACAGCACTGCAGTTTTGCCCATTCCCCGGGCCAGGGATAGCACCATGGCCGTAGTGGATGCATTTGTAAACGGCGTATTCACCACTTCCACGAGCTTCATAATGGTGGCCGGATTAAAAAAGTGCATGCCAATGACCCGTTCGGGGCATTGCACCTTTTGCGCAATGCGGGTCACAGACAGCGATGATGTATTGGTGGCGAATACAGTCTCACTATGATTCAATTCCGCCAACTGGTTGAACAGGGCGATTTTTACCTCTTCTTTTTCTATGATCGCCTCAATAAAAATATCGGCCAGACATTGCTGGATATCCTGTATAAAAACCATGCGTTGCAAAATGGCTGTACCTTCTGCCGGGCTGATTTTCCCCTTGGCTATAAGCGTATCAAGATTTTTACGAATGCCGGTTTCTGCGGCCTGCAGTACTGTTGGGTTCAGTTCATACAGCAACGTATAAAAGCCAGCCTGGGCGGCTGCCTGTGCAATACCGGCGCCCATCGTACCGGCACCGCAGACACATACGGTGTTGATCGTCATTTTACGTGTTTAAACTACTGCAAATGTATTGCTTAAAGACGGGGATAAACAGAAAGATTTCTGTTTGTGATAATTGCAGGGATTCTTTATCTTACTGCTGAATTGGGAAAAGAACAGGTAAGAATCCGGCATATCAATATCCGGAAAGTGGGTGTGGTATCTTTTCTCCTTATATTGTGCGATTTTTTTTCGATACAGGCCACTCATCATTTATCACTATAAACCAACCAACATGAACAAAAAAATGGTAACTATGATCCTCGCGGTCGTGCTGATCGCCGGATTTTTTCTTCCCTACCTCAGCTTCTTAGGAAGAGGTATTAGCGGATTCGACATGGTAAAAGGCGGAGGCAAAGCCGACGTATATGTACTCGCCCTTTCTCCGCTCGCCGGTATTTTATTGCTTGCCGGGGCGCTCAACAATGGTAAATATATCCTTGCCAGAGGCATATTGGGCATCCTTGCGCTGGTAGGTGTGTTGTATCTCGTTGTTCGTTCAGTAATCGAAGGAGCCGATATTGGCAGTATGTTCAAAATGCTGGGTGTAGGCTACTGGCTCAGCCTCGTTGCTGCACTTGCAGTGGTATTTTACAATCCGAAAGATTAAGTCGCATTGCGAAAAAATAAATAAGGGCTGCCGTAAAAGCAGCCTTTATTTTTTGTGCTGCGATATAGTAAAATAACGTTGATACATGAAGAAATGTACATTGGCTCTGCTTTTACTGCTGTACCTATCCGGTAAGGCACAGACGTTTACCCGGTGGGCACAGGTGGTAGGCTGGGATGGAGTGAGCCACTGGTCAAAATACATGATATCCATGCCGGGTTACCAGGGCCCCAACTCATTGCCCGTACCCCGTATCACCAATGGCAGTATCGACAGCAATTTCACTATCAGTGCCACCGGGCAATTGCATTATTCAAAAGGAGATCAAACGCAGAACCTGAATATATATGCCAACTATTGCCTGGTTAAAGACCGCATTTCCTTCGACCTGGTATGGGTACCCTATGAGCGCTATACCATGAGTACAGCCATCAAGGAAAAAAGACATGTCTTCTCCCAGTTCTTTGATGATCAGGAAGCGACAGGCGAAGTACACCTCAATACGAATATCCAATTGCTGAATAAATGGCGAAAAAATATACAGCTTGCACTCAGGATCGGCTATCGTTTTCCCAGTGGCTCAGGGTTTGGTGCTGCCCGCTATACCGATGGCCCGGGTTATTATTTCGACCTGTCTGCTGGTAAGTCTATTGCACACACTCCTTTGAAATGGATCGGCATGTTGGGATTTTACACCTGGCAGATCGAATCGGCGGAACATAACCAGGATGATGCCTTTATGTTTGGCACCGGGCTCGAATGGAATAAACCTTTGCTGAAAATACAAGGATATATAGCAGGCTACCTGGGTTACCTGAAGAATAGCGGTGATAAACCCATTGTATTGCGGCTACAGGGAGAGAAAAAATTCAACCGGATTTCGGTACTATTCGGGCTGCAACACGGCATCCATGATTTTGCATTTACGAGTGTGGAAGCCGGAGCGAAATACCAAATCCAATAGCGATCAAACTGTACAACCGCATTAATCTGTGATAATATGCTTCAGCCATAGTTGATCAGCGAAACATCCTGGCTTATTCAGTACGCTTCAGTTTTAATGTGTAGGTAACCGGCCTTGTTTCAGGTATCGCTATCTGACCGTTGCGGTCATGTGAAATGGACGGATAATTATTCGCCATTTCCTCAATGCTCATAGTGCCCTCGAGGTATTCCACCCCTTTGCGTACAGAATAATTCAGATCATACGAGCAGGCCAGGTAATAGTATTTACGCGAATCAGGCGATTCGATTTCATACAACTCTTTTCCCACCAGGTGTTTTTTGTTCGAATCCAGATCGCCTGCGAATGCGGAGCGGATGATTATCCCGGAGTGCAATTTTTTTTCTGTAATTCCGGTACAACTGTCACCCAGTTCCAAAAGCGATACTGCAATATAGCTATCATTGAAACCCTTTAACTTGTTATTATTTACTTGCTGATTTACAGGGGCGCCTCCCCATTTACCGCTAAGGGTTTGGGCAACTGATAATGTTGATATTATCATTGCCGGGAAAAGCAGGGAAATGATTTTCATATTTCAGGTTTTAGTGGTACCTGTAAGGTGAGACTAATTCCCGGAAAATAAAAGTTAAATCGCTGTCGTAAACTGTTTCAGGAAGCGCACATCATTCTCGCTGAACAACCGGAGATCATTCACGCCATATTTGAGCATAGCAGGCCGTTCGATACCCATACCAAATGCAAAGCCACTGTATTTCTGGGGGTCAATATTGCAATTGGACAATACATTCGGATGTACCATTCCACAACCTAATATTTCCACCCAACCGGTCTTCTTACACACATTGCATCCGGAGCCGCCGCAAATAAAACAGCTTACATCCATTTCAGCGCTGGGTTCTGTAAAAGGAAAATAAGAAGGACGAAAACGCACTTTCACATCTTTGCCATACATCTCTTTTACGAAGAAATACAGCGTTTGTTTCAGGTCGGCAAATGATACATTCTCGTCAATATAAAGACCTTCCACCTGGTGAAAGAAACAATGGCTTCTTGCGCTGATGGTCTCATTGCGGTATACCCTGCCGGGCATGAGCATACGGATGGGCAGTTTTCCCTTTTCCATTTCCCGTATCTGTACACTGCTCGTATGCGTGCGCAATACCCAATCCGGATTTTGCTGTACATAAAACGTATCCTGCATATCCCTCGCCGGGTGATGAGCAGGTAAATTCAACGCTCCGAAATTATGCCAGTCGTCTTCGATCTCGGGACCTTCGGCAACGGCAAACCCAAGACGCTGAAAAATAGAAACGATCCTGTTTCTCATCAACACGACCGGGTGTCTTGAACCCATTGGTAATGTATCTCCGGGTAAACTCAGATCGATAAGGCTGGCCGCTGTAGCAGATTGGCTGCCCACCGCTTCCTGTAATTGCTGAAAACGCTGTTCGGCAAACTGCTTGAATTCATTCAGCAACTGACCGGCCTCTTTCTTCTGTTCTGCCGGTACATGCTTCATTTCACCCATCACCGCTTTTACAATACCCTTTGTACCCAGGTATTTGATACGGAAATCTTCCGCCTGCTTTTCATCCACAGCAGTAAAATCGGCCATTTCTTTTTTGTAATTCGCTATCGTGTTCAGCAATTGTTCCATAGGCTGCAAAGATAAACCTATGCGGAGACTGATTAAAATGAAATTTAATACAGCTAAACAGGAGTTACCAACTGATTTTCACACTGAGATTGACCACACGGCCATCTATAGGTGCCCAGAGCTGGTCGAAAGAAGGATTGGTATAGGGCGGGTTGATGATCGGCCCTTTTTTACTCTGGCGGTAATCCAACAGATTTTCACAATTCAAGACAAAAGAAAAATGACGGATATCGTAACGCACCATGGCTGCTGCAAACAAATAGGAGGGAGACTGCTTACCTGTTTCCAGATATTGCCTGCCGGTATAGGATGCCTCCACACAGGCCCTGAATCGTTTGGAAAATTCATACGAGACTACACTGGCAAATTTATTGCGTGCGCTCAGTTCGAGCCAGGGTTGAGCAGTATCATATTTTTTACGGGCATCGGTGATGGTACATCCGAGGTAAGCTTCCAGTCCCTCAAAGGCGAGTTGTATCCAGGTTTCAAATCCTTTGGTGACCACCGGTTTTTTTTCAGTATAATAATAAGTAAGACCTGGCGGACGGAATGCTACAAGCGGATGATTGATACGGGTATAAAAAAAGGACTGGTTGATGGTAAGTTCAGCTTCGCCGATCTGTGATTTAAAGTTAAGATCACAGTTAGCACCCAGCGAACGTTCTGCCGCTGCATCAGCATCCAAACGCAGGTTACGATAGCTCCGTTCATCCACTTCACTGTTGAATACCGTGGGTACACGGTATCCCATACCACCACCCAAGCGTGCTGTGAAATGGGAATTTATTTTATACAACAGGGCAATACGGGGTAATACAAAAGTGCCAAACTCATTATGCAGGTCGGTACGGAGACCCGTTTCGGCAGTAAATTTCGGATGGATACGCCAGTTATCCTGGATGAAAACACCTGCAGTTAAAAAACGGAACTCTTCCACCGATGAACTATCCGGTATTCGTTTATGAAAACGGTCGCCATTGAAGTTCACTCCGGCCACTACATCATGTTTTTTCAGCCGTAGCAGGTATGATGCTTCTGAAAAATAGGAAAGCTGTTTTGCTTTCATTCCAAAAGTATTGGTGGCGATATCTCTTTTATAATTACTGATACTGGCTTTAACGGATAGTTTATCTGCTGTTTTGATTTTCCGGTCCCAGGTAAACTCAAGCGTATTCCGAAGGGATTGATTTTCGATATAGAATTGGTGTAGTGCAGTAGGGCGGTTGCGCAATACCTGCATATCGCCGCCTTTCCGTTCTTCAAAAATACTATTGACGCCGGCGGAGAAAGTGTTTTTTTCATCCGGATAAAAATAAAAAACGGGGTGAAAGAAAATATTCTCTGTGGCAGCTACATCACTGAAACCATCGAAGTTCACATCCACTTGTTTTTGAAAGGTAACACCCGAGAAAAATGTATAACCCATTTTCTTATCTCTTTCAGACAGGTACAGGTTCAGGTTGCTTTCTGCCAATGTGGATTGATTGATCAGCAAGCTGCGTTCGCGCTTACCGGCTACCGGTTTTTTGGCTATGATATTGATGAGCCCCGCAATGGCACCACCGCCGTATAAGGTAGAGCTGGCACCTTTAATGATCTCGATCTGTTTCAGATCAAGTGGTGGCATTTGTAAAATGCTGAAACTTCCGGAATAACCACCGAAGATGGGTATGCCGTTGCGAAGTATTTGTGTGTAATCGCCGGGCAAGCCCTGTATGCGTAGGGCAGTGTTGCCGGTAATGGCCGATGTTTGCTGCGCCTGTATACCAGCCACATCGCCCAGCAGACTGGCTACATGCGCGGGTTTTACACCACTTTCTTCTTCCACTTCTTCGGCCCCCAGCACTTCCACCCGGGTGGGTGTGTTTTCAATCCGGGAGTCGGTACGTCCGGAGGATATGATTACTTCCTCCATTTCTTTTTCATCTTTTAGCAGGTATACTGGAATAATAGCATCACCTGCAACCGGCACCTGTAAGTACATGGAGTATGGACGATATCCCGCACTGCTGAAAGAAATATACCATTTACCTGCGGGTAGTATCAATATTAAACGGCCTGCCGTATCCGACACAGGCAGGCGTTCCATTCCTTTTATGGAAACAGCCGCACTGGTAATACCCTCCTGCGTTACTGAATCAGCAATTTGAAATACAATTTTTTGCTGTGCCGGTAATACCAACGGGCATATCATCATGAACCATATAAGTATGCTGACCCGTATCATACGAACTGCAAGATAGACTAACTGTTTCAATCGTATGATTCAGGCAAAGGGTGGCTTAAGTTTGGCCTGAATCCAGTAGGTTTGTAAATAAAATTTCGCTTTCATGTCAGACCACCTGAATATCTCCGATTTCCTTTCACCGGTCAATCTCAGCGCTATCTCCTATGACGAAGGATATAAAGAAGGACAATTGGGCAAACTGGCCGATGTGTATGAACAGGAGTTTCCCGACCTCGATGAAGCACAGATCGTTATTGTGGGTTGCGGCGAACAAAGGGGCAGCGGACTGATACACGGACAGAGCAATGCTGCGGATATTATCCGCCGTCAGTTCTATTCACTTTTTTACTGGCATACTGATATTAAAGTGGCCGATGTGGGAAATATCCGGCCCGGTTCTTTATTTACCGATTCGTATGCTGCCTTGCGTACCGTTATACAGGAACTCATTCAGGATAATAAAACAGTGGTCATCCTGGGCGGATCACATGATCTTACGTTGCCCCAGTATCATTCCTATGCTGCGGAGAAAAAACTGATCGAAGCCAGTTGCGTGGATGCGCTGATCGACCTGAATATGGAATCACCATTCCGGCATGAGAATTATTTAATGGAAATGTTTACCGGAGACCCTAACCTGCTCCGGCATTACAATCATATCGCTTTTCAGAGTTATTATGTACATCCGCGCATGCTGGAAACCATGGACAAACTACGTTTCGATTGTTACCGGGTGGGCAGCGTGAAAGAGAATATTGATGAAATGGAACCGGTAATCCGCAACAGTAATATGGTGAGTTTCGATATCAGTGCCATTGCCAGCGCCTATGCACCGGCGAGCACCATTTCTCCCAATGGGTTAAATGGTGAAGAGGCTTGTGTGCTGATGCGATATGCCGGCATGAGCCCCAATGTGAACAGTATTGGTATCTACGGGTATCATCCCGAACACGACCGCGATGATCTTACTGCCAAGCAGATTGCACACATGCTATGGTATATACTCGATGGCAGAAGTCGTGCCAAACGGGAAGCCTCTCTGCATGAGAAAGATTCATTCAATGAATACCATACCGCTTTTGCAGAAGTGGAAACGACTTTTTTACAAAGCAAAAAAACCGGAAGGTGGTGGATGCAGTTGCCCGATAAAAAATTCATAGCCTGCAGTTACAAGGATTATTTACTGGCCAGCAGTAATGAAATTCCTGAGCGGTGGCTGAGGGCGCAGGAACGCGGGTGAAAAAATTAATAATTATTAATTACTGATTATTTGGAAAAAACATTCAACGTTGGGATATGTTCGTATGGCATGAGCGGTAAATTATTTCATGCACCCTTTCTCGAAGCGCATCCGGGTTTCAACCTGGCCGCCATCGTTGAGCGGCACCATCAGGATTCAAGGGAACGATACCCGAATGCCACCCTGTACCGGTCGATGGAAGACATGTGCGGTGATGCTTCGCTCGAACTCATCGTGGTGAACACACCCACTCACTTGCATTATGAGCAGGCCACAATGGTATTGAAGGCGGGGAAACATCTGGTGATCGAAAAACCTTTTACCATTACAGTAAGAGAAGCGGAAAAACTGACCGCATTGGGCCAGAAGAATAATTGTTTTATCAGTGTATACCAAAACCGCCGGTATGATGGAGATTTCCGGGCAGTGAAGCAGGTACTGGAAGAGGAGCTGTTGGGTGAAATAAAAGAAGTGGAAATCCGTTTTGACCGGTACCGGCCTTCCTTCAGTGGTAAACAGCACAAAGAGGGCGATATGCCGGGGGCAGGTATTCTCTATGATCTTTCTCCGCATATCGTGGATCAGGCGATTCAGTTGTTTGGTTTTCCAAATGCGGTATTCGCTGATCTCATCAAAATGCGGGATGATGTGGCCGTGCCGGATTATTTTGAACTATTGTTTTATTATGATCGCTTCAGGGTGCGTTTAAAGGCTACTTGTATTGCACGGGAGTCTGGGTATGCATATATCCTGCATGGCATGAAGGGAAGTTATTTGCAGCAGCGTTCCGATCTGCAGGAACAGCAATTGCTGGCAGGGGTAAAGCCATCGCTGGAAAGCTGGTGTGCTGCACCGGCTCAACCAGATGGGTTGCTGCATACTCTAATCAATGGAGAAGTGGTGCGTAAGGAGACTACTTCGCAACCCGGTAATTATATGGGTTATTATGATGACGTATATAAAGCACTTACGGGAACAGGACCCAATCCGGTACCCCCGGAGCAGGCGATACTGAATATGCGTATTATTGAAGCAGCGTTGAAGAGTATGGCGGAACGTTGCGTAATAACACTTTCAAAGTAAAAATTAAAAAGTCAAAAGTAAAAATGAGGGTCACTTCCATTCATAAATCGTTTAGCAGAAGCGGCGTTTGTTTTTTACTTTTTATTTTTTCCTTTTTACTTCTTGCATCTTGTAGTCTTCAGCGAAAAATAGAACGTTCTGTAGAAACTGAAGTTTTGAACACGCCTGCATTAAAAGCGGCGCATGTCGGTATCAGTATTTTTGAACCGGCCACCAATAGCTATTGGTATAATTACCAGGGAGATAAATATTTCGTACCGGCGAGCAATACCAAAATACCCACGTGTTATGCGGCAATGAAGTATTTAGGAGATAGTTTGGTGGGGCTGAAATATGGCAAGACGGGAAATAGCTGGTTGGGTAATAAATATATTTTTATAGATCCGTCCGGCGATCCTACTTTTTTGCTTGACGAATTTAAAAGACAGCCCGTTTTTGATTTTTTACAAACCAATTCAAAAAATAAGGAATTTGGCTTTTTGTACAAGGGTTCATCAGTTGACAGATGGGGTAACGGATGGTCGTGGAATGACTATGATCAGGCTTATATGGCAGAACGAAGTGTTATGCCACTGGCAGGGAATGTTATTACGATACGATTGAATGAACCAGAGTTGCGATATGCTACTGATGAGGATAAGAAACAGGGAAGGCCGACCCGTTTATTTACAACAGGATTTGGCTTCTTCGATTCTATGGTAAATAATCAACTGGCAGTAAGAGGTTATGGGGGAAAGTATTTTTTAGAACCGGTTCAAAAATGGAAAATGACCCGTGAAATAGGGTCAAACATTTTTAATATTGAGAAAAGCAATATACCTTTTTCCCGGTTCACAATTCCGTTTGTTACCAATAATGAGGCTACAGCAATAAATTTTCTCCAGGATACCCTGAAAAAGCGTTTTGGGTTTCTTGAAAAATTGAACAGCAACATATATTTCTTTGATAATGGGGTCGAAGACACAGAACCTTTGGAAATCACCATCAACGACTGGCACACCATCCACTCCCAGCCCACCGACTCCCTGCTCAAACCCATGATGCACCGCAGCGATAATTTTTTTGCCGAGCAGGCCCTGCTGATGGTGAGCAATGAAAAACTGGGAGTGATGAATGATGATAAGATCATCGACACATTATTAAAAACAGATTTCAAAGACCTGCCGCAAAAGCCGCGCTGGGCCGATGGTTCAGGCCTCAGCCGGTATAATCTGTTTACTCCGCAAGATATGGTGGCCATACTTCATAAAATGAAGAATGAATTTGGTATGGAACGACTCAAAGTTATTTTTCCCACTGGCGGTGAAGGCACCATCAGTAATTATTATAAATCCGACAGTGGCTATATATATGGGAAAACAGGCACCCTGTCTGGCGTGGTGGCGTTCAGTGGGTTTATGTACACCAAAAAGGGAAAATTGCTGGTATTCTCCACCCTGGTAAATAACCATCGGGAAACAGCAACAGCCGTACGAAGGGCTATAGAAACGTTTTTACAAGCGATCCGGGCAAAGTATTAAGTCTGCCCAAAAAAAATGTTAAGTTTACCCAACCCTCCCGGCACTTATAAAGTATATGCCTAAAACGCTAATTATGAGAAGGATCTTATTCCCGCTGTTTTTTGTATTGGTATCCATGCTTACCATCCAATGTCAGAAAGAGCTCCGTTTTCCCGACAATACCGGAAATGGTACCGTGGGGCCTTCTCCTATCAAAGCCACCCTGCAGGGGCGTATTTTAGATGAGAATGGTCAGCCTGCAGCCGGCGTAACCGTCAGGGCTGGAGGTACTACCGTAATCACCGATTCCCGCGGTTATTTCAGAATGGTAAAAGTTTCATTGGATAAAAATGCCTCTTTAGTTACTGCTGAAAAAAATGGCTACTTCAAAGCTTACCGGACTTTTCCCGCCACGAACGGGGCCAATCATGTGGTAATAAAATTGATAAAACGAACGCTCACCGGTACGATCAATGCAACAGCAGGTGGTGAAGTAATACTGAGCAATGGTGCTAAAGTGGCTTTACCTGCCAATGGTGTAGTGAAAGCGGCCGGTAATTCCAGCTATACAGGCACTGTGAATGTGTATGCAGCCTATATTGATCCCACCAGCAATGATATTGGTCAAACGGTACCCGGTTCTTTTATGGGAGATAATAAGGAAGGGGAAAGAGTAAGCCTGCAATCCTATGGCATGCTGGCCGTGGAACTGGAATCTTCCGCAGGCGAAAAATTACAAATCGCTGCCGGTAAAACAGCGACGATCACTTCACCTATACCCGCATCAGTTTTGGCAGCAGCTCCCGCCAGTATCCCCTTGTGGTATGTGGATGAGCAAACTGGTTTATGGAAAGAAGAAGGAAGCGCTGTAAAGAATGGATCCAACTATGTGGGTGAGGTAAAACATTTTACATTCTGGAATTGTGATGCAGGTTTTCCCGCAGTTATGCTTACGATGAAAATGGTGGATGCACACAATGTACCAATGCCCTATGTAACAGTACGGCTTACCAGAAATGTGTCTGGCGCATCCTGGCCTGTCTCGTACGGATTTTCTGATTCGCTGGGTAATATATCAGGCCTTGTTCCAGCAGGCGAAACGTTATTACTTGAGGTATTGAATAATTGTAATACTCCTGTATATTCACAGAATATAGGTCCGTTTACGCAGGCTACTAACCTGGGATCCATTTCCTCCTCATCCACATGGCAGGTCACCATCTCAGGCACAATTGTAGACTGCAGCGGGGTACCGGTGATTAATGGTGTGGCCATTATTGATTACGAAGATTGGCCCCGCTATGTGAGCACTGGCAGCAATGGTTTTTTCCAGTTTACGATCGTACGGTGTACTACGGGTCCCGGTAGCTGTGCTATTACAGCAGTTGATAATACAGCGCTGCAGCAGAGTACTTCTTCTTTTACGATTGCAGGCAATACGCTGAATACCGGTAATCTGGTGGCCTGTGGCGTATCGGCTGCACAGTTTATCAACTATACACTGGATGGGGTCAACTACAGTATTACATCTGCTGAGGCACCAGACTACATTTATGGTTTTTCATTACTGTCAGGGGCTTCATCGTATACAAACAGCTTATTGGGGTCTAAAAATTCCTTGAATAAGAATATCAATCTCAGCTTCATCTCTACAGCACAGGTGGTTGGAGTATATCCGTTAAGCAATATCAGTACGCAGAACTATCAGTCCATAAATGTATTGACGCCATCCACCGTTACAGTAACAAATTTCCCGGGTGCAACCGGTGCATTCTTTGAAGGCAGTTTTAATGGAAGTTTCAGAGACTCGTTAAACCTCACCGTGGTGCATACGATAAGTGGTGATTTCAAAATAAGAAGATATTAAAAAGACATATACTATCGCGTGGCCGGAAAATTTCCTGGCACCGCTAAGTATGATAAAATTATTTGACCGGAGACGAACAGGAGATACAAAAAATACTGGAAGGTTGTAAGAAAGAAGACCGGAAGGCTCAGGAACAGTTGTACCGCAACTATTACAGGGCTATGGCATCGCTTTGCCTTCGCTATACAAAAAATGAATCAGACGCAGTGGAAGTTTTGAATACGGGATTTTTTAAAGTGTATAAAAATATTCACCGGTACGACAGTACAAAGGCCTCATTGTATACGTGGATCCGTACGATTATTATTAACTGTTGCCTCGATCATATCAAATCAAAGCAAAACATTTCCGGGGCAGGCGAACTCAGTCAGGCGGACATCATACATGTGCCGCCTGATGTATTTACAAAAATGTCGGCCGCCGATATTTTATCACTGGTTCGCCAGTTGCCAACCGCCACACAGGCTGTCTTTAATCTCTACGTGATGGAAGGCTATAGCCATGCAGAAATAGCAAAAATAGCAGGCATCAGCGAGGGTACCAGCAAATGGCACCTGAGCGAGGCCCGTAAAAAATTACAGGTAATGATAAAAGAACAAAAGGATAAATGAGCGAACGCTTACCATACGAAGATCAGTTGTCTGAACACTGGCATGACCTACCCCTCCCTAATGAGGACATGGCATGGGCGGATATGAACCGACGACTGGATGAAGAAGACCGGAAACCCAGGTTTCCCATCTGGCTTCGTGGCTGTGCTGGCTGGGCGCTGCTCGGTATGGTAATGCTCGGATTGGGATGGTGGTTATTACGTCCGGATCATTGGTTCAATAAGTCGACTGAACCGGAACAAACCAATACGGCTCATCCTTCTGCCCACTCTATCCCACAAACAGATACCTCCTTGCTCCAAAAACAACAGGTACCAGGGGGAAATACGAGTAGCGTTAGTAAGCGTGAAAAGGATACAGTCATCGCAATTAACGATGATAAAATAAATACCCTCAGCAAAACGGCCTTGCCAGAAAGCCCCGGCAGCAAACCTTCAGGCAACACCATCACTGTATCTGATAATGCAGGGGATAACCCGGTCGTGATAAAAAAAGGCAATAGCAAACTGCCCCTCGTTGCAACTTCGAAAAACCGTACTGTCAAAACAAAAAATCGTAAACCAGTAGCGGAAAATGTAATAAAAGCTGATATGAGTACGGCAGGCATCGGCGATAAAAAAGCCAGTACTAAATTGCCGGAAGAAAATAGTAACCCGCAAGTGGTGCAAACAAAACCAATAACAGCGATTCCACAGGAAGTACAACCACCTGCACCTGTAATAACCGTTGCAGAAAAATCAACAGCAAACCCAAACTTGAATAACGACAGCACCAGGCAGGCCAATAAAGATGATATTACCAAACAGGAAGATGCTGTAAAAAAAGAAAAGAAGGATAGCAGTCAGAAAAAGAAATTTGAATGGAGTGGTGGTGTCGGGTTACAACAACAATTACCGGTAGCCGGACAAAAATGGACACCCTATAATGCGCAGGGAAGGAAAGGGACTTTGGGAGATTATATTCCCTCTGTTTATATAAGATTCAGCCGCCCTGAAAAATGGTTTTTACAGGCAGAGTTTCGGTATGGCGCACCTCAGCTTCAAAAAGAACAGGTATACCGGCAAACAAAACAGAATGATACTGGCTCGGCACCCCTTTTTTATACGCAAAATTCCTATAAAGTAAAGAAAACATATTATCACGAATTTCCATTGGTATTTAACTATTATATCAAACCGGGTTGGTCGGTCGGAGCTGGAATTCAATGGAATAGTTTTTACAGAGCGGTTGAAGAGCGAGAAATTTTGCGTCATAACAATATTCTTGGAAGCGATTCGTTAGTAAGCAAAACTGTATACCCCGTAAAAAGGGATTCAGCGACTTCATTCAAAAGGTCTTTTTTTCAGGGAGTCTTAGAAACCCAATATCAATGGAGGAGGTTTTCTTTCGGGGCAAGATATTCGTTCGGACTACAGCCCTATATTGAATTTTCCCTACCGGGATCAGAAATACAACGAAAGAAAATACAATCACTTCAATTTTTCCTTCGGTTTCAATTATTTCACCCCCCGACAAAGAAAAGGAGTAAATGACCCGGTGAGCTTTGCAAACAATCCGGAAAGAATAGTTTTTATATAAACCCTGGGCAAATAAGTTTTATTACAAAACTGATTTTGCTATCCCTGTATAAAGCCAGCAGTATTGCGACTACAGCCGCTTTCTATAGTCTGTAATCATTGTACGCATCAGGCTACACACTGTAATACACTTCCCCAATTAACAACGGTTACCGTTGCAGAACATCATCTTCTGTAAGTCACCGCTATTTCATGCAATTCCCGTATTAGCAATACGGTCTGGGCATATTATAAATTTTAAAATTGTATTACTATGATTACAAGTTTCACCGCAGAGCGGGTTTCGGAATCAAACACAGCAGACAACTATCTTATTCAACGGCATATGTTTGCCTATCAGTTTGCAGCCCGCCACGTGAGCCAGGCTGTGCTGGAAATAGGTTGTGGGGAGGGTTATGGGTATACTGTTTTGAAGGATAAAATCAGGCACTATGTAGGGATAGACAAAAGTAATATCAAGACGGCCAAATGGTCTTCCGAAAATGCTGATTTTTTCCAGATGAAAGTACCACAGCTACGCAATATCCCAAGTAATATGTTCGATTACATTATCTCTTTTCAGGTAATTGAACATATTAAAGATGACGACCTTTTTTTACGGGAAGCGAACCGTGTCTTAAAAAAAGGAGGCAAACTTTTGCTTTCTACTCCTAATCGCCCGGCTTCTTTTACCCGCAACCCTTTTCATGTACGGGAATATATTGCGCAGGAATTATTAACAAAAGCTACAAACCACTTTTCTTCTGCCAGTGTATTGGGACTTAACCCTTCACAGAAGTTAAAAGAATATCTCAATGAACATAAGACCCAGGTGGAAAAAATATTAAAATGGGATATTTTTAATTTTGAAAAACGGCTTCCCCGAGTATTGCTACGAATACCATACAACGTTTTCAACCAGTTAAATAAACTGAAAATTTATTACAAAGCAGGAGGTATGCTGAATGATATCTCGCAGGAAGACTTTATTCTGGGAGAGCCTTCTGCCAGCAGCCTTGATCTTTACATGATAGCGGAAAAGTAATATGTACCACCGGGTGGCTACCTGCCAAACATTTTTTCAAGCTGCTCCAGTTTGAATTCCAGAAATGTGGGGTTACCAGCCGGTGAAATATTATATTGTTCACAGGCAAAAAGGCCGTTGACCAACTGGCGCATTTCCCGCTCGGTCAGACGTATACCGGCTTTTATAGCCTGTTGTCTCGCCAATGAGCGTATCAGTTTTTCTCGTTTGGATAATTTTATTTCGGGATTGAAATGTTTGTATTGTTCCAGTAAAATATCAATGACATGCTTTTCATTGCCGGCATCCATATCAGCAGGCGTACCCTGGATAACAAAAGTATTTTTTCCAAACGGCTCCACGAGGTATCCCAATTGCTGCAGATCTCCCAGCAGTTCATTGAGAATACTGGTATCAGCTGGAGATAACTCCAATGTGGCCGGAAACATACTCCGTTGGGTGGCCACCGGTTTATCTTTACTGGCGGCAGACATTTGTTCATACAATACCCGTTCATGCGCGGCCTGCTGGTGAATGAGCAGAAATCCATTAGGAGAAGGGATCGTGATATAGGTATTCAGCAATTGATTCAAGTCCGGTTCTGCGGTATAGAAAGTGTTGTCCTCCTGTTTCGCCGCCCCACTATCTTCATGATCTGCTGTTTCATGGCCGGGCGTCGGTACACGGTTAAATTCAGTATGTATGGGGCTATGCTCTTTGGACGTTCCGCTGGTTTCATAAAAATCGCGCCAGTGCCGAAGTTCATTCCGGTCTGTTTTTTCAATGAAATGGGCCTGGTTCTTTTGAGTAAATCCTTTAAATATAGATCCTGCAGATGCGGCGGATTGCTTGTCTTCTGTAAATGGCTGCTGTATCGATGGCAGTTGCTGTATGGAAGCATCGAGATCAAAGTCCAGGGTGGGTGTTACGCTGAATTGGGCCAACGCATGTTTGATCGCTGCCTGCACAAAAGCATAAATGATCTTTTCATCTTCAAACTTGATTTCCTGCTTGGTAGGATGCACATTTACATCCACTACAGTTGGGTCCAGATCAATGAACAGCACATACATCGGGAAACTGTCTGCCGGAATCATTTCCTGGTAGGCGCTCATCACCGCATGATTGAGGTATGCGCTTTTGATGAACCGGTTGTTGACAAAGAAATACTGGTCGCCCCTTGTTTTTTTGGCAGTCTCTGGTTTGCCTGCAAAGCCAAACACATTCATGTAATCGGTATCTTCCTTTACCGTTACCAGTTTTGTATTGTAGGTATTCCCCAGCAATTGAATGATCCGCTGTTTGAGACTGCCGGCTTCCAGGTGAAATAATTGCTGGCCATTGGCAGTGAGGGTAAACAGCACTTCCGGAAAAGCCATTGCCACCCGGGTAAACTCATCCACGATATGCCGCATTTCTGCAGCATTACTTTTTAGAAAATTACGTCGCGCAGGCACATTGAAAAAAAGGTTCTTCATCGCAATGCTGGTACCCGTAGGTGCTGCAATGGGTTCCTGTTTTTTCACCATGCTGTTATCCACTTCAATGTATACGCCCGTTTCATCTTCTGCCCGTTTGGTTTTCATTTCCACCTGGGATACCGCTGCAATGGAAGCCAGCGCTTCACCCCGGAAACCCATGGTGCGTATATGGAAAAGATCATCTATGTTTTTGATCTTTGAAGTGGCATGCCGCTCAAAACTCATTCGAGCATCCGTTTCGCTCATACCTGAACCATTGTCGATTACCTGAATCAGCGATTTGCCTGCATCGGCAATGATCAGACTGATCTCTGTGGCACCTGCATCCACCGCATTTTCAAGCAATTCTTTCACAGCACTGGCAGGCCGCTGAATAACTTCACCGGCTGCTATCTGGTTGGCAATATTATCGGGTAAAAGAGTGATCTTATCTGGCACAAAATCTGCTTTAGCTGTCAAAAATAGCGATTTGAACTTTAAGTAAATACTGGGTTTTCCTTTGCGGTAAATGGTTTATTTTTAATACTCCTTAGAAACGCTTCAATCTCCTGACGAATGACAATTAAAAAACTACTATTAGGGGCACTGCTATTACTGCCCGGTCTCTCTTTTGCACAATATAAAAGCAAGCTGGAAAAGAATCAGTGGGTGGACAGTGTGTTCAACAGCCTGTCCGAAGATGAACGGATCGCACAACTGATGGTGATCCGGGCCCATTCCAACCTGGGGCCCGATCATGTGGCCAAAGTGACCAATGATATACGGCAATACAATGTAGGAGCGCTTTGTTTCTTTCAGGGCGGACCGGTACGGCAGGCCAATCTTACTAATTTCTACCAGGGGATTGCCAAAACGCCACTCATGATCACGATAGACGGCGAGTGGGGGCTGGGCATGCGGCTTGACAGTGTGAATAAATTTCCCTATCAGCTTACATTGGGGGCCATCAATGATGAGAACCTGATTTACAGAATGGGGCAGGCCATTGGCGAACAGTGTAAACGAATCGGCGTGCATGTAAACTATGCGCCGGTGGTGGATATCAATAATAATCCGAATAATCCCGTGATCGGATTCCGTTCCTTTGGAGAAGACAAAGAAAAGGTCTCGCGCTATGGTATTGCGTATATGAAGGGTATGCAGGACGCAGGTATTATGGCTTGCGCCAAACATTTTCCCGGCCATGGTGATGTGGCTGTTGATTCGCATCTCGATCTGCCTGCTATTAATAAAAGTATGACAGAACTCGATTCTGTGGAACTGGTTCCTTTTAAAGCGCTTTTCGATGCAGGGGTAGGCAGTGTAATGATCGCACACCTCTATATTCCCGCCATTGATAATACCGCCAACAGGGCCACCTCTATATCAAAGAAAAGTGTTACAGATCTCTTACGCAACAGTCTTCATTACAATGGACTTACGTTTACCGATGCCCTCGAAATGAAAGGGGTGGCCAAATATTTTCCCGATGGTGTTATTTCCGTGGAAGCATTGATCGCCGGCAATGATATGCTCTGTCTGCCCGCCAGTGTACCCGAGTCGATCACGGCAATTAAAAAAGCCATTACAGACGGCAGGTTGAGCTGGGAAGAGATCAATGCCAAAGTGCGAAAAGTGCTGGCAGCCAAATACAGCCTCGGGCTCAATCAAACACAGTTTGTAGATACCAACAATCTGGTAGAAGATATCAATGCAAAAACAGATGCTATCCGCTATGAAGCCGCCCAGCATAGCATTACATTATTGAGTGAAGCGAGGTTTACTGCATCCAGTACCGAATACGCTGGAATTCCCCTTACCAGCAACAAATACAAACTGGCAGGGCATAGCGGCAAATTCGCCTATGTAGGTATCGGATTAACCGAATCCAATGCCTTTGCAAAGCGGATGAAAAGAGATTATAATGCGGATGTTTTTTTATTTTCTTACAAAGACGGACAGGATAAGGCAGATGAGATATTGAAAGAAGTGAAGAAGACGAATAAATATGATGCTATCATTGTTGGCGTACATGGATATGCCAATAAACCACCGGATAATTTTGGCATCAGCCCTGCTGCAATAAAACTGTACAAAGACCTCAACTTCATTCGTACCATCACGATGAGTTTTGGCAATGTACTGGCCAATAAAAACTTTTGCGATGCCTGGACACTGGTGGCCTGCTACCAGGATGATGAGATCACGCAACAGGCCGCGGCCGATATGCTGCAGGGAAAATTCAGGCCCCAGGGCAAATTGCCGGTATCGGTGTGCAATTTCAAGTATGGCGATGGTACCGTATATGCCAAACCGAAGCCCACCAAAGAAGAGATCAAGCAACGGCTTACCGTCATAGATTCCATTGCACTCAACGCCATTGCTCAAAAAGCATTTCCGGGATGTGTGGTACTCGCGGCTCACAAAGGCGAAATCGTTTATCATAAAGCATTCGGCCATTATGAATATGGTCCTTCTCCGGCCATGAGTGCAGAAAGCATTTTTGATCTTGCATCCGTGACCAAGGTATCTGCCACTACGATCGCTGTAATGAAACTCTATGAAGAGGGATTGCTCGATTTGAATAAAACCCTCGGCGATTATATTCCCTGGACAAGGGGCACCAATAAAGCAGGTATTCTGATAAAAGACCTCTTACTGCACCAGGCCGGCTTAACCCCCTTTATTGTTTTTTATAAAGAGACCATTGATACGAATACCGGCATTCCTAATCCTACCATTTATGCAAAAAAACCACAGAAAGGGTATGGGGTGCGTGTAGCTGAAAATATTTATATGCGCGACGACTGGACCGATACCATGTACAACCGTATTCTGAAAAGTCCACTTGGCCCAAAGAATAAATATGTGTACAGCGATAATGATTTTATTTTCCTGGGTAAAGTGGTGGAACAACTCTCCGGAATGACACTCGATCAATACACACAAAAAATTTTTTACAGCCGGATCGGTATGTACTCTACAGGGTTTAGACCCAGAGATCATTTTCAACTGGAATGCCTCGTGCCCACCGAAACAGAAAAACATTTCCGCCAGCAAACCACCCGTGGCGATGTGCATGATGAAGGGGCTTCCATGTTTGGAGGAGTGGCCGGTCATGCCGGATTGTTTTCCAATGCATATGACCTTTCGTTGCTCTACCAGATGCTCCTCAATGGCGGCGAAATAAATGGAGTACGCTACCTCAAACCAGAAACGATTCAGTTTTTCACTGCATACAACAGCACGATCAGCCGCCGTGGTTTGGGATTTGATAAACCGGAAAAAGACAATGGTATCCGGAAAGATCCCTATCCCTCATTACTGGCCTCCCCGCAAACATTTGGCCATACCGGATTTACCGGTACTTGTGTATGGGTGGATCCTGCGCAGGATTTGGTTTATATTTTTCTTTCCAACAGAGTTTATCCCACGCGGAATAACAATAAACTATCTCAATTATTGATTCGGGGAAAAATCCAGGATGCAATTTACCGGGCACTGGGAGTGGATGGTCATTAGTCAATGGTGAATCAATGCCGTTTACTTAAGCTACAATTGTTTGTAATTCATTGAAGGTGGTTTCTTTTTAATTTTCTTTCGTTTAAACTTTCTATTTGGTCTGACTATTTCGGTAGTAGCTTTGAGCACTTTGTCAATGG
>JAPLEH010000015.1 GCA_026391455.1 Bacteroidota bacterium
GCTTTCACCCACGGTCTCCCAGCATTCTAGCCCAGGTAAGGTTCCTCGCGTATCATCGAATTAAACCACATGCTCCACCGCTTGTGCGGACCCCCGCCAATTCCTTTGAGTTTCAACCTTGCGGTCGTACTTCCCAGGTGGGATACTTAATGCTTTCGCTCAGACACACACAGTGTATCGCGTATGTCGAGTATCCATAGTTTAGGGCGTGGACTACCAGGGTATCTAATCCTGTTTGATCCCCACGCTTTCGTGCCTCAGTGTCAATATTCGCGTAGCCAGCTGCCTTCGCAATTGGTGTTCTATGTCATATCTAAGCATTTCACCGCTACATGACATATTCCGCTGACCTCCACGGTATTCAAGACTGATAGTATCAATGGCAGTTCCCAAGTTAAGCTCGGGGATTTCACCACTGACTTACCAACCCACCTACGCACCCTTTAAACCCAGTGAATCCGGATAACGCTTGCACCCTCCGTATTACCGCGGCTGCTGGCACGGAGTTAGCCGGTGCTTATTCATATGGTACCGTCAGACGAGTTAGAAAACCCTTTTTTCGTCCCATATAAAAGAAGTTTACAATCCAGAGGACCTTCATCCTTCACGCGGCATGGCTGGTTCAGACTTTCGTCCATTGACCAATATTCCTTACTGCTGCCTCCCGTAGGAGTCGGGCCCGTGTCTCAGTGCCCGTGTGACTGGTCGTGCTCTCACACCAGTTACTGATCGCAGGCTTGGTGGGCCGTTACCCCGCCAACTACCTAATCAGCCGCACAGCCATCTTCAAGTGATAAATCTTTAAGTACAAAGTGATGCCACTTCGTAATTCTATGGGGTATTAATCCAAATTTCTCTGGGCTATTCCCCGCTTGAAGGAAGGTTCTGTACGTGTTCCGCACCCGTTTGCCGGTCGCCGCCAGAGTATTGCTACCCCGCGCTGCCCCTCGACTTGCATGTATTAAGCCTGCCGCTAGCGTTCATCCTGAGCCAGGATCAAACTCTCCATTGTAAATGATGTTTGATACTGACATTTAAAATTCTCAAGAGAAAATTAACTTGTCAAATCTAATTGTATTAGCTTGACTTACCTTTTGTTGTTATTCTGATAAAAATCAAAATAAGTGCTATTGCTTCCCAACTTTCAAAGATCTTTTGGCTTTTATTCGCCACCCGTTTTTTAAACGGGAGTGCAAAGGTAAGAGCCTATTTATTTCTACCAAATTTTTCTTCATTTATTTTTAAATAAAATCAGAAACTTCTGGATGAAAATCAATTCGTTTTGTGAAGAACTTCACCGCTTTTCGTGCGGGACGGCAAAGGTAAGGGTTTGTATTTTACCAGCCAATTTTATGTGTCAGTTTTCTTCACATTTTCTCACTTTTCTTTTCACTTCTTCAGAGAACTAATCCGTTCTTACGAGCGGGCGGCAAAAGTAAGGATTTGATTTTTATCAGCCAATTTTATTCGGCTTTTTTCTTGCCTTTTGCCACACATTTTTTCTTCACAACTTTCAGAGAACTAATCCGTTCTGTTGAACGGGCGGCAAAAGTATGGCTTTGATATTTATCAGCCAATTTTATTCCGCTTTTTCTTCCCTTTTACCTCACATTTTTTCTTCACAACCTTCAGAGAACTAATCCGTTTTGTTGAACGGGCGGCAAAGATAAGGAGGTAATATTTCCACCCAAATATTTCTTCCTCCTAAATTGTTAAGAACCACTGAAATGCTTTGCTGGCAAGGATTATAGCAGGAAAAATTATTTTGACCTTATGCTACGGAATTCAATCCCAATAACCTCGTATGAGCGAGAATTCGAATTAGTATATTGAAAACCAATTATTTATGATTAAATGTGCCAAAATACCCCTCCGGGTACTCCACCCGATCCAAAAACAAGCCATGCGGCGGTACCGCAAAACTCGCCTTCGTACAATCTTTCGCCTCAATCACCCCACGAAAGCCATCCAGATCCAACTTTCCCCGGCCTACCTGCAGCATTGTAGCTGTCAACGCCCTCACCATACCCCTCAAAAACCGGTTCGCCTTTACATGATATACCAGGCATTCCCCCTCCACCTCCCACTCACTCTGGCTGATCGCACACAGAAAGGTCTTTACCTGGGTATTCCGCTTGGAGAATGAAGTAAAGTCCTGGTATTCCATTAATACCTTAGCGGCTTCCTTCATTTTATCACTATCCACCCTGTATGGGAAATAATAAGCCCGATCGCGCAAAAAAGGATCCTTCCTTTGAATCACATAATACCGGTATTCCCGGCTACGTGCATCAAAACGACAATGTGCCTCCACTCCCACCGGCTGAACAGATTTGATCACAATATCCGCGGGAAGTATCGCATTCAGCTTATACATAATATGCTGCTCATCCTGTATTCCCCTCCATTGATGAAGCGGAACTGCTGTATCAAAATGAAAATAGTTCTGCCGGGCATGTACCCCTGCATCCGTCCGTGAAGATCCTGTCAGCTCAATGGGTGTATCCATCCTGCCGGACAATATATGTATGGCTTTTTCCACTTCGGCCTGTATAGTATGGGCATTTTGCTGGGCTTGAAATCCGCTGTAAGCAGTACCCTTATAGGCCAGTTCTATGAAATATCGGGGCATATTTTTCAGTTGCGAAGCATGGCCTTGAAACGATTGACATAATACTCCTCCTTCAGCTCTGCCTGCAATTGGTTGTAGTTTTCCGGATCGGTTATGTGTGTGTACGCCAAATCAAAAAACTGGTACTTCCCCTGATCGGTAAGAAATAAGGTACCCAGGTTTTTCACCTGTAGCGTGGTGAAGCATTTCAGTTTAAAATATTTCCTGGCCTCCCCTGTCATGTCCTCATCATTCTCCGCGGCTGCCATGGCCTTACGTAACTTAAAAAAATCATTTTCTGCCGCCACCTCCTGGCAATTGTTTTTAGCTGCACGACTGAGTGTAACGGTATCGGCGGTAACTGATGTTGGAATTGTTGTACTTAGCGGTGCTGATTTGGTTTCCAAGGTTACACTTTGGGTTGGCTTTTGGATAGCTGAATTGGTATCCGTGGTAGCGGCTTCAACCGGAATGTCGAGCATTTTTTTTTCCTCGCGTGGTTCTTCTTTTACCGAAGGAAGTAAAGAACGGGGATTGGGGATCATCAGACGAACAGTATCCACCATTCCATTCTCATATTTATCGAGAAATACCAATCCAAATCCTTCTGTGGTTGAGCTTTCTGACCGCCTGATCACCGTCGACATTTTATAATCCTCCGGCTGCACAGGCTTTATCTCTTCCACTTTTGCTTCAACAGGTGCTGCTGTTTCTTTTATTTCTGCTTTCGGCTCTTCTTTTACCGGCTCCGTTACTAATGGTGGTTGTATTTGCGAGGCAACGGGTGGAGTCGGTTGCGGTTCTGAATTTACTGGTGCAGCAGCCGGCTCCGTATTCTTTGCGGTAGGCACTTCATTTTTGGTTTCCTTTTTTTCTTCTTTGACCACTACCGGTTCTGTCTTCACCGGTACTTCAGGGGTAATCGTTGTTTTTACTTCTGCTTCCGCTTTTGCCGGTACAACAACAGCAGTGGTCACGGTCTTTTCTTCCGTAACTACAGCTGAGGGTGCAGGTTTTTCTTTCAGTGAAGGATCATCAGCGGCTCTTGATAATATGGTGGTAAACCCGGAAGCTTCCGTGTTAATCACATTGGTGCTGGCTGATTTTCCGGCAATTGGCATGATCACTTCCAGTGTTTGCAGGTCGAACAATCCCCAACCCTTCTCCCCAAAATTCTTCACCAGGTACCCATGATCTTTTCTCCCCACTTGTAAGGTGAATTGCTGCTCGGGCCATTTGTTTTGCGGAAATCCCAATGCCAAATTGTATGTCGTATCCCGGAGCTTAGACAGAATCAAATACCCGGATGCAGTTGAAGACTGTACTTTTTCATTGAGTCGTACAAAAAAAGGCTGCTCATTTTCCGTCTGCAGATAAATGAAGTACAACTTTTGGGAGAAAGCAGAAAATGCAAACAGGGTAAGAAATAAGGCCAGGATGTATTTTTTCATTTTTCGGAATTGGGTGGTTTTACAAATTTAAATGAAATACACGGACACAACGCGCCTGCTCCGCAACAAGTTGTTAAATCCTGTAACCATCCAAATAAATTACCTGTCTTAAGCGGTTGAAGACCTCTAATTTTGCAACACTAAAAAATCAATATGATTACCCGAATTATCACACTACTTCTATTTTCTGCCGTCACCGGTACGGTTATGGCACAACCCGGTACAGATACAGACACTTCCTGGAAAAAAGAATACCGGGAAACAGCCACCCGTATCAATAACCTCGTTCACACCAAACTGGAGGTAAAGCCCGATTTCAGCAAATCCTACCTCTATGGGAAGGCCTGGATCACTTTGCGACCGCATTTTTACCCCACCGATTCACTGAGTCTGGATGCGAAGGGTATGGACATTAATAAGGTGCTATTGGTAAAAGGCAATACCCAAACGCCTCTCCAGTTTCAATACGATGACTGGACCATTCGTATCAAGTTGGACAAGACCTATAAATCCAATGAAACCTATACGGTATACATTGATTATACCGCCAAACCGGATGAGTTTGAAGCTAAATATGCTGACAAAGCAATGCTAGGAATCAAAGGCATGTATTTTATTAACCCCCGTGGGGAAGAAAAAGATAAACCCACACAAATTTGGACACAGGGAGAGACAGAATCCAGTTCAGCCTGGTTCCCCACCATCGACAAAACCAACCAGCGCTGTACGCAGGAGCTTACCGCCACCGTTGATAATAAATATATCACGCTCAGTAACGGAAAACTGATGAGTCAGAAAAAAAATGCGGATGGCACCCGTACCGATTACTGGAAAATGGACCTGCCCCATGCACCTTATCTCTTCTTCCTGGGTGTGGGTAATTATGCTGTAATCAAAGACAAATACAAGGACAAGGAAGTGAATTATTATGTGGAGCCTGAATATGCATCCGTTGCCAAAAAGATATTCGGGAATACGCCCGAGATGATGGCTTTCTTTTCACGGATCACCGGTGTGGAATTTCCCTGGGTGAAATATTCCCAAATAACGGGACGTGATTTCGTAGCTGGTGCAATGGAAAACACCACGGCCACCCTTCATCAGGAAAGTGCCCAGCAGGATGCTCGCGAACTGATAGATGGCAATAACTGGGAAAGCACCATTGCCCATGAATTATTTCACCAATGGTTTGGTGATTATGTAACAACCGAAAGCTGGAGCAACATCACCGTAAATGAATCGTTTGCCAACTACAGCGAAACCTTGTGGGATGAATACAAAAGAGGCAAAGATGCCGGTGATGCACAAAATTTCCAGGACATGCAAAACTACCTGGGCAGTGGCAGCGAAAAGAAAAACCTGGTTCGCTTCTATTATAAAGACCGGGAAGATGTGTTTGATGCAGTAAGTTATCAGAAGGGCGGTCGTATTCTGCATATGCTTCGTCATTTAGTGGGCGATAGTGCATTCTTTAAATCCATCAACAATTATCTCACGACCAATAAGTTCAAATCTGCTGAAGCGCATCAGTTGCGGTTAGCATTTGAAGAAGTAACCGGCCGTGATCTGAACTGGTATTTCAATCAATGGTATTTTGATAACGGGCATCCTTCGGTGGATATTGATTATGTATATGACGATGCTGCCGGCAAAGTGACTGTGATCGTAAAACAAACACAGAAGAGTGGCAAATACTTTAAGTTGCCCCTGGATGTGGACATTTATAACGGCGCACAAAAAAACCGTTATACTATTTGGTCTAAAAATGCGGTGGATTCCTTCACTTTCAATTATACCAAACGCCCCGATCTGGTTAATGTGGATGCGGATAAAATAACGTTGTGGACTAAAAAAGATAATAAAACGCTGGACAATTATATTCATCAGTATAAGTATGCCGGTAATTATCTCGACAGAAGGGAGGCCATCGATTTTGCTGCTAAAAAGCAGGATGATCCGAAAGCAGTGGAATTGCTAAAAACAGCTTTGAATGATAAATATCCTGGTTTACGGAATCATACGATCAGCCTGCTGAATCTTGGTAAAGCCAATGTCCGTACGGCAATGGAAGCCACTTTATTGAATTTGGCTAAAAATGATCCCAGGTCTACGGTAAAAGCCAATGCGATCGATAAGCTGGGCGATTATGAAAAATCTGAATATGCTGGGCTGTTCCTTTATGCGGTAAATGATTCTTCATACTCTGTAGCGGGTAATGCCCTGGCAGCTTTGAGTAAAGTGGATCCTGCTTCTGCTGCTGCGATCGTGAAGAAATTAGCCGACCAGCCCATGAAAGGTGTATTGCAGGAAGTAGTGATGAACGAAGTATTGAAATCCGGCGATGAGACAATGGCAGAAAAAGTAATTGGGGGTTTTGCAAAAATGCCATTGAGCCAGGCCAAATTTGAAGCCCTGGGTGGATTGAGCACCTATCTTGCCGCCATCAAAAACATTGATAAGATCAAATGGGGAGTGGATGAGATTGTGAAACTGAGAGATGGTATTCCTGAAAATTTCCGCAATCAAACCGATCCTTATATCAATGGAATGATTTTGAAAGGGCTGCTGGGAAAGAAAGATAAAGAGGCGAAAGCCGATGCCTCCAATACATCATTACAGGAACTGGTAAACTATATCAAATCGAAATTACCAGAGAATGAGAAGAAAGGGTTTTAAGGAGAAGAATTATGAATTGAGAATTATGAATTGATTTTAAAGAATGAGACCTCCTTTTGGGAGGTCTTTTCTTTTAATCATTATTGTTTATGAAACAGGATTCTTCGATTTATTGTTTAATAAACTGCTGATGGTAGTGTTGTCCTTCTTTTGTAAGCAACCGCAAAATGTATTTACCGGAAGGCAGATCGGAAATATCCAATTGGTATGCCCCGGGAGAAACGTTAGTTGTATACAAAATTCGGCCTGACATATCGTACATCTCCATCCTGGCATTTACTGCATTAGCTGTTACCTGGTAACGGAGCAGATTCTTCACCAGCGTATGCTCCACTTGTAATGCACCAGTTCCATTCACTTTTACATATAAAATCTTTGAATACGCAAATTTTCCATCGAGGTCCTTTACTTTCAGCCTGTAATGATTGATGTACAATGGAGAAATATCCGTGTAATTGTATTTGCGGACGGCTGTACCTGTTCCGGCAGCCGGGATAGTTCCAATTGGGGTAAAATCCACGCCGTTGCTGCTTCTTTCGACCACATACTCCGTTGTTCCCGATTCAGATGATGTTTCCCAAAAGAGATGAATCTGTTTATCCGATTCCGTATGATTGAATGTAGTCAATGTAACCGGCAATACTATGCATGAGTTGAGTGTACCGAGAGAGACCGGCATGCTTACGAGGTTATAAGTGGGGTTATAATATCCTCCGCAAAAATTAAGACTGTAATTTACCGTTGTGGATTCTGACTCGCCTGCGGGATAACTTTTTGTTATTGGTGGCCCTGGTGTAGGATAAGTTGTAACGTCTACAGATGTAGCAGAATAAACAAATTTTGAAATGAGCTGATCCACCCCGGAGAAATTCCGTCCCCATAGCTCAACTCTTCCCAGGTCTTCGAATGATTCGCCAGAAGGAAATTCATACGCATAAAAATTACCTCCCAAAAAAGATTGCATCTGGGCCAGGGCCAGTGTTTTGTATAATGTTCCAACGGCATCATAAAACCTAACCTGGTTGAAATTGATCGAACCCATCAGAATGGTATTATTCTGATGTATCTCAATATATTCATGCACATCCGGGCCGTTGTTATTGTAATGCATTTCCACGATAGTGGCAGGCCAGTCTGTTCCATAAGACGGCTGTATAAGTGCCAGCTCATCGAAGCGAAGCCCGGAGTTCATTACCCATCTCATCAGTTTTTCGTGATGAATATCGGTCAGGAAATTGTAATTCTGTCTGCGCTGTATATCCCTGGCCACTGCTTCAGCACCACTTTGTTTCATCAGGTAACCAACAGCACAGAATGTATTGTACGCGTCGATGAAATATGGCTGCCGGCCTTCATGATATAAATTGATCGGAAAAATGCCATTGGAAAGATATTGATGCAACACATCCAGATGTTGCAGCCGTTCGGCGCGAAGCGATGGAGCTAATTGCGGAGTTGCTCTTTTACGAAGTAATTTTTCCACTTCGGTAAGGTGCTGTTGCACCAGTTGCTGTTCCGTAAGGGGCCGTGCTGTCTTTATTTTTAAAAGCGGATCAGCATCCTGCTGGTTTACCCATTCTTTATTTACATAAACCAACTGATCATACACTGTTTTGAAATGCATTTGTGCGTTCAGTGCTGTTGATAAAAATGGGGTTATCAGGAATAACCATAGATACTGCATCCTTTTCATAAGCAAAGAGTTTGTTTTACAAGGCTTTTTTATAGCAGGTGTTCTGTTATCAGACGATCTTAAGTTACAAAAGAAAGTATAATAAAAGAAATGATGGTTGATTATTGTCAAGATATCCGTTTCCTCATTTCCAATAATAACATTTTCAGAATTGATCTTCGGGTATTGCCTTCTTCCGCGCCTCAGCTTTATCTGCGCACACAGCTTCCGAAAACAGTCACAAAAAAACCGGGGTCGCAGGCCCCGGTTCGTAATGAATTTATTCTTGATTTACCAATCGCCGCTGGCTCCGCCGCCACCGAAACTACCGCCTCCAAAGCCACCGAATCCTCCTCCTCCGCTGCTGCCACCACCGCCAGACCAGCCACTACCGCCGCCACCGCCAGTCCAGCCCGTCCAGCCACCACGGGATACATAAGTGCCGTTTCCTGCGCTGGAACCAAATATTACGATCAGGATAATAATGATGATGATGATCGTTCCGATGGGCAGACCTTTCTTTTTCTTACCATAGCCAGCCGGAGCCGTATATCTTCCTTCGGCAGCCTTGATGATATCATCCACCGATTCATCGATTCCACGATAGTAATTGCCTGCTTTGAAATTGGGTTTGATACGGCTGTCGATAATGGTCTTTGCAGTAAGATCGGGTACGGCGCCTTCCAGGCCATAGCCCACCTGTATGGTGATCTTTCGGTCTTTGATGGCGGCCAAGATCACCACCCCGTTGTTGAAATCTTTGTTACCTACACCCCAATTGCGGCCAATATCCATGGCGGCATCTTCCACCGACTTACCTTCCAGTTCATTGACCAATACCACTGTAATCTGGTTGGAAGTGCGCTTGTCGTACTGCACCAATTTAGCTTCGAGGGCTTCTGCCTGTTGAGCAGTAAGTGCGCTGGCATAGTCGTTCACCAGCCGGGGTGGGTTGGGTTTATTTTTTATGATCTTTTCCAACTGTGCGGATGCAAGGGTGGAAAAGAAGAGGGTCAGTATCAGTAGTAGTTGCTTCATGCTTATCTGCCGAATACAATTTCGTCGGGCAATTCGTTTTTATCCGTTTCCTTGTCGTAAGGGAAATAAGTTTGAAGGGCATTGCCGATCTGTATCACACATTCCGCAATCCCTTTTCCATAATGTTCACTGCTGAAATCCTTAAGCATATCGGCCACGATCCGGTTCCAGTATTCAGTGCCTACTTTCTCATGTATGCCTTTATCGCCAAATACAGCAAGCTGGCGATCTTTCAAGGCAATATATACAAGAGTGGCATTTCGCTGTTCGGTCTGTTCCATTTTGAGCGAGAAGAATATTTCGGCAGCCCTGTCCATGGCATCCATCCAGGCACAGCGGCTTTCAATGAATACCCTTACCTCTCCACTGGTACTTTTCTCTGCCTGGCGAATGGCTTTCACCACCATCCGGGTATCCTCTTCGTTGAGGAGTGATTTCCTTTTTATCCAGTTAAATAATTTCACAGTGATGAGTTTAATACTGTTTGTTACGTTCTCATTTTTATGACCTACCGTTGATTACTGCACAAGTCCCGGCTTACGAAATGGCCTTCCCGATTATTTACCGAAATTTATCTCGACTGCTTTTTCAGCTCCGGCATCGGCCTGAAAACCCTCTTTGCTTTTGAATCCGAAAAGTCCGGCAATGATATTGGCCGGAAAGCTTCTGGTTTTCTTATTGTAAACGGCCACGGCTTCGTTGAAATCCTTACGGGCCACACGAATACGGCGTTCCGTACCTTCTAATTGCGTTTGCAATCCTGCGTATGCATCGGTACCCTTCAGGGTGGGATATTTTTCAATCTGAATGATGAGGCGGTTAGCAGCAACGGCTACAGCATCCTGCTGCCGTTGCTGTTCCTTTATGTTTTCTGCAGAGGGGTCTGTATTGGAAAGACCATTCAATGCTTTGCTTCTTGCTTCTGTAATATTGAGGAGTGTGGTCTGTTCGAAGTCAGATACTCCTTTCACCACATTCACCAGATTGGGCAGCAAATCAAGCCGGCGCTGGTAAGTGCTTTGCACTTCCGCCCATTGCTTTTTAACGGCTTCTTCTTTTTTTACCAATCCGTTGTAAGTGGTCATTACCCATAAACCGAGCAATACCAATACACCGCCGGCTATATAACCGGTATAGCGTTTACGTTGCATGGAGGTGGCGGTTAAAATTGAACTTTAGGTGCTTTCTCTGCTCCTTCATCTGCCTTGAAACCATCTTTGGCTTTGAAACCAAACATACCGGCCAGCATATTCATAGGGAATGAACGTACTTTGGTATTATAGGTATTGATAGCTTCGTTGAAGGTTTTGCGGGAATTGCGCACATCGTTTTCAATACCTTCCAGTTGCCCCTGCAATTGCAGGAAGTTCTGATTGGCCTTCAGATCGGGGTAGTTTTCCACTACGGCGAGCAGACGGCTCAATGCTCCAGACATTTGTGATTGGGCCTGTTGAAATTTGGCAATATTCTCCGGCGTAAGCTGATCGGCGGTAAGGTTGACAGATGTAGCTTTGGCCCTGGCTTCCACCAGTTTGGTCAGTGTTTCCTGTTCGAAATTGGCAGCACCTTTTACGGTATTCACCAGGTTGCCTACGAGATCTGATCTTTTCTGGTATTCCGTGTTTACATCGCTCCAGGCTTTCTTAACTTTTTCATCCTGTTTTACCACACCATTATATCCGTTGCATGCCCATGCGCCAAGTATAAGCAGCAGACCAAGCACAACTAATAACGATAGATTACGGGTTCCTTTCATTGTTGTAGTTTTTAATGGATGTAAAATTAATCTTTTCGGCAGATCAGCAAGTAATTTTTCGGCAGGCAGCGGAAAGCGGCGGCAAACCCCGTAAAAGGCTTTTTACCGGCAGCCGGACTCCATTTACCGTCCATAAAATCAAACGTCCGCCGGAGCGGACGCAGGATTTGCATTAAGCAGTTGGTTTGTTTGGTAAAAAATCAAAAAAAGACGATCGTTAATTCACTTTTCGTATGCAGACATAATGGTAGCTATCCACTTTCTGAACATCATAGTAGGCACCTGTATACCAATATTTGGTTACTGCTGTGGTACCGCTGGCTTCGGTGGAAGTCCAGATCGTACCTCTTTCTTCCACGCCAAATTTATCTTTGAATGCATAAATAGCATCGGACTCGTTTTTGGAAGGCAGGTACCAATCATCTTTCCCCCCGTCGGTAGCTTCGCTGCAAAGCTTTGCTGCATAGGGTTTGCCTTCATGGTTGGCATTATTACCAACAGCCAGTACAATGGCCGTGGTATTGGCGGCCCCGTTCGATTCACTTTTGGCAGCATCGGCGGGGATTTCCACATATCCGCCCCATGTCACTTTTCCTTTGGGAGTCATGTCTAACACCTCATATTTGGTTCCGTTGTATTCGATGGGAACAATTTTTTGCGCAGCAATAAAGGAAGTGGTGGCAAAGATTGCCAGTCCGGTAAGAAGGATTGATTTCATGTTTAATGGTTTAAGAGGATGAAAAGATACGGCATCTCTCTTTCTTCTACTTTCCATTTTATTTAGCGGTAGGTGGTAGTGAGTAAACGGGATAATTAGCTAATTTGATAATTTGCTAATGTGCTAATGTGCTAATTGAATACAGAACAGCCAATTTGATAATAAATTACATAACAGCCTAATTTGAAAATCTAACAGCCAGCTACAAACCAACCGAAGACCCGCGTTTACTGCCAACTAATAACTGCCAACTGATAACTGCCAACTAATAACTACCAACTGATAACAGCCAACTAAGAACTCCCGGACTCTCGGTCTTCCCGACTTCCGGTCTTTCCGCCACGGCGGACACGTCGGACTTCCCGCCACAGTGGCCACGACTTTCACAATGGACAATTCACCATTCACTGTTTTACCGCTGCAATTCCCGGAAGAACTTTTCCTTCGAAATATTCAAGCATGGCTCCGCCGCCGGTAGACACATAGCTTACTTTATCGGTGAACCCAAATTGGTTGACGGCCGCTACGGAATCGCCTCCACCTACCAGTGAAAAAGCACCGTGACTGGTAGCATCAGCAATGGCAATGGCCACTTCTTTGGTTCCATGTTGAAAACGGGGCATTTCAAATACGCCCATAGGGCCATTCCAGAGTATGGTTTTGGATTGTTTGATCACATTGGCAAATTGCTGGCAGGCCATCGATCCGATATCGAGTCCCATCCAGCCATCTGGTATATTATTGCTGGGGGCAACCGAAGTTTGTGCATCCGCAGCAAATTTGTCTGCGATGACTGAGTCGGAGGGCAAATGTATGCAGACGCCTTTCTCCGCAGCTTTTTTCAATATTTCCGTGGCCGTATCCAGGCGGTCATCCTCGCAAAGCGAGTTGCCGATCTTTCCACCCTGTGCTTTCATAAAGGTATAGGCCATGCCACCTCCAATAATAATATCGGTGGCCCTGTCGAGCAGGTTTTCGATGATCAATATTTTATCACTCACTTTCGCTCCGCCGATAATGGCCACGAAAGGTTTATCTGCTTTATGCAATACTTTCTCCGCACTTTTCACTTCTCCTTCCATTACCAGGCCGAAGAATCGTTTTTCAGCGGGAAAAAATTTAGCGATCACTGCCGTGGATGCATGTGCGCGGTGTGCGGTACCAAAGGCATCGTTTACCCATACATCGCCCAGCTTTGATAATTTTTCTGCAAAGGCTTCGTCGCCTTTTTCTTCTTCTTTATAAAAACGCAGATTTTCGAGCAACAGCACTTCCCCGGCCCGCATCATACTTGCCGTGAGATAGGCTTGTTCACCGATACAGTCGTTTGCAAATAATACCGTGGTGCCGCCGAGCAATTGTGACAAGTGCGCAACCAGGTGTTTCAATGAATATTTATCCGTAGGTCCATCTTTGGGACGCCCCAGGTGACTCATCAATATTACTTTGCCTCCATCTTTCAGTATTTTTTGTATAGTAGGAATGGCTGCCCGCATACGGGTGTCATCGGTGATCTCAAATTTATCATTGAGTGGCACATTAAAATCCACCCGGATCAATGCGGTTTGTCCGCTGAACGAATGCGTGCTGAAATCTGTCATGTTAGTATTGCTGTTTAGAGCCTAAAGTTAGTCTCTTGTGCTTTATGTTGCTGCGCTTCCTGGAAAATAAGATGACCAGCAACCGTTTGCATTACTTCATCGGTCACATCCTTGCCGCCTTTCAAATTGGCGCGCAGGGCTTCCAGTGAAAATTTGGGACCGAATGGTATCCCCCACCAACCAAAAAGAGCAGTGAGCAGGGTGAAAGGTATTCCCCTTTTTACAGCACTTTCACCATGTCGGACCATATATACATCCGATGTACGTTTCAGGGTGATGAATAAAAAGGAAATGGTGTAGGGAAAGTAAACAAATCGTCCGCCTTTTGCTTCTTCTTCCTGAAGATCCTGCGGAGACAATCCGTCAATGTTTTTAATTTTCATAAGGTAGTTTCTGCAGCACAGGTAGATGTTGTTCTTTTCAATAAGTCTATCCCGTACTGATTCGGTGAGAAAATAAGCTGATGAAAACGGATGAATAGCCCGTATTCAAAATTGCAGTTACCCGCAATACAAATGGTGTATGGCGGGTAACTACGGAATATAGTATTCTTAGCTAATCAGTTTAGCAAAATGCTTTACGGTTCGTACCAACTGGCTCACGTAGCTCATTTCATTATCGTACCAGCTTACGGTTTTTACCAATTGCTTGTCACCGGCGGTGATTACTTTGGTTTGGGTGGCATCGAACAGTGAGCCGTAATGAATACCGATGATATCTGTACTTACGATTTCATCTTCTGTATAGCCGAAGCTTTCATTGCTGGCCGCTTTCATGGCTGCATTGATCTCATCAACCGTAACGGTTTTGCTGAGAATAGAAGTAAGTTCGGTGAGTGAACCGGTAATGGTGGGTACACGTTGTGCGCTACCATCGAGTTTGCCTTTCAGTTCGGGCAATACCAGTCCGATCGCTTTGGCAGCGCCGGTGCTGTTGGGCACGATGTTAGCTGCGGCTGCACGGGCACGGCGCAGATCACCTTTGGGGTGTGGTGCGTCGAGGGTGTTCTGGTCGTTGGTATAAGCGTGTATGGTAGTCATGATACCGGTTTCGATACCAAAATTATCATTCAATGTTTTGGCCATGGGCGCCAGACAGTTGGTGGTGCAGGAAGCACAGGAGATGATGGTTTCGCTGCCGTCGAGAATGCTGTGATTTACGTTGAACACCACGGTCTTGAGGTCGCCGGTGGCGGGCGCAGAGATCACTACACGTTTGGCACCAGCCGTGAGGTGTGCAGCGGCTTTATCTTTATCGGTAAAGAAACCGGTGCTTTCGATCACCACATCCACATCGTGGCTGCCCCAGGGAATCTGGGCGGGATCTTTCTGAGCATAGATGCGTACGGTATCACCATTTACTACGATGGAATCTTCGGTGGCTTTTACGTCGGCATCGAAGCGGCCTTGTGCGCTGTCGTATTTCAGCAGGTGGGCCAGCACTTTGGGGCTGGTAAGGTCGTTGATCGCGACTACATCAATTCCTTCCATTTTATAGATTTGGCGATAAACCAGCCGACCGATGCGGCCAAAGCCATTGATTGCAACTTTAACTGTGCTCATAATTGAAAAAGGTTTTTAAAAAATGATAAGAGTGCGTTGCTCCTGAATCTGGCGTTGGCGGCGGTGCGTTAGGGCCTGATATCCGGCGAACGAGGAGCAAAATTAGTAAAACCGGCGCTGTTTTGCTGTATCAGATTTGGGGAAAAGGGCTGATTCAGCGGTGGCCGTGAAAAAATGGATAATTGGACGAAAAACTTTTGGTTAAAAAGCTCCGGCTATCTATCTTTGCCGTCCTTTAAAACAGGGATATGCGGGAATTCTTCCCTAACACCCTGACACTGAAGGCCCGTTCGTCTAAGGGTTAGGACACCACCCTTTCACGGTGGTGATACGAGTTCGAATCTCGTACGGGCTACAAAGCCTTGCAACGATAGTTGCGAGGCTTTTTTATTTGGCGGCGATGCGAACCATCATTCGCATAAGCGGGCAAATAAAAAAGCCGTCAGACGCGATAGCGGCTGGCGAGGCTTTGGGTAAATCAAATGCGATGGAGATCATAAAACATAATCTCGTACGGGCTACTGGAGCCCTCTGCTGAAGCAGGGGGCTTTTGCATTAGATGAGCTTATACGCTGCTTCTTTTATTTGGTTTCGATATTGTGCTGGTGAGATATTGTGATTTTGTAATTACGCAAAGCCTACGGTTTGGGTTTGGGTAGATCAAATGCGATTGAGATAATTGTAAATAATTTCGTAGGGGCTACTGAAGCCCTCTGCTGTAGCAAGGGGCTTTTGCATAAAATAGCTTGTACTCCTATTGGATAGTTGATTTCGATTACATGTTGGCGAAATAAAATAAATTTTCATTTATTAATAACTTATTGCGTTTCCAGGTGATTGTGTAAGTTACTCTTCTAAAAATCCAAAATAACTTATACTTAATAAACATAACCCCACAAAAAAAGGCCGCACCTCTCAGTGCAGCCTTTTCATTTATTTACTTCTCATCCTCATCAATGCGTAATCACCACTTTCTCCGTATCCACTCTTCCTTCCCGCTTCACTTTCAGGATATACATACCGTTGGGTATCTTCCGCACATCGAGCAGGATATTGTTGAGGCCGGTGCTGGTGCTTACCGTTTGCTGCAGCACGGGTCGTCCGGCGAGATCGTAGATGGCAATACCTGCCTCCCGGTTATCCGTGGTATTGAAAAGTACATGCAGCTCATTGCTGGCCGGTGATGGTATGGCCCGGATGCCGGTCATGAGGTCATCGGGTTCCAGCATCATCGGTGTACCATTGATCGTTACATTCAATGTATAGCAGGAGGTACTGCTGGTACCGCTTCCATTGTACACCTGCACACGATAAGTGCCTACAGTTGCTGTATTGAAAATGATCTTTTCTGCGAATGTTCCTGCCAATGCAGACGTAGCCACCAACGTGTTCGAAGGATTATACAACCGGATATTATAATTCAACGGCAGATTGGTCAGCGATATTTTGATATTGGGCTGACCGGTTGTATTGTTGAATTTATACCAATCCTGATCGGTGGATGTGCCGATACGGGATAAAATAGTGCTGTTGGCAGTAATCGTTACTGCAGCTGCATTGGAATTATTAGGTTCAAAGCTATCCGTACATGCAGGCGGATTCAGTGTAGTGTACACCACACTCGTACTGAATGCACTGCCTCCTCCGGCGCAATTCGCTTTTACCTGCCAGGTATACGATGTATTCGCTACCAGATTGGTCATATCATAATACAAGCCGGTAATATTAGTTACCACCGTAGTGAAAGCCGGATCAGCCGTCTTCTTGTATTGCAATGTATACGAAGTAGCGCCACTCACTGCTGACCATGCTGCAGTAGCTGCATTCTGTGCAATGGTAATCGTATTCAGACCGGATGGTACTGCACAGGCACTTGCACTAGCAGTAGCCACGGTAAATATATTGGAGGGCACAGAAATACTTGCGCAAAGTACTGTTACCCTGAAATCATACAACGTGGAGGGTGAAAGGGCCGTGATAGCCATCATTGTTGCAGGTGTGTTTCCTGCATTGGTCCATACACCACTTCCACTCAGCCCATACTCCACAATATAATTGCCTGCACCCGTGGGAGACCAATTCAACTGCAGTGAATTTGATGTAATACTGGAAGCCGAAAGGTTTCTGACTGAATCACAGGGTGACGTACATCCGGTAATGGAAAAATTACCCACACGGGTAGCCCATTGCGTGGCCGGATTATAATTACTCGTAAACCAGAAAGAGCCATTGGATGGGTCCACCGTCATGGCATTATAATCACCATAGCGGTTACTGGCATTGGCCGCCGTACCAGCAATAAGTGTGGCTTCGGGCTCTGTCATTTGCCCCAATGGATCACAATCCTTTCTTCCGGTATAACGAATAGAAGGAAAGGTAGTGGCGCTCGACACATTATAGGCCATACCAATGGAACCATCGCCGTTGATAGACATGGTACTCATAAACCGTCCGTCTCCATCCGGTGAATAGGTACCCTGCTGATACATCGTCCATCCGCTGGTGCCCGACTTGCGCAGCTCATACCAGCGTATACCTGTTTTATCCGCTCCATTGGCATCGCATACATGGCTGCACACAATGGATTCATGTGTGCCAAAATTGCGGTACTGCACTTTATTCATCAATACCTCACGTAGCGGATCCAGTTTTACTGTAGATGAAGGCTGGGGCACACAGGCAAAAGAAGTATACCCGCACAGATCACTGCTGAAAGGAAGTACCGGCAGAATAAATGGTCCGGTAATATTTGAATTGGCCGGAGTGGCCCAATCAATGGTGAAATTGAATAACTCTAATCTGTCCGTTGTGATATTTCCACCCCATCCATCATCTGCCATGCGCATGAACATAGCCGTGGTGCCCGCACCCGGTAATGTAGTGCCGGATAAATTGACCGGCGAACTTGCCTGAAAGGTTAGCGTAGGGAAATCCGTAAGGGTGAATCGCTGTATCGTGGTACTGGCTGCGCCGGTAAGCATGGTATTGCGATCCACTGCATAGATCGTAGCATTTGTTTCATTTGTCGTGATCACATAAGCATTTTGCCACAACGCATATTTTGGATAATCCGGAAACTCGGGCGTATTAAACTGATAAACATAATACGCGCCATTGGGATCCGCGGTCTGCGATACACAGATATACAAACGGTTCACCCCATTGCCAAATTCGGTGAGTATCCAACGATCAGCCAACTGATCGTATAAGATATCGGGGTCTCCCCTTCCTGCCACACCGGTGATCGTACTCAGCAGCTTGGATGCTACTAATACATTGCCGGCCTTATCCCATATACGGATACTTGAACTGGTGGAGTTGTTGATCATCTGCACCACATGATTGGGGCCTGCTGCTACTACGTTGTCAGAAGGATTCACACTGCTGTAGCCTAATCCGGCCCAGGATGAATTCAGCAATGATTCTGTTTGCTGCCCTTTTGCGGAAACGTAATTTTTTTGAAGGGCAGGGTCCTCTCCCCTCGGTAATGCATCCGGGTTAAGTACGGGATGCGGTTTGATCGGAATTGGATTTTCTCCGCCCAGTTTTTCGGTACGGTCATTGGGACCATGGATAACCGGAAAATCAGGAATGTCTTTCAGGGGCGGGGTCGTTCTGATCAGTGTGCCCTGAATGATCTGTGGATTCTTAATGGTGACGAGCTGAGCCTTCGCTGCCACTGTACATAGCAGTGCCAGCGCAATTAACAATTGCCGTTTCATTGTTGTGTGGTTTTGGTTAAAAAAATAGCAGGTGTGAATGGAGGCCAGATAAACGCTAAATAACGACTAAGTATTAATTATTATGCCAATATTTATAAACAACTGTGGGAAACACGTAAAAAAACATTTTTGTGGATAAAAACCGGCCAGCGCTACTACCGTAAAATCCCGGTTATGCCTGAAAGTTAGAAAAAGTTTGTAGTAGAAAAAATTGAATGACTGATCAGTTCAACTTATATACATCCTTAAAGTAATGTATCACTTCCCGGGCATCTGGCATGGCCTGCATATAAACAGAAAAAACAGGCAGTGGTGATTTCAGTTTTAAAAAATGGGGCTGCTGATCCCGAAAGCAGGATTGTAAATAGTTAGTGTCAAGTTGCTGGGGCAGTATCCTGTTGCCCAACTCCATGGGCTGTTCTAACCGGATACAACCGTGACTGTAAAACCGGTATCCGGAAAGAAAAGCGGTTTTATTGTTGGTGTCATGCAAATAAACACCATAGGGAGTGATGATATTGAACTTTATCACACCGAGTGCATTATCACATCCGGTGGACTGGCGCATGGAATAGGGAAAATTTCCGCGGTGAAAAGCGGACCAGTTCATATTCATATGGTCCATCACCCGGCCCTTCCCGTCTATGATCTGCATATTATGCGCATCGAGCCAGGCAGGATTACTTTTTATTTTCGGCAGGTACTCGTTGAATATGATGCTGGGCGGCACATACCAATAAGGATAGAGTATAGCCTGATCACATACCGTTGCGAAACGGGGTGTGGGAGTGGATGGTTTGCCCACAACTGTTTTCATGTCCAATACCACCTTATCATGTTCAACATACCGTAGTCTGGCCTCCGGCAGGTTGATGATGATGAATTTTTCAAATCCGAAATGATGGATCCACCGGTACAGATTCATGGAACGCACTAACAGCTTTACAGTATCCCTGTTGTTTTTTACCTGATGTATCCGCAGTGCTGTTTGGAGTGCTTTGTATTCCTTGTGAACAGGTTCCAGCGAAAATATAAATTGTGAAAGTGAACCCGACACGATGGCCTTATATAATTGTTCCACTAATTGTTTATCAAGGGCCGGAGAAAAATCAATCGTGAGTTGATCATAGCCAACCCAGGGGCCTGTTTTATACCCTTCAAATACATCTTTGCACAAAGCAATGGCGGCATCCGTAAATAGTTTGTCCATTTGACGGGCATATATACTGTCGCCGACTGTGGGTACATGGGCTGATCGTAACTCTTGCAGGTAATACGCTGCTCCGATCAATTGTGTTCTTGCCGCACTGTCAATAAGCTGACACAGCAAAGACCGTCTTTTCATACCCGTTTCATCTGTCGTCATCCAGTACAACTGATCGCCGTTCGTCTTGTAAAAATCAGCTACCAACTGGGGGTAATAGAACCCTTCCCCTACCCTGTTGAATTTCTGATCAGGATAAACTGCAGGTTTGTCTGCCACTGCAAAGGTGGCGAATACTGACGCGAATAATAGTACGACTAGTTTGTGCTGATAATTTTTCACAACATAAATGTATGCTGCCCTGTTATCAAAAAACATGAAGCTGTTGTACAGAAATATTGATTCTGATCACATAGGGCCCTTTTATCTAACATATGTTTAGAACGAATAAACAGAAAATCTAATGTAATTGCAATTCTATTCATGCTGCGATCTGAAGTTGATCTCTGGCCGGATATTTGCCCTCTTCAGCATACTTATAAATGCTCCTTGAAGTGCATGTTGAACGGAGGGGTAAAAGAATAACATCAGGAGGCTGTTTTATGGTCCTCATGTATCAATAACCCGTTTCGGGGACTTTTACTTTATACAAAACATTAAGCGGCAAGAAGCTATAACAAACTGACCACAATCATAACAATCCTATGATGCAATCAGAAAACGGGACGTATTAAACAGATAACTTTAAAGACTAAAAAAACGTGTTATGACAACAAATGCAGCAAGGGAATGTCTGGTATATCCGGGTACCTATACACCGATGCCAGAAATGCAGGACATAGCAGGATCGGGGTCTTCACTGGAATGTAAACAGTCGATTGCTCCGGCGATGAATTTGAATGAAGAAGCGGATTCATTTTTCTTCGAATTATTAATGCCGGGCATCTCCAGGGAAAATATTGTTGTGCTAACTGGTGGTAATCTCCTCTCCGTATTGGTGATTCCGGCTCAAAAAGGAGCTGATAGCCGCGCTACACTACAGGTACAAGAATTAGTACATGAATTCGATAAGGGCCAGATGGAGCGGCAGATCGAATTGCCTGCCAATGCCAATACTGAATTTATAAGTGCAGAATTTCACAAGGGCGTACTCACCTTACATATCCCCAAAACAAGTGGCACCCCAAACACAGAAAAAAAACAGGTAATCGTATATTAAAAGGTAAGTTGCAGTGCTAAACTGAACGATTAATACCGTGCCGGGATATATCCCGGGAACAGTATTGGTATACATCCTACCAATAGCGTTTGACCATTACCCGTTGCTACCACATTCATGCATGAACAAAGAAACTTTACCTGAAAATACTGTTTCAGGAAATAAAGGGAACAGTTCAGCAAAACTGATCCATGGCGGAAAAGACTACTTTTCCCTCCTGATCCAACTTATCAGCACTGCAAAGGATTGTATACACCTCCAAACCTATATCTATGATGATGATGAGACCGGAAGGATGGTAGGAGATGCACTGAAAGCTGCGGCATTAAGAAAGGTAAAGGTGTTCCTGGTTGTGGATGGATATGCTTCCAGAGTTATGTCTGGCAAATACATTGATGAGTTGAAAGCGTCCGGCATTCAATTCCGTTTTTTTGAACCATTTTTCAGGAGCAGTCATTTTTATTTCGGAAGACGGATGCATCATAAAATATTCGTTGCCGATGCCACCTTTTCATTGGTTGGCGGAATCAATATTTCCAATCATTATAATGACTTGCCCGGAAACAACGCCTGGCTCGATTTTGCGCTTTATGCGGAGGGGGATATTGCGGCGGAGTTAACCGTGTTTTGCGATAGCACCTGGCACCTCTCCTCTCCCGTACCTATAAAGATTCCCGGTGAAGAATCAAGCAGGAAAGTTGATACAGTCCGGAAAAAAAATCAACATATTTATATCCGGCACAATGATTGGGTCAGAAATAAAAACCAGATTTCTGCTACCTATATCAAGATGCTGGGAAATGCGAAGTCACATATCCGGATCATGTGCAGCTATTTTTTACCCGGAAGGGTGATACGGCGTTTACTGGGAAATGCGTCTCGCAGAGGCGTACAAATCACCATTATTACAGCCGGCAACTCGGATGTAAAAATTACCAAATATGCGGAAAGATGGCTGTATGACTGGTTGCTCCGGCACAACATCACTTTATACGAATACCAGCCAACGATACTTCATGCTAAAATGGCTACCTGCGACAGTGAATGGATGACCATTGGCTCCTATAACATCAATAATGTAAGTGCGTATGCCAGTATCGAACTGAACCTGGATGTGTACGATCCCATTTTTACCAGCAGCGTGGAAAAGGTCATAGATGAGATTATTGCAAAGGATTGCATCAGGATCACAGAAAAGAATATCGAAAAAAACAAGCACCCCTTCCGTCAGTTTTTACAATGGTTCTCGTATCAGGCCATACGCCTGATTTTATTCCTTATTACTTTTTACTATCGCCAGGAAAAGACCCGTTTAGCGAAATAACGGGCAGCATCAGGCTATACACATTGGCCCGGTGAATATCTCCATCTACAAATGAGAATGATTGTTGTAAGCTATTTAAAAACGACCATCCGCAGGGAGTACAAAACTGAATAGCACTTCATTAATATTGTTATGGACCAACAGGAAATTACTCTCCTCGGTACGATACCGGATTCAAGTTCATTCCCGGAAAATAAAAGACCGGATGGTAACTCCACCCGGTCTGGCATTGCTTTTGTTGAAATGTTTAAGGCGTCCCTCGCTTGTAGCTTTACTCCGCCCAACTCATTACATAATTACTGTTTTCAATCTCCAGTGCCTGTTTGGTGATCATTAATGGGCGGAACGTATCCACCATCACCGCCAATTCCTTAGTTTCTTTAGCTCCGATACTTTTTTCTACCGCACCCGGATGCGGACCATGCGGAATACCGGCCGGATGGAGGGTAATCATTCCACGGGTAACATGTTTACGGCTCATGAAATCGCCGTCCACATAATACAATACTTCATCACTGTCGATATTACTGTGATTGTAAGGAGCAGGTATTGCCTGCGGATGATAATCATATAATCGGGGCACAAAGGAACAAACCACAAATGAACTGGTTTCAAATGTCTGATGTATGGGCGGGGGCATATGCACCCTGCCGGTAATGGGTTCAAAATCGTGAATAGAAAAAATGTATGGATAACAACATCCGTCCCATCCAACCACATCGAATGGATGAGTACCATAATGGAGTCCATAGAGCATGCCTTTCTTTTTGGCACGGATGAGAAAATCGCCTTTCACATCTAATGTCTGCAGGTCCTGCGGTGGGCGAATGTCTCTTTCACAATAGGGAGAATGCTCCATCAACTGACCAAAGCGGCTCATATACCGCTTCGGGAAACGTAAGGGAGAGAATGATTCCACAATAAAAAGCCGGTTATTGGCATCCTTGAATTCGATCTGGTAGATGGTACCACGGGGCAGTACAATATAATCGCCATAACTGAAAGGTAATTGCCCATACTGCGTTTTCACCGTACCGCTGCCTTCGTGTACAAAGATCAGTTCATCGGCATCGGTGTTCTTGTAAAAATAACTGGTCATGCTTTCCTGTGGTGCGGCCAGTACAATATGACAATCGCTGTTGACCAATACCGGTATGCGGCTTTCCAAATAATCTTTTGCGGGCTTTACATGAAAACCTTCAAAGCAACGGTGGCTAAGCATTTTTTCTTCGGCCACCTGCGGACTTACATCCACCTGTGGCTCCGTTTTGATGATCTGTGTGGGCGGGTGACAATGATAGAGCAGCGCATAATCATCGCTGAATCCTTCCGTAGAAAATAATTGCTCGCTGTATAAGCCACCATCCGGTTTTCTAAACTGAGTGTGGCGTTTGTGGGGAATGGTTCCGAGTTTATAATAGTGAGGCATGTTAGGAATTATGAATTAAAAATGATGAATTTTGAATGATACAGGTAAGCTCATCTTGGAAGATGTTGGTAAAACAGCATCATACCTGTTCTCTTCACTAAAAGCAAAATAAGGATATAAAAATAAAATCAGGGGTATCAATATCACGACTGATTTTTAACTTTTAACTTTTAGTTTTTAACTAAAAGAAAGTTCAAGCATCGCCAGCAGGAAAATATATTTCCATTTGCGCTTGTCGATATAGTAGGTAAAGTTGCGGTGAAAAAGCATATCCGTATTTTTGAGACCGGACCGGAATAATGATCGTTTACAAATTTAATACTCTTTTTTGACACGAATCGGGCTTATATCAGACACACATGGCTTTCTGGACGAGGCTGTGTTCCAACACTTCGCCACTTGTGATGAAGTGTGGCATATTGGTGATTTCGGTAGTATAGAACTGATAGAACAATTAAACGGTGCCTGGTCCGGGCGAAACACTCCCATTGTCCGGGGAGTATACGGCAATATTGACGATGCCGCGATACGGTCCATCTTTCCGGAGCAGCTCGTATTCCAATGTGAAGGCGTAAAAGTAATGCTCCGGCATATCGGCGGGTATCCGCCCCGGTATAATCCCGCTACCAAAAAAGAACTACTGCTTCACAGGCCGCAATTATTCATTGCCGGGCATAGCCATATTCTTAAAGTTCAATACGATGAAGCATTGGGTTGCCTGCATATGAATCCCGGGGCGGCAGGCAAACAGGGTTGGCATAAGGTAAGAACGCTGATACGCTTTGTAATAGACGGCACAGATATGAAGGATTGCGAAGTGATCGAACTGGGAAAACGTTAAAAAGGCAATCTACCACTCATGTAAAAAGCCTGAAGGGCTTATGGAGAAGTTTTTACTTTACTTTAAAATAATTCTATGCGGATACCTGCTACGTTACTATTCCTTTCCCTTTTTTGCTGTCCCCTTATCAAAGCACAGCAAACGGAAAACAGGTCAGAAATCCAATCCATCGAGTCGGTGGTCAATTTGTATTTTGAAGGCTGGGCTACCGGAGACACCACAAAAGTGGGTAAAGCGATGCACAGCACCTGTCAGTTAAAGTTTTTCAGTGATGGCAAGTTTACAACGTTAAGCAGGGCAGATTATTTATCCCGCTTTAAACCCCATGCCCGACCAGACAGTTTGGTTACCCGAATCGGATCCATGGACCTAACCGGCAATATTGCCTCTGTAAAAGCAGAAATCATAACCACCACCCATGTATTTACGGACTACTTTAATATGATCAAAACGGATGAACAGTGGTTTATTGTGGATAAGGTCTCAACGAGAAGAACTAAATAGAAGGGACTAAAAAAAAGAAATGCCACTTCGCATTATAGCCCCTGGCGGATGAAAATAAAGTATACCCATTAAAAACAATTGATATGACAAAAAGGTCATTGCTGCTTGCCGTTTCCTGCATCTGTTTGTTTTCGGTCCTTACTCAAGCCCAGCAAAATAAAGAAGGCGACCGAAAAATCGATTCTTTGTTTGCTTCTTATACTTCCAACACCCCGGGTGTTGCTGTGGCTGTCGTACAAAATGGCCAGGTCATTTTCAAAAAAGGGTATGGTATGGCAAATCTTGAACACCCTATTCCCATTACCCCCCAAACGGTATTTGACATCGCCTCGGTGTCTAAGCAATTCACCGCATTTGCGGTGTGCCTGCTGGAAAGCGAAGGGAAACTATCAACAGAGGATGATGTAAAAAAATACATTCCTGAATTGCCGGCCTATGCAAAGGCCGTTAAAATCAAACACCTGCTTGCTCATACCAGCGGTTTGAAAGATCACGGAGCCGTGGCCTCTATAGCCGGTTATTTGACCACGGATATGATGAATACCAGCCAGGTATTGAAAATGCTGAACAGGCTTAAGGAAACCGACATCATGCCGGGAACAGCATTCCGGTATTGCAACAGCAGCTATGTACTGTTAACTGAAATTATAAAACGCATAACCGGTAAAAGTTTTGCCGATTATACCACCGAAAAAATTTTCACTCCCCTTGGTATGTTAAACACACGGTTTGCCGATAATCATCAACTACTAATAAATAACAGGGCACATTCGTATGAAAAAGACAATGGACGGTATTATTTCAAGCCCTCCTACAGTACCTCCCCGGGCCCTTCGGGTTTGCTTACCACCGTGGAAGACCTGGTGAAATGGGTGCAGAATTTTGAAAATCCTGTAGTTGGAACCCGGGAATTTATTGACAAATTCAATGAGGTATCGCGGTTAGATAACGGAAACAAGGTTTTCATACGGTTAGACGACGGCGATTCCATCTTTTATGCCAAAGGCCAGTTCGTAACAAATTTTAAAGGGGTAAGCCGGATTGGCCATGGAGGACATACAGCCGGTTTTCGTACATTTTTGGGGCGCTTTCCGGATCAGCGGATTTCAGTTATTCAATTGAGTAATGATGAACACAATGAAGATCTTGGCGGACGTTATGATATTGCCGGTTTTTATATTAAAGGACATCCCATGGAGAAAAAGGCGGTCAACACTGCCCCTGCCCCTACGAATACCATGGCGGTAACGGATAACTTTCAACCCGGTTTGGAAAAATTTGCCGGAACATATTATTGTGAAGAATTAGAGACCCGGTACCAGCTAGCCGTAAAGGGTGATAAACTCGTTATGTCGCATATCCGGCTGGATGATATACCCTTGAAACGAACCGCAGATAATAAATTTACGGGGTCAGGCCCCAATACGTTTGGCTTTGAAATCGTTTTCATTAAAAATGATGCGGGAGGATTCTCCGGATTATCCATTTCAAACTGGGGTGCAATAAACTTAGTTTTCAGCAAAATCTGAGAGGTCGTAAGGGGCAATGCATGAACAGGCTTTTCACCTTTGCTTTATTGCGCTTATTAATAGTTCAGTTAAAATGGCTATCTGCTGGTAAACAAGCCCATAGATGATCAGAAAACTAATCTGTTTTCAATCCGATGCTTGGGACTGCACAGATTGCATCACGCTATTTCTGACGATGCATAATACAGCATGCCCGCAAATAACCGTTTGTGTATTTCCCTTTCCCACCAATCGTATAATTCGCTATTTTCAATAAACCCGCTTTATGAAATTAATAATGCTATGCCTGGCCTGTATATGTGTCACCAACAGTTTTGCCCAAACCAAAGAAGAAGATGTGGCAGCCGTAAAAACAGTTTGTAATTATTATCTCGATGGTGGCACCAATGGGGATAGTGTGCTATTCTCAAAAGCGTTCAGCCCCGGAGGGCAAATGCAGTATATGCGAAACGATACGCTGGTAGTGGTATCGTTAAAAGACTTTATGGCCCGTATGCCCAATTCAGGAAAAAAAACGGAGCGAAGTACAAAGATCGAATCAGTTGAAGTGTATGGTAATACCGCTGTAGCAAAGCTTACGATCGAATACCCCACTTTTTATTTTCACGACATTATGAGTTTGCTTAAAACAAAAGAAGGATGGAAGATTGTCGGGAAAATCTTTTACCGGGAAATGAAGTCCAGAGATTGAGGTAAAAGCCTTTTTAAAATAAAGCCCCCGCAACGTAGCAGGGGCTTTACACATTTTTTACATACCGGGAAACCAGGTGCGACCGGAACCCACCGCCCTGAATGGCCAGGGTATTGCCACCAATAAGAACAACAATGCTACCAGCAACAGCCAGCCGGTTGTTTTATAATTCAACACTTTGGCCTTACCTCTTGCCACGGTAATTACACCAATGGCCAGTACCATCAGCAAGGGATGCTCCACCCAGAAGAACCGGTAAAAAGAATCCTTCATGAGTTGCACATTTTCGGGCAACCCTTTGGTAATGCCATAGCGGCCCCAGAATAACTGGTATAGCCCGATGAGCAGCATCACATGTGATGCGATCATCAGCCATAAACTCGATTTACGAATACTTTCTTTTTTGGTGAATGCCTGGTACAAAGCAACCAGTAATAATATCAGAATAACCCAGCGCAGAAAACTGTGCAGATGAAGCAAGCCTTTTTCCATTGCAGTAATTTTAGTATGGCCAAAACTACAACAGCCACACCGCAACATCAAATATTGTTGAAGCGGAAGCCGGGCATTCCCGGAAAAACAGACTCTGGCACAATAAGACCCTCCGCATCAGTGAGGGGGAAAAACTGATTTTTGCAGGGATCTTTATTCTTCCCAATCCGCTACAAATACATTGGTATCGCGCGTACCCCCGTTATTCCGGTTACTGCAGAATACGATCTTTTTTCCGTTGGGAGAAAACATCGGGAAGGCATCGAATCCTTTATCGCGACTGATCTTCTGGAGATTGGTACCATCTTCATTGATGGTATAGAGATTGAAGGGAAATCCTCTTTTATATTCATGATTGGATGCAAAAATGATCCGCTTATTATCGGGCATGTATGCAGGAGCCCAGTTGGCCTGACCATAACTCGTTACCTGGTGTGCATTTGATCCATCGGCATTGGCCACCCATACTTCCATATTGGTGGGAGCTACCAGGTTTTCGGCCAGCAGGTCTTTATACTCTTTGATCTCGGCATCTGTTTTAGGACGGGAAGCCCTCCAGATCAGTTTGGTGCCATCGGGACTAAACCAGGCACCCCCATCATATCCCAGCATATTAGTCACTCGTTTTTCAGCGCCGGTTTCCAGGTTCATAATGTACAGGTCAATGTCCCCGTCTTTATCGCTGGTATAAAGCATTTGTTTGCCATCGGGCGATAAAGTGGCTTCTGCATCATACCCTTTGGAGTGGGTGAGTTGCTTTACAATTTTACCATCGAGATCTGCCATAAAAATATCATAGCTATCATACAGCGGCCAGATATATTTATTGCCATATTTGGCCCTGTCTGGTGTGGCTGGGCAAGCTTCGCTCCCAAGATGTGTAGATGCATAAATGATATGCTTGCCATCTTTTGTAAAGAAGGGGCAGGTAGTACGGCCTTTCCCAGTACTGATGAGCTTATAGGTAAAAGGCTGACCGGGCTTGGGTACTTTACCCATGAATATCTGGTCGCAGTTGATGCCTTCTTTGGGGTTGGTACGTTGAAACACCAGGTATTTGCTATCGTAACTCCAATAGGCTTCTGCATTATCACCACCAGATGTGAGCTGCTGTATATTCTTCAGGTGTGTTTCCTCGGGATACTTGAGGGTATCAGCAACCACATTACCCGACTGGCCCATTTTGGCGCTGTTGCTGCATGAAATATACAGTAGCATCACAACAGGAAGAACAGATACAAGTTTTTTCATTTTTTTTCGTTTTACAGCCAACCGGCCTATGCCGGCAAAGGTATTTTTTGGCAGTCCTGCTATTGTCAGGTTATTGTCATACCTCGGTTTTAAAAATCAATTAGTTTTGCCAGCATGAAGGTTGCAAAAATAGCGATACCCCTTGTCTCCCTGCTGATAATAATCAGCAGTTGTAGTGACAAAAAACAAGAAGGTAAATATGATGATATCCTTAGCCAGCCGATATTCCGGGGTGTGACGGACAGTATCCGGCAGTTTCCGGACAAGGAAGCACTTTACTTCAGGCGGGCGGTATTGCTGAACACGAATGATTTTCCGGAGCCTGCGCTGGAAGATTTCAGGAAAGCCTGGTCGCTAAAGAAAAGGGAGTCCTTTGCACTGGGAATCAGTACCATTTTACTGGAAAAAAAGCCAGAAGAAGCCATTCGTTTTTTAGAAGGGGCTATCAAGGAATTACCCGAAAGCCGGCTGCTGCAACTGAGCCTTGCCCGTGCCCTGGCAGCCCAAAACAAAGTAGATGAAGCCCTGGTCATTTGTAATAAAATTTTACAGCAGAATCCGCAACAAGTGGACCTGCTCAAAATGAAAGCTGATCTGCTGTACAAAAAAGGAAATAATGCCGAAGCCCTTTCGATTCTGGAAAAAGCCTACCAGTTGACTCCCTATGAGATCGAACTGAATTATATACTGGCGCTGAATTATGCTGAAACCGGAAACCCAAAGGTCATTACACTGTGTGATTCCCTGATAAAGGTGGATACGGCGGGCCTGCATGCCGAACCCTATTATTACAAGGGTATTTATTATGCTACCAGGAAGGAAACGGCCAGTGCCATTTCCATGTTTGACGCCTCCATAAAACATGACTATACTTTTATCAATAGCTATATTGAAAAAGGCAGTCTGTTGTACGAACTGAAGCGATATCCCGAAGCGCTGAAGGTGTTCAATCTGGCTCTCACAATTTCCCCCGATTATGCAGACAATTATTACTGGATCGGAAAATGCCAGGAAGCGATGGGACAAAAGGAAGAAGCCAAACTCAACTACCAGCGTACTTTAGGTATTGATAAAGATTTTAAAGAAGCCCGGGAAGCATTGGAGCGGATGAAGTAAATGTGAAAATACGATAATGAGCAAATGTGGAAATGATGGAGGTAGCGAATTGTTGCGAACAACATTATCACATTATTAAATTATAGAATTATCACATTAAGTATTCCTGTATCTTGCACCGCAAATTCCTCCCATGCCGATCATAGCTCCTTCCCTGTTATCTGCCAATTTTCTGAACCTGCAGGCTGATTGTGATATGCTCAATGCCAGTGAAGCAGACTGGTATCACCTGGATGTGATGGATGGTCGCTTTGTTCCCAATATCAGTTTTGGCCCCATGCTCGTTGAATTTTTCCGCAAGGCCACTACTAAGGTATGCGATGTACACCTGATGATACTGGAGCCGGAGAAATATGCAGAGCAGTTTAAAAATGCAGGCGCCGATTACCTCACTGTGCATATGGAGGCATGTACACACCTGCACCGGAATATGCAACAGATCCGTTCGCTGGGTATGAAAGCCGGTGTGGCACTCAATCCGCATACACCTGTTTCCACGTTGAGTGATATACTGGGTGATATTGATATGGTATGCCTGATGAGCGTGAACCCCGGCTTTGGCGGGCAGAAATTCATACTCCATACACTCGAAAAGATCAAACAACTCCGTGCTATGATCAATGAAAAAAAGGCGCCTGTGCTGATCGAAATTGACGGGGGCGTAACACTCGATAATGCTCCTTCCATACTGGCCGCCGGGGCCGATGTGTTGGTGGCGGGGAATACGGTGTTTAAGTCGGCAGACCCGATAAAAACGATACAACAATTGAAATCGCTTTGATGCCTCCTTCATGCGATTAGGCGATTTCAAAAAGGCATAAAGCCTTATTGTAAAATTCGTATCTTGTTGCATATTCACCGATGAAAATGAGGTACCGCCAACTACTCTTTACAACTGCCTTACTACTGTTTTCCTTTTTTTCTTTTTCCCAAAAAAAAGCCGCCTTCGTGTCCGGCAAAGTGGTGGATGAAAATGAGAACCCGCTGCCCAATGTATCGGTTGTCATTCTCGGGCAGTCCAAAGGCATTGTGACCAATGATTCAGGGTACTTTCGACTGAAAGTAACGGCGGAGAAAGCCTTTGCCCTGGTATTCAGCTATAGCGGTCGTAAATCCGCCCAACAGAATTTCCTGCTTAGCGAAAACGAAGAAGAGACCATTACCATTAGGCTCGAACGGGGAGAAAAAGTGCTGACCGAAGTGATTCTTACCGATCAGCGCGACCGCAAAGAAGCGGGCCTCATCAGACCCAATCCCAAAACGATCCTTAATCTCCCTTCGGCCGTTACCGGCGTAGAAAGCCTGATCAAAATATTCGTGGGTTCCAACAATGAACTCACTTCCCAATATTCTGTTCGGGGTGGCAGCTACGATGAGAACCTGATTTATGTAAACGATTTCGAAGTATTTCGCCCTTATCTCGTACGAAGCGGACAACAGGAAGGCCTCAGTTTTATCAATCCGGAAATGGTGCGCAATATCAGTTTTTACAATGGCGGCTTTCAGGCCCGCTATGGTGATAAGCTGAGCAGTGTACTGGACATTCAATACAAAAAACCGAAACGCTTCGGTGGTTCTGCCTATGTAGGCATTCTTGAACAGGGATTGCAGATCGAAAACGCGAGCCGCAATGGAAAATTTAGTTACTTACTCGGCATCCGCAACCGGAGCAACCGCAACCTGCTCAGCAGCCAGGAGACCAAAGGAAATTATGTACCATCTTCTGCCGATTTCCAGGCCTTGCTCAGTTACCAGTTCAGCCCCAAATGGTCGGCTGAATTGCTGAGTAATATTTCACAAACAAAATTTACACTGATCCCGCAATCCAGTCAGCTTACCACATCGGTATTCTCCCCGGTATTCAGTGCCACCATCGGGGTGGATATTGCTTTTGAAGGAAGGGAAAAAGACCAGTACCAGACGAATATGCTGGGCCTGGCATTCATCAACCAGGTGAATAAAAAACTCCGGCTGAAATGGATGATGTCCCGTTTTGAAAATGATGAGCAGGAAAATATTGATATCACCGGCGCCTATTTGTTTGGAGAAAGGGATTTTGATAAACGCAATCCCACTTTTGGTCTGATTGTAAACCCGCTCGGTGCTGGCGTATACCAGACATGGGCCCGCAATACACTCAATATTGAAAACTGGAATGTATCACACAAAGGAAATTATGATCTCGGTAAACATGCCGTACAATGGGGCCTGAGTTATGACAAGACCACTATCGGAGATAAACTCAATGAATGGGAGTTTCAGGATTCTGCTGGCTATTCATTGCCCTATCAACCGAATCTGCTCCGGTTGAATAAGTCAGTAAAGTCAACCGCATCACTGGATATAGATAAATTTTCGGGCTATATTCAGGACAATATTTTATTAGGAAAAGATTCCTCCCATGCGGTCACGCTGACAGCAGGCGTGCGTTTCAATTATAATACGCTCAACCAGGAATTCCTCATCTCCCCCCGTATCGGTGCCAGTTGGAAACCTAAATGGAAAAAAGATATCATCTTCCGCGCGGCAGCCGGTATGTACAGTCAACCTCCCTTCTACCGCGAACTGCGCCGATACAATGGCACCGTGAATACCCAACTGAAATCGCAGAAAAGCATACAGGCCGTGGCAGGCTTTGATTACAATTTCATAGGAATCGGTGGAAGACCCATGCGCTGGACCACCGAAGCCTATTATAAAAACATGACCGACGTAGTGCCGTATGATGTAGACAATGTACGCATCCGCTACTTCGGGGAAAACAATGCAAAAGCCTATGCGGCAGGGGTGGAAATGCGCCTCCATGGCGAACTGGTGGAAGATGCGGAAAGCTGGATCAGTCTGGGCATCATGAAAACGGCAGAAGATATCAGCGGTGATCATTACTACCGGTACAAAAATGCTGCAGGTGAATTCATTACAGCACAGAGCACTGACCAGGTGGTGACAGACAGTGTGCGCAATGATGTAGGCTGGCTGCGACGCCCCAACGACAGACGTATCACCTTCGGGATGTACTTTTCGGATTACCTGCCCACCAATAAGAACTTCAAAGTTTATCTGAATTTGCTTTATGGCAGCAATATGCCTTACAATATTCCGGGTGCAGTACGATACCGCAATGCAGCCGTGATAGAACCGTATATCCGCTGCGATATCGGTTTCAGTGCATTGCTGGTGGATGACGACCGAAGCAAACGAAGGAGCCACTCCCCTTTCCGTAATTTTGATAATATCTGGGCCAGTCTCGAAGTGTTCAATATCATTGACCGGGCCAATACCATCTCTTATCTGTTTGTAAAGGATTTTTCGAATACGGTTTATCTCCTTCCGAACCGTCTTACACCACGGCTGATCAATTTTAAGATTGTGGCACGCTGGTAAATAAAAAGCCTTTTGCCCAACATGAAAAAAGGGGTTCTTATAATCCCTGCCTTGCTGATTTGGCTTCCGATTATCATGGTATTGTCAGTTATACATTTTTTGCTTCCTCAATTGTAATAAGGCTGTCATTGCTGATAAGCCTGACAACTTACAGGATAACAAACTGTTCTAATAAAAAAAAATGTATGAAAAATAAATGTACCTTCCTCAGTTGCTTATTGGTTCTGTTTGTAATGAATACAAACCTGAGCGCCCAGATCGGCAAATTACACACCTGGAATCTGAGTATAGGTGCAGACCTCGCATATCCGGAGAATACATTCCGGAAAACCCATAGCTGGGGATATGGCAGCACTATTAAATCCGAATATGTATTTGCCAATCATACCAGCGTAACCGGTTCTGTTGGCTTCTACCAATTTTCTTCGAAAACCAACCTGCTCAATCCGGGTGGGGAACGCCTTACTGGTGTACCCATTAAACTCGGCGGAAGGTATTATTTTGGAAATTTTTATCTGGGTGGTGATGCAGGTCTGTTGTTGCAAGGTGGTTACAAGAAGAATGAAGGATTTGCTTACTCTTTTTTACTGGGTGATGAGTTGATCACGGGGAAACATGGTAACAGTCTGGATATCAGTTTCCGGTACGAGTCCTGGGTAACAGAAATCCGCAGATCATTTGTAGGGTTGAGGCTGGCTTATGAATTCAGGTTGAGGTAATGCAATTGTTCGTCTTTGCGACGCTGTGTTGATTTTCTGTCGTCTGCTCATTCAATTGACTCTGGTTTCTTTTACTGAAAAAAGGTGTACCTGTTTATAAACAACCTTGGATACAGGTACTGTATATACATTATTCTGTCTACGGTTATAGCCGCAACTCAAGTAAATCCAGGGTGTAATGGAACGCAGGCCTGATACCAGAAAGAAAAAACGTATAAAAAGGGGTATGGAAAAATAAAAAAAGGAGTATCTATAAATATACTTATGTCTATTAAAACCATTTACCCTTTCTTTTATCCCATGTCGTTATACCCACTTTAAATTGAACCGGGTTATTGAATTGATTGGCGACCGAACCTACTACGTACACCCCCAGTTTAAATTTACCTACCTGGTTGAATGGGAATTTGAATATCCTCTCCACGCCGGTAAATAATTCCCCATATCGCAGGTTGCGTTCTTTTGCAATAAGAAATCCCGCACCGGCCACTTCCCTTAATCCGATTTTTTTAAAGAAAGGAATTTTATTCAGTAGTGCGCCATTGAATTCATGCAGGTAATGCCCTTCATAAAAACGGCTGAATACCGGGAAAGTGGAATCGAGTGATTGAAATGCTTCATTTGGGTTTAAGAATAATAACGGATCTCCCCTTCGCTGGTATTTATAATCTACCAGCCGCAAATCTTTCTGATTAAAAAAAGAACCTGTTCGTACTGTGTAAGAAGAGTTGCCCATTATTCCCAATTTTACCGACTGCTGAATGGCCAGTTCCAGATAGTCAAAATTGATCTTACTGCCGAAAACACCCGGTATACCTTTTTTCCACAGTACATAAAACGTAGGCCAAACGGATCCCAGTATCACTTTCTCTTTTGGTTCCCGGATATACCGCTGATGTGGCGTATACTCTACCCTGACCCGTGCATATAATGCATTATACGATGGAAAACTCACCGCAATATTATTATCCAGCACGCTACCAAAAAGGCTGTCCACCCGTTCATTGGTCTTGTAATCGCTCACCGACCGGCGAAAGGCCATATCGGCATTGGTAAAGACATATAATCCGTTGGCCACTTCCACACTATGCCCTACCCCAATCGCTTCGTGCAGATATACATTACTCCGCTTGATCATGTTTATCCAGGCATCTCCGCTGAAAATATATTCAAAATTCTTCTCCGCTGTTGCATAAATATAACCCCGGTGCAACGGATTGTATAAATGTGTTGCCCGGAGGGCACCGTTGAGGTCTTTATTCCGTAATCCAAAACTTAATTCGGTAAAAACATAAATATTCTTGCGGGAAGGGAATGTTTTTGAATAACCCACCATCGGTTGTATTCGGGTACCACCGAACTGTATTGGCTGGTAGAGGCTGAGGAGGGACGGCAAATTCCAGTTACTTCTTTTTTCATGGTTATTTAAATCTTGTCCCTTGTACAAAACCTTTTGCCAGGTTATCCTGTTGATCACCCTATCCACAGAATCCAGGTAAGCTTTTGTATGTGTGGCCCGGTATATACTGTCGCGGTAATGGATTACCCGCAATTCCTTTTCTGTAAGGGGCTCAGTACGGTTGGCCACCCAGAAACTGCTATCCTGCTCATAAGCTTTTGCCGAAGCCGAGCTTACTTCTGTACCAAAATATTTCTTATCGAATTTTTTATTCAACACATAATCCTGGTATGTAACCAATGTATGACCCGATGACTTTCTTTTGCCCGATTGTGCCCGATAAGTAAACTCCTGTCTGTTCAGCATCCAGGCCTTCCCGGCCACCCGTTCATATTGTTGTTCCACTTCAAAAAAATCATATCCCGCAAGGTGATATTTTGGAAACCGGAGTTTTGTATGAAGTATCGCCCAACTACCTTCCGCAATAGTTACTTCTCCTTCTACCGTAGCATTACTCATTTGCCTTGGACGAATACTGATCGTATATATCTTTTGACTGTTAATGGTTGCAGTACTTACCGTTTTAAAACGATAGGCCATCAGGCCGCTATAACTGAAGGGTGATAAAAAAGTAGTAGAGGAAATGCCGGGTACATATACCAGGTTATTGTAGAAATTAAAATCACCCTCTGTTGTGGAGAGATAAAATAACTGTTCTGCATTCCCTTTTTTGGAGATGCCCAGCCTTTCTTCTTTAGTTTCCTTTGGTGGTTTACGGTCGAGCCGCAATACGATTTCAGCAAATGAAACCTGATTCAGGGCTTTATTTGCCTGTAATGTGTCCGTCAATTTTGCTTTTGCTGGTTTCTTACTTCCGGATGAATCTTCCTGTACTGCTTTGATATAGACCTTGCAGGAATAAGCGCCAGCGGCTCCGGCGATACTGTCCTTATTGCGTATCACATTACGTATATAATCCTCCGCCCTGTCTTTAAATTTACCTTTGATGGTAACTGCGATAAGCGTAGCCACTTCTGCCTCCAGGATAAAATCAAGTTGAGAAGGTTCCTTTTTAATGATCACCGGCATCACCAGCACTTTATAGCCTACCATACTAATCACCAGTTCGTAATTGCCTGGCTCCAACTTCAGTTCATAGCTGCCATCTTCTTTGGTGATACTCCCCTGATGAAATTCCTTTACCTGTACACTGGCAAAGGCAAGTGGTTCTTGTTTACTGTTAAGCACACGGCCATAAAGCTTAAACTCCTGAGAGGATGCGCTCAAATAAAAAAAACCTGATATGATGAAAAGAATAATTCTCATGTTGCAGATAGCCGGTATACCGGTTAAAAATGCAACAAACCAACCGATGGTTGTATGTCGGTGAACTTTATTATAAAATTATTAACGTATTGCCTGAAGAAAGGATACATGAAGAAAATCAGGCTGAGTGAATGTTTCCTATGGGGTTTTCAAATTATTATTGTAGTATTATTTTTTGACCCAGAACTGATCCTTCCAGTCTTCCTCACACACCAAAGGATGTTCTTCCAATTGTGCAAATACTTCATCCAACTGAGCGGGGGTGAGTAATTCTTCCATATACCCAAACAATTCCCGTTCTTCAAAGCGAATATGTTGCGTAACGAGTTCGCATAAGAGTGTAAGATGCCGTTTATCTGCCTCTTCATCGAGGCTGATGATGAGTTCCCGGATATGGTCATGTTCTTCTTTGAGCCGTTTGGCCATGGGGTGGTCAGCAGGCATGAGCGGCATTAATATTTTTTCTTCCTGGTAAAAATGCGGGCGTATATGCTGGCGCCAGTACCACATGGCGTAATGGCCCATGGTTTCCATGGAAGCATTCAATTCCAGCCCTTGTTTTATTTTCCAGGCAAACAAAAGACCATCGTGATGCTCCCGGCTGAGGGGAGCCAGTTGGGGACTTCTTTTTATGGGCGTAACAGGGTTGCTCATGTTGCAATGTATTAAACTGAAGAAAGAAAATAGCTGAGCGGAGCCAGTCAGCAGACTGATATCTATCATTAAAACAGAAAAAAAGCCCGGATGTTGCCCGGGCCTTTCGAATTGACAAATAAATTACTTATTGCTGTGGTTGTTCGAAATCGAATTTGTTCTTACCCTGATAGGCGGCAAAGGCAGCGCGATCGCCATAGGGCCCCTGATATTGAATATTACGGCTGAAACCAAGAATCGGCCAGAAGAAAAGGCCCAGAAAAATAAGGCCCGCCGTAAACCCCTCGTCCTTACCAAAACTTTTGGATATCATATTGATAAGCCATACCATAAAATAAATATTCGCAAAGGGGATGAAAAAATACAACATCCAGATGGAAGGCTTCCCGGCGATCTTTGTCATAATATACAAATTATAAATTGGGATCAGACTTGCCCAGCCTGGTTGTCCAGCTTTTTCAAAAACCCGCCATTGAGCGACAATGACAAGAATTGCTAAAGCAAAAAAGAATAAAATAATACCTAATGGTATAACGATCATTTCACTTCCCATGGCGGTAGATTTTGGTGAAATCCAAATTACTCATTGCTATTTAATTCACCAAATTCAACTATTAAACCGGCTAAAATTGAAATATGATCATCTGGTGCTGAATTAAATTAACAATATGTGAATAATTAAACTTAGGCAGTAACCAGATTGCTAAGTAATATTGGTGAAGAAGAGTAACGCTGCCAGTGGCAGAATGGCTTCTGCAAATGGGCAGAAGACGCTTAGTAACCCGGTGTACTCTTCGCCGGCTTTGTGAAACCTGGTTCCACTTTGCCCACCAAATCAAAGAAACAAGAACCAACTAAAACACACGTGCATTGACAGACACAATTATCAACCTCGAAACCGTAAACCCTATTGAATTTTTTGGCGTCAATAACGGTAAACTCGACATCCTCAAAAAGAAATTTCCACTCCTGAAGATCCTTTCACGTGGCACGCAGCTCAAACTAAGCGGGGCGCCCGAACAGATCGAAACGGCACGTGAAAAAATTTCGCTCATCGTATCCTATCTCGAACGTAATGGCCACATGAGCCAAAATTATTTCGAACAGATACTCGGCGGTGATGATGCGGAAGTGATCGATCATTTCAGGGAGAAAAATCCCAACGAAGTGCTTGTTTTTGGACCCAATGGAAAATCAGTAAGGGCCCGTACCGCGAATCAGAAAAAAATGGTTCAGGAATCTGAAAAGAATGATATCGTATTTGCCCTCGGACCAGCCGGTACCGGTAAAACCTATACCGCAGTGGCGCTTGCTGTGCGCGCATTGAAAAATAAACAGGTAAAAAAGATCATTCTCACCCGCCCTGCTGTGGAAGCAGGTGAAAGCCTTGGTTTTCTGCCCGGCGATCTCAAGGAAAAGATCGATCCCTATCTGCGCCCGCTTTATGATGCGCTGGACGATATGATACCCGCTGATAAACTCGGTTATTATATGACCACCCGCACCATCGAAATCGCTCCTCTGGCCTATATGCGCGGACGTACGCTCGACAATGCCTATATCATTCTCGATGAAGCACAGAATGCCACCGATCTGCAATTGAAAATGTTTCTTACCCGTATCGGCGCGAATGCCAAAGCTATCATCACCGGAGATATGACGCAGGTGGATTTGCCCCGCAACCAGCGGAGCGGATTACAAACCGCCTCCCGCATATTGCGCAATATCGATGGCATCGCCCACATCGAACTGGATGAAGAAGATGTGGTAAGGCACCGCCTGGTAAAAGCCATTATCAAGGCTTATAACCACGAACATGAAAAAGAAGAAGCGGAGTATGCGAAGCGCACCACGCCCCCGATCATGAAAAAAGATAAACCCGATTAATAGTAAACTTCTATTACTTTGCAGGAATGAAGCGGTACCTTTTTCACCCTTTATTCCTGCTTTTTTTTGTATGGGCCTGCCAGATTCCGCCCGCTCCCAAAAAATGGAAAGACCCGGTGTTGCTTTCAAAAAACTTCCGGCTGATCGACAGTACCAAACCCCTTATACAAAGCGGGGATGTGATCTTCCGCAACGGTGATGATGATGTAAGCCATGCCGCACGGAGTATGAACCGGATGGATACCACGTTTTCCCATTGCGGTCTGATTCAGATAGAGGGTGATACAATCTTTGTGTATCATTCCATTGGGGGTGTATATAATCCGGATATGCACCTTCGCCGGGATCCCATCGATAGTTTTTGTAATCCGTTAGATAATAATGCCTTTGGGGTGTACCGGTACAACCTGAATGGTGATCAATTGAAACGCCTCAGCGATGTGGTACACCAGGCCTACCGGTCGGGGCTGCGGTTTGATCTGTATTTCAACTACCAGTCCGACGACGTGATGTATTGCTCCGAATTTGTATTCAAATCACTGAACCGCTCGGCAGATGGGGCTTTTACCAAATACATCCGGCTGGATACGATGCCTTTTGGGGTAACCACCGATGATATTTACCTGAATGAAAATTGCCGGTTGGTAAAACGGCAGTATTTCCTGCAATAAATTCCGGCCAAAACGTACATTTGCGTATTAAAAATCAAAACCAAAATCATGAAACGTATTGTATCTGCTATTTTTATGGCCGCTGTTGCCATCAGCCTTTTCACCGGCTGTAAAGGAAAAGACAGTGTAGCCAATGACCCTAAAGCTGTTGTGATCGCCTTCTTTGAAAAAATGTCTAAAAAAGATATTGATGGCGCGTCTAAGCTCGCCACCAAATCCAGCCAGTCTACCATGGAAATGATGAAGAAAGTAATGACCATGGGAGAAGAAATGAAAGATAAAATGGGCGGCAAAGAAAAAGAAAAAGACCCCGCAGAAGATTTCAAGAATATGAAGTTTGGTGAGACCAAAATCGATGGCGACAATGCCACCGTTACCATTACTAACCCTTCCAAAGACAATAAAACCTTCGAATTTCCCCTGAAAAAAGAAGATGGAAGCTGGAAAGTTGATTTCAGCATGGGCACCCTGATGAAAATGGGGATGAAAGATGGTGGTATGAATGGCAGCGATGACATCAACATGCCTGATACGACCGGCGCTTCAGAAAAACTGGACAACCTGCTGAACAACGATACGCTGAAAGAGAGCCTGAACAAAATGAAAGAAGAACTGGAAAAACTCAACCCGGAGAAACAATAATCCTGCGTTTATTTTTTTTAAAAAAGCACCCCACATGAGGGTGCTTTTTTATTGATCATCCGCAATCTGTATTTTTTGTACTTTGCAGTATGATGAAAAACACCTTTTTACCTTTTTTATTCTTCGTCCTGTTCCTTGCATCCTGCAAAAACAACGATAAAACCGTTGCGAAATCGGAGAACAAAGTTGATGCGGCCCGCAATTTTATCCGGGCGGCATTGGATGGAAAATTCAGGGAAGCCGCCAGCTTTATGCTTCAGGATTCTGTGAACATGAACTGGCTCGATGTGGCGGAGCGAAATTATCAGAAAGCTGACCAGACTGTAAAGGATGGATACCGCGCAGCCTCAATTCGTTTTCCCGGCGACATGGCAGATGTAAACGATTCCACCTCCATCATCATTTTCTCCAACTCCTATAAGAATGATCCGGATACATTGCGGTTGGTACGCATCAATAATAATTGGCTGGTGGATTTGAAGTATTTGTACCAGCATGATGCCGATACCACACCGTTAAAAACAATCACAATGGACAGTCTCCAATGATCAATAATTTACTATTGGTAGCATTGGGAGGCGGTCTCGGCAGCATGGCACGCTACATTTGCCAGCGATGGGTGGCAGGTATGCACACCTCTGCTTTCCCCTGGGGCACCTTTAGTGTAAACATTGCCGGGTGCCTGCTCATCGGTATCTTCTGGGGCTTATCTCTTAAAGCTGCTCAGGATGGAGGAACTTTTCATAACGGCTGGCAATTATTTCTGATGACCGGCCTTTGCGGTGGTTTTACCACCTTCTCCGCCTTTACCCTGGATGGGATAGGACTTCTGAAAGAACAACGTACAGGTGTATTTTTTTTATACATGGGTGCAAGTATGCTTACCGGATTACTGGCCACCTATGCAGGAATAAAGTTGATTCGCGCCTGACGATTTAAATACTTGAATATGTATACGACAACTGTTAAACATCCCTGGCACGGGGCCCAGGCTGGTAGTAATGCCCCATCGGTAGTAAATGCGCTGATCGAAATACCACAGGGTTCACGCGCCAAATACGAAGTGGATAAAGATACTGGGTTATTGCGGCTCGACCGGGTGGTATATTCATCGTTTCACTATCCCATGAATTATGGTTTTATACCACAAACGCTCGGGCTCGATGGTGATCCGCTTGATATACTGGTACTTTGCTCCCAATCTATACAGCCCCTTTGCCTGGTGGAAGCCCATGTAATCGGCAATATGCAAATGATAGATAATGGCCAGATGGATGATAAAATCATTGCCGTGGCAGTGAAAGATCCTTCTGTTAATCATATTACCCGTATGGAAGAATTGCCGCAACATTTTCTCCTGGAACTGAAAAACTTTTTTGAACAATACAAAGTGCTGGAAAATAAAAAAGTGGAGATCGATAATTTTCAGGACCAGCTCATCGCCTACCGGGTGATCCGGGATTCTATTGCACTTTATCAGCAAACCTATCCTGCTAAACCGTGAACACTCCTCAACAACCTACTATGGCCACACAACTAATTCTGACGGCACTAATCATAGGCCTGGCTGCCGGTATGCTCAGCGGTTTGGTGGGCGTAGGTGGCGGCATCATTATGGTGCCTGCCCTTGTATTTTTTATGAATTATACCCAGCACCAGGCACAAGGAACGTCGCTGGCTGTGCTTACTTTACCGGTAGTTATATTGGCGTCGTTGTATTATTATCATCAGTGCCAGAAAGCGGGTACACCGATCGACCTGAAGATCGTATTACTGTTGGCTTCCGGGTTCATTGTTGGCGGCTATTTTGGCAGCAAGATGGCCCTCGCTATTGATCAGGATGCATTGAAAAAAATATTCGCAGTGATCCTGTTTTACACGGCTTTTAAAATGCTGGGTTGGGATCAATATATCTTTAAATGGGTACGCGGTATGTTCGCGTGAAAAAGCAGTATGATCTGATCGTTATTTCAGTTTCCTGAATCCTATTGTAAAACCCGTACCACCCGCAGCGGGCATCCAGCCATCGGTTGTTTTGGCAAAATAATAAATAGTCTGAAAGGTTACCGGCAATTTAAAGAGTCTGAAACCTGCTCCAATACTGAAGGAGGGTGCTATACTGTTGAAATCCCAGTTAGCATCATGCAGGGCCTTATCCTGCTGATAGATGTATGTACTGGTCATCGGATCGTATGTATACGGCACTTCACTGCCCCTGTCTTTTGCAAACATATACCCCAGTCCAACGCCTGCCACGAAGCCTCTGCCTTCTTTTTTACCTGTATTGTAAAGGAGTTTTACCGAAGGGGTGATGGAGGAAAATTTTCCTTTTGAATACTTATCATCACAATAGCATTCATACCCGGTGTTCCAGTAATGAACATCGTATCCGATGGTAAGATGATCGCGGAGTTTTTGCTGTACTCCTGCGGCAAAGGAAAAGGGATTGTCCACACATCCTCCGGCATACACGCTGGCATAGGGGACGAGCGGGTTCTTTTGTTTAGCGGAATTATCTTGTGCCTGCAAAAAAAGATAACCGGGAATGGTCATACAAAACAAAAGCAGCTTTTTCATGACTTAAAAGTTTAGGTGTTGAAATAACAGGGTTCACCATATTCTCCGCACAGCTCTGAGTGACAGGATTCTTTTTCCGGTTGCTGCATCGGTCACCCCTTTTTTATCAATATTATCAATTTTCACCCTACCGGATGCATGTATCAGGCGATCCTTATCCAGGAAGATGCCCACATGTACGATATCCTCTTTATTATTGAAAAAAGCCAAATCACCGGTGCGCACCTCGTTGTATTTCTTTACCGGAGAGCCGGTTTGGGCCTGTTGCCAGGCATCGCGGGGCAGGTCGATCCCCATCATTTTGTAAATCACCTGGGTAAAGCCGCTGCAATCCACACCCAGCGGCGTACGGCCACCCCATAGATAGGGTGCATTGAGCCAGGGCATTACAATTTGAGTAAGCAGTTCGCTGCCGGGCTTTTGTAGTGTCCGTTCGAGGAATGCACCCCGGAAAGAAAACGATAGATCGCCCAATTTGCCATTTTCCAGTGGCATATCCCCCGGCTGCCCATCTAAAAATGGGATCGTGGATCCTGCAGGTACCTGCATGATCTCATTATTTACCATTACCGGATTCAGCAGGTCGGTCGCCACCCACCTGCAAGGCAACATCGCTTCTTTTTTATCAATGGCAAGAAGCAAAGAAGTGGTCATCCATCCTTCATATTCATCGTGCAGGCTGCGCACTTTCACCCACATGGGCCCCTTCGATTTCAATACTGCTACTTTCTCCCCAAATAATAATTGGTTGACCATTTCCCGGCGATGATTGGGTTTACGGCGAACCGGAGCAGCAGGTACACGCACAACAGCATATTCCATGGAAATAATTTTTACTAAGATAATAATTAACCACCCGTTCTTTATTGAATTTATTAAAAACTGCATCCTACAGATATATGCATTAGCCCGTACGCATGTAATGATTAAGACCAAAAAGAAAAAGTGCTGGAATAAGAACGGGATTAAAAAAATAACTATTTTCCGCTTGTGAAGGGTGATAAACACAATCATTTGACCGACCAGGAACTGCTCGAACAGTTTTATTCCCGCCAGGATAATGAATGGCTGGGCATATTGCTGCAACGATATACCCTGCTGCTGTTGGGTGTAAGCATGAAATATCTCAAAAACGAAGAAGAAGCCAAAGACAGTGTGCAGCAGATCTTTCTGAAAGTAATTCAGGAATTGCAGAAATATAAAGTGGAATATTTTAAATCCTGGTTGTACATGGTGGCAAAAAACCACTGCCTGATGAAGTTGCGGGATAAACAGGGTAAATTAACCGCAGAGATCAATGAACGGGTGGCCGCTACCCCCGGAGAAGAAACCGATCAGCAATCGCTCCTGATGAACGAGCAAACCCTCAGCCTGATGGAAGTTTCGCTGAAAGAACTGAATCCCGAGCAGCAGCAATGTGTAACTTTGTTTTACCTTCAAAAGAAAAGTTACCAGGAAGTGAGTGAGGAAACAGGTTTTACTTTATTGCAGGTAAAAAGTTATATTCAAAACGGTAAACGAAACCTGAAATTGCTGATTGAAAAAAAACAAAAAGAATTAACCGGCCGATAAGCACAGGATGCAAACAGCATGTCAGACAATTTAAAAGACATATTATCCAATCTTTCCACCGAAGTGGATCAGGAAACACTCTTGCTTTACCTGCAGGGCAAACTGCCGGAAGATAAAAAGCACGAAGTGGAAAAACACCTGATGCAGGATGAATTTGATGAGGCCGCCCTGGAAGGCTTAGAGGATTTTAAAGACAAAGAGCAGCTCCAGTACATGGTGGAAATGCTGAATCGTGACCTGAAAAAGAAAACAGAGAAAAAGAAAAAACGCCGCGAAAAACTAAAAATCAGCTACCAGCCCTGGATCTATATTTCCATTCTGATTCTCCTGCTCCTGATCGTACTCAGCTATATCGTTATTAAACGGATGAGAGGGGAGTGAGAGGAGGTAAGAGGTTCAAGAGGTTCCATAAGTTGCATAGGTTGCCTAAGTTACATAGGTTTAAAAGGTTCAAGAGGTTCCAAAGGTTCAAGAGGTTGAAGCGGCTACATAGGCGTACCCCCTTGGCGGGTTGCTGGTTAGTTGTTTCTAGTTGTTGGCTGTTGCTTGTCGCTTGCGGCTTTTATCTGGCTGTTAAGGGCTCGTAGCTCGAAGCTCATAGCTGGTAGCTTGTCGCCGATAGCTTGTAGCTTGAAGCTTGCCACTGGCTGTTCAAGGCTCGTAGCTCGCGGCTCACAGCTAGAAGCTGGCTTCTAATACCTTTTCTTCCCTTCCCAATTTTTCCATGCTTTAAAAACGGCCTGTGCTTTTTTATGCGGGGCATGAATAAAGGGGATCTTGCGGTCGGCTAAATCGGTGGCTATTTCATTGTAAATAAAATCATCATCGAACTCAATTTCCGCTGCTTCTTTCTTCGTATTGGCATATACCACTTTCAATGGACGGGCCCAGTAGATTGCGCCTAAACACATCGGGCAGGGTTCACAACTGGTATAGATCACACATTCATTCAGCTGATAAGTACCCAGTGTCTTACATGCATTCCGTATGGCCACCACTTCTGCATGTGCCGTGGGGTCGTTGGAAGAAGTAACCTGGTTCGATCCCTCACCCACGATCTGATCCCCCTTTACCACCACGCATCCAAAGGGGCCACCCCTGCCATTCTTCATTCCCCATTCGGACAGTTCGATCGCCCGCTCCAAAAAAATACGCTCCTTGTCTGTCAGCATAAAAAATGATTTTGTGATTCTGCCCGCAAAAATCCGCAAAAAGGAGCATAAGCACGGCTTTTTCCACAGCTTATACACGTAAAAACGGCGAATATGAAGTTAATATTAATTTTAGGTTAATCCCGGTATTCGTGCGGAAAGGGTTGTATTTTTTCCAACACAAACCATAAACACCACACCATGCAATGGGAATCAACGACTGCTGCCAACAACCATGAAGTGTACCGTCTTTTCAATGATGGAAGACAGTTACTCACCCTTACACTCAATCCTTTTTCCAATGCTGCCCGTGTGGAATGTGCCAGTGAAAAAAGAATTTTTCTCATCCGCAAAGAAGGCTTTCGCCGCCATAAAACCGTGATGTGTACCGAATATGGATTCCGGATCGGAGAACTTGGCGTGGAAAACAAACAGCATTTTATACTGGTAAACAACGAACGCATCTACTACACCATACATAATAATCCGCTGGCAGAACTCGTATTGTATAAAGAAACCAAAGACAACCCATTAGTAGTGTGTGGTCTCAGCTCTGACAATAACAAACCGGGTATTTACTTTTCTAACGAGAACAACAGCACCCAACTTCCTCATCCGGGATTATTGATGGCTCTTTGCTGGTACATGTTCCTGCCTGTGGCAAAGGAGAATGTGGTCAGCGAATTAAAAGCATCGGCATAAACACCCTCATAATTCATTCCATACTTGCTGCGCAAAATCAGCCAATGATGGATCACGTGCTGCCATGAGCAACAGCACACAATCCTGCGTGAGGTGGGGCCGTACTTGGTTCACCAAGGCATTGCGGTCTGCCACAAAGAAAGCATTCTTACCCTTTGCCTGCAGATCCTGGATCAAATCTCCGGCGGAAATATCTTTTACTGCTGTACCACCTGCATAATAGATTTCACTCATCCATATTTCATCCTGCGGGCGGAGCACATCCCCGATCTCTTTTACAAAATCGTCCCGTAAGAATTTGGTGGGCTTATAGCCATGTGGTTGAAACCAGGCGATCACTTTTGCAGCAACCGGCTGGCAGGCGGCAATCGCAGCGGCACATTTTACGGGGTTATGTCCGTAATCATCGATCAGCCACACACCGTTCTTTTGACCCAACACCTGGTGACGACGGTATATCCCTTCGTATTTTTTTAATGCAGCCGCCGCAGTGGCAAGATCTACACCGGCATGTGCGGCAGCAGCAGCGGCTGCAAGTGCATTCTCCATATTATGCTTGCCCAAAACCTGCAACCGGAACGGCACTCCGTTGATATGAAAGGATATCTCCAGCCCCTGTTGGTTGAAATCAGTAGCAGTAAAACCAGCGTCCATATTCGCATCCGAAGAAAAATCATGCGACCTATCCTGCGATAACTGACGTGAAAGCGGATGCGATTGATTCACGATAAACCAGGAGCTGTTGTTTTTGAACGTAGTGAACATACTCATCAGCTCATCGATTTCCTGGTGGTCCTTATCCACATTGAGTAGAATGCCGGTCTCGGGTTTGTATTGCACAATGGAGCCATCGCTCTCATCGGCTTCTATCACCAACCACTCCCCTGCTCCCACTTTGGCATTACCGATCTTTCCATTCCGGATAATGCTCATTAGCCCGGCACCGCTGATGATACTGGGCTGCAATCCGGCATACTCGAGTATATCAAACAACATAGCACTCGTAGTGCTTTTTCCACTGGTGCCACCCACGGCTATGGTTTTCTTACTGGCAGCGATCAGCGCCAGCAACTCAGAGCGGCGTATAATGGGTACTTGCAGTTCTTTTGCTTTTTGTACTTCCACCACGGTATCCTCAATAGCGGTAGATACCACTACCAGGTCGGTGCCACTGTTAATGCCACTACCATCCTGCACAAAGCAACGAATGCCTTCAGCTTCTAGTTTTTCCTGTGTTTCGTTGTAAACGCCTTCAGCAAAAAAACGATCACTGCCGGATACCTCTTTACCAATTCCTTTCAGGTATTGCGCCAATGCACTCATGCCCACACCGGCTACGCCGATAAAGAAAGGTTGTTTAATATCATCAATGGATTGTATCATACTGCAAGTAAAGTAAAATATTCAAGAGAAGGCAGGCTGTTTGTTTTTTAACCCAATATTTCAAAGTGTGTTTTTTTGTGCGCGGATCATTTCAGGGTACCCCCATTTCTTCGATAAGGCGTTCACGGCCATAGCTATCCGTTTATCGCGGGTTGGCGTTGTTTTCGCACTGTCTATCCATTTGCTGAAATACCGCTGATGTGAACCTGTGAGTGTATTAAAAAAAAGTTGCGCATCCGGATCATCCTTCAGGCAATCCATGAAATCGGGATTGAAAACAAATTCACTCTTATCTTCCGTGAGGGTGACCAGCAGTTGCGCTCCCTGCTTTTTGCCAATGGCTTTACGCAGGTCAGCATTCAATACAAAAATAAATATCCCGCCACCCATCGGTAAAAGGGAAACCCTGTTCACCGGGTGTTTGTCCAGCTTCCCTTTCACTTTGAATTCCTTTCTGTTGCCGGGTTTTAATTCCTGCACCAGATCGGCGGGAACTTCGAAATAGGTCCAGCCTGTTTTCTCGCCCTGCTTGCTGAATTTGTGTATCGTGGCGGTGAATTTTGCTGTTTTCATACCCTTACCGGGTTTTTGCGGTTTTTTGCAAAGGTTAAAATAAATATAAGCTGTTCAACATGGTTTACACTTATTTTTTTTGGTGCATTAATTCATTAGCTTTGGCGATTGTTTTTTTACCCTTTACGAACCAATGATTGAAAAGCTGTCCCCCCTGCTGAAAAAGGCATTTTTTGTTTTGGCTGTGCTGTTGTGCTCGCTGGCAGTTTTTGCCCAGGAATCAACCGTTACCATCAGAGCCACCAATAGCCGAAAAGAACCGCTCGCTTTTGCCAGTATTACCGTTACGAGCCGGCTGGACAGCAATAAGATTATTACCAAAGCAGCAGACAGCACCGGCTCAGCAAAATTCGTACTGTCAAAAGGAAAACAATACAGCGTGCTTATTACTGCCGTCAACTACCGTCCCATCGAAAAAGGTTTCATCGCTTCCGGCAATAATTCCACACTCACTTATGTGGCTGAACCATCTGGTAAAACCATGGAGACGGCTGTCATTACTTCCAAAAAACCGCTCATGCGGCAGGAAGACGATAAAACGATCATTGATCCGGAAAACCTTGTAGCCGCCTCCACCAGCGGGTATGAAGTGATCGAAAAAACGCCCGGACTTTTTGTAGACCAGGATGGCAATATCTATATCAGCAGCCTTACTCCCGCTACGGTACAGATCAACGGACGCGAATTGAAAATGAGCAATGCGGATATTGCCACCATGCTGAAAAGTTTACCGCCCAATGCCATTTCGAAAATAGAAGTAGTGCGTACCCCCTCTGCCAATACCGATGCAAACAGCAGTGGAGGGGTAGTGAATGTGGTGCTGAAAAAGGGAGTCAAAATCGGGCTTACCGGAAGTGTGACGATGGGCATGCAACAGGGTACATTTGGCAATCAGTTTGCCGGATTCAACCTGAATAACAATGATGGCAAAAAAAGCTATTACATCAATGTAAACATCAGCCACCGCGATAATTATGAAAAAATCGCCACGAGCCGTTTATTTGGTGATACGTCTTTCAGCCAGGCAGCTTATACCCGCTATCCGTCGATGGTTTATTTTACCAGTTATGGATATGTGTATGAGCTGAACAATAAATGGTCCATCGATTTTGCCGGCAGTGCTTCTCTAAATGATTATAAAAACAAATCGGAAAATAATAATGTGATCCGCAACCTTATTTCCTCTTCGTCTACCCCGCTCAGCAGTGATCTGAATAACGTAACGAATGACGGAAGTTCCTTTTATTCCACCAATGCTGTACAAACAAAGTTGAAAATAGATTCACTCGGTTCACAATGGACCACTGACCTGTATTATTCTTTTTCACGCAATCAGTCGGATCAGTTGTTCAATACACAATACACGATACCTGTTATTCTGAAAACCGGTGGTGATGGAGAAACCGACGGAAGGCGTCAATTGTTTTCTTTTCAATCGGACCTGAAGAAAAAACTGGCTAAAAAGCTGACAGTGGAAGCGGGGGTAAAATCCACGTTGCTCCGGTTCAATAATGTAGCCGAATATTTTAAAGATATAACCGGTATCCGGTCCAAAGATCCCGGACGCACCAATACATTCCGGTACCGCGAAAATATCAATGCAGCTTATGTACAGGCGTCGAAGACGCTGGGTAAAGATGCGGTATTAAAATTGGGAGTAAGGCTGGAGAATACGAATATGAACGGAAGACAACTGGTGCCTGGTGATACCACATTTGACCTGCACCGGACCGACCTCTTCCCCTATGTGTACCTGAGTAAGAATATCATGAAGATCATGGGATACAGTTTAAGGGGTTATCTCGTTTACCGCCGCACAATCAGCCGACCGGTATATGAACAACTCAATCCATTTCCCAAGTATATTGATCAGTATTTGTCGGAGATCGGCAATCCATCCCTGCGCCCCCAATTCACGCAGAATATAGAAGCCAATGTAAGTGTGGATGAGCAGCCGATACTTGCTGTGGGGTTGAACAATACCAGGGATATTTTTTCGATTGTAACTTATCAGGCTGATACCGGTCAAGCGCAGGCCTATCGCACCTATGAGAACCTGGGCCGCAATAAAGAATGGTATCTCCGGGGTATGGGAGCTTTACCTCCTGGAGGGCGCTACTTTTTTGTATTAGGGGCGCAATTTAATTATAATATCTATGAAGGTTTATACGAAGGCAAACCCCTCTCCTTCAAAAAAGGAACCTGGACCTTCTTTACCTATCATAATTTGAAACTGGACAAACGCTCTCAACTTACGCTGAACGGGTTTATCCGTTTGCGGGGGCAACAGCAATTGTATGAGCTGGAGTCATTCGGATCGCTTAACAGCAGTGTGAACCGGAAATTCTTTAAAGAGAAACTGGTGGTAACCCTGAGCGCCAATGATATTTTCCGCACCAATATCAACGAGTTCGCCATACGCCAGGGAACAGTGAATGCAACAGGCTTACGGCAGGCCGACACCCGTCGCTTTGGAATCAACCTCCGTTATATTTTCGGAATACGTAAAAGAGAAGAAAACAACGGCATGTTCAATGTAGACGGACAGGAAAAAACCAACTGATAATGCGGGAAAATACGATTGAAAACAAGAGTGGCTACCATTCTCGATAATCCTGTCTGTTTTTAGGATAGATATAGGCCCGTTTGTTACAAACAAGTATAAAACTACATTTTAAAATAAATCTAGGTATCTGCCTGAATACCCCTACCTTTGCAGGGTTAATTTGAGTGATACAGCATTTTGTAAGTGAACGATCTTTTCTGCTACGCCCTAATCTTGACCCCGTACTTGCGGGAATAAGGATCTGCTAATAGTTAGTCTTCTTTACCTTGCTTTTTCTCAAGTATTTTTAAAATCAATTTTTAGTTTACATGAACATTTACGTTTCAAACCTGAGCTTCGCCGTTGTGGACGAAGACCTGAGGAGTTATTTTGCTGAGTATGGAGAAGTTACTTCTGCAAAAGTTATTATGGACAAATACACAAACCGCAGCAAAGGCTTCGGCTTTGTGGAAATGAGTGACGATGCTGCTGCACAAAAAGCAATCGCTGAACTGGATGGCGCAACCGTTGACGGACGTGCTATCAAAGTTAGCGTAGCAAGGCCCAAAGAAGAAAGACCTGCAAGGACTTCTTCTTCAAGACCTGCTTATTCCAACAATCGCTGGTAAGCATCTGCTTTATAGTTCTTATATTCTTAAGAGAGGGCTAGTAATCAGCCCTCTTTTTTTTCATTTTAAAAAAAACAACATGACCTCCGAAGCAATTGTAAAATATATTGAAACAAAGAACCATACCGAGAAAGCGCTGAATATTCATTTTAAGACACGCAGCACGATCACGGGATTGTTCATAAAAGGAGTGGATTATAAAGAATTGCAGGATAAAAATTTCTGGAGAGTGGTATCGGAGCCCCGGATCGAAGAATGGAAAAAGTCAAAAGACATGAACCTGGCCCGCATCTTTAACGGAGCGGAATTTACCCGTTTGTCGGAGCAATAATATTGCCCGCGATCTTATAACACCCTTACTATTTTATAAATTAAAACGGATTTATGTTCTCACAAGCCTGGAATATTTACTTTCCCGTAATTAAAATACTCATAAAACGCGCCTCTGCCGGTGAACAATCACTGGCCATGAATAAAACAGATTTTGAAAGGGCCGCTGGCGGACGTAAGGCCAAACTTACATTCAATTTTACCCTGCAGAATTCACGTAACAGTGATTTCAATACCGTGATACCTCCTGTAGCCCGGGAATTTATTTTCCTCTTACAGGAAGACCCCACCACCAAACAATTACTGGAGAACAATGAATTCAACTTCAGCATGACCAGTTCTTTCCAGTTGAAAATAAAAAAGACCCTGCCCGAAGGAAGCGGCGAAGAAGCTGCTGAACCGGAAGCATAAAAAAATCCTGCTGCATATCATTTATGCAGCAGGATTCATACTTTTCATTTTATATCAGGCTCTTTGTTTAGCCTTTGCAGGCGCCTTCTTTACGGGCGCTTTTGTTTTTGCTTTCTTCAACGCTGATTCAATGGCCGCACTCAGGTTGGCAAATGTAGGCTTTACAGTTACGGGCACATCATTCACAAAGAAGGCGGGTATTTCCTTAACACCGCGGTTATGTCCTTCTTTGATATCATCCTGTACCTGCCAGCCATATAAACCATTCACCAGATCGTCCAGAAATTTCTTATTCTTTACACCCGCTTCTTTACTGTATAATTTCAGACTGGTAGTACCCAGGTTCCTGCGGTTTGCAAAGAGCACATTGTGCATTTCCCAGAATTTTCCTTCCTGACCAGCCGCAACGGCTGATTCACTGGCCTTTAAGCTGCGCTGATGAATAAGTGTAAGCGGAAAATGACGAAACTGAAAACGAACTTTGCCTTCAAATTCTTCGAGGATCTGCTTTACTACTTCATTTACACGGGCACATTCTTCATTTTCATACTCACCAAATTCTGTCAGTGTAACCGGGGCATTTGTATCGCCTACATAAATATCCTTGGGTTCAATAATTACTACATCATCTTTTTTGAATGCCATTTTATATCTCCTTTTTTAGCCCGGCAATTTTTTTATTCGGACCTGTGATCATTTAACAAATTTCCCGCCATTTAGTTGAGGGAAAGGCAGTTATGCCAATCCGGCACAACCTGTAAACGCTTGAAGGTAATATTTTTCTTCACCCTGCCAAATCCATCCGTAACTATTTTCCTAACATGTAAACCCCATCCTGAAAATCAAGGATTTAGAAATATTTTTCGCTAATGGTTATTACCAATCCTTAAAGTAAACCTGCCAAAAACGGCCAAACAGGTCTTTTTCGTTGCATTTTATCCACTTGCTCATCAAAAAAAAGGCTCAAATCGTGGTTGGCGATAGTCCCACCACACACTGTAAATAATTGTTTTACAGTTAATTACAAACAAATATGTTCATTTGGTGATGCGGGGATCTGCGCAAATATGGTTTCGTTGTTCATTTTGCCGGGCCTACTTTTACATCATCAAAGCGCATTCAGCCGCTTTACCGGATAACACCGGATCGAAGGTTTCTTGCCCCGATATGCTTCCAGCCCGATTGCCCCATTACATTTTTAGAAAACAAGATCGATAACTATTAAAACTATGTGTATGAAAAAGATCATGAGTAACAACCGTATCATTGCTATCCTGTTTTTCACCGTGTTTTCCATTGCTGCGGCACCGGCTGCTTTCGCAGGTAATGAGAAACCGGCAGTACCGGTAGAGCTTTCGTTTCTGGGCCATGTAAAGAATCAACCGCTGTTTCTGTTGAACTTTAAAGGCTCCGAAACACAGAATGAATTCACCATCATCATTACCGATGAGGGCGGAAACACACTCTACCGCGAAAACATCAAAGGTGAAAACTTCAGTAAGAAATTTTTACTGAACACAGATGAACTCGGAGATGCGCCACTGCATTTTACTATATTCTGCAAAAACACAAAAGGTTCAGTGGAATATACGGTAAACCGCAACGTACGCACGGTACGTGAAGTAGTGGTAAACGAAGAAAAATAAGAAGGTAAGCGATATCCTTTGCAGCCAGGCCCCGGTTATAACCGGGGCTTTTTTTATGAACGCATTTCCAATAAAGAATGGCAGCGGCAGCACAACCGAACCTGCCGACAAATCTTTAAATTGGCAACGTATACAAAGGGCTAAATTCCGCAAGAATCAGGTCGGAAGCCAGCAACCCCTGTTCTATTTTTGCCATATGAATCATTCCTACAGTGCCATAGAAAAAGCGATCACGTATATCCGTGGACATTTTAAAGAGCAGCCGGATCTGGATGAAGTGGCCCGTCAGGTGCATATGAGCCCTTTTCATTTCCAGCGCATGTTTACCGAATGGGCCGGTATCAGTCCGAAAAAATTCTTACAGTATATCAGCATCGAACATGCGAAAAAATTATTGCAGTCAGACCTTTCCCTTTCCGATACCAGTTTTGAAACCGGCCTGTCCGGTACCAGCCGGCTGCATGATCTGTTTATCGGTATAGAAGGCATGACTCCCGGTGAATACAAAAACGGCGGCAAAGACCTCCCTATCCATTACAGCCATGCCGATACGCCCTTTGGAGATGTATTGATTGGGTCTACTTCACGGGGTATCTGTCATTTATCATTTACAGAAGAAGGCGATAAAGCGATAACTCCCCTGCAGCAGGCATTTCCACAGGCTACATTCATACAGAAAACCGATTTTTTGCAACAGGACGCGCTCACCATCTTTACCAACAACTGGCAAAATCTTCCGCAGATTAAACTGCACCTGAAGGGAACACCCTTTCAGTTGAAAGTGTGGAGATCATTATTGCAGATACCACAGGGACAAATCAGCACTTATGGTAAGATAGCTGCGCACATCGAAAAACCTGCCGCTTCCCGTGCCGTGGGCACCGCCATTGGTGATAACCCGGTTGCCTTTCTCATACCCTGTCACCGTGTATTGCGTTCAACAGGAATGATCGGAGAATATCATTGGGGCAGCAACCGCAAAGCCGCCATACTGGGTTGGGAATCGGCTTCCGTATACGGAGAATAAGACCGCAAGAACCGGGTTGCATTATCCCCGTCACATCCGGAATTTTACGGATGAACTTCCTTTACAAATACTTCAGAAAATTGGTGAAGGCTAACCTGTTTCATACCGGTTGTAGTTCTTTCATCTTTACAACAACATATACAATCATCATTCAAAAAAATTATTTATGGCAACATTTATGCTCATTCATGGCTCCTGGCACAGCGCCTGGAACTGGCACCTGGTAATGCCTTTACTACAGAAAGCAGGTCATACCGTAATTGCAATTGATCTTCCGGGTATGGGGCGGGATAAAACGCCGGTACAGGATGTACGGATGCAAACCACCGTAGAAAAGATATGCGATATAATAGATGAAGTGGAAGGAGAACTCATACTGGTGGGCCACAGTAAAAACGGTATCATGATTTCGCAGGCGGCTGAATACCGGTCCCATAAAATCTCCAAACTGGTATACCTGGCAGCCTACTTAATACCCAATGGTAAAACGCAACGGGAATATTCCATGCTGGATACGGAAGGTGTGTTGAAGCCATATGTAACGCACTTTCCCGAAATACAAGCGCATACTTTGCAACCAGCAATATACCGGGAAGGCTTGTATCATGATTGCCCGTCTTATATCACGCCGCTGGCCACGATGCTGTTGAGTCATGAACCCGTGGAATCCGCCATTGTTCCGCTTCAATTGACAGCCGCCAATTATGACCGCGTGCCCCGGAATTATATTGAATGTTTGCAGGACAGGGCCGTAACCCCATATATACAACGAAAAATGTACAGTGAACTACCCTGCCGGAAAGTATACCAACTGGATAGCAGCCATTCGCCCTTTTTCAGCCAACCTGAAGCATTGACTGGTATATTGCTGGAAATAGTATTGGACCCGCTAGTATAAGGACATAAAAAAAGCCGCCAAAAGGCAGCTTTTTTAAAGGAGTACCATTCAAATCATGCAATTTTCTTTTTAGGGGTTCCAAGAATGGTTTTCATTTTACAGGCATTTCAAAGGTTTGGATCAGGTTTTCAAGGGATGTTGGACGGTTTCAGCATTTGGATAAAGGATAATAAAACCTATAGAGCGATTTTAAATTCAATTACGGGGTTACAGCATACAATAATGCCATAACAATTTCGGTGATACTTAATTCAGGTGATAAATGAATGAGGAAACTGGCAAAGCCGTGGAGTCATTACATTTTACACAGGGTTGAATTAAAACGGACCGGATTTTCTGGAGGATAAGGTGGATGTCAGTGGCAGTGGTTACTGTGATCTGACAATACAAACATAACACAGTATCAGAAGTGATACAATAGTAAAAACACTTAGGAAAAATCAATCCATAAAAGGTATACTGTCCGTCATCATTGGATTAAATCATTGATACTTAGCGTCCACTAAAAAAAAGAAAATGCGGAGCTCCGTAAATTTACCAGTCTGATTTCTACATGATAAAAAATGGCAGCAAAAAAAATGTTCTGCCATTAATCCGGGGTGAATTATCGGTTGCTTATTGTCTGTACAGCATGCGTTATTTGAGAAGCAGGATGCGTCATTCAACCAGCTTGAGTCCTGTATAGCATTGTAAAAAGAGCATACAGCTATGCCGGCGTCATCCTTTTATGCGAATTTCCATTTCTTCATTGTCCCCCCGGAGAAATGCTTCCAAAAATGCGATCGCATTTTCCATCGTTTGCCCGGTAATATCGCTCACATATTTATTTCGTTGTTGGCGGAAAAGTCCAAACAGTATGCTGATCGTTTTTTTTCGCTGATAAAAAATATAAAACTCCTGTTGCATTTCATCGCCCACCAATGAAAACGTAACGACCTGACCGGTCTCTTCATTGGTGAATTCTACCGATGGTGAATATTGCGCATCTTCTCCCAGATCATTGGTTCGTTTCAATTCCTGCTGCCAGGGATACTGCAGAAATGTATCCATTATATCCTTTTTCAGGATCAATCCCTTATCAATGATCTCCGGATTTCCCGGATCACAAATGGTCCAACGCCATGCATTCATAAACTAAATGTACGATACTGTTGCAGGATAATTATTATATCTTTATTACATGAGAAGCCTGCTGATCGCTACACTAAGCCTGATTCTGCTTTCCTGCCGGAAAAAAGCGGCCGTGGATACGATGCCCCCAGATGTAATGACGGTATTGAAGAAAGGCATCAACTTATCCAACTGGTTTAATGATTATTCCGACCCTGGTCAATTTGATAACCGTTTTACTGCTGCCACTTTGCAAACAATTAAAGCCAACGGATTTACGTATGTACGCATCCCTATCGGCAGCACTATTCTTTTTAATCCGGCAAACCCTTCCCAATTAAATCCGGTAAACCTTGTAAAAGTGGATGCGGCAGTAAACAAATGTATCAGCAACGGGCTCGCCGTCATGCTGAACCTTCACCCGGGCTCCAATACGATCGATAGCCTGCTGGCCAACGATGCATCTTTTCCCGATAAGCTGGCTGCCTACTGGAAGTCCGTAGCCCTTATTTTTAAAAAATATGCAAGCGACAAAATTTTCTTTGAAGTATATAATGAACCACATGCCAGTGCTGCCGGTCTTACAACGTCCGGATTCGCCTGGTGGCAAAACGTACAGGGCAAACTGATCAGTGCGGTACGCGAGGCCAGTGCCACTCATTATATCATTGCGGGTGGCGAAGGCTGGAACAGTATGAAAGGTTTATTTCAGCTTACCCCCTATCCCGATAATAGAGTGATCTATAATTTTCATTTTTATGATCCTTTCTTATTCACACACCAGGGCGCTACATGGGCCGGATGGCAACCTGCCATAGATGCACGCAACGTCCCCTATCCTTCGAGCCCGGCTGCAGTGGCCCCGCTTATTGCCGGCAGTTCTAATACCGTTTTGAATGATGCCTTACGCTGGTATGGTGATCAGCGCTATTCCATTGATTCCATTGATTCATGGATCAAACAAGCGGCTGACTGGGGTAATTTTCACCAGATAAAGATCATCTGCAATGAATTCGGCAGTTATATGCCCTATGCTCCACGGACCAGCCGTTTGCAATGGATTCGGGATGTACGCGCAACCCTTGAAAAATATAAAATAGGTTGGGCCATGTGGGAATGTGATGAAGGATTTGGCTGGATCAACTATCCTGGCGGCAACCGAAATAATCCGGTAGTGGATGAGAACGTGTTGGTGGCGTTGGGGGTGAAGTTGTAGAGGTTATATAGGTTGCATAGGTTGAAGAAGTTTAAGAGGTTCCATAGGTTGAAGAAGTTCCATAGGTTGTTGAGGCCTGCTTGCCCTATGGGCTGCCTGAGCGTAGCCGAAGGCAGGTTTCATAGGTTCAAGAGGTTCCATAGGTTTAAGAAGTTCAAGAGGTTGAATACAGTTCGCGGTTGCTGGTTTCTGGATGTTTGAGGCTCGTGGCTGATAGCTCGCGGCTCACGGCTGGCTGTTTACTTGCAGCTTGTAGCTAACAACTTGCAGCCGGCTGTTAAAGGCTCATGGCTGATAGCTCGCGGCTCGAAGCTGGCTGTTGTTGCTGGCTGTTTACTTGCAGCTTGTAGCTAA
>JAPLEH010000019.1 GCA_026391455.1 Bacteroidota bacterium
AAATGCATACTTGAGTGCATTACTGATCAGTTCATTCAGTATCATACCCAATGGTATGGCAGTATCCGTATGCAGGCCCGGGTCTTCAATTTGTGTATGTAATTGAATTTTTTCTGTCCGGATATTATAGGTCTGAAATAAATGAGTGGTAAGCATCCGGATATATTCCTGCATGTTCACACTGTTCACTGCATTCCCCTGGTAGAGATTCTGGTGTATAAAGGCCATGGACTGCACCCGTTGAATCCCCTCCCGGATAATAGCAGCAGCCTTCTCATCCTGCAGCGATTGCGATTGCAGGTCCAGCATACTGGATATCACCTGCAGGTTATTTTTTACCCGGTGATGAATCTCTTTATTCAACACTTCCAGTTCAGTTGACTGTTTGCGGATGATCTGGTTTTTCTTTTGCTGCCGCCTGTTTTGCCAAAATATAATGGCCCCGAGCAAGGTCATGGCTCCCAGCCCTGCCCATAACAACTTTTTACTTTTCCGTTCGCCAATCAGCATCTGTTGCTTCAATTCATTTTCCCGGCTGAGTGCAAGTCGCAATTCTTTTTCCTTTTCCAGTTGCTGGTTGCGCAATACCGATTCTGTTTTCATGGCCGACATGAGCAATTGCTGGTTGGCCAGCGAGGAATCTTTCAGAATATTTTCCCGCAGTAATGCCATCCGCTGTAATTCTTCTTTACTGAGTTTTTCCTCTTTCAGTTTATTGAGCAGGTTCAGGTATTCAATCTGTTTTTCCCTGAGTTCCGCTTCTGCCGTATTGCGTATCTCAGCACCGATTCGATCCATATGTTCCGTACGGAATATATCCTTGTAGGTATTCATGGACCGCATCATCCGGTAGGCGAGTTTATAATCGCCGGACTGGCTGCTCATATCAGCCAGCAGTTGTAATCCGGACGCCGCCATTTCCACACTGCGGCTTTCATTGATCAGTGTGGCGGTGGAATCAAAATACTTTTCCATCATGACCATATCCTTCTGCGAAATATAGTAGCTCGTAATCGCAGCCAGCAATTTCACCCGGAGCTTCGGTGCATTCAGTTCATTCACTCGTTTTTCAGCAAAGGCCATCGCCTCAGCAGCTTCCTTCATTTTACCCTGAAAGGTCAATATGATAAAATCCTGAATCGCCGCTTCTGTAAGAATTTCATGATCATTGCCGGCATATCGCACCATCTCTTTATTGTAATACCAGGCACTATCGTAGTTTTTTTGCGAGAGGTGAAGATTAGACAGAATCAGATTGGTCTGAATGACACCTTTCTCATCATTGAGGCTAATTTTCAAAGCAAGCAGGCGCCGGTAAATCGCTATCGCACCGGCTGTTCGTCCGGCTAAAATGGTAATGCTGCCGATTTTTTCCTGACAATCATTCAGCAGCCGAATTTGACCCGTTTTACGGAACAATGCACTTGCCTCCCGGTAATTATCGGTAGCCTGTCGCAGATTGATCCGATAACTGTATATATCGCCGATATTATTATACACCCGTGCAAGCTGATAATCATCATTTAGCCGTAACAGTAATGATTTTGCATTCTCATAATAACTGAGGGCCGTAAGGTGTTCCTTCTTTGATAAATAAATATTGCCCAGTTTGGTATGGCTGCCCGCCATACCAGGCAGGTATTGCAATTTTTCAGACACTACCAGTGCTTTTTTGGCTACGAGTACGGCTTCGTCCGGGTTCTTATTTTGAAGCAGCTCCACCTGATTCAGCCACTCCTTTACCTGGGCCGTGTCCTGCATGGAAATTGGGGTTGTGACATGACTCGTCTGACCGTGTATGACATACGGTAAAAGAACAGAAAGCATCAGAAGTATGAAAAGCCTTACTCGCATATTAGGGTTTCATAAGGGCAAAATAGCATATGCCGCAGTCAAAGTTGCGGATTCCGGTATTAACTCCATTGGTACCTGGGGGTTATTTTTTGCTATTTGGCACATGCCCTTTTAATTAATAACTTGCCTCCCCTTTATATAAATTGATCTCGCCCAATACCATACAGCAAATTTTAGGAAAATTAGACATCATTGATGTCGTGGGCAGCTTTGTAAAGTTAAAACGAAGGGGTTCTAACTACCTGGGACTCTGCCCTTTTCACAACGAAAAAACCCCTTCCTTTACGGTATCTCCCACCAAAGAACTGTACAAATGTTTCGGATGTGGCCGGAGTGGCAATACCATCAGCTTTGTGATGGAGCATGAGAAATACAGTTATGTAGATGCCCTCAAATGGCTGGCCAACCGGTATGGGATCGAAATAGAAGAAACTTTTCAAAATGATGAACAGCGGCAGCAAATGCTTGTGGCCGACAGCCTGTATATCATCAACGGATTTGCCCGGGATTTCTTCAGTCGTATGCTGTTTGAAACAGAAGATGGACGGGATATCGGGCTCAGCTATTTTAAAGAAAGAGGATTTCGCGAAGAGATCATCCGGAAATTTCAACTGGGCTACTCACCCGAACAGCGGGACGCCTTTACCAAAGAAGCCATCGCCAAACAGTATAACCCGGAAACACTGATCAAAGCCGGCCTCGTGGCCAACCGCAATGAGCAGTTGATGGACAATTACCGTGGCCGGGTCATTTTCCCTATCCATAACCATAGCGGTAAGGTATTGGGATTCGGGGCCCGTATACTGAAGACCAATGAAAAGGCCCCCAAGTATATCAATACTCCGGAAAATGAGATCTATGTAAAAAGTAAGCTCCTCTATGGCTCTTATTTTGCACGTACAGCGATTGATAAAAACGATGAGTGCCTCCTTGTGGAAGGATATACGGATGTGGTATCACTGCACCAGGCTGGTATCGAAAACGTAGTGGCGAGTGGTGGTACTTCACTTACGCCCGATCAGTTGCGCCTGATCCGGAAATATACCAACAACCTCACCATTATCTATGATGGTGACAATGCCGGTATCAAAGCCGCCTTGCGCGGGCTCGATCTCGCACTGGAAGAAGGCCTCAACGTAAAACTGGTATTGATACCCGATAAAGAAGATCCGGATAGCTATGTGAACAAAGTCGGCGCTTCCGCTTTCCGCGAGTTTATTGACAAGAATAAAAAAGATTTCATTCTCTTCCAGTTGGAAGTAGCCCTGAAAGATGCTGGTACTGATTCGGTTAAGAAATCGGAAGTGGTCAATAAAGTAGCCGAAACCATTTCACGTATCAATAAAGCCGAAGATTTTACCAAACAGCAGGATTATATTAAACAATGTGCCGAGATCCTGAAGATCGATGAAGCAGGTATGCATTCGCTGGTCAATAAATTCATCCGGGACCGCATTGCCACACAGGAACGTAAACTGCCATTTGAAGAAGCACGGCAATTGGAAGAGAATGCCCGCCAGGCCGAAGCCGGAAATTACGACGAGACGACGTTCAACCTGTTGTTCAAAGACGAATTGCAGGAACGGGAAGTGGCCAGGATATTATTGGAATACGGTTTGAAGAAATGGGATAATGAGAAAAAAGTGGCAGAGTATATTTTTGAAGAAATGGTGGATGAAAGCCTGATTGATAATGCAGAAGTGATACAGATGATCGCCGTTTATAAAGAAATATTGCAAACCAGTCCCGAAACAGCCAGTAAGAATTTTTTCATTTACCATCCCGACAGTAAGTTGAGCGCCTTTGCGGTATCGTTGCTAAATTTTCCCTATGAAGAAAGCGATCAGTGGAAAAAAGAATATAGCCAGAGTTCCGGTTTTCAGAAAAGCCTTTTTGAACAGCCCTATGAAGATTTCATCAAAACACTGGCAAAGGATAACGAAGACAGCCTGATGAAATTTCTCAAAATAGATGAAGACCGAACCAATGAAGAAGTGGAATCGGCGGTGAACTATTTGAAGCTGCGCAAGATCAAGCGTATGCTGCTGGAAAACCAGCTTGATCTCGAAAAAGAACACACTCCCGAAGAATATGCCATTTTGCATCAAACACATGAACACCTTAAGCGAATGGAAATGGAACTCACCAAAAAAATGGGCACCGTGATACTCCGCTGATCTTATACCAACCCGGTACCTGCATAAATATCCTGTAGCGTAATAGTTATATTCATCGATTGCAGCGTCAATACGGCTGATGGCCCGGTATAAACTTCCTTTTGCCAGCTATTACCCGGCCCTTTACGGTAACAATAGATGGTAAGCAATTTGGGTTCTACAAGAATATACTCTTTTAATACGGGGATATCTTTGTACAGTTCAAACTTGGCCCCCATATCGTATTGACGGGTGGAAGGTGAAAGTATCTCAATGATTATTGAAGGATCGATGGAATTGTCTTCATCTCCGGATACAGGCTGCTGATGACAATACACAGCAATATCGGGATACGTGTACAATGTATTTTGGGGAATATGTAATCGCTTATCGGGGCCATATGGCTTACAGGAACTGCCTTTCAGCTTGCTGCATAATTCTCCGAATAGATTGGTGAAAATTTCATTGTGATTATAGGCTGCACCCGACATGGCGAGCATTTCTCCATGCCCGTACATATGGAATATTTCGCCTTTATAAAACTCATGACGCTCGAGTGATACGCGCTCTATCTCTAGGTATTCCTGTGAGGTGAATTTGGTTTTTCCATACACCACTGCCGGCTCTCTTAATACTAACTCCTGATCTTGTTCAAATCCCTTTTCCATTTCAAATTCCCTTTCCATATCACAAAACTATTTCCTTTCTTCCAGATTAACAATAAGTATATCACTGTAAGAAAATACTACCAGATCCTTTTCATCAATTTGAAAAGCCTTCAGATAAAAATCACATTGTGTCTGCAAATGTTCTTTTGTAAGTGTGAGGTCGAACCTATTGCCTGCTTCAATTTCTACAAATGAGCCCAGTCCGGGTACTTCATCAATATGAAATTTTACATTGTCGATATAATATATCTCACGTATCTTTTTCACCACTACTTTTATACCGTTACTTTTAGTGAGTACCTCTTTCAATCCTGCAGCGTCCGCAATTTTCACCAGGTTAAAATGGGATTCCTTGGGCCCGGCCTGATTGGTTCTTTCGTAATAGATCAGGTTGTTTTCAATATTGCCTTCGCGCAGTTTCAGCCGGCCATTGGATACATGAAAATAGGTATCGGTTTGCTCGTCCGTTCCTTTAAAGTCGGCCTGATTGTTCAAAAGATAATTTCGTACAAAAGAAGGGTCGCTGCACCTTGCTTTAATTTCCACATTCAGAAAATCCATCTTGTAAAATTTGATTTCGGGTAATGACCGAAAGTATCAAAGGATTCCGGTAATGTATAGGTTTGGGTAAAAAAAATCTGCAGGCTAGTACTAACAGGTCTTTCGATAGGAATGCAAGTGCAAAAAAAAGGTTCGTCATTGCTGACGAACCATTGAATAACTTGTTTAAACCGGTGTTCTTACTCGGCCATGGCAGTGGCTTCCCGTTTGCGGGAGGTGGCAACTTCTGCGTCGCGGGCCATTTCATCACCTTTTACAAAACGCATGGCACTCCATACATGATCCAGTTCCACCCGTTCAATGCTCTCATATCCTTCGCCGGTAAGCCGGTTCCAGCTACGATCGCGGTTGAGGTCGGTGGCAATTTTGGACGTGCTTTTGGGGTAAGCCACCCAGAATTTAGATCCGTCTCTCAAAGAGGGCATCACATCTTTAAGGATGCCATTCAGTTGATTTTCGCTAACGGCGAATACCAGTGCAAAGTCAATTTTCCGCGATTTGAGGAGCGGAGTCATGTTTTTGCAGAAGGATAATTTGCTGAATTGTTTCTCGATGGAGGAGGGCAAACCCTGGATTAAAAGATTCTTTTCGTCTGCCAGTTGTAACTTTTCAAAAACAGTTTGTGACATACTTTAAAGCTATTTTAATGGTTTTTGCCTGTTTCTGGTTCAGGAATTCCAGGCAAAGTTCTCAGAGCAGGGACTGCAAAGGTACAGAAAAAATGCGGCCTTTGGAAGGATTTGCGCAATAAAAATCCCGCTGAAACGCTGTTTCAGCGGGATTTTGCGTAAAATATTGATGAAAGTTATTTCCCTCCGGCATTTACAGGCTTATAATATTGCATGGCTTCGGGCATAACCTTGTTCAATTGGTCTATACGACGGCCTTCTGCGGGGTGTGTGCTCAGAAATTCCGGCGGTTTTTGACCTGCCGATAATTTCTCCATACGCTCCCAGAGCCCGATTGCTTCCTGTGGATTATATCCCGCCATAGCGGTCCAGATCAGGCCATAGCGGTCCGCTTCCAGTTCATGCTTACGGGAAAATGGAAGCATTACCCCCACCGTAGTGCCTACACCATATGCGGTATTAAAGAGATTCTGTGTTTCCTGTGGCTTATTGGCCACAGCCACTGCCAGGGCCACACCTCCTAATTGTTGCAACAATCCCTGGCTCATACGCTGGTTCCCGTGCTGCAATAATGCATGCGATACTTCATGCCCCATTACGGCAGCAAGCGCTGCTTCATTCTGCGTTACCGGCAGTATACCGGTATAAACTACAATTTTGCCTCCGGGCATACACCAGGCATTCACGGTTTTATCATCCACCAGATTATACTCCCATTTAAAACCGGCCAGCTTGTCCGACAATCCTTTTTCTGCATAATAGGCTTCCACTGCTTTGGTAATTCGTTGCCCAACCCGGCGTACCATTTCAAGATCACGGTTGTTGGAGCTGTTCACCACTTTATTCTCAGTAAGAAACTGCTGATATTGTTGTGAGGCCATACTCTGCAATTCCGTTTCCGGTAGAAGTGTGAGCTGGCTTTTTCCGGTCAGTGCATTTTTGGAACAGGATACAAGCAGGGCCGAAACAGCCAGTACGGTAATAAAACGTTTGATCATAAACTGATTTTTTACTTTGACGAAAGTCGATCATGCATAGTTGGCATGAGCTGATTCTTTTACCGCATTAAATTAAGTAATTTTTTCTAAGATCAGTCTTCCTGAATTCCGGTGGATGCATTGCGGCGGCGTTGTCTCCTGCGGTCCCTTCCTTTGAGGATAGGCACTTTGCTTTCATTTCCTCTCAGCAGGCGGCCGATATTCTTCTGGTGAGTGAGCAATACCATCAGCGCTACGGCTATGGCAAATATGCGGTATGCGGGATTGTCTACATTAAAGATGACAAGAATAAAGATCGGAAATGCGATACTGGCCAGAATAGAACTCAGCGATACAAAACGGGTGAGATATAATACAAGTATAAAAATTCCTACACAGCTTAATGCCGTCAAAGGTGAGATGCCCAACACCAGGCCAAATAATGTAGCCACTCCCTTTCCACCCCTGAAATCGGCCCAGATCGGAAAGATATGACCGATTACTGCCGCAAGACCAAGTCCTGTTTGCAGGTTCTGCAGGTTCATATCACTGTCTGCATATTCGGGAAGAAGGAGCGCCAGTTTTACGGCCACGACACCTTTCAGCATATCGGTCACCATGACCACGGTACCCCACTTAGGACCCAGTACCCGATAGGTATTGGTGGCACCGGCATTACCACTGCCGTAATCACGAATGTCAATATCAAAAAAATAACGGCTTACCCACACGGATGTAGGTATGCTGCCAATCAGATATGCGAGAACAATGAGGAGTAGTTCGTTCATAGAACCTATTCGCACCAGCCTGTTTGCAGACAGGTGAAGCACAAAAATAGGCAAAAATGACAACTGATAACACTAAATTAATACACAGGAAATCATAGCTTAACGGGAAAATCCGATACATATCCAGTTGTTCCTGACTGTTGTATGCAGAAAATGCAGGGAATTTTCCCCAGCCGCCCCGCGAATATCCTCCTCATCTTCAACGAGCAATCCGCTGAAAAGGATCTGCCCCCCCCTTTTCAATCGCACCACAAGGTCAGGCATATGCGCCAGTATCACGTTTTTATTGATATTCGCCAGAATAATGTCAAAAGGCTCCGCATCCGGCACCCGGTCTGCCAGCAGGGGCTGAACCCGGGTGCAACCGTTATGCAGCAGATTTTCCTCCGTATTGGCTATGCTCCAGTCATCATTATCCACAGCCAGTATATCGGCCGCACCGAGTTTTTCAGCTAATATGGACAATACCCCGGTGCCTGTACCAAAGTCGAAAACCCGTTTACCGGTAAAATCGATATGCGCCATTTGTTCCACCATCATATAAGTGGTGGCATGATGGCCGGTGCCAAAACTCATTTTGGGAGTAATGATGATCTCATGTGCCACCCCGCTAAAGGGCGGATGAAAATGCGCACGTATCCCCACCCAGGGTTCACGGGTATCAGCATGTTCCACCACCACCGGTTGAAAATTGGATTCCCATACTTCATTCCAGTTGGTTTCCTGTACCAGACTTTGGGTACATGCTACGTTTAGCTGCGAAGAAATATCAGCAAGGATTCCTTCGTTGAACTCACGGTCAGGCACATACGCTTTTAACCATCCCTCCCCTTCTTCAAATCCTTCGTACCCTTCCTCAGTCAGCATGGCCATCAATAGTTCCGCCTGCTCCCCCGTTACCGGCTCAAATAATACCTGTACAAAATCTCCCATAATAATACGCTTAAACAAACTACTAAAAACTTATTTAACCTATGAAAACTGCCTTCGGCTACGCTCAGGCAGCGGGCTACGCTCAGGCAGCAGACCTCTTTAACCTATGGAAGCTGCCTTCGGCTGCGCTCAGGCAGCCACAGGGCAAGCAGGTCTCAACAACTTATGCAACTTATGTAACTTATGCAACCCGCCACGGCGGGCACGCCTATTCAACCTATTCAACCTATTGAACCTCTTAAACCTATTGAACCTCTTAAACCTCTTAAACCTATTGAACCTCCGGAAACTCCCAAAAAAATAGCCCCCATCCGGAGGCTATTCTATCCTTAATGAATTAATTACGATTGCTGTGGCTGATCGCGTTCATCACGACGGGGTCCACCCTGCTGTCCTTCCGGTTTCGGAATAAGCACTTTTCTCGACAATTTGAATTTGCCGGATTTGGGGTCGGTTCCAATCAGTTTCACTTTCATCGGGTCGCCTTCTTTCACAATGCCATCGAGGGTTTCGAGGCGCTTCCAGCTTACTTCACTGATATGCACCAGTCCTTGTTTACCGGGAAGGAATTCGACGAATGCACCGAAAGGCATGATGGATTTAACCACTGCATCATATACATCGCCCACCTGGGGTACGGCCACAATGCCTTTGATCCATGAAACCGCTCTCTCCACGCCATCTTTATTGGCGCTGAAGATGCTGATTTCACCCATATTGTTTTTCTCTTCGAGGTTGATGGTGGTACCGGTTTCGCGCTGGATCTCCTGGATCACTTTACCGCCTGGTCCGATCACCGCACCAATGAATTCTTTATCAATGAACAGCTTCACCATACGTGGTGCATGCGGCTTCACATCGTTTCTGGCTTCCGGTATGGTAGCATACATGGCATCCAGTATATGGAGACGGCCTTCTTTTGCCTGGGCCAGTGCTTTACGCATTACGTCCATGCTCAGTCCGTCTACTTTGATATCCATTTGCACACCACAAATCCCATCGCGGGTACCAGTTACTTTAAAGTCCATATCACCCAGGTGATCTTCATCGCCGAGGATATCAGTCAGCACCGCAAACTGCTCGCCTTTGCTGATCAATCCCATTGCCACACCGGATACGTGTTTCGGAATAGAAATACCGGCATCCATCAGCGCAAGCGAACCTGCGCAAACCGTTGCCATGGAAGAAGAACCATTGGACTCAAGGATATCACTTACCACACGTACGGTGTAAGGGAAATCACCGCCGGGCATCATTTGTTTCAAAGAACGCATGGCCAGATTTCCATGTCCTACTTCACGGCGTCCCGGGCCTCTCATCATTTTCACTTCACCAGTAGAGAACGGAGGGAAATTATAGTGCAGGAAGAATTTAGAATAATCAGATACAGCAGCACTTTCGATCAGTGTTGAATCTAATGGAGTACCTAAAGTAACGGTGGTAAGCGACTGTGTTTCACCACGCGTAAATAAAGCAGCGCCATGTGGAGAAGGCAATACATCCACTTCCATGTTCAGGGGGCGCACCTCATCGAGTTTACGTCCGTCGAGACGAACCTTATCGTTGAGGATCATATCCCGCACCACGTAGTATTGGAGATCGGAATAATAGGCCTTTGCCCATTTCTTGATATCATCCGGAAGACTGCCACCCTCTTCTACATTGTATTCAGTTTTCAGGTGTGTCATCAGTTCATCCTGAATGGCAGCAAATTTATCCGAACGATCATGCTTGGCCAATGCGCCTTTCGCCACCGCATATACTTTATCTTTTGCAAATGCATTTACTTGCTCACGCAGTTCTTCGTTATGTACAGGTTTGGTATACTCTCTTTTCCCTGTCACGCCTTTGAGGGCACGCAGTTCTTCCTGTGCTTTCACCTGAATACGAATGGCATCATGCGCAACTTCAATGGCTTTCACGAGGTCTTCTTCCTGGCATTCTTTGCCTTCACCTTCCACCATCATAATGTTCTTTTCAGTGGCTGCGATGATGAATTCAAAATCAGCTTTTGCCAACTGACTGCGAAGAGGGTTGATCACATACTCACCATCTACACGAGCTACACGTACTTCAGAAATAATCTCCTGAATGGGAATATCGGATACTGCTAATGCTGCAGAAGCCGCGAGACAGGCCAGAGAATCGGGCATGATTTCGGGATCGCTGGAAATAAGGGTGACTAATACCTGTACTTCGCAATAATAATCTTCCGGAAACAGGGGACGAAGCGCCCTGTCTATCAAACGGGAAGTAAGAATTTCATAATCGTTGAGACGGGCTTCACGCTTAAAGAATGAACCGGGAATACGGCCTGCGGAGGCAAACTTTTCCTGATAATCTACAGAGAGCGGGAAAAAACTCTGTCCTTCTTTAGCTTCTTTATTGGCCACTACGGTGGCGAGAATGATACAATTGCCCTGGCGAACAGTAACAGCGCCATCAGCCTGCCGTGCAAGACGACCGGTTTCGATGATCACTTCCTGGCCTTCCTTTATGAGGAATTTAGATTGTAAGGGTTGTGATAACATAATTTTTCAAATTGATGTTTTGCGGTGCGGGGAGCATCCGGAAAACGGTTGGTTAAATGTGATTTCTTCGAAGATCGATTCGATCATCAGCTTATTTACTGATCCTTTCCATTCGGGGAATAACGGGGAACAATTGCAATAGCAGGGGTGAATCGTATATCCTGGCAAGTTTTGGCTGCTCAAATTGCAGCGAAAACACAATCGTCTAAAAACAGCTATTCCCAATATCGGGTGACATCGGGAATAGCAATATATAAATTCGGAATCTCTGTTTTGAAAATACCGGCTATAAGGCTTATCCCAATTTCCCTGCGGAATGGGTATTACTTCCTTAAACCAAGCTTTTCGATCAACTGACGGTAACCGGTCAGGTTGTGCTTCTGCAAATAATTCAGCAGGCGTTTACGCTTACCTACCAATTGCATCAGTCCGCGGTGAGTAGAGAAATCTTTTTTGTTTTTCTGTAAATGGCCACTGATCTGGCTGATACGTTCTGTAAGAAGGGCAATCTGTCCTTCAATGGAACCGGTATTTTTAGCGGCACCGGCGTAAGTGGTTAAGATAGAGGCTTTTTTTTCTGTTGTTAAAGGCATCTTTTTAATTTTTAAATTTCATCCGATTTTGTGCATCAAATATTTAAGGCGGCAAAGGTAGGACAAAATTATGTTCCTTCCAACAACTTCTTTAACATCCCCATAAGAAAAAAACTCCATAATTTCCCTTTGCTTTGAACAGTAAATCAATTACTTACGTAAAAAAAATCGCCATGAAAAGAAATTGTACTCTCGTACTTGTTTTGCTCCTATTCAGCCTCCTCCGCACCTATGCGCAAAAGGGCTCCTGGTTTGTCGGTGGTCAGGGAGGTATTGGCACCTCCAATTCTAAAATTACCAACACCATCGCTGACGAAGCGTCCAAATCATTTAGCTGGATTTTTTCACCGGAAATAGGTACTTATGTGTCTCCAAATATGCAAGTCGGTTTAGGGCTCATTACCGGTATATCCAAAAATACAAACGAGATAACACCAGCCTCTCAGCAAACCTCGGATTCAGCTATGCCTTATCACCTCGTTTCTCCGCATTGGGGGAATTGGCGGCCCTTAGCTATTCGCACAGTGTGAACAGCCCCACCAACCAGAATGGTAAAACCGTTACCAATAGCTTTGGATTCGATGCCGGAGCCAATGGCAACCGGTTCAATATTGGGTTCTACTATACATTCAAAAAGTAATTCCTTTTTTAAGAACGATACAGCCGGCAAGTGCCGGCTTTTTTCATTATCTCTTTATCTTGCAGCTCATGGAACTTTCTCAGGACACCAAAAATATACTCGGCCTGCAATTGCCCACCGACCCCCGTTGGGTAAACCTGGCCGAAATATCATTGGCCGAAATTCTCACCGATCATGCTTATTGCGAACAAAAAGCCGCCACCACCTGTATCTCCCTTATCCAACGCTATAGCGACAGAGAAAAACTCGTGAGCGCACTCGCCCCCATCGTTACCGAAGAATGGGGCCATTTCCGACTCGTACTGGCTGAATTGCATAAACGGGGATTACAATTGGGAAAACAGCGGAAAGATACCTACGTCAATGCGCTGCTGGAATTTCAACGCAAAGGTGGCCATCCTAAGGACCGGATGCTCGATCAGTTGCTCACCATGGCACTCATTGAAGCCCGCAGTTGTGAACGATTCAAACGACTCAGCGAAGGACTTACCGATCCCTATATGCAAAAATTTTACCGGCGATTCATGGAGAGCGAAGCGGGGCATTACACCCTATTCATCGACCTGGCTGAAACGTATATTGATAAAGAAACAGTGAGAATACGCTGGGCTGAATGGCTGGCATACGAAGCAGAAATTATTCAACAACTCGAAATAAGAGGAGACCGCATCCACTGATATATATGATGAACGAGGACATACCCCAGGAAGTTATCACCGCATTTACCAGCTATACACCCGGACTTCCCCCGCATAGTGCGGGAAAGATCACCATTCTGCCGGTGGGCGGCGGGCTGATCAATCACTCTTACAAAGTTTGCTGTCAATTAAAATGCGATTTCTTTTTACAAAAGATCAACACCCATGTGTTTACCCAGCCTGAACGGGTGCAGCAAAACTATATGCAGCTTTGGCAATTCGTTGAATTCGAAATGGGCGGCCCCCAAATGCCCTGCCCGCAATATTGGGATGATGATAAAACGCTATTTACCGACAACAACGGCGGATACTGGCGCGCATTCGAATGGATGGAAAACACCGTAACGCACAACTCCCCGCAATCGCCCGCACAAGCCCGTGCCACCGCCATAGCATTTGCAGATTTTACACTTGCCTTCAGGGGAATGAACACAGCCTTAATCCAACCCGTGATTCCTGATTTTCATAACCTTTCCTTCCGGTACCAGCAATTTCAGGATGCCCTGGATGCTGAGCCCTATGAAAGAATGTCGGGTGCCACTACGCTTATTGAGGAATTAAAAGCAAGAAAAAATTATGTGGCTTTATATGATCAGATCACGACCAGTTCCGGCTTTCGATTGCGGGTAATGCATCATGATGCCAAAATCGCCAATGTACTTTTTCATAAAACAAAAGGCACCGTGGTTTGCCCGGTAGACTTTGATACCGTAATGCCCGGATACTTTTTCTCCGACCTGGGTGATATGATCCGTTCTATGGCGGGAAAGGAAGAAAGTTCGCAAGGGGACAATGAGTTGAACCTGCCTTTTTATAAAGCCATTGTAAAGGGATATGGTGAATCCATGCAATACGAACTCACTCCCATTGAAAAGGAACATCTCCACTATGCAGGCCCGCTCATGATCTATATGCAGGCTTTACGTTTTCTGACCGATCACCTCAATGGCAATCAGTATTACCGTATTGACTTTCCCGGGCAGAATCTGAAAAGGGCATTAAATCAATTCAGCTTGTTACATTCACTTGAAGTCTATCTGAAAAAAGAGAACAGGATCGACTGAGTTAGTTCAGCTTTTCTTTTTATTATCCATTTCATTGGGCCCGTATATCCTTCCAAAAAAAACAGACAGCCCAATCTTGCGTCGTATGTATTCTGCCAGCACTATGCCCAATACAGCACCGGCTACCAGTATGAGCCTGATTATCCCTTCGGATGGTTGCACCGCTAAAATGAGCAACCCACTCAAAATAACCGGTGCAGCAAAAGCCTGTAACCAGAAAAAAATATTTACGAACCACATGGTTGAAATAGTTTAGTAATTACAATCAGGTCTGTGAAAAATATACCAACTCTTCGCTGAGATCAAGAAACGGATATTTCTCTTTCAGTGCTTTTGTTTTTTCAAAATGCGCAGCCAGAAATTGCTGATGTGCTTTGGTGCCCGGTTGAAAGGCCCGGTGGCGGCGCGCAATCATGATCTTTTTCAGTTCCTGCATCAGGTCACGGTCATTGGCAGTGATACATGCCTCCGTAAATTTCTCCAGTACAAATTCTGTAGCCGGATAATTCGGATGCACGAGATCAATATCATAAAAACGGTAATCACGCAGCACATCAATCACCAGTTCATAGGCCGGGAAGTAAAAGACCTTATCATTATTTGCAACCAGATCATGCACCGACTCAATAAGGCGGGCTTTACTCCGGTTATTCTCCACTACTCCGTCGCGGATATGGCGAACAGGACTTACTGTAAAAATATATTTCAGCCGGGGGTTAAATGCGGATAGTGCAGACAGACATTCTTTGAGCATGGCCTTGATTGCTGCTATATCCAGCATTTCTTTTTGGAACCAGGCGGATGGAGCCCTGTGACAATTGGCCACGCCTTCGCCCTTTGCGGAGGAGGCCAGGTCTGCTGAGGAAGTAAGCCGGTACGTGAACGAGGAGCCCAATGTAATTATCAGCCATTCCGCCTGCTTTAAAAAATCATGGGCCTCCTGCTGAGATGTATTGATCTGAGCGAGGGCCTCACGGGCATCTATATGCGAAAATCGGGAATGGTGCTGCCAACTGTTCCAGACTTCATTCAACTGAAACAGTTCCTGCTCCGTGTATTTTTTATTTTGCGTATATGACACCAGGCTCCTGCATACACTATCAGGACCGAACAGAATACCATTGGGATTTTGCATTACCTGAAATTTCACCTGCTTCAGTGCATTACCGATATGTTCGGTAAAACAGGATCCCACCAGCATTACAGGATCGCTGTACCCAATGGTATCGCGGAATGGTTTTATATCGATGGGTAAGTGAAATTGCATGGTCAAAGATCGTAAGTTAAATGAAGTGATTCGTTTTCTGACACACGTTGCCATTCCTGAATAAGTAAATCATATTGCTGACGGATACTCGTCGTCTTTTCATTGGTGAGCAATGACAACAGACCATTCTCCGCGGATTCCGGAAAACTATTTGCTACAAGTTCCTTCACATTACCGATACGGCCCTGAGAATGGTCAATCAGGAATATATTGACCAGGTGCTCTGCGAATAAGGCTTCACTATTCAGGTGTACCGTACGTTGGGGTGCAGGAAGATCAAATTCAGTGATATCCGTGCCGGCAGACAACATACCATAAAAGCCATTTTTCAATGGCAAAATGGTTTCCACTGTATAATGACAAAGATCATGATATACAAAAAATGTATCCGTATGCTTCCAGGTAATATCTGTATCTGAACGCCTGCAAGACAAAATAGCTTTTCCTGCTGCTTTTTTTGTTATCACAATTTCCATCACACAAATATTTCACCGGCTATTTTGAGGCTTTCAGCCAGTGCTTCTTTATTTAAATGTCCAAGCAATCCCTGCGATTCGAAATGACTGATCATCCATTCACTGTTCATATTTCCTACCAGTTCATCATCGGCCATGGGACAACCGCCAATGCCTTTCAATGCGCCATCAAATCGCAGGCATCCGGCTTTTTGGGCAGCTTCCAGTTTCTCCTTCCAGTTTTGTGGAGTAGAATGAAGGTGTACGCCTATCTCCACGCCGGGCAATGAATCGATCAGGTAACTGGTAATATCGTATACCTGTGCCGGAGTGGCCAGCCCTACCGTATCAGCGAGTGAAATAATTCCGATATCCATGGCCACGAGTCTGTTCACCCATTCAAACACAATTTCCTCATCCCAGTCATCGCCATAAGGATTACCAAAGCCCATGGAGATATAGACCACGAGTTGCTTACCATTTTTAATACAGAGATTTTGAATTTCTTCCACTCTCACCAAGGAGGCTTCGATCGTGGCATTGGTATTCCGCATCTGAAAAGTGGGCGATACCGAAAATGGGAAGCCCAGGTAACTGATCGTGTCATACAACACGGCATCTTCCGCACCCCGGGTATTGGCGATTATGGCGAGCAGCTTTGTGTTCGTACCCTCTAAATCCAGTTGCCGGATCACGTCATGGGTATCGGCCATCTGGGGTATGGCTTTGGGCGATACAAAACTTCCGAAATCTATGGTATCAAAACCCACTTTCAAAAGTGTATTAATATAAGCGATCTTCTTTTCGGTAGGAATAAACCGCTTCCAGCCCTGCATGGCATCACGGGGACATTCAATTAAACGGATACTTGCATTATTCATGTATGTAAAATTACAAAGTCCGGGCGGATCAGCCACGTAAAGCGTGTACCCGGTCTTTCATGGTATGAAAGAATTTATTCCGTTCCTTCTCCCCTGTTTTACTGATCAGCGTAGACCGGCTCTGAATGATACCAATACTTTTCTCGATGCTGTCACCAAACAATTGGTCCCGGGTAGACAGAAAACTGAAAACATTATAAGGAATAAAGGATACGGTCTGCCCATCCAGCCGGGTAAGAATGGTATTACTTCCGATCACCACTTCATTGATATAAAATTGTACCGGTGCTTTATATAAAAGATCGTTATCTCCGTGCATAAATTTTTGGCCCTTTTCAGCCTGTAGTTGCAGGTGTTCCAGTGTTTGAATAAAGGAGTCGATCACCAACCCCATTTCCTTTTTATCACTGAAGATGCCGGCCTCTTTATAAAATCCCAATTGGCTTACCGTGCTGTTGATACTCTCCTGGTTCCATATCTCCACAGACGATACTTCATTATACTCACGAATGAGTTGCTGACCCGTTTGAAAATAAGCGGCTGCATCAAATTCTTTCAGGGAAAAGTTGCGGCTGGAAAAAGCAGGATCATTGTGAATGGTTTTGGCCCAGAAAAAAGTCTTAAACGCGGCCAGTTCCGGAAAATGAAAGAAATGCCAGATAGGCATATCCTTACAGAGATAGAGAATATGCTTTTCCTTAAAGCTATTGAACCAGCGAACCTGCTCATAGAGATTTTCAATGATCTCTTTAAAGGGGAAGCTGTTTTTATGCAGATCAGATGCACGGAATACCACTGTATCGCTTTCCAATTGTAATACCTGATCAAGTGATACCTGAAAATGATCGCATATTTTTTTAAGCTCAAACAACGTCACCGGTTTTTCTCCCCGGATACGGCGGTAAGCACTGTCGGCACTGATATTCAGTAATTGACACAACTCATCGGCCAGCGATAAATGGGCTGGCAAATGGTTCTTGAGATAACCGAACAGGCGCTGCTGGTCTTCGGATGTTTGCATAACAAAAGAAAATTACGGAAAATCCGTAAAACACTGAGATTATTTTACGGTTTTTTGCCATGTTCACCTGTAAAAGAAGGTGGATTTGACATTTCTGCTGCTGATTTATTCAATGCTAATCAAGGTTATGAAAATACCATAGTTGATGTAAATGTGTGTACCGTTATCCGTTATGCAAGACATCCGGGACCGTATATGTTTGTACCTCAATCGAACATTATGCAAAAACAAATTGAAAAATTTTTGTTACTAACGGTGATGCTCACCCTCTTTTTCGCCCCGGGTTTCGCGCAGCCGACAAATACACAAAAACGGCCATTTAAGAAAAAGAATGTGATCTGGTTTACGCCCAATGTGGCCAACCAGATCAATGGTATTGCGGCAGGGTTTCAGGCGATGAATGTGGCAGATGACAGCCTTACGATCAATGGCGTAAATGCCAGTTTGGGCTTCCTTGGCTTTATGGCATTGCCCTACGTGCTGCATGAAGAATTAAGCTCGAAGAAAAATAAAACACCGGGATTTATGGAAGTAGATACCGCACTTACGGTCATCAACGGCATCAGTGCGAGTATGGGCGGTGAATTTGCTGTATCCGTAAACGGGATCAATATGACTTTTGGATTTACCAGCGCCGCCCAGCTCAATGGCATTTCAGTAAGCGGGCTGTTTACCCGTTGCCATTCTTTCAAGGGTATTTGTATATCCGGCTTCCGGAACAATGCCAAAAAAGGAACGGGTATCCAGATCTCCTTATTCAATAAATGTGAAAAACTGAAAGGTATCCAGATCGGATTGTGGAACAAAAGCGGGAAAAGAGGACTTCCATTGCTGAACTGGGGCATTTAGCCGGCCCCTGCATTTGGAAATCTGCTGCAACGTTTTAAAGGTGATGGTTGTCATAGACCGATCGGCCAAACACCACCAGATGATATGTACATGAAAAATAAAGCTGCTTCCCTGTTCATTTTTCTGCTATTTGTTTCACTTTCCGGTTTTGCATCGGCGCTCCCGGATTCAATTCCCCACCGGAAGAATACCAGCCATATTACATTATTAAATGGTAAAATACTGGACGGCTATATTGTTCAGGTGACCGACAGTAGCGTTACTGTAATCAGCCGGAATGATTTTATTAGGGGCAACTTTATGAACCGGCAAACGATACCTGCGGAAGAAATCACAGAGATCAGAAAGCGTTACCGGAAGGTCATTACTACCGGAGGTGGTATCATCTCCGGCTTTTTAGTGGGCAGCATTATCGGATTCGGCCTGGGCCTGAATGGCGATTGCAATGATCCCGATGGCAATTGCGATTTTCTGGATCGGATCTTTGCCACCAAAAATTTTGGCGCATCAATGATAATAGCCACTGTATTGGGGACTATCGGGGGACTGATCGGTTTGTTTACACCCAAAAAAAGTAAGGCGATTTTTCCGATCAACGGAAAAAGGAATAATATCCGCGACAACCGAAACGGTATTATGTTTTATTAACCCCTTTGCCGCATTACCTCATAGAGTATCATTCCGGTGGCCACCGATACATTGAGGCTTTCAAAATCACCCTTCATGGGGATTCTTATTTTTTCATCGCAGATCTTCATCAGTGCCGGATAAATTCCTTTTTCTTCTCCTCCCATTACAATGGCAGTTGGCAATGTGAAGTCGGCTTGATTGATATTCGTTTCTGCGGTCATTTCGCTGGCAAAAACCCTTATACCATTCAGGTGTAATTCATCTACCGCTTTCATCAGACTATTGACCCGGCAAACCGGTATTTTCTCCAGCGCACCTGCAGACGTAAGTATAGCATCTTCATTTAACGCACCGACTCCTTTGTCAGGTATGATGATGGCATGCACCCCTGTGCAATATGCTGTACGGGCAATCCCGCCGATATTCCGGATATCAGTGATGCCGTCGAGGATCAGCAGCAAAGGTACTTCCCCGTTTTCCGTAACCCAGGAGATCACATCCTGCAGATTCTGGTATTGCACTTTGGCGATCTGGGCCACACAACCTTCATGGCCGGTAATATGGAAACTATCCAGTTTGGCAGTAGGCACATAGTTTACCGGCACCCCCATTTGCGAAGCGAGCTTTTTAATATCATTGATATCGGGCCCATTGGCACGGGTGTCCAGGTATATCCTGTCCAGTGCCTGGCCGGAATGTAAAGCTGTTTTCACAGCTTCTCTGCCGGTAACAAGTGTATTCTTTTTCGGGCGTTGCTGATGTCGGAATGGTTTCACGATTCAAATGTATTGGTTAATAGATCGCCGGAGAAAAAAAATCCTGTAAGAGTGTTGTTCTTACAGGATTTTGCTTTCCCGTTGCCGGGTATGAAAACTATTATTTTAAGCCGAATGCTTTTTTCACTTTGCTTACATAATCCAGTTTTTCCCAGGTAAACAATTCCACTTTGCGTGTAACTGATTTGCCATCGGGAGAAGTAAAGGTCTTCTCTACGATCTGGGGTACGCGGCCCATATGTCCGTAAGCAGCGGTTTCGCTGTATATGGGATTACGGAGTTTCAGGCGCTGCTCGATAAAGTAAGGGCGCATATCGAAGATGGATTCCACGATCTTGCTGATCTCACCATCGGTCAGGCTTACATTGGCCGTACCATAGGTATTTACATTGATGCTGGTGGGTTGGGCCACACCAATGGCGTAAGATACCTGTACCAGTACCTCTTTACAAAGGCCGGCAGCTACCAGGTTTTTGGCAATATGACGGGTGGCATAGGCAGCAGAACGGTCTACTTTGGAAGGATCTTTACCGCTGAAGGCACCACCGCCGTGAGCACCTTTTCCACCATAGGTATCAACAATGATCTTACGACCCGTAAGGCCGGTATCACCGTGTGGTCCGCCGATCACAAATTTACCAGTGGGGTTGATATGGTATTTGATATCGTTGTTGAAGAGTTTTGCGTACTTCTTATACTTGGTCTTCATTCTCGGGATAAGAATGTTGATCACATCATTTTTGATACGGGCCAGCATTTTGTTTTCGGTATCAAAATCATCATGCTGGGTGGAGATCACGATCGCATCGATACGAACAGGCTGGTTGTTATCATCATATTCCAGTGTAACCTGGCTCTTTGCATCGGGGCGCAGGTAAGGCATTTTAGTGTTTTTCTCGCGGCGGATGGTTGCCAGTTCGATCAGCAGATTATGAGCCAGATCGAGGGCCAGGGGCATATAATGCTCTGTTTCGTTGGTGGCATAGCCAAACATCATACCCTGGTCGCCGGCACCTTGCTCTTCTTTTTTCTTACGGTCAACACCCTGATTGATATCAGAAGATTGCTCATGAATAGCGGATAATACACCGCAACTGCTGGCTTCAAACATGTATTCACTTTTGGTGTATCCGATCTTGCGGATCACACCACGTGCAATTTCCTGCACATCCAGATAGGCTTTGGATTTTACTTCACCAGCCAATACCACCTGTCCGGTTGTTACCAGGGTTTCGCAGGCTACTTTGGATTGGGCGTCAAACGCAAGAAAATTGTCGATAAGTGCATCGGATATCTGGTCAGCTACTTTATCAGGATGTCCTTCACTTACAGATTCAGATGTAAATAAATAAGGCATGAATAAAAAGTTTAAATGTATTCGCCGCAGCCCGGCGTAAGCGGTCGCAAAGATAAGACTGGCCGTATATATGAACAAAGTCTCCCGTCGATTTCGGGAGACTTTTAAACATATCTTGATAACTATTTTACAGTTTGGAGTAGATAATCCGCAAACGCATCCTCCGGGGATTGGTATCACCGGGCCCGTTATTGCCAATCAGCCTCACTCTTCCCTTTGCGATAGCAGGATTCAGGTTGAAATTGGTGTTCGGGTCAGAGGCGGTCGGTGGCGTTCCGTATTTATTCGATACGGTGAAAGGCGCATACAACCTCAGATCATACGCGGTCTGGGTTTTCGTAAACACATGCTGCACATACCGGGTGATATTGAATTTCCATGTATTCACCCGATTTCCTGCTCCATCGGAGATCACTTGTGATGCCAAACCAAAAATAGGGCTGGTAAAATTAGGTTGCCCGAAACTGAATGGAATATCATAAGGTATAGCCCTGTACTTCTTGCCCGATGTAATGGAAGGGTCAAAAGCATCCAGGTACAAAATATTCGGTACACGGAACAGGCTATCCGAGACGTCGTATTGCTGCTCCACGATCAGTTCAGCACGATGCACCACACGGTTGCTCATAGTCGAAAGTCCCGGTATTTTCAATGTAGCAAAAGAGCCGGGTGAAGTCTGGATATAAAGAAATGGATCGGGTGTGGTTCCGCCAACTGACGCCTCCAGCGGCGACCCCGCATAATCCCGTTTTATGTAGTTGGCTGATGCTGACAGAGTGGTAAAAAAGAAATAGTTAACGGTAGTGTCCATGGCACCGGCGCTGTTACGCTTAGGATAACGGTAATAAATGGCCAATTTAGATGCTCCGCCTGGATCAAATCCCATGATAGCATTACCACTGCTTTCCGAACGTATGGCAAAACCACGGAAGCGTTCCCTGAAAATGGAGTCTGACTTGTAAGCATTACTCGTATCATAGTTGAAAAGGCGACGGGCAAAATTGGTATCCAACTTTATTCTCAACTGATGTGTAGTGGTATCCCGGAATGCTTTGGATGTATCCTTCAAATTCTTTGGAATGAAGAATTGACCGGGTTTGCTCAGGGGAAATGCAGTATTATAAGTAACATTTTCTTTGCGAATAAGATAGGCCGAATCGAACCTGAAACTGCTGCCGTTGTTGATCTCGTACACATTGATCAGTTGTGGCGTAAGTGTATCGCCATAATTTTCGAGATGGTCGAGTACCAACACAATCGAATCTATTTTCACACTATCGGGACGGGCAAATGGATAAACCCCATATGCAAAGGGTTTAAACTCGAGGAACATCCGCGCATCTGTCTTTCCGAAAAAGGGGTCGTTGTTGATCAGTCCCAGAAAATACTCTTCGCCGCGGGCCAGGTATTGTGAGTCGTTTACAAAAGAGAATGTGTCATTGAATCCAGTCACATCCACCAGTGTATCGAATGTATTAATATTGTCAACCGGGGGGATCAGATCACCACCAACGGTAGTGGCTTCATTTATTTTTCTGCAGGCTGAGAAAAGGATGGCCAGTGTTACAATGACGGCCACCACCGATAAAACGCTTTTTCTGTTAGTCACAAAGTAGATTTAAATTCAGGTTAGTCAATTTTCCTTCTTTTTACATCTGCATGTACGAAAGATAAGGAATAAAGGTTGGGTCAAATTATTTGCCTGCAAGGTCGTTATACAGTTGTAAATAGTCTGTTAAATCTCCTTCCTCATTATACGGTAATGTCTTCTTTCCCCGTACTTTAGAGAATTCCTCCACTAATTTCTTCTCCACATTTTCAGCACCAAAACTAATTGCATCGGCATAACTGGCCCCTCCCCTGAACATGGCCGTATTGGTTCCTTCTTTATAGGCTTCGAGATCTTTTTCTTTCAATGAAGCATGTATGAGTGCCTTTTTGATAAAGTCACTTCCCATCTTTTCTTTAAATGTATTTGCACCAATAGTGAATACAATCTTGCTGTGTGCGAAGACGGGTTCCTTTTTATATATGGTCTTGAGGTATGCCGGTATCAACCCGGTCATCCAGCCACTGCAATGAATAATATCCGGAGGCCAGCCAAATTTCTTTACCGTTTCAAGAGCCCCTTTACAGAAGAATACAGTACGGAGGTCATTATCATCAAACCATTTGTCATGCTCATCATGAAAAACGAATTTGCGCTTGAAAAGCTCTTCATTGTCCAGGAAGTATACCTGCAACCTTGCACTGGGCAGAGAGGCTACTTTGATCTGGAGTGGCATATCATCATTATCGACTGTAACATTGATACCGGAAAGCCGAACCACTTCGTGCAACCGGTGACGGCGTTCGTTGATCGTGCCAAACCTTGGCATGATGCAACGTACCTCCAGGTTGTTGTCATTTGCTTTGATGGCCAGCTTGTTTACCGTTTCTGAAAATTCTGTCAGCTCCAGGTAGGGTGACATTTCATTAGCGATAAATAAAATTCTTTTTTTTGCAGACATGAGCTTCCCGTTTAATTTACACCCAATTTGGATGTATCCTTCCCCGTCCAATTTGCGGAAGGCGTGCAAAGTTAGTTAATTTAGGCCGAATTAGGACAGGTACAACGAATACAGTCACAATGAATCAACCCAATGATCTTATTTAAAAAAGCAACTGAGCTTCATAAATGGCTTGACTTTCAACGAAAAAAACAAAAGTCAATCGGATTCGTACCTACCATGGGCGCCTTGCATACCGGCCATCTTTCCCTGATCGGCTATTCGCAAAGGGAGAATGACATTACCGTTTGCAGCGTTTTTGTAAATCCCACCCAATTCAACGATCCCCGGGATTTTGAAAAATACCCCATTACTATTGAAAAGGATATTGCTATGCTGGAAGAAGCCGGCACCCATGTATTGTTTCTTCCCTCCGTACCGGAAATGTACCCCGATGGCCTGCAGGCAACCCGGCAGTACGAATTGGGTTTTCTCGAAACCCGGTTGGAAGGGGCCTTCCGTCCCGGGCATTTTCAGGGGGTGTGCCGGGTGGTACACCGCCTGCTGGAAATTGTACAACCCGCCAGTATTTATCTGGGTCAAAAAGATTACCAGCAATGTATGGTGATCCGTAAACTGGTGACCCTGATGGGAAAAGAGGGTAGTATAAGCGTAATGGTCTGCCCCACTCTGCGCGAGACCGACGGCCTTGCGATGAGCAGTCGCAATATGCGCCTGAATGAAGACCAGCGAAAAAAAGCAGTGACCATCAGCCAGGTGCTTACTGCCATCAAACAACAACTTCATACCGGCGACTTATCAGCATTACTCAACGAAGGACAACGGGTGCTGGAAGCAGCGGGTTTCCGAACCGACTACCTGGAAATAACGGATGCCAGAACCCTGGAGCCCGTTACGAATTGGAACGGAACACAATCCCTCGTGGCACTGGTAGCCGCATTCATGGGTGATATCCGCCTGATCGATAATATGGTACTTACACAAAACAATACAGATTAAGTATATTGGCCCGTGATTAGATCCTTTACCTGTACGAATACATGATTCCGGCAATCCCATGAATAAACGACTACGCACCATATTACAATACCTTTTCTTCCTCGGGTTCGGCATATTCCTGGCCTGGCTTTCCCTGAAAAACCTGGATAAAGAAAAAACAGCACAGATCAAAGATGCATTACGAAATGCGCGGCACTGGCTGATCATACCGGTGTTCATTATGCTGTTTGCCGGTCACCTGGTACGCGCTCTCCGGTGGAAATTGCTCATGGAACCCATGGGCTATAAACCGGCCACCCTTAATGCTTTTTTTGCCGTGATGATCGGCTATCTTACCAATCAGGCCTTTCCCCGGCTGGGAGAAGTGTTGAAATGCACTGTTCTGGCCCGGTATGAAAAAATTCCTGCTGATAAACTCATTGGTACGATCATTATCGAACGTATTATTGATGCCATTACCCTGTTGGTGGTATTTGGCGTAACCCTGCTGATACAACCACATCTCTATTCTGAAATGATGGATGCCTTGTTTCATACCAAACAGGAGCAGGGAGAAAGTGGCGTATCCGGCAAACTCATCGGATTGCTCATACTGGCGGCCCTCGTCATCACGCTGTTCGCCTGGGTGATCATTAAGAAGAAAACATTCAGTGATGTAAAGAATCTTGTGAAGATGATCGGACAGCGGATCGTGATGGGCATCAGTTCAGTCAGGCAATTGAAAAAAAGAGGTCTCTTTCTTTTATATACACTGATCCTGTGGTCGATCTATCTATTCGGAGGTTATATCGGATTTCTCGCGCTGCGGGATACCCAACATTATGGTATCCGGGAAGCTTTTACTGTATTATCTGCAGGCAGTATCGGTATGATCGCCTCCCCCGGCGGTATCGGAGCCTATGCCTACCTGATTCAGGAGACTATGAAGATGTATGGATTGCGGGAAGTGATCGCACTGGCATTTGGCTGGATATTATGGCTGGCTCAAACGGCGGTGATCATTATCGGTGGTATCATTAGTTTTGCGGCCATACCTCATTATAATAAAAAACGAATTCAGCATGAAAAGGCCTGACCTCATCCCGCAACGGATTTACACCCGCGAAGCCATCGTGCAACAGGCCGCTCAATGGAGGGCCAAAGGCAAGACCATCACGTTTACCAATGGTGTATTCGATATATTGCATGAGGGGCATATCTTTTCCCTTTCACAAGCGGCCCGGGAAGGCGACTATCTGGTGGTAGGGCTAAATGCTGATTCGTCTGTAAAGAGATTGAAAGGCGAAACGCGCCCGGTCAATAATCAGCAATCCCGTGCGCTGGTACTGGCCTCCCTGGTAATGGTGGATGCTGTTGTGCTTTTTGAAGAAGACACCCCGCTTGATCTTATCAAATCCATACTGCCCGATGTGATCGTAAAGGGCGGAGATTATACACCCGAACAAATTGCCGGCGCCAACGAATTGATCGCCAACGGTGGCCGGGTTGTCATTAATCAACTGCTGGAAGGTATCTCCACCACCGGGATCATCGAAGCCATACGAAAGCAATAAATCAGGAAAATTAATATCTCCCTTCCCCGTTGTTTATTATTTTTATGAATAGTACTGTCGGCATTTGATTACCTGCCGGCGGGAAAGCAAGTTAACCGCCCGATAACTATCTGGTGGCCATTAACTATTCACAATTGACTATTCACCTTTGACCATTCACCCATTATGGCCCATCCAAAAAGAAAAACAATAGCCCGGGATATAAGCTGGCTTTCATTCAATGCCCGTGTATTACAAGAAGCCGCAGACCCTTCTGTTCCGCTGCGTGAACGGATTCGTTTTCTGGGAATTTTTTCCAATAACCTCGATGAGTTTTTCCGGGTACGGGTAGCCACCCTGAAACGGATGATACAGTTTGGCAGCAAAGCCAATATGCACCTGGAAAATGAACCCCAGCAGATCATTGATGAAATACAAATGACGGTGCTGAACCAGCAGGGTGAATTCAACCGGATCTGGGAAGAAGTGCAGCTACGGATGAATGAGCAAAAGATATTTCTCCGTACCGAAAAAGAACTGAATGCCGAACAACAGCAGTTTATCAGTAATTATTTTGAAGAGGAAGTGAGTTCGGAAGTTATTCCGCTCATGATTGAAAACATACCCTTGTTTCCCAACCTGCGCGACAAATCCATTTACCTCGCCGTAGTGATGTGGAAAAAAGAAAGCGCGCTGAAAAAGAAATATGCACTCATCGAAATTCCCAGCCGTACCCTGGGCCGATTTACTATTCTCCCCTCCCCTAATCCCGAGGAACACCATATCATATTACTGGAGGATATCATCCGGTTCAATCTGCCGGAAATATTTTCCTATTTCGGGTATGACCAATACCAGTCACATATTTTTAAAGTAACCCGGGATGCAGAAATGGATATAGACGAAGACATATCCACTACCATCATTCAAAAGATTGAAAAAGGCTTGAAAAACCGGCGTAAGGGGAAGCCCGTTCGTTTTGTATATGACCGTGAAATGGATTCGGGGCTGCTCGAATACCTGGTGCGCCGCCTCAATCTCAGCAAGAGGGACAACCTGATACCCGGAGGGCGGATACATAATTTCCGGCATTTCATGGATTTTCCTGAGCAGGTTTTCAAAGAAAAAAGACAACGCAAGAAACCATTTGACCATCCCCTTTTTACTGTTCGCCGGGTAACGGATGTAATATTGGAACGGGATGTGATGTTACATTTCCCCTATCATTCTTTTCGTCCCTTAATTGACCTGCTCCGGGAAGCGGCATTCGATCCGGATGTGACCACCATTAAGATCACCTGCTACCGGCTGGCCCCGCAATCCAAGATCATCAATGCGCTCATTAATGCCGTACGGAATGGCAAAGAAGTGATCGTGATGATGGAACTGCGTGCCCGGTTTGAAGAAGAAGCCAACCTCGAATGGAAAGAACGATTGGAAGAAGAAGGAGCAAAAGTATTGGTGGGCATTCCCAATATGAAAGTCCATTCCAAGATCTGTGTGATCAGGAAACGCACCAAAGACAATAATTTTCTGCTATATGGCTTCGTAAGCACCGGCAACCTGAATGAACGTACCGCAAAGATCTATGCAGACCATTGCCTGCTTACCTCCAGCCCCAAAATCATGGCAGATGTAAACAGGATATTTAGTTATCTCGAACAACCCAAATCCGGCATCAATTTCCTGAAGGATTGTAAATATGTGTTGCCCAGCCCCGGCTATGTGAAAAGTGAAATGCTGCGCCTTATCGAAGAGGAGATCAAGCAGGCCCGCAAGAAAAAACCGGCCGCCATTACACTCAAGATGAATTCGCTTTCCGATGAGGAACTCATTATGAAACTCTACGAAGCTGCCCGGGCCGGGGTACAGATCAAACTGATCATACGAGGTATTTATTGCATGCTTTCGGAAAGTAAAAAATTTGAGAAACCAGTACATGCCATCAGCATCGTGGATGCTTATCTGGAGCATGCACGTGTGTGGGTATTTCATAACCGGGGTAAAGAAAAAGTTTATATATCTTCGGCCGACTGGATGGTTCGTAATCTGGAACATCGTGTGGAAGCCACTTGTCCCGTTTTGCATGAAGAACTGGCACATGAGCTGAAAGAGATTTTGCAGATACAACTCGAGGATAATGTGAAGGCACGTTGGCTGGATAATGAGCTCAGCAATGAGTATGTGCGAACTACCAAAAAGAAGATACGTTCCCAATTGGAAACATATAATTATCTCTATAAAAAAACACAGACAACCCGTGAGACTGGCAGCAATTGATATTGGAAGTAACGCAGCAAGATTACTCATCACCGATGTGATATCCGGCCCGCCCGCAGCCCCTGAATTCATTAAAACCGTTCTTGTAAGGGTTCCGCTCCGCCTTGGATTCGATGTATTTGATAAAGGGATGATATCGGAAGGAAAAGTGGAGAAGATCGTAAAAACGATAAAGTCGTACAAATTATTATTGGATGTATACGAAGTGAAACATCTGAAAGCCTGTGCCACATCTGCCATGCGCGATGCATCGAATGCGCAGGAGATCATTAAAAAAGTAAAAGCCGAAACCGGTATCACCATCGAAATAATCAGCGGCGATCAGGAAGCATCGCTGATCTATGAAAATCATATTGCCGATAATATGAGCCGCGACGAATCCTATCTCTATATTGATGTGGGAGGAGGCAGTACAGAGCTTACTTTTTTCAGTGACGGCAAACTGGTCTTCAAAAAATCATTCAATATCGGTACCATCCGCATGCTTAAAAACCAGGTGGATGAAGCAGCCTGGGATGAAATGAAAGAATTTATTCGCACCAAGACCAAAGGCTATCATCACGTAACGGCCATCGGTTCGGGCGGAAATATCAATAAGATCTTCTCTATCTCCAAAAGAAAAGAAGGTAAGCCTCTTTCGTTGGACCTTTTGCGGGATTATTACAAAGAATTCAGCAACCTGTCAGTATCACAACGGATCACCTTACATAAACTCCGCGAAGACCGGGCCGATGTGATCGTACCCGCCCTGCTTATCTATATCAATGTAATGCGCTGGGCCGATGCACAGGAAATATTTGTACCCAAGATCGGACTGGCCGACGGGTTGATTCATACATTGTACGAAGAAGTAAAACTGAAAGAGGTCGAAGTATAAAAGCCAGTATCGTTTTTCCGCTCCCGAAAAATACCGTGTTGATCTCTGCAACAATCCTTAATTTCATAAGTGCTAACCGGAAGCAGTTCCTTTATCATAAACCTACTTTATGTCAGTAAATAAAGAGATCAAAAAAGTAACAACGAATACCCTGCACAAGATGAAAGAGGCAGGCGAAAAGATCACCATGCTTACCGCCTATGATTTTTCCTTTGCGGGAATTATTGACGGAGCGGGTATTGATGTGATACTGGTTGGTGATTCTGCTTCCAACGTAATGGCCGGCCACGAAACCACGCTTCCCATCACCCTCGATCAGATGATCTACCATGCATCTTCGGTGATCAGGGGCGTCAATCGCTGCCTGGTCGTGGTGGACCTTCCCTTTGGCTCTTATCAATCCAACTCGGATATTGCCCTTGCATCGGCGATCCGCATTATGAAAGAAACAGGTGGTCATACCATCAAACTGGAAGGTGGTGAAGAAGTGATTGAAAGTATCCGCAAGATCGTATCAGCCGGTATTCCGGTAATGGGCCATCTCGGGCTTACACCGCAATCCATTTATAAATTCGGCACCTATACGGTAAGAGCCCGTGAAGAAGAAGAAGCCAATAAACTGAGGCGCGACGCCCGTATGCTGGAAGAAGCCGGATGTTTTGCCATCGTACTGGAGAAAATACCTGCTGCATTGGCAAAAGAAGTTTCACAAAGTATCAGTATACCCACCATTGGCATTGGTGCCGGACCCGATTGCGACGGACAGGTACTTGTAATGCATGATATGCTGGGCATTAATACAGAATTCAAGCCCCGTTTTTTAAGACAATACCTCAATATTCATGAACAGGCGTCCGCAGCCGTACAACAATATATAAAAGATGTAAAGGCAAAAGATTTCCCCAATGCAACAGAGCAGTATTGAAGAATTGTAATTGCATTGTCATAATCAGTATCTTTTTTAGCTGCGGCAGTGCCACTCTACTATTTTTGCGCCCAGCAAAAAAAACAACACAATGAATTGGCGACGGAGCGTATTACCGTTTATCATAATAGTTTTATCGATTCAAATAAAGGCACAGGATAATCCCGTTGAATTGGGCAATGTGACCATCACCTCCAGCTTGCTGATACAACAGCAAAAAGAAACAGGAAGAAATATCACCGTCATCAAAGGCGAGCAATTTCAAAAACTCGCCGTGCATTCATTAGATGATCTCCTGCGTTACCTGCCCGGAGTGGAAATACAACAACGCGGCCCGCAGGGTTCACAAAGTGATATCAATATCCGGGGTGGTACTTTTCAGCAGGTACTGGTGATTGTAGATGGCGTTAAACTCAATGACCCGCTTACGGGGCATTTCAGCAGCTATATTCCCATTCAGCCTGGCGAAATAGAGCGGGTGGAAGTGCTGAAAGGTGCTGCTTCAGCAATTTATGGTTCAGAAGCCGTGGGTGGTGTCATCAATATTGTAACCAAAACATTTGCGGCCGCAAAACAAGATCAAAAACATTCCTTTATCGGAGGTGTTGCTGCCGGCGAATACGGCATGTTCAATGGCAATGCCCATTACCGATATTCCGGTAATCAATCGCAGTTCAGTGCGGGGTTCATTTCCAATAATGCCGACGGGCAACCACTGCGTGGCACACGCAGTTTTTTTCATCTTACCAGTGGCGGCCTTGCGTTTTCGCAACAATTCAAAAAAGACTGGCGTCTGAGCATCCGTACAGCAGCAGATAGCCGCCGCTTCAATGCGCAGAACTATTACACCACATTTGTCAGTGATACAGCAAAGGAAGAAGTAAACAGTTGGTGGACGCAATTGAACATTTCCAAAAAAACAAAAAAGGGACTGCTGACTGCTGATGCCGCCTGGAAAAAATTAAGGGACCAGTATTGGTTTCGCCCTTCATCAGCACCCAATGATAATAAAACAAATTTTTTACTAACACAAGTCAATTATACCGCCACCCTGTCAAAGCAAATGAGTATGACCACCGGTGTGCAGGTACAACGGAAGGAGATCAGCTCCAATGACAGAGGCGATCATCAACTTTGGCACGGTGCCCTCTTCGCTATACTAAGACAACGGCTGGGTGACAGGTGGTATCTGAACGAAAGCCTCCGGCTGGATTGGGATGAAAGCTATGGCCTGATCCTGGTGCCGCAATTGAATATTGCCTGGTCACCATCCCGCTGGAATTTTCGTGCATCTGTTGGTCGCTCTGTACGGGATGCAGATTTTACCGAACGGTATAACAATTATAATAAAATACTGGTCAGTAGCGGACGTATCGGAAATCCTGATCTGCAGGCAGAAGAAGCATGGAATGCGGAGATCGGGTCTGATTATATCCTGAGTCCTTCGCTGAAGATCAGCAGTACTGTTTTTTACCGCACGCATACTGGGCTTATTGACTGGGCCCCCACCCCTTATGCAAATATGCCCCGACAGGTGAATCTCAGCCCTGCCGGCAGTTATGCCCTGGCAAAAAATGTAGAGAAAGTAAAGACCAGCGGGCTGGAGCTGGATTTGGTGTATTCGAAGAAACTGAATAAGCGGTCAGATATTTTTCTGATGATGGGATATACCTGGCTGCATTCAACGAATAAGGACAGCATCCCTTCCTTCTATATTTCCACACATGCCAATCACCTGCTTAATTTTTCTGCTGTATACAACTGGCAACAATTTTCTGTATCTGTAAATGGTTTATACAAAAACAGGAATACGCAATCGGCAACCGCCATCAAGGCAAGCATCACCCCTTCGTATTATGTAATGAATTTGAAATTGGGTTATCGCCTGCCCGGGAAATTTGGCCGCATTTTTATTCAGGCTGATAACCTATTCAATAAAACATACAGTGACCTGCTGGGCAGCCAGATGCCGGGAAGATGGTTGTCGGGTGGATTTGATATTAAGTTGTAAGGTGGCTGATGTACGGTGTATGATGTACGGTGTACGATGTACGGTGTATGATGTACTGTGTACGATGTACGATGTACGGTGTACGGTGTACGATGTAGGGTAGCCGATTTTTCGGCCCGCTTATTCTATTAATGTATTATCAATACCCTAAACTTATAACCTAAAACTTAAAACCTACAACCTACTACCTAAAACCTACAACTTAAAACTAACAACTTTTCACTCTTAACTAAATCGTACCTTTGCAGCGCAAAAAATACGCCATATGGAATTCCTTAAGACCCTGAAAATAGACAGCCTCAATAAAGGAATCAGCACCGGAGTAAACTGGATAGACTCCACCGGTGCGCCAATTGATTCTTTTTCTCCGGTAGATGGAAAGAAAACTGCCTCGGTAACGGCCGCAGACAAAGCCGGTTATGAAACTGTTGTGAAAAAAGCAGAAGAAGCCTTTCCTACCTGGCGCATGATGCCAGCACCCAAACGTGGTGAGATCGTAAGACAGATCGGAGACGCTTTGCGTGCTTATAAAGAACCGTTAGGTCAACTCGTTTCCTATGAAATGGGTAAGAGCCTGCAGGAAGGATTGGGTGAGGTTCAGGAGATGATCGATATCTGTGATTTTGCGGTAGGGTTATCCCGCCAGTTGCACGGGTTTACGATGCATAGTGAAAGGCCGGGGCACCGGATGTATGAACAATATCACCCACTGGGCATTGTGGGTATCATATCCGCATTCAATTTTCCCGTGGCTGTATGGAGCTGGAATAGTATGCTGGCCTGGGTATGTGGGAATGTATGCGTGTGGAAGCCTTCCGAAAAAACGCCACTCTGTGCAGTGGCCTGTCAGCATATTGTAGCGGAGGTATTCAAAAAGAACAATGTTCCCGAAGGGGTGTGCGGATTAATTGTGGGAGGTCGTGAAGTAGGTGAATGGATGGCTGCCGACTCACGCATTCCTTTGGTTTCGGCAACAGGTTCTACCCGAATGGGGAAAGCCGTTGGAGCTACTGTGGGAGCCCGTTTAGGCCGTGCCTTACTGGAACTCGGAGGTAACAATGCCATTATTATTTCCAAAGATGCCGATCTCGATATTGCCATACTCGGATCATTATTTGGTGCCGTGGGTACAGCCGGTCAACGCTGCACTACCACCCGGAGACTGATCATTCACGAAGATGTATACGACACCGTGAAGTCGAAACTGATGGCAGCCTATGGCCAGTTGCGCATCGGCAACCCGCTCGATCAGCAGAACCATGTGGGACCCCTGATCGATACTGCGGCAGTGGATATGTACCTCGATTCGATTGAAAAATGCAAGGCCGAAGGTGGACATTTCATAGTGGAAGGCGGGGTACTCAGCGGGCCAGGTTATGAAAGCAGTTGTTATGTAAAACCCTGCATTGCGGAAGCAAAACCCGGGTTTGCCATTGTACAACATGAGACCTTTGCACCGATCCTTTATTTATTAAAGTATAAAACAATCGTTGAAGCCATTGCAATACAAAATGAAGTACCACAGGGTCTCTCCTCTTCTATCATGACACTCAATCTACGGGAAGCTGAGCAATTCCTTTCTCATGCAGGCAGCGATTGTGGAATCGCTAATGTGAATATTGGCACATCCGGTGCAGAGATCGGGGGTGCATTTGGCGGTGAAAAAGAAACCGGAGGCGGCAGAGAGAGCGGATCAGATGCATGGAAAGCCTATATGCGCCGACAAACCAACACGATCAATTACAGTACTTCCCTGCCACTGGCACAGGGAATCCGATTTGATGTATAACAAAGTTCGATAGGCCGCTTTGTCCAATTATCTGGCAGAACGGTCTATTGCTTTGAAATACCAATAAAATTTGCAATTTTTACACCTGATAGTAACAAATTCAATCCCATGAAAAAATCAATCATGTTTCTTTTGGCAGTACTATTTGCTGCCGGTATCCATGCACAGTTACGAATTGCCCTTGTGGGTGGCGGACACCAGTCTACCGTCATCGAAGAAAATAATATCACGGGCTGGGATACAGCCACCGGCAATTATTATTCCGGCAGGATCGGAATCCATGGAGGATTCGTAGCTGATTTGCCCTTTAGTGCCAAGTCAAAAATTTCCTTTCAGCCCGGTGTAATCTTTCATATGAAAGGAAGAAAATTCAGCCGTACATACAATCCGCCTTTAAGCAATGTGATCAATAAAAAGAGTACACAGTATGTGAACTATATAGATATTCCACTAAACCTGGTATTTAAGTTTGGAAGAAAAGCCAAATTTATCATTGGAGGTGGCCCCTATGGTTCTTTCTTCTTTAATGGAAAAGAAACAGCACAAACCACCACTACCACTGGCGTATCTGCTGCCAGCGAGAACGACGATCTTCCTGTGGGCAAAAAAGAAGGGCAATATGAAGTGTTGAATTATGGAGTGAACGGCTTGGCCGGCATTGAGATTGGCCGGGTATTTATCACCGCCAATTATAGCCGGGGGCTCAATGATTTTTACCATCCTATTGGTTATACCGGGTCTTTCAAACACCAGGTAATAGGTGGCACCATTGGTATTTTCCTGGGCAATACAGTAAAAATAGAAAAGAAACCAAAGGACAAGGATAAAGATGGTATTCCGGATGATAAAGACCAGTGCCCCGATGAAGCTGGTACTGCGCTTACCAATGGATGCCCGGATAAAGATGGAGATGGCATTGCGGATAAAGATGATAAATGTCCCGACCAGGGTGGTACGAAATCGAATAATGGGTGCCCCATTTCCGATCGTGACAAAGATGGCCTGAATGACAATGACGACAAATGCCCGGATATAGCAGGTGTGGCCAGATTCGAAGGCTGTCCCGTACCGGATACAGATAAAGACGGAGTGAATGATGAAGAGGACCAATGCCCTAAAATTCCGGGACTCGCCAAATACAAAGGTTGTCCGATTCCGGATGGCGACGGGGATGGCGTGAATGATGATGTGGATAAATGTCCGACTGAAAAGGGTACAGCCATGTACAATGGATGTCCGCCGCCCCCGGTAGAAAAAGAAGTAATCGAAAAGGTGAATTATGCTGCTAAGCGGATCCAGTTTCAATCCGGCAAAGCCATATTGTTGCCGGCTTCGTTGAAAGTGCTGGATGATGTGGCTGCACTCTTAAAAACTAATCCGGGCCTGCAACTGGGCATAGAAGGGCATACCAGTGCTGATGGAGGCCTGGCCTTCAATATGAAGTTGTCAGAAGACAGGGCGCTCTCCGTAAAAAATTACCTGCTGAAGAAAGGTGTGGATGAAAGCCGACTGCGTGCAGAGGGCTTTGGCCCCACCCGCCCGCTCAATCAAGGAAAGACTACGGCAGAACGAATACAAAACCGCCGGGTGGAACTGAAGTTGAGCAACTAATTACGCTTACCGTCCGTCAAAAAAATGCTAAAAGCCCCTTCTACGGGGCTTTTAAATATGTAAAATGTATGAATGGTAATCTGTATTTTTACCCATACATCAATTTTGTAGTATAAAAACAAACAAATGATACGTTTAATGAAAAGGACCTCTTTGTTGATGATCGGAGGCTTATTATCCTCTGCCCTCATGGCTCAAAAGGATGAAGTACCTAAAGGCTGGCATATGCTTGACCGTGCCTCTTCCGGTTATTATGGAATCAGTGTTGACAAAGCTTATGATTTTGTAAAGGCTAAAAAACTGAAAAGCAAACCTGTTATCGTGGCTGTGATCGATTCTGGTATTGATACCACGCATGAAGATCTGAAAAACATACTTTGGATAAACACCAAAGAAATTCCCGGCAATGGTATCGATGATGATAAGAATGGTTATGTGGATGATATATATGGCTGGAATTTTCTGGGTGGTCGCGATGGAAATAATGTAGACCAGGATTCATACGAAGCTGCCCGTGTATACCATAATTTGAAATCGAAATATGAAGGGAAACAGATAGACCCCTCCTCCCTATCCAAAGAAGATCGCTTTGAGTATGAAATGTGGGCCCGTTCCGAGAAAGAAGTGGCCGGTGAAGACAGTAAGACCAGTACGATGGAATTGATGTACATGCGCAGGGCATACAACAATTGCCTGAAAAGTGACAGCATTCTGCGTAAGGCTATGGGCAAAGAGAAATACACCGGTAAAGAACTGGGTGATTTTACTCCGGTGGAGAGTGATGCCAAAAAAGCAAAAAACAATCTGTATGGCCTCATGTCGCAGAATGATGCCCTCGAAACCACCAATAAAGAATTCCTTGAAGGATTTGGGGAATATGTGGATGGTGAAGAGAAAAAAGCGGAAGCAGCTACCAAAGCCCCAAGGCCCTACAGAGACGAGATCGTAAAAGACAACTATACCGATTTCAATGATAAATTTTACGGAAACAACAATGTAATGGTGAGCAATAAATCTGCGCTCCATGGCACACACGTATCCGGTATCATTGCCGCTTCGCGCAATAATGGTGTGGGCATCAACGGTGTGGCCGACAATGTGCGGATCATGAGTCTTCGTGCCGTACCTGATGGTGATGAGCATGATAAAGATATCGCGCTCGCTATCCGGTATGCAGTGGACAATGGTGCACAGGTGATCAATATGAGCTTTGGTAAAAGTTTTTCTCCCGAAAAGAAATGGGTGGATGAAGCAGTTCGTTATGCAGAAAGCAAAGGCGTACTGATGGTGCATGCTGCAGGCAATGATGCTAAAAATCTTGACAGCTCATATAACTACCCCACTCCGCAGATGCTGACTGGTCCCCGCCCCAACAACTGGATCACCGTAGGTGCCAGTGGCGACCCCAAGGCGGGCGGGTTAACAGCCAGCTTCTCTAATTATGGAAAGAATGAAGTGGACGTATTTGCGCCCGGTGTAAAGATCTATGCAACCGTTCCTGGTGGCAATACCTATCGCGATCTGCAGGGTACCAGTATGGCTTCGCCGGTAGTAGCCGGTCTGGCCGCTTTAATTCTGGAATATTTCCCCAACCTCAGTGCTGCACAGGTGAAAATGGTGATCGAAAAATCATCGCAGAAACCAGTAACAAATGTAAATATCCCCGGTACTGATAAAGAAGTAAAATTGGGTGAGATCAGCAAAACAGGCGGAATCATCAATGCATACGAAGCGCTGAAATTAGCTTCTACCCTGCGTGGTGAAAGAAAACCTGCTACGGTAAAACCCAAAACGACTGTAACGCCGAAAACAAAAGGATAAGCATTCCGAACAAGAATATAAAACCCCGGTCATCGTTGAATGCCGGGGTTTTAGTTTTAGGTTGTAAGTTTTAGGTTTTAAGTCATTGCTGTCCGGGGAATTTTTTAGAAATATTGAGACCCTTTGATTTTGAATCAATTTTGTATCAAATTGAGGATTTTATCAACTCCAAGCCCCCTATGTTATAAAAAGTGAGGGAGTGAATGTTTGTATTCCTACCC